>DVIT01000037.1 GCA_018711005.1 Candidatus Scybalocola faecigallinarum | reverse complement strand
GGCAAGCCAGTAAACAGTAACTTTCGCAGGCTTATTTGAAATTTTGCTTCGCAAAAGAAGCCTGCGAACACCTGAATCACGTTCTTGCGCAGCCATACAGCAAGTGTCTGGCTGCTGTGTGAACAGTAACGATCATTACAGAAGATCTGGAAGAAAAGCTTAAAACTATTGACATACCACTTTCCAACTATATAATAAGAATTATAGCGGTTGGGCCATGGACGCTGTTTGGAGCAGCCGCTGGGCCGGATGAACGGCAGTTGTTTTTTATTATGGAAAAATATGAAAGTTGAGGATTTTAGAGATGAAAATAGCAGTAACCTATGAAAATGGAAATATTTTCCAGCACTTTGGAAGAACTGAGAATTTCAAAGTGTATGATGTTGAAAACAATCAGGTAGTTTCCAGTGAAGTTATGGGATCTAATGGTACAGGCCACGGTGCCCTTGCCGGACTTTTGGCAGAGCACGGCATCGATGTGCTGATCTGCGGCGGTATTGGCGGCGGCGCTCAGGCGGCTCTTGCCCAGGCCGGCGTGGAGCTGGTTGCCGGCGCTCAGGGCGATGCAGATCAGGCGGTAGAGGCTTACTTAAAAGGTGAGTTAGTATCTACCGGTGCAAACTGCGATCATCACCATGGCGAGGATCATTCCTGCGGTGACCACGGCTGCGGCGACCATGGCTGCGGCCATCATGATGAGGATCATTCCTGCGGCGAAGGCTGCGGAAGCGGCTGCGGCGGCGGATGCGGATCCCAGCCTGCCATTACCGGACGCAATGTGGGAAAAACCTGCCGCGCTCATTACAGAGGCACATTTAATGACGGAACTCAGTTTGATTCCTCCTATGACCGGGGAGAGCCTTTGGAATTTGTTTGCGGTGCAGGCCAGATGATCCGCGGCTTTGACGCAGCTGTGGCAGAGATGGAAGTCGGCCAGGTCGTGGATGTTCATTTAATGCCTGAGGAAGCTTACGGTATGCCGGATCCCAATGCTGTCCTTACGTTTGAGATCACCCAGCTTCCAGGCTCTGAGAATCTTACCGTGGGCCAGCAGGTTTATCTGTCCAATCAGTATGGCCAGCCGTTCCCGGTAAAGGTAACTGCAAAGGATGATGTTCATATTACTTTAGATGCTAATCATGAAATGGCTGGTAAGGAATTGAATTTCAGAATTGAACTTGTTGAGGTAAAATAGAGCCGGACAAAAGGAGCCAGCGGTGGTGGTGATGGATCTGTCATCATTGCCTGCTGGCCTTTTTTGTCGGCGTAAGGAGGAGAATGCGATGGTTGTGATCCGGCCGTTGGAAAATGGGGATAGAGACTTCTGGTACAGTCTGGACAGACATTTGCCGGAATGGGAATTTGATAATAAAGTAAGGACAAAAAGGGGTTATGTGCTGTTGGACGATGATGTTCCGGTGGGGATTTTAAGATATAATCTTTTCTGGGATCAAATACCGTTTTGCACGTTGATTTTTATAAAGCAGGATCAGCAGGGGAAAGGCTATGGAAAGCGTCTCATGGACTATTGGGAAAGGGCTATGGAGGCGCAGGGGTTTGGGATGCTCCTTACATCCACCCAATCCGATGAGCAGGCCCAGCATTTTTACCGAAAGCTGGGGTATAAGGACTGCGGCGGACTGGTCATGGATATTCCCGGGTATGCCCAGCCCATGGAAATATTTTTATACAAAGCCATTGACCCAAAACAGGATGACCGGGTCTGAAGGGTAACTTTTGGATCGTCATTGACCTTTGCATGGAAGCTGATCCTCAGAGACTTAAAGCATTTATTGAGAAATGGAATCTTCTGGAAGAAAATGATTATGATATTCAGATGCAAGAGCAGATCGAGAGGGAACATCCCCTGAATATGGATGTTGATGTTCAGGCCGTCCTTAATGGGGAGACTCTGGAGCATTACGAGCTTGATCCTTCCCGGGGATGGGCCATTCACCGCAAGGCTGATATGTAATGGCGGTGTGTAACAGTTCGGCTGGCTGAACTGCTGCGGCGGTGTTTGGAACTTTTGAAAAATTCCTTGCATATTCGAAATAGAAGTGCTATAATTGCATAGATAGCAATATGATGATACTAGAGGAGTGGACGTAAGTCCACTCTTTATCTTTGTCTGAAAGGATGTGGAACCATGGCCAAAAAGGATTATGAGAGACTGACAGAAGAACTCATTACCCCTATCATTGAAGCACATCATTTTGAACTGGTAGATGTGGAATGGGTCAAGGAAGGCTCCAACTGGTATCTGCGGGTTTACATTGATAAAGAAGGCGGGATCACGGTCGATGACTGCGAGATCATTAACCGGGAGTTTGGCGATGTTTTGGATGAAAAAGACTATATTTCAGAAAACTATATTTTTGAAGTAAGCTCACCGGGACTGGACCGTCCTTTAAAAAAGGAAAAGGATTTTGTACGCAGTATTGGTAAAGATGTGGAGATCCGTTTATATAAACCCATAGATAAGAAAAAAGAGTATGTAGGAACTTTGGAAAGCTACGATAAAAACAGTGTGACCATTGCGCTTGAAGACGGACAGAAGATGACATTTGAAAGATCTGCCATCGCGCTGATCCGGCTGGCATTTTTTTATTGATCACCAGATGTAAGGCGGCCCCTCAGGGGGATCCCCGTATGGGCGGATAAGCATGCCCGAGAAGGAGGAAAGTTTAAGATGAATGAAGGACGCGAATTGATTGAAGCTTTGGCTCAGATTGAAAAGGAAAAAGGGATCAGCAAGGAGATCCTTTTGGAAGCCATTGAAAGTTCGCTTGTGGCTGCATGTAAAAATGAATACGGAAAGTCAGATAATATCCGTGTGATCATTAACCGGGATAATGGAAAGGTTCTTGTTTATGCTGAAAAGACTGTGGTAGAGGAAGTTGAAGATCCAGTGACCCAGATCAGTCTGGCCAATGCAAAGTTAAAGGATGCGAAATACGACCTTGGCGATATTGTTCAGGTAGAGGTGACTCCGAGAAACTTCGGACGTATTGCGGCTCAGAAGGCGAAGCAGGTTGTTGTCCAGAAGATCCGTGAGGAAGAACGCAAGTCCCTGTACAATCGTTATTACAGCATGGAAAAGGATATTGTCACAGGTATTGTACAGCGTTATGTAGGAAAAAATATTAGTGTAAATCTTGGAAAAGTGGACGCGCTCCTGACAGAAAGCGAGCAGGTCAAGGGCGAAGTGTTCCATCCTACAGAGCGCGTAAAGCTTTATGTGGTTGATGTTAAGGATACGACTAAAGGACCTAAGATCACTGTTTCCAGAACACATCCGGAGCTTGTAAAGCGTCTGTTTGAAGCAGAAGTTACCGAAGTGCGTGACGGCACAGTGGAGATCCGCAGCATTGCCCGCGAGGCCGGTTCCCGTACAAAGATCGCTGTGTCCAGCAATGATCCTAACGTGGATCCGGTAGGTGCATGTGTTGGTGTAAACGGTTCCCGTGTCAATGCCATTGTAGACGAGTTAAGAGGAGAAAAGATCGACATTATTAAC
The DNA here is from genome assembly GCA_018711005.1 of Candidatus Scybalocola faecigallinarum. GTDB lineage: Bacteria > Bacillota > Clostridia > Lachnospirales > Lachnospiraceae > Catenibacillus > Catenibacillus faecigallinarum. The sequence goes on along the minus strand of DVIT01000037.1, from coordinate 98,662 downwards.
TGGAGCGATGATCCGGCAGTGCTTATTGAAAATGCCTTAAGCCCGGCAAAGGTCATCTCTGTTTCTGTCAATGAAGAAGAAAAGAGCGCCGGTGTTGTTGTGCCGGATTACCAGTTATCTCTGGCTATCGGAAAAGAAGGACAGAACGCCCGTCTGGCTGCCCGTCTTACCGGCTATAAGATCGATATTAAGAGCCAGAGCCAGGCCGCTCCGGTTTATGACGACATCCTCAGTGACGAACTGTTTTACGATGAGCAGGGCAACCGGGTGGATGATGACGATAACTACGATGAAGATAAAGAATACTTTGACGACGGAAGCTTTGAAGAATGATGTGAGGTGATGGGAATGAAAAAGATTCCATTGCGACAGTGCATCGGCTGCGGCGAGATGAAAAGCAAAAAGGAAATGATCCGTGTGATCAAGACGCCGGAAGGCGAGATCATGATGGATGCTACCGGACGTAAAAACGGCCGGGGCGCTTATATTTGTCCCAGCAGCGAGTGCCTTAAAAAGGCCATAAAAAGTAAGGGACTGGAACGTTCCTTTAAGATGAATATTCCAAAAGAAGTGTACGAACAGCTGACGAAGGAGATGGAGAGTATTGATCAATAGGGATAAGGTTTTGTCAATGGTCGGTCTGGCGATGCGCGCCGGAAAGGTGACCAGCGGCGAACTATCCACAGAGAAAGCCGTTAAAAGCCATAAAGCCGTTCTGGTGCTGGTTGCCGGTGATGCGTCGGAGAATACCAAAAAGCTTTTTAAAAATATGTGCGCATATTATCATGTGCCTTTTAGGATCTATGGTACAAAAGCAGACCTGGGCCATGCCATTGGGAAGGAATTTCGCGCTTCTCTGGCATTGCTGGATCAGGGATTTGCCGGAACCATTTTGAAACTTGTAAACCCGGAATCAGAAGAACGGAGGTAGTCATATGTCAAAAATCAGAGTACATGAATTGGCAAAAGAACTGGGAAAAAGCAGCAGAGATGTGATATATGCCTTAAAAGGTCATGGAATTGATGTTGAAAGCCATATGAGCACGATCACATCAGAGAGTGCAGATAAAATAAGAAAATACTTTACTTCTGATAGGACTGCAAAGCAGGATAGCAAACCTGCTGGGCAGGGAAGTGATAATGGATATGGAGAGCAGCGCATGAATACAGGACAAAGAGAAAATAACCGCCAGGAAAATAACAGGCAGGAGAACAGCCGTCAGGATAATAACCGTCAGAACAACCGTTTTTCCGGACGTTTTAACGACGGCAGAAATCATGATAACCGTCAAAACGACAATCGCGGAGATAACCGCGGCGGCCGTTTTAACAACAACCGTGACGGCCAGAGAAATTACGGAGACAGAAATAACGACCGCAATAATGACAGAAATAATGAACGTGGAGATAATCGTGGCGGCCGCTTTAACAACAACCGTGACGGCCAGAGAAATTACGGAGACAGAAATAACGACCGCAATAACGATAGAAATAATGAACGCGGAGATAACCGCGGCGGCCGTTTCAACAACAACCGCGACGGCCAGAGAAATTACGGAGACAGAAATAACGACCGCAATAATGACAGAAATAATGAACGCGGAGATAACCGCGGCGGCCGTTTTGGCGGCGGCAACCGCTTTAATAATAATAACGCAGACCGCGGCGGCCGTTCCTTTAATAATTCCGGCCGTGACAGCCGGGGCGATAACCGCGGCGGACAAAGAGGCCGCGGCGACCGGGATAACAAGTTTAACCTGGACTCTGCCATTAATAAAGAAGTTGTGGTAACAAAGGATACGACCCGTGAAAACCGGAGAAACTATAAGGATTCCAGAGATAAGGACAGAAACAGCCGTGACCGTGACAATGAAAAGAAACCATCACGGGGCAAAAACATGACTTCCGCCAAGAAGCCTCTGGCACCGCCAACACCTAAGCCAAAGCCGGTTGTTGAAAAGGTGACCAGCATTGTCCTTCCGGAGACGATCACATTAAAGGAACTGGGCGAAAAGATGAAGGTTCCAGGCGCTGAGATCGTTAAGAAGCTGTTCCTGTCAGGAAAGATGGTCAGCTTAAACTCTGAAATCTCTTATGATGAAGCCGAAGAAATTGCTTTAGAGTATGATATTTTATGTGAACACGAAGTTGTTGTAGATGTGATCGAGGAGCTGCTTCGTGAGGAAGAAGAAGACGAAAAGGATCTTGTAGAAAGACCTCCCGTTGTATGTGTTATGGGTCATGTTGACCATGGTAAAACATCTATTTTGGATGCAATCCGCAAAACAAGCGTTACCTCCGGTGAGGCCGGCGGTATTACCCAGCATATCGGTGCTTATGTGGTAGACGTCAACGGACAGAAGATCACATTCCTGGATACACCGGGACATGAAGCATTTACAGCAATGCGTCTGCGGGGCGCTCAGTCCACAGATATTGCCATCCTTGTTGTTGCCGCTGACGACGGTGTTATGCCTCAGACCATTGAAGCGATCAACCATGCCAAGGCTGCCGGCATTGAGATCATTGTAGCGATTAACAAGATTGATAAGCCAAGCGCCAACATTGATCGGGTTAAGCAGGAGCTGACCGAATATGAGCTGGTAGCTGAAGACTGGGGCGGCCAGACCATTATGGTACCTGTATCTGCCCACACAGGTGAAGGCCTGAATGAGCTTTTGGATATGATCCTTCTTGTGGCAGAAATGCGTGAGCTGAAGGCCAATCCTAACCGCAAGGCCAGAGGTCTTGTTCTGGAAGCACAGCTGGATAAGGGCCGCGGTCCGGTGGCCACAGTGCTGGTACAGAAGGGCACCTTAAAGACCGGCGACTGTATTGCTGTAGGTACGGCACACGGTAAAGTCCGGGCTATGGTGGATGACAAGGGACGCCGGGTAAAAGAGGCCGGGCCTTCCATGCCTGTGGAGATCCTTGGCTTAAACGAAGTGCCTCAGGCCGGCGAAGTATTTATTGTAACGGATACAGAAAAAGAAGCCCGCTCTATGGCAGAAACATTTATTGCCAGCAACAGAGAAAAGCTTCTTGCAGATACAAAGAGCAAGTTGTCTCTGGATGGCCTGTTTGATCAGATCCAGGCCGGACAGATCAAGGAATTAAATATTGTCGTTAAGGCTGATGTTCAGGGTTCTGTGGAAGCTGTAAAGCAAAGCCTTGTGAAGCTGTCCAATGACGAGGTTGCTGTTAAAGTGATCCACGGCGGCGTAGGCGCGATTAACGAAAGCGATGTGACTCTGGCTGCAGCATCCAATGCAATTATTATCGGATTTAATGTACGTCCCGATAATATGGCAAAGACTGTGGCTGAGCAGGAAAATGTAGATATGCGTCTGTACCGTGTCATCTACAACGCCATTGAAGATGTGGAAGCAGCCATGAAGGGTATGCTTGATCCTACATTTGAAGAAAAGATCATCGGTCATGCCGAAGTACGCCAGACCTATAAGGTTTCCGGTGTAGGAACCATTATCGGAGCCTATGTCCTTGACGGAAAGGTACAAAGAAACTGCAAAGCAAGACTTCTGAGAGATAATATTGTCATTTATGAAGGCGAGCTGGCTTCCCTGAAGCGTTTTAAGGATGATGTGAAGGAAGTCAATGCCGGCTATGAATGCGGTATGTCCCTGGAGAAGTTTAATGATATTAAAGAAGGCGACCAGGTAGAAATGTTCATCATGGAAGAAGTTCCAAGATAGGAGGGACATCTATGAGAAAAAACAGTATTAAAAATACCCGTATTAACGGTGAAGTCCACAGGGAATTATCCCGGATCATTGCCAGAGAGATCAAAGACCCGAGGATCCATCCTATGACCAGTGTTGTGGAGGTGGATGTAACCCCGGATTTAAAATACTGCAAGGCCTACATTAGCGTGCTGGGCGATGCTCAGGCTCAGGAGGATACCATGGCAGGCTTAAAAAGCGCTGTTGGATTTATCCGCAAGGCGCTGGCTGCCAGTGTCAATTTGAGAAATACGCCGGAGCTGATCTTTGTTATGGATCAGTCCATTGAATATGGTGTGAATATGTCCAAAAAGATCAGCGATGTGATCAGCGAAGATGAGGCTCATGAGGCCATGCGTACCCAGGAGGAGCCAGAGACTGAGGATGCCCGGGAGGCAGAAACGGATGGGGATGACTATGAATGATAAGCTGTCCAGGTATCTTGAAGGCGCTCATCGTATAGCTATCGCAGGCCATACACGGCCGGACGGGGACTGTGTCGGTTCCTGCCTGGCGCTGTACGGCTACCTGAAGAAGAACTACCCTCAGCTCCAGGTGGATGTGTACCTGGAAAACGTGCCTGAAGCCTATCGTGTGCTGGAGGATGCGGATAAAGTTATTACTGACGGAGGCGACGGCGCTGCCCATGATGTGTTTTTTGCCCTGGACTCCAGTGACAAAGAGCGTCTTGCAGGCGCTGGCCGGTATTTTGACACAGCCGCCCGTACGGTATGTATTGACCATCATATCAGCAACCGGGGCTACGGAGATGAAAATGTGATCCATCCTAAGGCAAGCTCCACATGCGAAGTGCTGGCCACGCTGATGGACCTGGAGCATTTGGATCAAAAGATTGCCGAGGCGCTTTATGTAGGGATCATCTGCGATACAGGATGCTTTAAACACTCCAATACAGGAGAGCAGACGATGGTTATTACCGGAAAGCTTATGAGCCTTGGCGTGCGTTTTTCTAAGCTGACGGATGAGGTATTTTATCAAAAGACCTATACGCAAAACCAGCTTTTGGGACGCTGTCTGCTGGAAAGCTTCCTTATGTTTTCCGGACGCTGCATTATTTCTGTGGCAGACCGGAAGGTTATGGATTTTTATAAGGCAGGGTCTTCAGATCTGGAAGGGGTCATTGACCAGATGCGTGTGACTAAAGGTGTGGAAGTGGCAGTGCTGCTGACAGAGATCGGAGAACTCTATTATAAGGTAAGTATGCGCTCCAATGCCTTTGTGGATGTGGCTAAGATCGCAGGACATTTTGGCGGCGGCGGCCATATCCGGGCAGCCGGATGCTCTATGTCCGGCACTAAGTATGATGTGATCAATAATCTGACCCGATTAATAGAGGAGCAGTTAAAAAACAATGATTAACGGCATCATTAATGTGTATAAAGAGCGGGGCTTTACTTCCCATGATGTGGTGGCAAAGCTCAGAGGGATCCTGCACCAGAAAAAAATCGGCCATACCGGAACTTTAGATCCGGAGGCAACCGGTGTTCTGCCTGTGTGCCTGGGAAATGCCACCCGGCTTTGTGACATGCTTACAGATACGGATAAGGTTTACCGGGCCCGGATGCTTCTCGGGCTGACCACAGATACCCAGGATACTTCCGGGAAGATATTGTCTGACTTGGCCGCTGTGCCGGAACAGGAAAGGGTTGAAGCGGCCATTCATTCTTTTGTTGGGGCTTATGACCAGATCCCGCCTATGTACTCGGCCTTAAAGATCGGCGGAAAGAAGCTGTACGAGCTTGCCCGGGAAGGCAGGGAAGTACAGCGCCAGCCCCGCCGCGTGAATATTTCGTATATTAATATAGAAGAAATCGAGACAATCGGGGAAATTCCGGCCGTAGATCCGGCATCAGCCGGCGGAGGATTTGGTATTCTTTTTAAAGAAGAACCGGAAAATTTTCCGAAGATGGCAGTTACTATGAGCGTTGAATGCTCTAAAGGAACATACATCCGCACCTTATGCAACGATATTGGAGAAAAGCTCGGTGTCGGCGGCTGTATGTCCGCCCTTGAAAGGACCCGTGTGGGTATATTTAAGGCCGGTGAGGCTAAAACCCTGGGTCAGATTGCCCGGGCGGTGGATGACGGGAATTTTGAATCCATGGTTATTCCTGTGGATGCCATGTTTAAGGATTTTCCAAAGATTGCCGTGAATGCCCAGGGAGACCGGCTGTTACATAACGGAAATCTTCTGGGAAGCGCCTGTGTGATCATGTCTATGCCCACAGAGCCGGAGGATGGATTAAAGGTTCGGGTGTACGATGCTTCCGGGACATTTACCGGGATTTATGCGTACTGTAAAAAATCCCGTCAGTTTAAAGTTGTGAAAATGTTTTTATAGGAGCGTTGAGCCATGATATTTATTTCAGGTACAAAGGATATTTGTATGGAAAATACGGCTGTGGCCATTGGGAAGTTTGACGGCCTTCATTTGGGCCATCAGTCCCTGATCCGCAAGATCAACAGCTATAAGGGAAATAAAATGACGTCGGTCATGCTGACATTTAACTACAATCCATCCTATATGCTCCGGGGGAAAGCGCTTTCACTGATCTATACGTCTCAGGAGCGCAGGATCCTTGCCGGCCGCCTGGGCGTGGATGTTTTGATTGAATATCCTTTTACTCAGGAAACGGCCCATATGGATCCGGCAGAGTTTGTTCGGGATGTGCTGATCCGCCGTCTGGGCGCCCGCCATATTGTGGTTGGTGAGGATTTTTGCTTTGGCCGTGACCGGAAGGGCAACACAGACCTGCTTATGGGCATGAGCCTGCCTTTAGGATATAAGGCTCATATATGCCCAAAAGTTCAGACGATTCTTGAGCAGGACATTGGAGAGAATCATTGCGGCGATGAAATAGATATTAGCGCAACGTTGATCCGCCAGGCCATTTTGGAGGGCAAAATGGAGACTGCCAACCGTATGCTTGGGATCCCTTATACGATCATTGGCACTGTCGTCCACGGAAGGGAGATCGGGCGTACCATCGGTATGCCTACGGCAAACCTGGAGCCGGAGGAGACAAAGCTTTTGCCCCCCAACGGCGTTTATGCATCTACGGCGGTCATTGACTGTAAAACCTATCCGGCCGTGACAAATATCGGAAGAAATCCTACAGTGGCTGAGCATCAAAAGCCACGGGCAGAAACCTATATTTACGGCTTTGACGGGAATATTTACGGGCGTCAGATCGAAGTCCATCTGCATCATTTTGCCCGTCCGGAACAAAGGTTTGAAAATTTAGATGCCTTAAAGGCCCAGATGCACCAGGATATGAAAAATTCCCTGGCATATATGGAAAAATTTAAAATCATCGGTTAAGCAGGATGAGGAGACCAGCCTTTTATGATGCGGCTGAGTTTTTATAAAAATGCTGCCTTTCGCAACAGTTGAACAGACTGGATTGTTGTGAAAAGCAGCGTTTTTATATTTACAAACATATGTTCGTATGATATAATATGGAGAACAAATGTTTGTTTTACAGGAGGTGCAGTGATGGATGCACTTAAGCCTTTAACATTACAGGATAAATTGGGTATATTGGCAGACGCGGCAAAATATGATGTGGCCTGTACATCCTCCGGCGCTGACCGTAAAAACGGCAGGACAGGCATGGGGAACGCCCATGCTGCCGGCATATGCCACAGCTTTGCCGGAGATGGCCGTTGTATTTCACTGCTTAAGATCCTTTTGAGCAATGATTGTGTGTTTGACTGTAAGTATTGTATAAACCGCCGCAGCAATGATGTGCCAAGAGCGACTTTTACACCGGCGGAGATTTGTCAGCTGACCATGGAATTTTACCGCAGGAATTATATTGAAGGTCTTTTTTTAAGCTCCGGAGTTGTGGATAACCCGGACCATACCATGGAACTGATGTGTGAAACTCTGAGGCTTTTGCGGGAGAAACACCATTTTTATGGTTATATCCATGTAAAAGCCATTCCCGGCGCCAGTCCGGCCCTTATTGAGGCTGCCGGATATTATGCGGATCGTATGAGCTGCAATCTGGAGCTGCCTACCGGGGAAGGGCTTGCAAAGCTGGCCCCTCAAAAGTCCCGCAAGAAGATTCTGGCGCCTATGCGTCAGATCCAGGATCAGATTACGGCCAATAAAAACGAAGTCGTTGTTTTTCGCCATGCACCCCGGTTTGTACCGGCCGGACAGAGTACCCAGATGATCATTGGGGCCACAGGGGAGAGTGACCTTCAGATCATGCAGGTCAGCGAATCTCTGTATAAGAAGTTTGCTTTAAAGCGGGTATTTTATTCTGCCTATGTGTCTGTGAACCAGGATCGGGATCTTCCGGCTCTGACTCAGGAACCGCCCCTTTTAAGGGAGCACCGTTTATATCAGGCGGACTGGCTGCTGCGGTTTTACGGCTTTACGGCAGAGCAGCTTTTAGATGAGAAGCGCCCGAACTTTAATACAGTCCTGGATCCCAAGTGTGACTGGGCGGTGCGCCATCTGGAGCATTTTCCTGTGGAGATCAACCGGGCCGATTATTATACATTGCTTAAAGTACCGGGCATCGGCGTCCACTCGGCCCGGCGGATCTGCCGGGCCAGAAAGTGCAGTGCACTTCGGTTTGAGGATCTTAGAAAGATGGGAGTTGTGCTGAAGCGGGCCATGTATTTTATTACATGCAGCGGTCGGATGATGTATCCGGTGCGGTGGAGTGAGGATTCCATGACCCGGTATCTGACAGACGCAGGCGAACGGCTGCCGTCCGGGCTTCGGGACGGCGGGCAGACATGGCGTCAGCTGTCGCTGTTTGACGATTTTCATGTGACGGCGCCGCCTTCAAGTGAAGATGGGATCAAAGCGCTGACAGGGCAGCTGTGATCCCGGAAGCGCCAAGGCTTTGGATGCAGTCAGGCTGATGCAGGAGGAGAGAAAAACATGGAAGAAAAACAGATAAAAGTCCTGCTTTGCCAGGACAGTACGGAAGGAATCCTTTCTGCGGTCCATATGGCATATCTGTCCCGGTACGGGCATAAGTATATAAACATAGAATTAAAAGATTCCTGGGAACCGACCCTGTTTTGTAATGTGGAGGACGTTGTGCCGGATGTGGCCAAGGCAGAGTCTGTGGCCAGGGCGATCATGGAGAAGATATCCCCGGAAGCATGGCGGTGGGTTTATCAGGCATCCATGGCAGGGGATCCGGGGAAGGCTCAGATGATCTACCGCTTTTTGAACCTGGGATTTTCTGCCGGGAGAAGCATTTGCGATCATTTATCCAACGAGTATGTGCTTTCTGTTTATAAGCTTTCCCGTATGGTGGGAAGGGAGACGGACAAGCTTATGGGATTTGTGCGGTTTCGGGAGCTTAAAAGCGGTATTTTATTTTCAAAGATCAGTCCCAAGCATCAGCAGCTTTTTTTCCTGGGGGAGCATTTTGCGGACCGGCTTCCGGAAGAAAATTGGGTGATCTATGACGAGATACGCCATATGGCCTGTATCCATCAGGCCCGTGGTCCGTGGGCGGTGGCCCGGGATATGCCTTTGCAGGAGGATGCGGCAGAACTGGTTTCTGAGGCAGAGTCGGATTTTGCCGATTTATGGAAAACCTTCTTTAAGCATATTGAGATCCGGGAGCGGTGCAATCCCCGTCTGCAGATGAATATGATGCCCAAGCGCTTCTGGAAGCATATGACTGAGATGGATCATAACAGATAGTTCCTGAATTACTTTCCAACGGCCTGCGCAGCAAATGCCCGGGCATGCTGAATAGTTACGAACGAATGTAATATATGTAAGTTTTATCTTCTTTTTTGTCGCAATCTATGGTAAAATATGTTACAGTCCAGCCGCAGGCTGGTTTACACTGATTGAATCGGGTAACCGTTTAGCTGTCTGAACGGCTGCCCATCATATGATAAAAAGGAGTTTTGTCTTGTGAAGATTATACTTGCATCGGCTTCCCCACGACGCCGGGATCTTCTGGTTCAGGCGGGGCTCGACTTTGATGTGGTGCCCAGCGCAGTGGATGAGAAGATGGAAGGCGATACACCGGGCCAGGTGGTCATGTCTTTGGCTGAGCAGAAGGCGCGGGAAGTGTTTGAGCGCATACATCATGAGAAAGCGACCCGGAAGGCCGGGGAAGACCGGGTTGTTCTTGGAGCAGATACCATTGTAGTATGTGACGGAAAGCGCCTTGGAAAGCCGGAGAATGAGGCGGACGCTTTTGCTATGATTCAATTGCTGTCCGGAAGGAGCCATGAGGTTTATACAGGTGTCTGCCTGTATTTTTTTAAGGACGGACAGATATACAAAGAACCGTTTTTTGAGTGTACAAAAGTGACCATGTATCCCATTTCTGAAGCACAGGCCCGGTGGTATATAGAGAGCGGGGAACCCATGGATAAAGCCGGAGCTTATGGGATCCAGGGGCTGGGAGCTGTTTTTATTAAGGGAATCTGCGGAGATTATAATAATGTTGTGGGACTGCCGCTGGCAAAGGTGTGGCAGAAGCTGGACAGCCTGGGGCTGATCTGCGGAAGGGCAGGATCGGACAGGTTCATGACAGGGAAGGCGGACACAGACAGGCAGGGAGCGGAGCTGGAATGAGCGTGAACAGTGAAGGATCAAAAAAAGCAATAGAGTATTCATTAAAAGATTTTGCCCGTTTCTATACCGGAGCGAACCGTCAGGCTTTACTTTTATTTGCCAGACTTGTGGAGGCAGGGACAGTAATCCCTTACCGCATCCGGAACAAGGCTTTTTCTGTGGAAGTGGCTTCCACAACGGCCTTTACTTTAAATCTTGTGTTTCAAAATGTGCTGATTGAGGACGGGCGGCATCCGGCGCAGATCCTTATGGAGAATGTACGCATCCAACGGGGCGGCGGCGTATTCCGCCTGAAGTTTTATAATGCCCTGAAAAAGGAGGAGCCGGCCAAGGAAAGTTCCTTTGTCTTTGACCATCTCAACTCCGCAGTGGTGCTGTGGAACTATAATTTCTATACCCAAAGCCTTCTGGATAATCCGGAAAAGCTCCCATGGTGCCTTTTGGATGAACCTATGCGGGCCCTCCTTGGAAAAGTGTCAAGTCTTGGCCGGGACAGTCTGAACGAATATGAGAAGAAGATTCTGCCGGCAGTCCAGTTCCTGGATGTGATCTTTGGGCTTTATCTGGATGCAGAGACAAAGGTGGCCTATGGCAGGTCCAATATTTACTTTAACCGTGAAAAGCTGGAAACCATGACTTTTGGCGAGGGGCAAAAGCGGGCCGGGATCGCTCTTATGGAGCAGTTTGGATGGCTGGAATCAAAACAGCGTTTCCTCCATTTTGAGGAGGATAAGGAAGCTTTCTTTAAAAGCTTTGTGCGCCAGCTGACACAAAAAGAAGGAAAAACCCTGTATACGTGGCTCCAGGGGAATCTGTCCGCAGCAACCTCAGAGTATCCCCGGTTAAAGCAGGTGCTTCCGGTATATGCCGGAAACCACAGGATCATTTGCAATTGTATTGACAAAGTGATCCGGGATTGCGGCTATGAAGGCAGCTATCCGGATTACCGGAAGGAGAAGAAGGCGGCTTTCGTAGAGGTTTCCCAGGTCTATGAGAGAAAATATACCTATCTTAATGAAAAGAAAAAGCTGGAGCTGATCAGTTTTGTAGAAAGTATCGTCAACGGATGCCTGACAGTGACAGCGCTGAGAGGGACGATCCTTGGAAAGCGCAAGACGGATATTTATGATACAGCCATGACAGCCATTGACGGCTGCTTTACAGAGCAGGGCAGACGCCGGTGCCAGGTGGAATCGGTTCTTTCCATTGACCCCGATATGGAGGAAGGACAGGTTCTGGAGCTGACCCAGGACTTTATTATAGGGCTTGTCAAGTAAAAATTTTCGCATTTTTATGTACAATCCCACGATCCTTTGGCTGGCAGTTCTTTTTGGCAGGATATTCGATTAAATTTTTGTTAAATTCGAGACAATTTGCTGTAAATTTTTTGTGAGATGAAAAAAATGTTTGGGCAACCTGTTGAAGAAAACGGTGAATCAGCAAAGTAAACAAAATCGATAAAAATTATTTGTCTAATTGCGCTATGGCTAAAGGAATGTAAATAGTGTAATATATACCTATCGAAAACAGAAGAACCTACTTCTATTAAACCACAAGGGGGATATTTGATAATGGCAAGTTTATCATTGAAAAACATTTACAAAATCTATCCAAACGGCTTTAACGCAGTTAAAGATTTCAATCTTGAAATTGCTGATAAAGAATTTATCATTTTCGTAGGACCGTCTGGATGTGGTAAATCCACAACACTTCGTATGATCGCCGGCCTTGAAGAAATCAGTAAAGGTGAACTTTACATTGACGGCAAGCTGATGAACGATGTAGAACCTAAGGACAGAGATATCGCCATGGTATTCCAGAGCTACGCTCTGTATCCGCATATGTCCATTTATGATAACATGGCTTTCGGTCTTAAATTGAGAAAGACTCCTAAGGATGAAATTGACAAGCGTGTTAAGGAAGCTGCCCGTATCCTTGATATTGAGCATCTTCTTGACAGAAAACCGAAACTTCTTTCCGGTGGTCAGAGACAGCGTGTTGCTATGGGTCGTGCTATTGTGCGTGAGCCTAAAGTATTCCTTATGGACGAGCCATTATCAAACCTGGATGCAAAACTTCGTGTTCAGATGCGTATTGAGATCTCCAAGTTACATCAGAGATTACAGACAACAATCATCTATGTAACACATGACCAGACAGAGGCTATGACACTTGGTACACGTATCGTTGTTATGAAAGACGGCGTGATCCAGCAGGTTGATACTCCTCAGAACCTGTATGACAGACCAGGCAATCTTTTCGTTGCCGGTTTCATCGGTTCTCCTCAGATGAACTTTATTGATGCCACCCTTCAGAAAGAAGGCAACAACGTATACCTTGTATTCGGACCTCATAAGATCACTGTAATTCCTGAGAAAGCAGAAAAAGTTAAAAATTATATCGGTAAGGAAGTTACCTTTGGTATCCGTCCTGAAAATATTTATGCTGCTGCTACATATCCGAATGCTAATCCGAACAATACAGTTCATTCTACAGTACGTGTATTCGAAATGCTTGGCGCTGAAGTATTCGTATATGTATCTGTTGAAGGCGTTGATGTAACTGTACGTGAAGCTCCGGGTACTGTTGTTAAACCTGGTGATGAAGTAGATTTAAGCTTTGATATTGAAAAGATCCATATCTTTGACAAAGAAACACAGGTTACAATCTGCAACTAATCAGGAATTTGTATAAAGTTCATTCATTCAGACATGTAAAATCAAGGGAAATACATAAAAATGTATTTCCCTTTTTTTATTCCTGTGGTAAAATGGTTTAGAACGATAAATATCGGGAAATCTATGAAATGGAGTGGTAAGATGGCTTACAATCAGATGCTTCAAAGTACAATTGACGGCGTAAAAGCGATAACACGGACGGACTTGTGCGTGATGGATACTGAAGCGAACATTATCGCATCCACGACAAATGCGGTTGAAGAATATAAAGCGAGTGTGCTGACCTTTGTAGAATCCCCGGCTGAGATCCAGGTGGTCCAGGGGTATCAGTATTTTAAAATTTTTGACGGAGGACAGCTGGAATATATTATGCTCATCCGCGGCGATAATGATGGTATTTATACCATCGGAAAGCTGGTGGCTTTCCAGATCCAGAACCTGATGTCAGCGTATAAGGAGAAGTTTGACAAAGAGAATTTTATAAAGAATGTCCTTCTGGATAATATGCTTCTGGTAGATGTTTATAACAAGGCAAAGAAGCTGCATATTGATATTGAAGCCCGGCGGGTGGTCTTTGTCATTGAAACCCCCAGAGAAAAGGATAATAATACTCTGGACATTGTTAAGAGTATTTTTGCCGGGCGGAATAAAGATTTTATTACAGCAGTGGATGAGGACAGCATTATCCTTGTCAAGGAACTTAAAAATAATGAGGAATATGATGACCTGAGAAGCACGGCCCGGATGATCCTGGATATGCTTAATTCTGAGGCCATGACTAATGCTTATATTGCCTATGGTACTATTGTGGATAAGATCAAAGATGTATCCCGTTCCTACAAAGAGGCCAAGATGGCGCTGGATGTAGGCAAGATCTTCTACAGTGAGCGGCATATTATTGCCTATAACCGCCTGGGTATCGGACGCCTGATCTATCAGCTGCCGATTCCATTATGCCGTATGTTCATTGAAGAAATCTTCCCGGATGTGACTCCGGATCAGTTTGATGAGGAGACACTGCTGACCATCAACAAGTTCTTCGAGAACAGTCTGAATGTTTCTGAAACGGCCCGCCAGCTTTATATCCACAGGAATACGCTGGTATATCGTCTGGATAAGGTCCATAAGGCAACCGGACTGGATCTCAGGGTATTTGAAGATGCCATTACCTTTGAGATCGCCCTGATGGTCGTAAAGTATATGAATTTTATGGAAAACAATCAGTTTTAAGAGATGCCCCCGAATCTAAAAAAGCAGCTTTGGCCATGGAGGAATCCATGGCCAAAGGCTTGTATCAGGGACGCCCATATCAGGATGCGGCGTCCTCATTCTATTTAAAGAAGTTTTGAGGGCAGCACATATACTGGAATCGTGCAGTATACATACCGATAAAAACTTCCTGATTTTAGTATGTCCATAAAACAAAAGGATTATTCAGCCGGTTTCGCAGCCGGGCTTTATATTCTCATGTTTTCCGGCTTGAAATATTCAGGAAGTTAATGTTAAAATAAATTAAAGTCTGCCTGAAAGCTTTGCAGCTATGAAGGCAGCGCTATAACAAGTTGTGTAAGGAGGATTCAAATGGCTAGTAATTCAAATGGTTTGCTTGGAAAACTGGGCATTTTGCGAAGCCCGGGAGCCCCTGTGCCGCACAGAAAACATACCAGTGAATCAGAAACTGTGGATATGCCCGTGCCGGCAGAGGTCAGCATTTGTATGCAGCAGCACATTGGTGCCCCCTGCATTCCCACGGTGAAAGCAGGCCAGGAAGTATTTGTGGGCCAGGTCATCGGAGACAGCGATCAGTACATCAGTGCTCCTATCCACTCCAGTGTGTCAGGAAAAGTTAAGAAGATTGATACTTTGATCATGCCCAATGGTGCGAAAGCACAAACTGTGATCATTGAAACAGACGGAAAACAGACGCCGGATCCGTCCATCAAACCTCCGGTTGTGAACTCCCATGAGGATTTGATCAAGGCAGTCCGGGCATCTGGTCTGGTCGGTCTTGGAGGTGCCGGATTCCCTACCCACGTTAAGCTTAGTCCTAAGTCCAGAGACGGCATTGATACATTGATCATCAATGCAGCTGAATGTGAGCCGTATATTACGGCAGATGTGAGGGAGATTATTGAAAATTCCTGGGATATTATGTCCGGGGTTTATACGGTCAGCGAGCTGCTGGGCGTAAAGCAGGCGCTTATCGCTATTGAAGATAATAAGCCGGAGGCCATTAAGATCATGGAAGATATTGCTTCTAAGGATGATGCGCACGGCAATATTGTCAAGGTGAAGGTTCTGCCTTCACGCTATCCTCAGGGTGCTGAAAAAGTTCTTATCGATCAGTGTACCGGTCGGCAGGTTCCTCCTGGAAAGCTGCCCGCAGATGTGGGAGTTGTTGTTATGAACGTAGCGTCTGTGGCTACATTGTCCAGATTTTTGAAAACCGGCATGCCGCTGGTATCCAAGCGGCTGACTGTAGATGGCTCCGCCATTAAAGAACCGAAAAATGTCCGTGTTCCTATTGGCGCTATGGTAAAAGATGTGATCGAGTTTTGCGGCGGCTACAAAGAGACGCCGGCCAAGCTCCTTTACGGCGGGCCTATGATGGGAACAGCACTGGCCAATGATGAAATGCCGGTAATGAAGCAGAATAATGCCATACTGGCATTTAACAGAGAAGAAGCTCAGAGCCTTGAACCGGGACCATGTATCCGGTGCGGAAGGTGCGTCAACGCCTGTCCTATGAGCCTTATGCCCACCAAACTTGAGCAGGCCAGTATCCATAATAAGGTGGAAGACCTTAAAAAGTATAATGTTAATGTCTGTATGGAGTGCGGATGCTGTTCTTATGTATGTCCGGCAAACCGAAGACTGGTACAGTCCATCCGTGTGGGCAAGGTTATTCTTAGAAATAGTGGAAAGCAGGTGAAGTAATGGATCAAAAACTTATTGTTTCGTCATCTCCCCACATTGGGGCACAGACAAAAACAAGAAATATTATGCTGGATGTTATTATTGCTTTGATCCCTGCCCTGATCGCATCAGTGATCTTTTTCGGACCACGGACGATCGCTGTGGTCTGCGCCACAGTGGCAGCCTGTGTTCTGGCAGAATATATCTGCCGCAAGGTAATGAAGCGCAATAATACGGTAGGAGATTTTAGTGCCATTGTGACCGGCATGCTTTTATCATTTAATCTTCCCTCAGGCATCCCCATCTGGATTGCTGTTTTAGGGGGCGTCATCGCTATTGTTGTTGTTAAACAGATGTTTGGCGGACTGGGCCAGAACTTTGTCAATCCGGCGCTGGCAGCGCGTATTATTTTAATGACATCTTTCCCTACAGCAATGACTACATGGCCGCAGCCAATGGCATGGCTGAACGGTTCCGGTACGGATGCCGTATCAACAGCAACGCCTCTGGCCCTGATCTCAGCCGGCAATGCGGCGGATGTCCCGGGATATTTAGATCTGTTCCTTGGAAACCGGGGTGGCTGCCTTGGAGAGACATGTATCCTTGCACTTTTGATCGGAGGCATCTATCTGATTGCCCGCAAGGTGATCTCACCTATCATTCCTGTGGTCTATATTGGCGTTGTGGCTATATTCTCCGCATTGCTGGGACAGGATCCTCTGATGCAGATCTTATCCGGCGGCCTGTTCTTAGGCGCCTTTTTTATGGCAACGGATTATGTGACAAGTCCTTTGACCAACAAGGGTAAGGTGATCTACGCTGTTGGATGTGCCATTATTACTGTCATGATCCGTACTTTCGGGTCACTGCCGGAAGGCGTGTCCTTCTCCATCATTATTATGAATATTTTAACACCTCATATTGAAAATCTTACAGCGCCTAAAGCTTTTGGCGCCAAAAAGGAGGTGCCCAGGCAGTGAAAGCAAAGGAAATCATTAAACCAACCCTGGTCCTTGTGATCATTGCTATTGTGACCAGTGTTTTGCTGGTAGTGACCAATGAGATCACAAAAGAGCCTATCCGGGCACAGCAGATTGCTGCTGAAAACGAGTCCAGACAGGCCGTGCTTCCGGATGCCGATGGATTTGATGAGGGTCAGACGGTTGAAATGAATGGAACCCAGTATACATATTGGACAGCCACCAATGGGGCCGGCTATGTTTTTTCAACTCAGAATAAAGGCTATGGCGGTCAGGTTGTTGTTATGACCGGCATTACCTCTGACGGAAATATTTCCGGTGTGACTATCACTGAACAGGATGAAACCCCCGGACTTGGACAAAAGGCTCTGGACGCATCCTTTACGGACCAGTACCTGATTGCTGTTCCGGAGGATGGCTTTACAGTAACAAAGCAGGGCGCTGTGGAGGATAATGAGATTGATGCCATCAGCGGCGCCACCATTACAACGAATGCAGTGACAAATTCAGTGAATGATGCGATCCGGCTGTACAAGATTATAACAGGAGGTGCACAGTAATGGCAAAGAAAGAAAAATCTCTTGGACAGATACTTACCGCCGGTATTATTAAAGAAAATCCGGTACTCCGTCTTGTGCTTGGAACCTGTCCCACTCTGGCCATTACCACGATGGCTTCCAACGCCATTGGTATGGGTGTGGCCGCAACGATCGTGCTTGTTTGTTCCAATGCTGTTATTTCCATGCTGCGCAAGGTGATTCCTGATAAGGTGCGTATCCCTGCCTTTATTACCATTATCGCAGCATTTGTAACACTGATCCAGATGCTTGTGCAGGCATTCCTGCCGGCCATTAATGACGCTCTGGGTATTTATTTGCCTCTGATCGTTGTAAACTGTATCATCCTTGGCCGTGCTGAAAGCTTTGCAAGCAAAAATAAAGTGCTTCCTTCCATCCTTGATGGCCTTGGCATGGGCATCGGATTTACCGTAACCCTGCTGCTTATGGGAAGTATCCGTGAGATCCTTGGAAACGGAACATGGTTCGGCATGGTCATTAATAACGGATCCATTATCCAGCCGATGCTGATCCTGATCCTGCCGCCGGGAGGCTTCTTTGTATTTGGCATGCTTGTGGCCCTGGCCAATAAGCTGGCTGAAAAGAAAGGCAAAGAGCCGGCCAAGCTTGGCTGTGCTGCCTGCCCTGCAGCGGCAAGCTGTTCAAAAGTTTCGGAAGGAGGTTGTGAATAATGTCTGTAACGAATCTGGTTTCTATATTTTTAGCAGCCATTCTTACAAATAACTATATCCTGTCCAGATTCCTTGGAATCTGCCCCTTCCTTGGCGTTTCCAAAAAACTGGATACTGCCGTTGGTATGAGCGCTGCGGTTATTTTCGTTATGGTTATTGCCACAGCAGTGACATGGCCTATCCAGGTTTTTTTGCTGACACCCAATGATCTGGATTATCTCCAGACCATTGTATTTATCCTGGTTATTGCAGCTTTAGTGCAGTTTGTGGAAATTGTCCTTAAAAAATATATGGTTGGTCTTTACAATGCCCTGGGCGTTTATCTGCCCCTGATCACTACCAACTGTGCAGTGCTGGGCGTAACGATCTTAAATATTGATGAAGGCTATGTGAATGGTATTGAAGGCTTTGTAACTTCCTTAGTCAACAGCTTCGGCAGCGGTCTTGGCTTTATGCTGGCCATGGTGCTGTTTGCGGGTGTGCGGGGCCGTATTGAAAACAGTGACATTCCAAAATCCCTTCAGGGACTGCCCATTACCCTGGTGTCCGCATCTTTAGTTGCATGCTCATTCCTTGGCTTCCAGGGTCTGGTTGACGGGCTGTTTAAGTAAGGAGGGTGCCATATGATAACAGGTATAGTAATTGTTGTTGTGATCGGCCTGATTGCAGGACTGATCCTGTCTGTTGCATCCATTGTATTTGCAGTGCCGGTAGATGAAAAGCAGGAGGCTGTCCGGGCTTGTCTTCCCGGAGCAAACTGCGGCGCCTGCGGATTTTCCGGATGCGACGGCTATGCAAAGGCTTTGGCGGAAGGTTCTGCTGAAATCGGCCTGTGTTCTCCCGGCGGCCAGGATGTGGCTGAGGAGTGCGCCCGGATTCTTGGAAAGAATCCGGCATCTGTGGAAAAGAAAGTGGCTCTTGTGCGGTGCGCAGGCCATAACGATAATGTATCCAAAAAGGTAGAGTACGAAGGCGTAGACACATGTCAGGCAGTAAGCATGATGTATGCGGGAGACAGCGCCTGTGCCTATGGATGCCTTGGTTACGGCGACTGTGCGGCAGCCTGTCCGGAACATGCCATTACCATATGTAACGGGCTGGCCACGGTCAATACAGATGCATGTATCGGCTGCGGGATCTGTGCAAAAACCTGCCCCAAGGGTGTTATTGCCATTGTTCCGGCAAGCCGTTCCCATCATGTGCTTTGCGTGAACCGGGATAAGGGGGCAGATACCCGCAAGGTTTGCAAGTCCGGCTGTATCGGATGTAAGAAGTGTGAGAAAACCTGTCCTGCCGGAGCAATCACGGTGACAGATAATCATGCATCTATTGATTATGAAAAATGTACAAATTGCGGTCAGTGTGCCCAGGTGTGCCCTGTAAAGGCCATCTGCTGACCCTTTGGCCCCGACTATCTGCAGTTGAATGCAGGTGCCGGGGCTGTTTTTTTACACTGCTGGATTACTTTCCCGTGGCCTGCCGGGGAAATGCGGGGGCCTGCCTGGACAGCCCCCCTGTGATCATGAACGAAGAAAAGAGGATACTTGCAAAATCAAGGGATTCTTTTTGAATAGTTTTTGATTTTAGAAATAAAAATGACATTTTTGTGCTTGATAATTGCAAAAATAGGCAAGTTGCCGGTTGAAACCTGTGTTTTTATAGTGTATAATAGGTAACAGTGCAGCTGGAAGACATGTTATTACAGCTACAAACGATTCACAAGGATAAGTGCTGCCATTTTATCCGGCAGGCAAAGAAAAAAGAAAGGACGGTATTTACACAATGAAATCTTATAAATCCATGAGTAAATCAGAGCTGGAAGCATTAAAAACAGAGCTTGAAAAAGAATTTAACGACTTTAAGGCCCAGGGCCTGTCTCTGGATATGTCCAGAGGTAAACCCAGCCAGGAGCAGCTGGATCTGTCCATGGAGATGATGGATGTGCTTCACAGTGGTTCTGACCTTCGGTGCAGTACCGGGGTGGACTGCCGCAACTATGGTGTGCTTGACGGTATTCCGGAAGCTAAGGCCCTTCTTGGAGCCATGTGCGAGGTAGACGCAGATAAGATGATCATTTACGGCAACTCCAGCCTGAATGTGATGTATGATACAGTAGCCCGGGCGATGACGCATGGAATTATGGGATCAACACCATGGTGTAAGCTGGATAAGGTAAAGTTTTTATGTCCGGTGCCCGGTTATGACCGGCATTTTGCCATTACCGAGTATTTTGGCATTGAGATGATCAATATTCCCATGACTTTGGAAGGCCCGGATATGGATCTGGTAGAAAAGTATGTTTCCGAAGATCCTGCAGTCAAGGGTATCTGGTGCGTGCCTAAGTATTCCAATCCCCAGGGTATTTCTTATTCCGATGAAACGGTCCGCCGTTTTGCACGCTTAAAACCGGCCGCAAAGGACTTCCGTCTTTTCTGGGACAATGCTTATTCTGTGCATCATTTATATGACGATGATCAGGATGTAGTCCTGGAAATCCTGGAGGAATGTGAGAAGGCGGGAAATCCGGATATGGTGTACAAGTTTACATCTACCTCCAAGATCAGCTTCCCGGGCTCCGGTATTGCAGCCATTGCCACATCCCCCAATAACCTGGAGGATATTAAAAAGCAGCTGTTTATCCAGACCATTGGCCATGATAAGCTGAATCAGCTGCGCCATGTACGTTTCTTTAAGGATATTGACGGAATCCATGCCCATATGAGAAAACATGCGGCCATTATGCGCCCTAAATTTGAGGCTGTCCTTGATACTCTGGAAAAAGAACTGGGCGGCCTTGAGATCGGTTCCTGGATCAAGCCTAAGGGAGGATATTTTATTTCCTTTGATTCTATGGACGGCTGCGCCAAAGCGATCGTTGCCAAAGCTAAGGAAGCCGGCGTCGTTATGACGAACGCAGGAGCAACCTATCCTTACGGCAAGGACCCTCATGACAGCAATATCCGTATTGCTCCATCCTTCCCTACACTGGAAGAATTAAAAACAGCGGCCAAGCTGTTTACAGTGTGCGTAAAGCTTGTCAGCGTAGAAAAACTTCTGGAGCAGGCCTGATCCCCGGACACTGTTATGCCCGGCATAAGACACTGGAGGTGTGCGTATGAGACAATGTATGGATTCTGACAATCTCCACCGTCGGTTGAAAAAGATCATCGGCCAGGTTCAGGCCATTGACCGGATGGTGGATGAGGATATTCCGTGCGAGGATATTCTTGCTCAGATCAATGCGGCCAAATCCGCGCTGCATAAAGTCGGCCAGGTTGTCCTGGAAGGCCATATTAAGCACTGTGTCCGTGACGGCATTGAACACGGCGATGCTGACAAAACTATTGAAAATTTCACAAAAGCAGTAGAACGTTTTGCAAATATGAAATAAATACGGAACTTATAAAAGCCGGTCTGTGCAGGAGATTTCTGTGCGGGCCGCCTTTTTTTTGAAATAGAGAAAGTAGTTTTTCCGATTCCATGCTTGACACATTTATACCCATAGGGGTATAATCTACATATACCCCTATGGGTATATACAAAATTAACGCTGCCGGAAGGCAGTGCCGTCAGCAAAACGGCGGTGGAATGGAGATTCGTATGAAGAAACTGGAAGCTTTTTTAGAGTGGGGAGGAATCCCCAAGGATATTGTATGCCTGGTGATCTCAGGCGCTGCGCTGCTTTTAAGTATCGGGCATATTTCACCTTTGCCTTTTGACATGGCGTGGATCGCCATTATTTTGTGCGGCGTACCTATAATTTTAGAGGCTGTCATAGGCCTTGTAACGGCCTTTGATATTAAAGCCGATGTGCTTGTATCCATTGCCTTGATTGCCTCAGTGATCATCGGACAGGATTTTGCCGCCGGCGAAGTGGCATTTATTATGCAGCTGGGTGCATTACTGGAGGATCTTACGGTGGCCAGGGCACGGGCCGGGATTGAAAAGCTGGTCCATCTTACCCCAAGGACAGCACGGCGGATCAGCGGCGAAACAGAGGAAATCATTGATGCCAGGGATGTGCGGGTTGGCGATATTTTGCGGGTAAATCCCGGTGAAGCCGTTCCTGTAGACGGAGAGATCCTGTGGGGGAGTACGTCCATTAATCAGGCGGTGATGACCGGAGAGTCTCTGCCGGTGGATAAAAATCCGGGGGATGAGGTGTCCAGCGGTACGGTCAATCAGTTTGGATCCTTTGATATGAAAGCAACCCGGGTTGGTGAGGACAGCTCCATTCAGCGCATGATCCGCCTGGTCCAGTCTGCGGATGCAGGAAAAGCCAGGATTGTTGGCATTGCAGACCGGTGGGCCACATGGATCGTTGTAATTGCATTGACCTCAGCGGTTTTTACAGGCCTGATCACCGGAGAAATCATCCGGGCCGTAACGATCCTTGTTGTCTTTTGCCCATGCGCCCTTGTGCTGGCAACGCCTACAGCGATTATGGCGGCCATTGGAAATGCCACAAAGCACGGATTTCTTGTTCGCGAGGGAGATGCCCTGGAACGTCTTGCTGGCGTATCTAAAATGACTTTTGATAAAACAGGGACGCTGACCTATGGACAGCCTAAGGTGATCGCTGCAAAGTGTGTGGATAAAAATTTTACAGATGATGAAATGTACGCTATTGGCGCCGCCCTGGAGAGCAGGTCAGAGCATCCTCTTGGAAAAGCGGTGACCGGATGCTATAAGGCTGAGAAGGGCGCAGCGCTTTTGGAAGTGAAGGCATTTGAAATGATCCCCGGCCGGGGGGTTAAGGGCATTGTTGATGGGCATAAAGTCCTGGCAGGAAATTTGGAAATGCTGGAAGAAAACCATATTTCTATGGACGCTTTGGAAAGCTGCCAAGCTTATATGGATCAGGGATGTACCATGATTTATATGGCTGTTGACGGGAAATACAGCGGATTTCTGGCACTGGCGGATACAGTGCGCACAGAGGCCGGAGAAATGATCCAAAAGATCAAACACATCGGGGTGACTCCGGTGCTTCTTACCGGCGACCATGAAAAGGCAGCCTGCCATATTGCCGGTCAGGTCCACATTGATGAGGTTCATTATGAGTGCCGGCCTCAGGATAAGCTGGAATGGATCCGGCAATATCAGGAAAAGGATCAGCAGGTATGTATGATCGGCGACGGCATTAACGATGCTCCGGCGCTGAAAAAAGCCTATGTAGGCATTGCCATGGGCGGCGTGGGCAGCGATATTGCCGTAGACGCGGCAGATATTGCCCTGGTGGATGACGAGATCCGTCAGCTTCCCCATCTTCTGGCCCTGTCCCGCCGGATGATGGTAACCATCAAATGTAATCTGACATTTTCCATGACCTTAAACTTTATTGCCATTATCCTGGCCATGACCGGCATCTTAAATCCGGTGGTAGGCGCTTTGGTGCATAATGCCGGATCGGTGCTTGTGATCATTAATTCTTCCCTTCTTTTAACATGGAAAAAGGCCGGTGTGACGGCAAAGCGTGGGGCATAACGGTGGAATTAAAAAATCCCATTGGCCAAAAGGGTTCTTCCGCAAGTTTGGATATTTTGTTTTGGAATAGGGGGGCCTTTGGCAGCATTTGGGGGTATTTTGGGACCGAATTATACAGTCAAAAACAGAAAAATCCCAAATTAGACCGAAGTTTACCTAAATTCTATGACCTCCAAGGGGAAGAACCGCCAAATGGAACCGGCGTGTCAGGTCACGCCGGTTCCGACCAAAATTCTTTTTATTTCTTTATGGGACGCTGCCGAAAGGTCAATGGGCAGATCTGGCGAAAGTATTGTCATGGATGTTTTTATCTTAAATTTTCCTTGAAAGTTCTTTGTATGCAGAAATATCCCCATCGTCCGGTGTTTTGGAATAACGGGCTTTTTCGTAGATTTCCGTAAATTTCCGGGCCGCTTCCGGATCATTTGGTGTAATGGCCCGGGTAAGCTGATCCGGGGTCATGGACGGATCAATGGCGGCCTGTTTGTGCCGGCCGGATATTTTCTTATAATAAATCCGACGGATCTTGTTTTTTGGCAAGGATGAGAAAAACAGCGGCCCTCGTTTGGAGGACGGCGTTTTTTTCAGCTTTTCCACCACATCGTTTGGCCCGGAGGGATCTTTTGCAGAAGCTTCCTTTTTTAAACTGCTTCCAAGAAAGCGGCTCCACAGCTGATAGACAATATAAATGACCAAAGCAGCTGCGCCAAGGATCAGGGCGATCTGCATAAAAGCCACTAGAAAATTGCTGATCGCCTCCATAATGGGAGATGTCTTCCCGCCTTCCAAAGGAAA
Source organism: Candidatus Scybalocola faecigallinarum (assembly GCA_018711005.1). Classification (GTDB taxonomy): domain Bacteria; phylum Bacillota; class Clostridia; order Lachnospirales; family Lachnospiraceae; genus Catenibacillus; species Catenibacillus faecigallinarum. The sequence goes on along the minus strand of DVIT01000037.1, from coordinate 74,222 downwards.
TCCGGAAGGTGCAGATGCCTGGACTTCAGTTTCCGGAACGGGAGCAGCATCATTTCCCTGGGGAAGGAATGAAAAAAGAAAGCGGATAATGGCCAGCAAAAGATCCTTTAAGCCTGTCAGAAACCGTTCCAGCCCCATATGGGTAAAGACTGCCATAAGGACAAGACCCAGCAAGAGAAAGGCTGTGATGGACCCGTTCCCGGAGCGGATAATGGCCTTTATGGGAATGTTGGCGATCTGCCTGTTTCCGGAAATATAGTCTTCAATATTGGTCAGGTAAATGGTCAATATGGCTGTGAGCAAAAAGACACAGGCGCACAGTGTCATGGCTATGGCCGTCTGTGGAGCATCCAGTGCGTCAGCAGCCAGCCACAAAATGAAAAACACCACTGCGGCTGCCGGATGAACGCTAAAATAGGTACTGCGCCGGGAACGGGCAGGACCCTCCGGTGCATCCGGGCTTTGGGAAGAATGTCCCGGGCCGGCTGCCGGGCCGGGGTAGGGATGATCCGGCTGAGGCATATCATCGTCATCTGTTTTGCCGCTGTAAATGCGCTTGGCAAAAAAGATGATCATAGCTGCAAGGATCAGCCCGGAAAATACCCATGGCCGCCAGGCCTGCAAAAACAGTCCTGCCTGATCCATGCCCCAGATCACAGCCAGGAGCAGGATATGATAGCCAATATAAAGGGCGGCATTTTTGGCGCTGCGGCTTAAAAGCATTGTCCCGGCAAAGGGAATGACCAGGATAAGGGCCGTTAAAAAGTCCGCAGGATCGTTGGAGATCAGGGTTAAAATACAGGAGACACAGGCAAAATACAAACAGCACCAGGAAAAAAAACCGGCAGCTGTACATACCTTTTTCAATGTATCAGTCAATGTGTTCCACCTCCCACATCAGGGTTTTTTCTGCAATTTCTGCCGGCAGGTTAAAGCCTTCAAACATGTCTTTATGTCCGGTGCAGATCAGACAGCATCCCTCATTGCCGGAAAAAATATCTTTCAGGGTATCTGTCAGATCGTCACGGCAGTAATTTGAAATAAAGATCATACATGGCGGCTGGCCGCCTTTGGCCAGGGCCTCCCGAAGGGTAAAGGACAAATGCTTTACAGGAAGCTCCAGATCGATCCGGGCCAGGCTTTGGAGCATCCGGGTCTGGTGCCCTGCGCCGGTACCGCCGTCCACACACACTGGAAGGGCGGAGGTACAGTCACATCCGTTGGTCTTTAGGGATACAGGGATCCCTTTGGCAATGAACATGTCAGAAAATGTAGCGGCCAGCCGTATATTTTCTTCCATAATATCATAGTGGTTGGCATAGCCGAAGTTTTCCAGGTCCAGATAAATACAGACCTCCTGGGAGGCGGTATTTTCATAAATATTTACTTTAAGCTCCTGGGTACGGGCGTAGGCCTTCCAGTTAATAGAACGCATGGGATCAAAGGGCTGGTATTCCCGGATCCCCCGAAATTCAAAAGGATCCTCCATAAAGCGGCGGCGGGTCAAAAGACTGCCGTAGAGCTGGTTAAAGGGGATCAGCAGCCGGCGTATATCCACATAGCGGGGATATACATACAGCTGGGTGAAATTGTCCTGGAGCTTTGAAAACTTTTCAATATAAAGCAGATCCGTGCAGGTCAGGGCCATTTGGGTAATGGTGTAATAGCCTCTGTGGGTACACGTAAAGGGCAGGGTCCGGGTGATCTTTTCACGGCTGCCCAGAGAAAAAATATCGCTGCGGTAATACAGGTCTGTTACAGCGCTGTTTTGGCTGTCATGAAACAGAAGCTTCCGGGAAGTCTGGAACTTTACTGTCAGCGCCGGGAGAGGAAGCTTCTTGTTATTAACGACCACCTCTACTAAAGCGGCGTCTTCCCCTTCCACAGCAGTTTCACAGGAATATGTAACCGCAGCATTCAGATCCCGGTCCCATATACGCATATACAGGGTCCGCTGGGTCAGGTACAGGATAAAAAGAGCCAGTGCGGCAAAAAGGATACTCATTTATTTTTTCCACTCCTCTGTTGGAACCGGGACAGCGTCCATAAGCTCCTGTACGATCTGGACGGCTTCTGCGGCAGAGGCCGACATGGAATGGGACAGCATAAGCCTGTGGGCAATCACAGGGACGGCCAGATGCTTAATATCCTCAGGGACAACATAATCCCTGCCCCGGATGGCAGCCTGGGCCTGTGCGGCTTTCATAAGGGCAAGACTGCCTCTTGGGCTCAGGCCAAGGGCGATCTTTGAGTGCTTCCGCGTCTGACGGGCAATGTCTACAATATATTCCCGAAGGGAAGGATGGACAAAAATCTGCCGGACCGTTTCCTTCATCTGGCAAAGCTCCCGGATCGTGCAGGCACTTTGGACGGACCGGACAGGATCGTTATTCATAAAGTTTTCCAGAATTGCCATTTCGTCGGAACGTTCAGGCAGTCCCATGGACAGCTTCATGAGAAAACGGTCCAGCTGGGCCTCCGGCAATGGAAATGTGCCGGCAGTTTCCACGGGATTTTGTGTGGCGATCACAAAAAAGGGTTCCGGCAGTTTCCGGGTCTGGCCGTCTACAGTGACCTGACGTTCTTCCATGGCCTCCAGCAGACTGGACTGGGTCCTTGGGGTGGCACGGTTGATCTCGTCGGCCAGAAGGATGTTGGAAAAAACAGGTCCCTCCCGGAAAACAAAGGCATTTTTAGATGTATCAAAAAAATTGATTCCGGTCACATCCGATGGGAGCAGGTCCGGCGTAAACTGGATCCGGGAAAATGTTCCGTCAATACATGCGGCCAGTGTTTTTGAAAGCATCGTTTTTCCTGTGCCGGGAACATCCTCTAAAAGAATATGGCCCCCGGCAAGGATGGCAGTTAAAATATAATCGATATTTTCCGATTTCCCCACAATAACCTTTTCAATTTCTGATTTAATATTCGTACATAATTTTTCAATATCCGGTGTTGTCATAAAGCGTTTCCTCCGTTATTATATAGATATGCATGGCAAGCCATCGTTGTATTCCGGTGAGCTGGCTTTCCGGAACGCGGGGGCTGTACAGATATGCATGGCTTAATCATATCATATTTTTGTGTATTTTGTGTAGGTTTGTGGGGGAAATGATGAAAAAGTTTGAATATTATACAAAAAACAGTGCGGGGATGAAAAAAGGGTTGATTTTAGAAGTAAAGATATGGTATATTTCTATGCAACGACAAATGTTTTTGTGAAACGGACATTTGGGAGAAAAAGGAGTGGATCATCAATGGAAAAGAAATTAAGAGTAGGTGTTCTTGGCGGAACAGGTATGGTTGGACAGCGTTTTATTTCTTTGCTGGAAAATCATCCATGGTTTGAGGTGGTAGCGATTGCAGCAAGCCCCCGTTCCGCAGGATTGACATATGAAGAAGCTGTAGGCAGCCGCTGGAAGATGACAAAGCCCATGCCTGAGGCTGTAAAGAAGCTGGTGGTTATGAATGTAAATGAGATCGAAAAAGTTGCTGAACAGGTGGATTTTGTGTTTAGCGCTGTTGATATGACAAAAGAAGAAATCCGGGCCATTGAGGATGCATATGCAAAGACAGAGACACCGGTTGTTTCCAATAACAGCGCTCACCGCTGGACACCGGATGTGCCCATGGTAGTGCCGGAGATCAATCCGGAGCATTTTGCTGTGATCGAGCATCAGAAAAAGCGCCTTGGAACACAGAAAGGCTTTGTTGCCGTTAAACCGAACTGCTCCATCCAAAGCTATGCGCCTGTGCTGACTGCATGGAAAGAATTTGAGCCCACGCAGGTCGTTGCCACAACATATCAGGCGATTTCCGGCGCCGGAAAGACATTTAAAGACTGGCCGGAGATGGTGGAAAATATTATCCCATACATCGGCGGGGAAGAAGAAAAGAGTGAGCAGGAACCCCTCCGTCTTTGGGGACATATTGAAAACGGCCAGATCGTTAAAGCCGAAGGCCCTGTGATCACCACACAGTGTATCCGTGTTCCGGTACTGGACGGCCATACAGCAGCAGTTTTTGTAAACTTCGCTAAAAAGCCTGCAAAAGAACAGCTCATCGAAAAATTGAGAAGCTTTAAGGGACTTCCTCAGGAGCTTAACCTGCCCAGCGCTCCAAAGCAGTTTATCCAGTATTTAGAGGAAGACAACCGTCCTCAGGTCCGGTTAGATGTGGATTATGAAAACGGTATGGGTATTTCCGTAGGCCGTTTAAGAGAAGATGTGATCTTTGATTACAAATTTGTAGGACTTTCCCATAACACTGTCCGCGGCGCAGCCGGCGGCGCTATCCTTTGCGCTGAACTTCTTACAGCTCAGGGTTATATTACAGCAAAGTAAAAACGGAAAGCATGCATAAAATCAAGCCAGAATTTAAAATGTAAAATAAGCAGGCGTATGACACAAGCTTTTTCATGTCATACGTCTGTTTTTATGCATGTAACACTTCCGCCAGCTGAACGGTTACATGCCCTTGATGCATAAAAAGGCATCCGGTTTGCGTGGATTTCTTGGGCAAACGGTGGTATAATAGCTAGTATACAATAAAAAGTGGGAGAAGGTTTATGGCATCAATCTGGGATATTCTTGAAATCAATGAGACAACGGATGAGGATGCGCTAAAGCGCGCTTACCGGGCAAAACTGGTACATACCAATCCGGAAGATCATCCGGAAGAATTTAAACAGCTGCGCCAGGCCTATGAGCAGGCCCTGGAGCAGGCACGCCAGTCTGAAAAGACGGCGCAGCATCCGGAAAACGAACCGGGGGCGGAGTCTTATGATGAGGATACGCCTGTGGGGCGGTGGATGGAAAGGGTCCGGCAGCTGTATGATGATTTTTATGAGCGCATCCAGGCTGAAAATTGGGAACAGCTGTTTGAAGATGACGTTTGTATTGGCCTGGAAAGCTCCGATGAAGCACGGATAAGCCTGCTCCGCTTTTTTTCCAGCCATATGAAGCTTCCTAATAAAATATGGCGGCTTGTGGATCAGACATTTTTCCTGACCCAGGATAAGCAGGAATTATACGAGATTTTTCCCAAGGACTATATTGATTATATTTTAAGTCTGGTGAAGTATGAAAATTTCCTGGATTATACCCTCTTTGAAGGCGAAGGGGAAAGCGGGGCGGATTTTGATCAGTATATTGATGATTATTTTCTCCTCCGCCAGGCTGCTGCTGACGGAAATTATGAGGAGGGGGAGAAGATCTGTCAAAAGCTGATGGATCAGGACATTTATCATCCATTTACAGAAGCAGAGTGGGCGTTCATGCAGATGGAAAAAGGGGATATTTTCACGGCCCGCCAAATACTGGACCGGCTGTGGGAGGATCATCCAAAGAGCGCCTATATTGCCAACGGTTATGTCCGGGTGCTGATCCTGGACAAGGATTTCCAGGCGGCAGAGCCTATTTGCCGGGAGATTTTAGAACAAAATCCTAAAAACTACGGGGCAAATCTGGCATATGCCCGGTGTCTTTGCCAAAAGGAAATGTATGCAGAGGCAAAAGAAAGGATCATGGATCTGTTTGAGCTGACGCCGGGCGACGAAAATGCCATGAAGATCCTTCAGGAAGTGAATATCCATCTGATCAGGGATTACGAAGAAAAACTGAAGGAGACGCCCGGGGATCAGACCCTCCTTCTGGATATGGGCTGGTGCCTTTGCCAGAATGAAACCTATGACCAGTGCCTGGAAATGCTTTTGACTTTTGAGCCGGATGCGGAGCATCAATATGACTACATTAATCTCCGGGGAAGGATTTATCTGTGCATGGAACGTTACGAGGAAGCGCTGCCCTGGCTGATGCAGTGGCGGCAGATGATCTTGGATATTTTTGAGGATCCTTCCCGGGAATATGAAAAGCGGAAAAAGCGCCTGGGCTATGCCAACTATGCAGTAGCCTGCTGCTATTCCTGGATGGGTGAGCATTCGGATCCAAAGCTTTTTCCGCAGGCGTTACAATATATTGAAGAAGCCATAGAATCGGAAAAAGAAGTGCGCCAGCATTTTAACTGCCTTTATGTAAAGGCGGAAATATTAAATAAAATGGGGCAGCATGAGCAGTGTATTGATGTGTGTACGAAGCTTCTTGAGGAGGAAACCGGCTTTTTCCCTGCGTATATTCTGCGCCAGGAGGCCTTTTTGGCTCTTGGATTGGATCAGAAGGTGGTGGACGATTTTTACCGGGCCACACGGGTATATCCTTACCATCCCCGGCCATATGAGCTTGCTGCCAAAGTATTTATGGAGCATCAGGAGGAAAAAGAAGCTTTAGACATTATTGCTCAGGCGGAAAAGGTTTCTGCAATGACGGATGAGCTGCGGCTGATCAAGCTGCGCTGCCTGAGACTTTTGGCAAAAGAGAAAAAGGACTATGACCTGGCCCTGGAATATGCTAAAAATGTGCTGGATACTCCGGATCCGGACCGTACTCCCCAATGGGTCGCTCAGGTGAAGCGAGTCATGGCTTTATGCTATCTGGAATGTGGACAGCATGTTCAGGCATTGGAAACGATTTCAGAGTCTGTGAAGGAGAATCCTTCCGATGACAGCAGCAGGATCGCAAAAGCCAGGATTCTGGAATGTACAGGCCAGGAAAGCCAGGCCCTGTGCATGTATCTGGATCTGGTTTCCCATCTGCCGGATAATGCATTTCTTACAGAGCGGATCGGGCAGATCTATGCCCGGCGCAAGGATTGGAAAAAGGCGGTCTTTTATATAAAGAAGACACTGGCTCTGGAACCGGATTATCCCAGGATACATTTTACCCTGGGGCATTTATATAGAGAGATGGCAGAGGAAGGCAATAATTCTTACTGGGAGAAGGCGCTGAAGCATTTGGACCAGGCTGTTTTAAGGGATAATACAGTTGAGTGCCATATGGAGCGGGGCGATGCCTACTATAATAAAGGGGATTATGCTTCGGCCTGTGAAGATTTCCGGTGGATCCTTGCCCGGGAACCGGAAAATCAGGAAGCAATGCTGAGCATGGCTTATGCCTGCCTGTGCATGAAGGCATATGAAACCGCGGTCCAGTGGTTTGAAAAGTGCCTGAATTTTTTTGCGGACTCCGATCTGTATCCGGGGATCTGTGCCAGAACCGGACAGTGCTATGAACGTATGGGTGATCTGCAAAAGGCGCTTTACTATTATGATCTGGGGCTGGAAAAACGTCCCCAATATGATAAGCTGTATATGCATAAAGGCGTAATGCTTTTGCGCCAGAAAGCCTATGAGAAGGCTGCCGGTGTTTTCCAGGCGGGGATAGAGCATTGTCCGGAAAAAAAAGAAGCGTTTGCCGATAAGTTATGTATAGCATGGCTCTTGCTTGGCCAGCGTAAAAATGCCAGACAATGGTGGAAGCTGCTGATGATTGACAGAGAACTCCACTGGCGCTTTATCGGCGGACTCAGGGCCGGCCAGTATGCCCTGTATATTGAAAGAAAACCGGCCAAAGCCCGGCGCTGCTTTGAAAAAGCTGTTCATATGGTGCCTGAAAAGGATTTCCGGGAGGAAGTGTGTACCGGAAAGTATTTTCTTGGCTGTACATGGTATATGAGCGGCAATAAAACGATGGCTGCCCGTTACTTTTATGAAAGCAGGGAATTAATGGAGCAGCTTTGGCCGCAGCTGACGGCTAAAAAGTTTTCCGGGATTCCGGTGTCCCATTACCGGCTGTGGAGCAGAAGCTGCCTGTGGCTGGCCCACTGCAGGGATGAAGCGCTCCCGGAAGAAAATGAAAAAAATCCGGATCTGCTGCTGTCCGGGCTGAAAGCCCTATTTCAGGAAGATCCTGAGACCGGGGTGCGGTGTTTCGTCCAGGCCGGGCAGGCTGTGGGCGAGTATGATATAGAATGCGAAGGTTGGCTTCGTTTAACTGATAAGAGGTGATTGACAGTGATCATAGGAATCGATTTAGGAACGACCAATAGTCTTGCGGCCTGCTATACATCCGAAGGCCCGGTAATCATCCCTAACCGTCTTGGCAAGGGGCTGACTCCGTCGGTGGTCAGTATGGATGAGAACCACCAGATGTATGTAGGCGAGTCTGCCCGGGAAAGAAAGCTTCTTTACCCGGAGACAACGGCAGATGTATTTAAAAGGAGTATGGGCAGCCAGCAGAAATACTCTCTGGGGGAGGAAAGCTTTACTGCGGAAGAACTGTCTTCCTTTATACTGCGTTCACTCAAAGAGGACGCGGAGGCATATTTGGGAGAACCGGTGACCGAGGCAGTCATTAGCGTTCCGGCGTATTTTAATGATGTGAAGCGTAAAGCCACAAAGCGGGCCGGAGAGCTGGCCGGGCTGAAGGTGGAGCGGATCATCAGTGAACCTACGGCAGCAGCCATTGCTTATGGCCTTTATCAGAAAAATAAAAATACCAAGTTCCTGGTCTTTGACCTGGGCGGAGGAACCTTTGATGTGTCGATCCTGGAACTGTTTGAAAATATCCTTGAAGTGCGGGCAGTGGCCGGGGATAATTACCTGGGGGGCGAGGACTTTACCCAGGTGCTTTTGCAAATGTTCCTGCGGGATAATAACATTAAAGAAGAAGACCTTACGCCCAAAGAACAGTCTGCCCTTTATGCCCAGGCAGAGGCCTGCAAGCTTGGTTTTGGAAAAAGCAGGGTTTCCCAAATGACCTGCCGGATCAAGGATGAGACGGTGGAGTATAAGGTGACGTTGGAGGACTATGAAAAAGCCTGCCAGTTTTTGCTGGAACGGATCCGAAAGCCTATTAAGCGCAGTCTTTCCGACGCTAACATCCGTTTGTCGGAAATCGACGAGATCGTCCTTGTGGGGGGAGCCACAAAGCTGTCCATCGTGCGGAAATTTGTAGGAAAGCTTTTCGGGCGTATGCCCAACAGCAGTGTGAATCCCGATGAGGCGGTCGCTTTGGGGGCCGCCATCCAGGCCGCTATGAAGGAACGCCAGGAAGCTGTAAAAGAGGTCATATTAACAGACGTATGCCCGTTTACGCTGGGAACAGAGGTGGTTGTTGAAAAAGAAAATAACCAGATGGAAACCGGACACTTTTGTCCCATCATCGAGCGCAATACGGTCATTCCTGCCAGCCGCACCCAGCGGCTTTATACAGCCCACGACGGTCAGACCCGGCTGAGAGTGAATATTTTACAGGGAGAAAGCCGTTTCGCTAAAAATAACCTGAGTCTTGGGGAAATCTTTATGGATGTTCCGGCAGGCCCTGCCGGACAGGAGGCCGTAGACGTCACATATACCTATGACATTAACTCGATTTTAGAGGTGGAGATCACCTCTGTGTCTACCGGCCGTAAGGAAAAGCTTCTGATCAAAAATCAGGAGACGTCCATGACCGACGAGGAGATCAAAGCACGTATGGAGGAGCTTAGTTATCTGAAGATCATTCCCCGGGAGCAGGAGGCCAATAAAATGCTCCTTATGCGCGGGGAACGGCTGTATGAGGAAAGCGTGGGCGAGCTGCGCCAGAAGATCGAATGGTGCTTAAGAAAGTTTGAAAGTGTATTAGATACCCAGGATCCGGTGCGTATCCAGGCGGCCCGCAGCGAGTTCTCCCAGGAGCTGGAAATCCTGGAAAAAGAACTGGGGGACGACGAATAACAGTTATTTAATACAGCGGTTCAGTCTGATGAACAGCTGCCAATGGTTACCTGGAAATAGCGGTCATATGAAAAAAACTATAGACAAATTTCTCCGGAAGCTATATAATATGAGGTGTTTCTCGGATTGCCAAAGCACGAAGTGGGGAGCAATCCGTGTCTCATGCCCCTTTGTGGGGCAGCATCGCCTTTATTCGGTGCTTTTTGGAGATGTACCCAAGTGGCTGAAGGGTCCGCACTCGAAATGCGGTAGGTCGGGCAACCGGCGCGAGGGTTCAAATCCCTCCATCTCCGTTATGCGAGTAAGAAATAGTCCTGCGGGCAAAAGAAAACCGGCTTGTGTATCTGCACAGGCCGGTTTTTGACATAAAAAAAGCAGATAAGGGGAATCGAACCCCCCTTTCCAGCTTGGGAAGCTGGCGTTCTACCGATGAACCATATCTGCATGTGGCTATTATATCACTTCACTTTAAAAATGTCCAGAAGATTTTTGAAGCATTTAATTCACACAGTAACAGCTCAGCTGGCCGAACTGTTACTTTACACATCCTTAACAAGGCCTTTACTTAAGCATTGCCACCATCCCCGGGGTTTGATATAATTATAATATAAACGATAATATTGGGAAAAAACGGAGAGGGTACTATGACGGAATTGGAGAAAGTATTAAGTGCTTTTGGCGGGGAAGACGACGACATTGAAAATCATACTCAGATGCGGAAGGATTTTGAGGAAGCCATGATGATGTATGAGGGCGCGATCCGGGAGGTGCGGACAAAACTGGAAGTGCTCAATGATGAATTTAAAGTGCGCAGCCGGAGAAATCCCATCCACTATATTAACAGCCGGATTAAAACTCCGGCCAGTATTCTGGAGAAGATGAAGCGCCGGGGCTATCCGGTAACGATGGAATCTTTGCGGGAAAATATGCATGATATTGCCGGTATCCGGGTGATCTGTGCTTACGGTTCAGACATTTATTCCATTGCAAAAATGCTTATGAAGCAGGACGATGTTATGGTGCTGATTGTAAAGGACTATATTAAAAATCCAAAGCCTAACGGTTATCGCAGCCTGCATCTGGTTATTGAAATACCGGTATATTTTTCGGATAAGAAGCAGTTTATCAAGGTGGAAGTCCAGATACGGACCATGGCCATGGATTTTTGGGCCAGTCTGGAGCATCAGATCCGTTATAAGACGGATGGACGTCCAAGTGAAGAAATTTCCAACGAACTGCGGGAATGTGCCGAGATCATCCACGAGACAGATGCAAGGATGGAGCGGCTTTATAAAACCATGCAGTCTCTATAATGAAACGCCCCGAAGAACAGTTAATCTTCGGGGCGTTTAGTTTTTTTTGTGATGTAGGGTTTTTGGACGGATATGGAAAGATTACGTCCGTACGTCCTGTTAGATAATCCAGGCTGGTTCCGTAAAATTCTGCCAGAGCAATCAGTGTTTCAAGAGGGATACTCCGATCCCCATTTTCATAATGGGCATAAGTCCGTTGGGTTGTATGGATGTATTGTGCGACCTGAGCCTGAGTTAAGTCATGATCCTCTCTCAGATTGCGCAGTCGTTCAAGCTTCATTGTTATCACCCCGCATGTCATATGGCAGGCCTGTCATGTCAGGACGGTATTTTGATGCCCCATAAAATGGCAAAATTTATAGCAGTCGAACATGTCTATTATAGGTTAGTGTAAAATGGGCTATTGATTTTTAGCCCAAAATGGGCTAAAATGTTTTTTATCTTACGCGGAAACTTTTCGGCGCTGATCTAAAGGAGCCATTTTCTTTATAATTGCGGATATTTTTCTGAGAAAAATGGCTTTGTACGGGCAAGCTGCCGCGAGGGAGAAGTTTTCTTGTGAAAAATAAACATCCCAGGGAGGAATATTATGTCGGAATTTTCTCAGGCCCTAGAGTGCGGCATTTATAAATCAGGCCTGACAGAAAATCAGCTGGCAAAAATCAGTGGATTTACCCGCAGTTATATTGCTTTAATGAAAAACGGACAGCGGGTATCTCCGGATACAGTAAAGCTGAAAAAACTTCTGGAAGCATTAAGCCTGTCTGCATATGAGTATGAAAACATCTGGAATGCCTACCTGAAAGCCCGTTATGGGGAGGACACTTATAAAATGCATATGTGTGCCATTTCATTTATCGAAAGCTTTGGTCGGATTTCCACAATTTCCATTAAGTCTGATTTTTTCCATGACATCCCGGACATTAATACGATTAATAACCGTATGGATTTGGAGGTATTTGTTAAAGCTGTATTAGAGCAGGAGGCTCTGACAGAGGGCGGGTACGTGCGCATGATTATGCAGGAGGATTTTTCTATTTTGTATACCATGCTTCCATCGGTATGCCGTTCTAACAGTAAGCTGAAGGTCGAACACATTATTTGCCTTGAAGGCGCAGACGGGGATGATGCCAAAAACCGAATCCGGAATCTGGAAATCCTAAAAATACTGATGCCGGTTTTTTTGGCGGGAAATGAAAATGGATATGATGTTTATTATTATTATGATAAAATATCATCCCACTTTGCAAGTACCGTTCTTATGCCTTATATGATCATGACCAGCAGATATGTGATCAATATTTCCGTAGATCTGGAATATGCTGTGGTATCCAGGGAAAAGGACACTCACTGGCTTTTCGAGCAGCTTTTTATACAGCGTAAAAAAAGCTGCAGAAAGATGATCAACAGAATACCTACCGGGATCAATATTTTTGAGTTTTATGCTCAAAACCGCCCTCAATCCGACCAGATCTTTACTATTGGCAGCCAGCCCTGCTTTGGTACATTTCCAGTAGATTCCATGGTACATAATTATCTTACTGACGATAATCGCGGGGCGATCAATATGCTCCTTAATGTCCTTGAGGATAACCGGAGATTGTATGGAGGAATGAAACTGATGACTTCCTACTTTACAAAATCCGGTATACGTCGGCTCATGGAGGACGGGATCGTTGACGAACTTCCAAAGGAAATCTATACGTCTCTGGATTACGGAGACCGGTGTCAGCTTTTAAAAATGCTGATCCACGCGATTAAAAGCCAGAATTATGAAGCATATCTTCTGGATGATCAGAAAATTATTTATCCCCATCAGCTGCTGATCAGCGCATATAGCATGACGGATGTAAATGTAGTTTATATGTCGGAACATACAGAAGCCCGGTTTGCCCTTCGGGAGCAAAGTGTTACCCGGATCCTGTTTGATTTTCTTCAAGGTATGAAAGAAACCAGTATCGCTGCCTCTAAAGAAGAAACGCTGGCGTACCTGGAATCTTTCTTAAAATAATTCAGCGTTGAGTAATCTGCAGCTGCTTTGGACTGTTTGAGTATTGCGGCGGAACGGAAAAAGATTTTTTTCCTGTCCGACGCAATATTTTTTGAGACAGTCCCACTTCGGATAATGTCGAAATATGTAGATGGATATTAAGTGAATTTTGCCGGCAGATCCTGTATAATGTAATTAATCAAAAATCTTGTGTAAAAATCAGGTCATTTTTGTGTCTAGTGTTTCTGAAAAATGTTTCTTCTTCATCGTAGAAAAATCCACATCCATGTAACATTTATTGTAACACATTGTATTGTCCATGTAACTTTATTAAACTAAATTTAGTATTGTTACAGGAGGAAAATGCTATGAAAAGAACAAAAGCGAAACGAACGAAAACATTGTCACTGCTTCTTGGACTTTGTATGGTATTGGGGCTGCTTTTTGCTCCGGTGCAGAATGTCTTAGCGGCAGAAGCCAATGAAAGTATTCTTGAAGCCCGCAAGGGCGTGCTGCAGGTAGCGGCAGTAGTTAAGGTTGACGGTGAGGAGGCAGCCTATACTCACGTAGGTACAGGCTTTCTTGTAGGCGGCCAGGATGGTGCGCAGACAGTCATTACAAATCACCATGTAGCCCACGCTTTGACAGAGCAGGCAGCAAGGGAATCTTTGGGTATTCCGGCGGAAAGCAAGGTCGAAATCGGTCTTTGCGTTATTGTAAAACGGGACGTTCGTATTAATGCTTCTACTGTAAACGAAAGCGCTCAGGCTGACTTTTCTATTTTAAAGCTGGAACAGCCGATTTACGACCGCGCGCCTTTAACACTTGCAGACAGTGATAATGTGGCAACCACACAGGAGGTTTATGCTCTTGGCTTCCCGGGGATTGTTCAGGATCTTCAGACAGATGGCGTGTACACCTCGGATGACGTTACCGTAACCCAGGGAATCGTATCAAAAACTTCAGACGTAACTCTGGTTGATTCCCCTATTGCCTGCATTACCCATTCCGCACAGGTTACCTATGGAAATTCCGGCGGACCTTTGGTGGATCAGAATGGATATGTTATTGGTATTAATACGATCATGAGCAATGAAGAAGGAAACCACGATTACTTCTTCTCAACTAAGATCAATGAAGTCCGGGAAGTTCTGGATGCTCTGGGCATTGAGTATATTTTTGCTGATGATCCTGTTCCTCAGCCGGAGTCGGAATCTGCGGAAACTCCTGCAGAGAGCAGTGCCGGTGAAAACACAGAAACTACAGCTCCTGTGGAAACTGAGGCGCCGGAGAGCGGTCTGAGAGAGGAGCTTGGAGCTGCCATTCAGATGGCGGATGGTCTTGCCCTTGATAACATGACTCAGGACAGCATAGATAACTTTAACGCCGCGCTGGATGCTGCCAAAGCGGTTTATAATAACGATGCCGCTGCAGATGAAGAAATCAGCCAGGCTATTGCAGATTTAAATACTGCGCAAGACGGCCTTCTTGAAAAGAGCGGTATGAATACAACATTAATTATTATCATTGCAGTTGCTGCTATTGTGGTGATTGTTGTTGTTGTGATTATTATTGTTGCGGTTTCATCTTCTTCTAAAAAGAAAAAAGCTCAGGAAGCGATGCGTCAGAAAGAGCGTATTGCTCAGGGAATGGCTCCCGGGCGTGGTTCAGGTATGGGTCCCGGACCGGTTCCCGGCATGGGATCTGGCGGTCCGGCTCCCGGCGGTTGGAATCCATCCGGCCAGAATTTCCAGCAGCCTTTCGGCGGCGGCCCTGCTCCATTTAGCGCAGCCAGCGATGGTTCTGCCGAAACCAGCGTTCTTAATGACGGCGCCAGTGAAACAACAGTTCTTGGCGGCGGACAGGGCGTACCTCCCGCTGCATTAGTGCGCAGCAAAAACGGGGAACGGGTGACCATTAATAAGCAGATGTTCAGGATTGGTAAAGAAAGACGCCGTGTCGATTACTGTATTTCAGATAATACAAATGTCAGCCGGCTTCATGCAGACATTCTGTATAAAAACGGTGCATTCTACATTTTGGATAATAATACGACAAACGGGACTACAGTGAACGGCTCATCTCTTGCAGGAGGCCAGGAGCATATGCTTAAAAATGGCGATGTTATTAAGCTGGCGGATGAAGAATTCAGATTTCAAATGTAAAACATAACAGGTGGATGAGATATGGATTTTAAAATTGCGGCACATAGTGACGTAGGAATTAAGAAAAAAACAAATCAAGACTCATTCCTTGTAAAAGTAGCACAGACAAACCTGGGAAAGGTTTGTCTGTGTGTCGTCTGTGACGGGATGGGCGGCCTTTCCAAGGGGGAGCTGGCCAGCGCCGCCGTGGTGCGGGTATTTAACCGGTGGTTTGAGGAGGACTTTCCAGGTATGCTTAAAAACGGCTTTAAGCCTGATGAGCTGAAGCTGTCCTGGGATAATATCGTCCTGGAGCAGAACCAGGTCCTGGCCAGCCATGCCGCCCGAAGCGGGACAAGGATGGGAACGACGATCGTAGCCCTTCTGATTATTAATCAGCAGTATTTTATTATGAACGTAGGCGATTCTCGGGCGTATTTGTTAAATCATCAACTGAATTTGCTGACAAAAGACCAGACTTACGTTCAATATGAAGTAGATCTCGGCCATCTCACATGGGAACAGGCTCAGAATCACCCTCAGAGGAATGTGCTTCTTCAGTGCGTCGGCGCTTCAGATGTAGTTACGCCGGATTATTACTGGGGAAATGTGGAGCCGGAAACTACCTTTGTTATGTGCAGTGACGGTTTCCGTCATGTAATTTCACCCGATGAAATCTACAGCGCTCTTAATCCCGGGACTGCCAGGGATGAACAGACGATGAAAAATGGCGCTGTCATGCTTACAGAACTGAATAAGCAGCGCATGGAAGTGGATAATATTTCTGTGGTTGTTATACGGACATGTCAGGAGGGATAAAGGATGCTTTCAATCGGTTCGGTTGTTGACGGAAAGTATAAGGTGCTCAACAAGATCGGTCAGGGCGGTATGAGCGTCGTTTATCTGGCATTAAATGAGCGGGCCAACAAAACATGGGCCATTAAAGAAATCCGAAAGGACGGCGTTCAGGACTTTGCTACAGTGCGCCAGGGGCTGATCGCTGAAACGAATATATTAAAAAGCCTGAATCATAAGTACCTTCCAAGCATTGTAGATGTCATTGATGATAAAGACACATTTCTCATTGTTATGGATTATATTCAGGGAAAATCATTAAATACGGTACTTAAAGAAAGTCTTGAACATGAGGGCCTTCCTATTTTTGTGGAAGATGTCATTTCATGGGGAAAGCAGCTGTGCGATGTGCTTTATTATCTTCATACCCGTCCCCAGCCGATCATTTACCGGGATATGAAGCCGGCAAACGTAATGCTTAAGCCGGACGGGGAAATCTGTGTGGTTGACTTTGGTACTGCCCGGGTTTTTAAAACCGGAAATACAGAGGATACCACCTGTCTGGGAACACCCGGCTATGCGGCGCCGGAACAGTACGGGGGCAATGGTCAGACCCGGCCCCAGACAGATATTTATAATCTGGGAGCCACTCTCCATCATTTGATCACAGGGAGAAACCCGGCGGCAACGCCATTTAATTTTCCAAAGATTACCCAGTGCCGCCCCACACTTCTGGAAGAAACACCCAGAGATCTGCGGGGCAAGCTTCTTGGCCTGGAAATGATCATTGACAAATGTACCCAGTATAATATTGAGGACCGTTACCAGTCCTGCGTGGAGCTTAAGTATGATCTGGAGCATCCGGAAGAACTGGGCATGCCTTACCGGAAAACACTGAAAAAGAAGTTCTACTCCTTTGTAGGATGCGCGGCTATGGCGGTTGTCCTGGGAGGCGTTTCACTTTTCGGCCTGGGCATGGAAAACAGTACCACAAAAAGCGGTTATGATTATTATTTATCCAGCGCTCAGACGGCGCAGAATGATGAAAAGATTGAACTTTACCGCAGTGCCATTGCCTTAAATCCCACCAGGGAGGAGGCTTATCTGGATATGCTGGACATGATGCTTTCAGATAATGATTTTTCTACAGACGAGGATGTTTATCTGACGACAGTGCTTAACAGCCGGGATAATGGCAGAGATCGGGATAATCGTACCTATCTTCAGGCAAATCGCAGCGGTTACATAGAATTTTCCTATCAACTGGGACTGGCCTATTACTATTCGGTAGGAAGCAATGGGGACAAGTCCTCAGCGGTAGGATGGTTCCAGAATGTTATTGACGCAGATATGGATGATCTGGACATGGGAGAAAATGATGAATATAAAGAAGCCTGGCAGGCCCGGGCACAGATTTTAGGACGGATCAGCGAGTATTATAAAAACCAGATTGGCGTTACAAACAAAGCAGGGGACGCAGAGGTTTCTTATGCGGATTATTGGAATGACCTGATGGCCCTGTTTGATTCCGATGCTATTGGCAAGGACAACGAGATCACAGACCTTCGCCTTTATAGCGAGATTGTAACCCAGATTTATAACAGAACAATGGATTTTAAAAATGAAGCCGGTATCAGCCAGGAAGATATGGAACAGGCTTTAACAGACATTCAGGCCCGTATTGACGCTATGTCTATTGACGGGAATGCCCAGGCTATGGAACTGGCGGCGGATATTGAGAACAATATTGGACTTGCCAGAAAGAACATTACTGCGGCCTTTGCCGTTGACAGCACTTCCGGCGGCTCACAAAGCACAGAGGAAGGAGGCGGTGAGTAATGGGATCCCAGGATTATGAAGGACTTGTCAGCCTGTATCACGGAATCTTTCTCTACTGCGGTATTGGAGCAATCCTTTTTCTGGCGGTGGCGATCCTTTTATTTATCCTTTTAAAAATTCCCCGGGTATTTTCCGAACTTACCGGGCGGGTGGCTAAAAAGGCTATTGCCCAGATGTCTGAGGACGGAGCAGTCAGCGGCGATTTAAACACCTCCCGGCGTATTGGCGATGACGGCCGCCGCCACCGAAAGGGCCGTACCGGAGCTTTGGGAACCTCAAAGCTTCGGAGAAAAAGCGGAAGCCTGTCCGGTGGTCTGCCGACGGAGAAGATGGCCGCTAATTCCGGGGGACTTGGAGGATATTCCGGACAAATGGGCAGCCCGTCCGGCGATGGCTCTGCGCCGACCGATGTGTTAAGTCAGCCTCAGGGCAACTTTTCCGGGCAAATACTTCAGGAAGCTTCAAGTGCCTTCAATGCTCCGGGAGGCATTGACCCACCGGCAGTTTCCGATACACCGCCAACCGGCGGATGGAGCGGTACATACGATCCGGCGCAGAGCGAAACCATGGTTCTTGGCGGCGGGCCGGGCGGCTTTGTAGTGCTGAGGACGATTATGGAAGTTCATACGGATGAGGTGATTTGAGATGGGGGAGAAGAAAGTGACAAACAGGCTGTTTATTCTTTCTGCAGTCAGCTATTTTATTTCTGCTGTTTCAATATGGCTGATTCCGGTAAGTGAAAGCGCAGCCGAAGCCACCGGTTCCGTCAGTTATGTGCCAGGGATCTTATTTTGGGCAGGCCTGGCGGCTGGGATAATTTTCTGGGCCATGGCTTTTATGAAATGCAGGCAAACGGAAGAATATAAAAAGGTAAAAACATCATCCCGGCCAGGCTTCATAAGCTTTTTTACGGATAAAGCCGCTATGGCTGCAGATTTGCTGCTGGTTGTCTCGCTGGTGATAACCGTGCTTTCTGCGTTTATCCGTATGAATTACATTTTAAGTCTTGGCAGTTTGTTTGTTTTGTTATTTACTTTTCATTTGCACTATCTGCTGAATGGGAGAGTATATAAATATTTAAAGTCTAAGAGGACGAAAAATCTTTCAGGTATGTCTGAAGAAAAGAAAGGAGACAAGTTATGAAAAGGAAGTTTTTTCATAGGATACTGCCGATCCTTATGGCGGTTCTTATGGTCATAGGAACCCTGCCGGCAGACTTCGGTTTCTCGGCTGAGGCGTATGCATCGGGGGATTCCGAGAAACAGTATCAATTTAAGGTAGAGAATGTGAATATTGGTAATCGTACGCCTTTAAAAAATTTTCGAGTGGAATTTGTAAAACCAAATTCTGGTGCTTCCTTCATTACCAATCTTCAGTTGCATGATGGTCAAGAATATCTTGGAACCTCTGATAGTATTAGTGCCGCTGACAGTGATGTCTATAGTTATACAATTAAAAGTGATAACTATGATATTACAGGACGAGATTCAACCGGAAGTTTTAATGCAAGTGCCGGAGGATTTACTATAGATGCTGCGGTAAATGGTTGGAGCTATACAGAGCATACAAATTTAACCATTACTGCAGAACCTCAATCAGGCAGCGGCCAGTGGGGAAGCCCAGTGACATTTACAGCCACTTTAAAAGATTCTGACAGCAAGCCAATTGCCAACGCTTCACTCAATTTTTCATGTAACGGCATTGTCGCTACGTCTCTGCCTTCAGTGGGGACAACAAATGAAAATGGACAAGCTAAATTTACTGTTACCCCGGCAGATACGACTTCTTTTACGGTGACGGCACAGTATGCTGGTAAGTCTGGAACGTATAAAGACTGTACACAGACGTTAGAGTATCAACCAGCCAAGAAGAATGTAACTCTTATATTAGAACAACCTGAGACGAAAGAGTGGGGGCAGGATGTCACTTTAACGGCAGTACTTAAAGATACAGAAAAACCTATAGGTGGGGAAAACGTTATATTTACAACAAGTGACGGAAATAAACTCGGTATAGCCACTACAAATGCTGAAGGAAAAGCTACACTTAATGTTCCTGGTGAAAAGTTTACAAGTGCGAAAGCGGTAGAGATTAAGGCAACTCTTTCTTCCAGCAGTACATTGTATCAAGTATCCAATCCCCCATCAATTACTTATACGCCGAAGAAAATTGATGTTAATTTAAAAATGAATGAACCAGCTCTACAAGAATGGAATACGTCTGTTACCTTAACTGCAACGCTTACAGATCAGCAAAGTAAGGGTATTTCTGGACAGGACATAAGTTTTAAAGTTAATGGCGAGATAGTAAGTACTGTACAAACAGAAACAAATGGCATTGCTACATACCAGTATACTTTTAAGAATGCGAATAAGGTAACGATTAGTGCTGAACTTGCAAATGAAGCTGCGGAAAATTACGAAGTAGTGATTGGTAGTCAAAATTCTGTTGAATATACACCGACTAAAGTGTCTCCAGAAGGTATAAGTCTTTCTGTAAATCCAAGTTCAGGGAGTTCATCTTGGCAAGGGGAAGTTACATTGACAGCAGACCTTACACCAGTGAACGACGTTGCTTTTGATTCGGATGCTACAGTTACATTTTATGTTAATGGAACCCCCTGTGGTGCTCCGGTAAACGTTTCTGATAATAAAGCAGTAATAACCTGGAATGGGGCAACGGCTGCGGGGACTGTTAATTTTAAAGCAAGCTTTAATGGGGATTCCAATTATAAGGAAATTTCCGGTGAAGTAAAAGATTATAGTTTTACTAAAGCTACACCAAGTTTAACATGGAGTTCCGTATCAGAGAGTCTGCCATGGAAACAAAGCGTGGAACTGAAAGGCCAGTTGCTTGATGAAAAAGGACATGGCCTTGAAAGCAAGCAAATTATTTTAACGACAGAGAGCGGGACTTTGGATATAGGTACAGGTACAGCTAGTGAGAGCGTAACCGTAACAACTGATTCTGACGGATCATTTACTGTTATACTAAGTCCGGTTAAAGCAGGTGCAATTAAAGTAACAGCTAAATTTGCAGGAGACGCTAATTTTAACAGTGTCGAAAAAGGTGTTACTTACACACCTCTTCAGGAATCCCAGGCCTTTACAGTTGTAGACGATGAAGGCAATACGATCAGTGAAGTTGCCATGGGGTATGGCGATCCTGAGAAAAACGCACAAACTTATGCACTAAAACTTCGTGATGAAGATGTACAAGATCAGGAATTATCGACACAATATGAGGTAAGTGGGTTTGATAAAAATATTGTTAATGTTCAGGTGATTAATGATACACAAGAGATTGTTTTCAAACCAGTCAATGTGGGAACAACAGAAGTTATAATTACCCAGAAGGCTAATGATGATTATGAGACTTCAACCCAGACTGTAAAAATTACAGTGACACCATATGAACTGAAACTTGTAAATACTGAACCGATTAAAACCCAGGGAACGGTAGCTTCTGGCGGACGGAATGAAAATGATTCTAATGCTGCATGGAGCAATGTGAAAACATATGATGCCACTAATAAAGTGGATGTGCGTGCTGAACTTGAAGTTACTAATGCTAGTGCGATGGGCTTA
The DNA here is from genome assembly GCA_018711005.1 of Candidatus Scybalocola faecigallinarum. Classification (GTDB taxonomy): domain Bacteria; phylum Bacillota; class Clostridia; order Lachnospirales; family Lachnospiraceae; genus Catenibacillus; species Catenibacillus faecigallinarum. The sequence goes on along the minus strand of DVIT01000037.1, from coordinate 52,944 downwards.
TCTGAGGAACAGATGAATCAGCTTAAAGATCTTCTGGTTGATGGCCGTTATTTGATTGTTTCCAATGTAGAAGCTGCAGATGTGATTCATGTTGCTGATAGCGGGAAAGAATTTGATATAGAATTTACCATGCCCGCATATACATTGACGGTTGATGGCCAGAATGAAATTCATTATCAAAACTTTGTTTTTGCTGATGGTAATGAAAATACTCAAAAAGTGTCAATGACTGTAAAAGCGTCAATCACAATTCAGCAGCGTTCATTGACAATGCAATTAAGTGATGCATTTACTCGTCAGTATAATAAAGATAATACCCAGGAGAACTTTGTTATACCAGAGGATGTTATCATAGGCGTTACCGGATATGCAGATGCAGAATCAGAAGATGTTAAGACAGAGATTAACGCTTTAGAAGCAGGATGGGAGTATTTTACGGTTGCCGATAGTATTAACCGGGAAACAGTAATGGGTCAGTATGCGAAGGCGATTACCATCGAAGGCGAAAAACTGGAAAGTTTCAATAATCAAGTTCTTAAGCCTGTAAATAAAGATTACATATTTGCTGGATCTGATGGCGGTATGGTAACAATTACAGAAGAAGATGTTATAGATTTTACCCAGTATATTAGCCTGAATACTATGGATAGCATCCATGCTTATCAAAATGGAGATAAGATTTATTATGGTGAAGATGCATCGGCTATATTTGACACTGTAGCTCCTTACAACACAGTATATAGAGTACTTCTTGATAAATATGGGGAAATTGTAGAACGAGATAAGATAGACGCTAAAAATCCACAGAAATTCACGGATGTTTCTTCAGAAACGTATATATATTGTTTGGCATATGTAACTGATGAGAACATAAAGGTTGGTGAAACCGCCCCATTTGAAATCACATTCTATCGGGATCAGAAGATGCCTACCGCGAATATCATAATTGATGAAGTGGATAACGCAGTGCAGGAATTTGGTAAAAATATAACCTTTGGTCTTTACCAAAATAAAACCTATGATGCCCAAATTACAGTTTATGATGAGGAAGCCCAAGACCAGCAGGATTATGCTTCCGGCGTTTTTTCAGTAAGCTATCAAATCGTAAACTTTGCTGAAGATTTTGAGTTTGATGCAGATGCCACAGTTATTGATGATGAAGTATTTGAAAAGCTTATTAATTCAGAGTTTACTACGGTATCCTCTAAGGATGACATTTATAATGATGGCAACGGTATGTTTACAGCCTCTGTCAAAGTCCCAGAAACAGACCCGGAAGAAATCGGCAACTATGTTGTTTTTGTCAGAGTCCAGGATAACGTTGGAAACGCTATGATCTACGGCTCCAATGGTATGATTTTTGAAAAGGTACCAATCACTGACGTGACCATTAACTTTGATGAAGATTCTAATAATAATAAGACGAATTATAAAGGAGCCGACTATTTTGCCAGTGGTGAAGATGTAGATCTCACGATCACGGCAAAAGAGGACATAAGCAAGGGCGTTTATTCCGGTGTTAAAGACATTACTTATTCTGTGGTTCCCGAAAACAAAGGCAGCCTGACAGTAGATGAGGAAGGAATATTCTCCCAGGAAGTACCGGAAGATGTGACATTAGCTCAATTAGAAAGCCAATACTCATCACTGACCGGAGCGATTGAGCAAATCTATACAAAAGAAGCTCAGAGCCAGATCGTTACCGTAACGGCATCAGCGACAGATTTTGCTGGTAATGAATCTCAGCCGGTCAGCCGCAAGTTTACCATTGACCCGGTTGCCCCTGTGATTGAAAATATTCTCACATCGGAAGCACAGGTACAAAACGGTAAATATTACAAAAAAGACGTTGCTATTACCACAACCATTACCGAGCGTTTCCTGGACATGGAAAACAAGCTTGTTTACACAATTAACGGTTCCACTATGACTTTAAGTGAACTGATGAACCGCAAGGCCGAATTTGGCATTTCCAGCATTAATGTTGATTATGGCAAGGATGGCAGCGTGGGTGAGAGCCGCTCCGACCAGTCAAAGTCAACAGTAACGATTACTTTCCATACAGACGGGGAATATACGATTTCTTCTTATGTATCCGACTATGCGGGAAATGTAAGTGAAACAACACCAGCCATTAACTTTGTTGTTGACCAGACAGTTCCAGTGGTATCTGCTACTTACTATAGCTATGGCACAGGTCAGACCTTTGCCCCAGGTTCATCTTCGGATGCGCCTTATTATCTGAATCAAAATTACAGCTCCTTTAAGGCTGTTGTGTCTGTCAGCGAACTGAATTTTGAAATGGATGGTAACGTAAATACGAATCTGACCATCGGAGCTAAAAACTTCAATAATGAAACTACAGATGCTATGGCAGCCATTATGAATACCCATGGCACAAATGTGAAGTCTGCAAAGAATTGGTCAGATCCGTCAGGAATTGTAAGAACCTATACCGTTGACGTTAATGTAGATGCAAACTATTCTTTTGACTTTACTTATACTGACTTGGCTGGTAATGAAGCAAATGTGATTCCAACCGCTTATGTGACCCTTGACCGGGTTGTGCCTTCCGGTGAAATCATTGTTAATGGCTTTGTCAACGGCGTTGATGGAAATAATAACGCAACACAGAAATCCTGGTTTGAAAAATTTATTTCAGCGATTACGTTTAATCTGTTCGGTAAAGACAGCGTTAATGCTTCCATGAAAAGCTCTGATGTTACATCCGGTATGGCATCTACCCAGTATATTGCCACAAGCGCACTGCTTTCTAAAGCACAGCTTGCTGCACGGACAGACTGGAGAGACTACACAGGGAATATTCATCTGGCAGCTAATGAAAATGTCATTGTTTACGAAAAGGTGACAGATAGAGCAGGGAATACAGAGTATTACAGCACTGAAAATATTGTTGTGGATAACGTGGATCCTGCTCCGGAAGTGACCATTACACCTTCTGCGCCTGCTTGGGGCAAGGGCGTTTATGCGGCCGGGGATCATCCGGGATTTGATATTTCCGTCACTGATCCTTCTGTAAATAACGCATATTCCGGTCTGAAAGAGATTACATACCAGATTGTTAATGGAACAACCGGATATACGGAAACAGGAACATTAGCTACATTTAACAGAAATGAACATACTCAAAACTGGACTGGCCATGTATCTATTGATCCAGAGGCATTTTACAGCAATGACGTACAGATTACGGTATCCGCGTCAGACTGGTCAACAAATGAAGCTACATCTGAAACCCAGACGTTAAAAGTGGATAATAAAAATCCGATTGTCACTTTCTCTTTCAGTACAGCGGACGTTCTGAACGGAAAATATTATAAGAATAATAAGACATTAACGATTACTGTAGATGAACGCAATTTTGACCCGTCTTATACACCAACTGTAACTTCCAGCTCCGGCGGAGGCTATTCCTTTAGCGGCTGGTCTTCTAACGGGGAGATTCATACGGGGGTTGTTACCTTTAGCGGAGACAGCGATTATACAGTAACCTTTGATTGCTACGACCTGGCAGGAAACCATTCTAATACAGAGAATCTTGCAGAGTTTACTGTGGATAAGACTTTGCCTACAGTATCGGTTTCTTACAATAACAATGATGTACTCAACGGACACTATTACAGCGATACCCGTACAGCCACAGTAACCATTACTGAACATAATTTCCGCGCATCCGATGCCCGCGCGACCATTACCGCAGCTTTAAATGGTGCAGGAATTTCCGCCCCATCCATCAGCGGATGGTCTACCAGCGGTGACCGGCATACAGCCACCGTAAGCTTTAACAGCGACGGGGACTATACCTTTGACATTGCCTACACTGATCTGGCAGGAAATGCTATGGCCGATTATGCACAGGACAGCTTCACCGTTGACCTGACAAATCCGGAAATTGAGATCACTGGTGTGGAAAACCGTTCCGCAAATAAAGGTACAGTGGCTCCGGTGATTACTTTAACCGATACTAACTATACGGCAAACGGTGTTACACTGACCCTGACCGGAGCAGATAAGGGCCGCATTAATGTGGATGCGATGGTTAGCCGCTCTGCTGTGACCAATGGCCAGACCATTACTTTCCGCAATTTTGGCGAGAATATGGATGACATTTACACCTTAACTGCAAAGCTTGTGGATCAGGCAGGCAATGAAACCACACGGAGTATTACCTTCTCTGTAAACCGGGATGGATCTACTTATAAACTGAACGATTATACAGCTCAATTAGTTCAAAGCGGATTTACCAACAGCCCGAAGGATATTGTTATTCAGGAAGTTAATGTGGATACCCTTGAGTTTATTGAGATTACCTACACAAAAGATGGCGAAGTGGTTACGCTGAAAGAGGGCGTAGACTATACGGTTGAGGAAGAAGGCGGCGATGGCCAGTGGAAGGTTTATACTTACACCATTAAGGCCAGCTGCTTTGAGGAAGAAGGTCAGTATTCCATTAACATTTATTCTGAAGACCGGGCGAAAAATACTTCCACCTACCAGGCGAAAAATAGCAAACTGGAAGAAGAAAAACAAATGACCCTTGAGTTTGTTGTGGATAAAACCGCTCCTTCCGTTAGTATTGCAAACCTGGAAGATCGGGGACGCTACCGTGAAAATGTTCATGAGTTTACGTTAAGCGTTAAGGATAATATGCTTCTGTCTTATGTAGAGCTTTACCTGGACGGTGTTCTGTATCATACCTATTCCGGCGATGAACTGACGGTTGAGGATGGCGTACTTACAATCCCGGTAGACAGCAAGAACGCTTATCAGACCGTAAAAATTATTGCCTATGATGCGGCGGGAAATCCCACAGATCCGGTAGAGTATCAGGTTCTTGTTACCTCCAACTGGTGGATTCAGTTCTACATGAACAAGCCTTTGTTCTTTGGATGCATTGCAGGAATCGTTGTTATTGCAGGCGTGATTATTTTCCTTGTTGTGAAACGCAGCAAAAAAGATAACAAGAACTATAAGAAAATCTAAGTAACGGTTCGGGAAAACCGTGACGCTGCAGATGATAAGATAATATGCGGAAATATTATGAGGGCGGGCAAAGCCCCGCTCTCATAAATTTATAAAAAAAGGAGGAAATATTATGGCAACAGGACGTACCGGGATGACCCCGGAAGAAGTGCGGCAGATCGCAAAGAGATTTGATGACGAGGGAGAAAACGTTAGCGGCATTATTGACAAAATGGTTTCTATGTGTGATGAACTGGCATCGGTGTGGGAAGGAGATTCCGTTGAAGCTTATCAGGAGAAATTTGAAGAACTTAAACCGGGATTTCAGGCAACCGCAGAACTGATCCATCAGATTGCAAGCGCTCTTAAAGATACGGCAAATGCCTACGAAGATACAGATAAGAGCCAGGCAAGCAAATTTAGAAGTTAAGGCATAATTTGCGGGACAGGCAGGGATTTAAGACGCATTGAGCGGTCTGAAATCCCATGCCGTGCCTGCGGCTTTGAGGCAAATTCTAAGAAACATATTTAAGAGTGTCAAAAAAATATTTGTTTGACAGTTTTAAATATATTCCTTAGAAAGCCGGTGGTTATATATGAAGATTAAGCAGGATGGTGCCTATACATCTTTTGTCCTGGATGATAATTCAGATTTTTACTTGACTGGATACCGTATTTTGAAGAAACAGGAAAATGACGGGATCCTTCCATGCTGGAAAGTGCTGCTGAACGGTAAAATCAAACTGATCTATCCTATAGGAGAGCGGCTTTTGTTGACCTGGGCTGCCAAATCCTGGAAAAGCGGAGAAGTGCAGCAGTACATTGGCCAGGTATTATCGATTATTTGCCGATTAGCGGATACGGGTTTTTTATCTCCGGAAGCGGTATGGCCAGATGTGGATCACATGTATATGGATAAATCCTCAGGGAAAGTTTTTCTTACGGTGCTGCCTGTAATTGTGAAGACGGATCCGCAAAAGCATTTAGATTGGCTCATGGCTTTGAAGAAAGCTTTGCTGAACCTGATGGAAATCTCGCCGGGAAAAAGAGACAGTCAGTTTAGGGAGCAGACGGCATGCATCCGCCGGGCTTTATCGCTAAACGAATTGCTTGAGGGATTTAATACTTCTAAAGCTTCGGAGGATTTTTCAGAAAATTCCGGGATGGAGGACGAGTCCTTTTTGGAGAGCAGAAGGCTTTGTCTTGTTTTGCAGCATTCTCCAAGAAACTTTAGTATTGAAATCACAAAAGATGAATTTACCATCGGAAAGCTGAAAAACAGTGTAGACGGATGGATTGATTTTACGCCAACGGTAAGCCGCCTCCACTGTAAGATTACAAAAAGAAACGGTCGTTTTTATATACAGGATCTGGGCAGCGCGAATCATACTTATGTAAATGGGGTAATGGCGGTCCACATGGAGCCGGTAGAGATCAAAGTGAACGATAATATACGCTTGGCGGAACTGGATTTTAAGGTTCAGTGGTCCTAAAAAACGGCAGGGGAATGGCAATGGAAAATATTAAAATTGTTGTGGCAGATACCGATGAGGAGTATCTGGCACCGTTGGAATATAAGCTGGCTGAAGAATGGAAAGATAAGGGGGATATTGAAGTTATTACGTCCCTGAAGTATTTTAATGAGTATTTCAGCCAGCCGAGAGACATTTTTATTTTAATCATTAATGAATATTTATACAGCGAAAAGATCCGAAAGCAAAATTGCGGATATATTTTTCTTCTGAGAGAGGATGAAGATTTTTCGGATGACCGGATAGAACGGGGCAACTGTACAAGCCTGTATAAATATTCCAGTGTTAAGGAAATCTACAGCCAGATTTCAGGTACGATAAGGCTGGAAAACCCGGAGCATGCTACAGAGCATACCCGGATCTATATGACATACGCTACCATGGGAAACAGCGGAAAAACCCTTCTTTCTCTGGGGCTGTGTCAGGCGTTAAAGGCCCTGGGAAATAAAGTTCTCTATATATGCGGAGAAGATTTTCAGGATTTTTCAGTATATCTGAAAAATTGTCATGGCTTTTGCAGCGGAAGGTTTGCGTACAGTCTTGCAACCAAAAGTCAGAGCATCCGCCAGGAGCTTTTGCCGGAAGTGGATACAGAAGATTTTGATTATGTCAGGCCTATGGAAAAGGCTCCTGCAACCTGCCAGATTAAGGACGAGGATTACGGAGCTTTCCTGAATACCCTGAAAAATACCCAGCTTTATGACGCCATCGTTTTTGAGGCGTCTGCAGGCTTTACCCAGGAAAAGCTCAGGCTTTTTTCTCTGGTGGATAAGGTTGTAGTGTTTTTCACACCTCAGAAAGCATCACTGCGGCAGCTGGATATATTTTTAAATAGCATCCGCAGGGATGATGAAAAATTGCTCCTCGTTTGCAACAGGATGAAAACGCCGGCAGGTGCGGATGAGATGGGAGTATGGGATGACCGGTATCCTATTTCTGAATATATTGCTGAACAAAAGGAACCTTTTGGCCTGGAAGAAATACGGGAAAGCGGACTTTTAAAAAAGCTGGCATATATTTTAGGATAAAAAGGAAGGGGGATATGCTTTATGGAAGAAAAAGCTTTTTTTGTATTTCACTGGATGAAGCATAAGGATAGTTTTGATATTGAGGTTCCCCTGGAAATTACAGCCAATGAACTGATTCTGGCGTTAAATATGGGCCTGGGCCTGGGAATCGATGCAGGGGATATTTCACAGCTTTATTTGAAAGCGACGAACCCGATCGCTTTGCTGAAAGGAAATAAAACTTTGGAGGATTTTGGTTTACATAATGGCAGTGAAATATGGTTTGAGAGGTAGAAGGTATGGATTATAAGCTTGTGATTTTTGGCCGTGATATTTACAGGGAAGTTGAGCTGGATAAAAACAGCCGGCAGCGTCTGCTTATCGGAACAACGCCGGGATGCCGGATCCGCTTTAACCGGGAGCATTTTTTTGATGATTTTGAAATTTTTGCTGAACAGAGAAACGGTCAGTGGATTTTAGGATGCAATCAGAACGTTTTTTTTAAAGGCGGCGATCTGCTTAAACAGAATCTGGTTCACTTAAAGCCGGGAGACAGCATGGGCGTGTGCTATGAAAAAAGCGGGAGCGTTTTGTTTTCCCTGGATTTTATGTATGATTATGAGCGAAAACCACTGCATTATGACCAGTTTGTCCAGATTCAGGGCATAGGGGAGATTCGTATCGGAAATCATGAGAGCTGTCATTTTAAGATTCAGGATGAAACGCTTAGTAATGCATGGATCAGTCTAAAAAAACGGGGGGATACCTGGGAATTATGGCGATCTTCCCAAAAGCTTGGCGTTTATAAAAATGGATATAAGCTGCCGGGAACGGCGGAAAATCTTCTTGAGAATGGAGATTTCTTTTCCCTGGCCGGACACGGTTTTTTTCTGTTTGGGGACAAGCTGTATCTGAATAATACCCGGGGACTTTCAACTTCCCTTCCCCTGCACCAGGAACGTACAGGTACGGGGATGCTTGTGTATCCTCATTTTCAGAGAAACAGCCGGGTGGAATATGTGATCTCCGATGCTCCGGTTCAGGTACTTGCGCCGAAATCCCTTTCTGCGCCGCCAAAGAAAAATTTGGTCATGATCCTGATCCCTGTTATTGCTTCTCTTATTTTAATGGTAGCGCTCAGAGGCCTTATGGGCAGCGGGGGGATGTTTGTGATTTACAGTGTAGCTATGATGGCTTTAGGCGGTGCTATGTCCGTTTGGACTTATTTTAACGATGGTAAGGAGTATAAGCAAAACAAAGCAAGGCGGGAGGAAAAATATCAGGAATATATTCGGCAGCAGGAAGAAAAGATACAGACTCAGCGTGCAGGGGAACTGGCGGTCATGGACTATACGTATACATCCCTGGAAGATGGGGTGAAGTTTGTGGAAACGTTTGACAGCCGTTTGTTTGAACGGCGGCCAAAAGACAGTGACTTCCTGACGGTTTTTCTGGGAAAAGGCTATGTAAGATCCACTCTTTCCGTAAAGTGTAAGGAGATTGAATATAAAGATGTGGAAGATCCCCTTCAGGACATACCGGTCCGGTTGAAGGAACAGTATGAATATCTGGAAAATGCCCCGGTTACCCTGGGATTGAAAGAGGTAAGCGCTGTGGGCGTTGTAGGAAATGAAAATAAGCTGTATCAGATTCTTAAAAATATGGTTTTGGATCTGGCTATACGTCATTATTATGGGGATGTAAAATTTTACTTTATTTTCAGTGAAAAGCATAAAAAACAGTTTGAGTGGCTTCGATGGCTGAAAAATGCCTATAATTCTATGACGGATACCCGGTGCTTTATCTACGATGAGGAAAGTGAAAAGGCAGGGCTGGACTTCCTTTACAGCGAATTGTCCCGCAGGGAAAATGCAGAAGCCAAAAATACATGGGATTGCCATTATGTGGTTTTTGTCTATCAGACTCGCCTGTTAGATACACATCCTTTGTCCCGTTACATTTCTTTGGCAAAAGATTTAGGCTTTACATTTATTTTCATGGAAACCTGCAGGGAATTTCTGGCGCCCCAGTGTGAGGCACAGATCTTGCTGGATAACGCATCTTCCCAGGGCTGTCTTGTGAATTGCAGTGATGGAAAGCAGCAGCAGTATTTTACATATCCCCATATCAGCAGCATTACGGCAGGGCAATGTGCTTTAAAGCTGGGAAGTATTTATGTGGATGAAATCAGCCTGGAGAAAAGCTTAACGAAAAATATATCAATGTTCCAGCTTCTCGGGATTATTAACGTGGATGACCTGAACCTGAAGAAGCGATGGGCCGCGTCAAAAATCTATGAGAGTATGGCGGCTCCTTTAGGGGTAAAAAGCGGAAATGAAGTGGTTTTTCTTGATCTTCATGAAAAGTTCCACGGTCCGCACGGCCTTGTGGCAGGAACCACCGGTTCCGGTAAAAGCGAGATTCTCCAGTCTTATATTTTATCTATGGCAACGCTGTTTCACCCCTATGAGGTAGGGTTTGTGATTATTGATTTTAAGGGCGGCGGCATGGTGAATCAGTTCCGCAGGCTGCCCCATTTAAACGGAGCGATTACAAACATTGACGGCAGTGAGATCGAGAGATCCCTCCTGTCTATCCGTGCAGAACTGCGTAAGCGCCAGGAACTTTTCGCCAGGTATGATGTGAACCATATTGACGCATACATTCGTAAATATAAAAATAACGAAACAGATATTCCCTTGCCTCATCTGATTCTTATTGTGGATGAGTTTGCGGAGTTAAAAAGCGATCAGCCGGAATTTATGAAAGAACTGATCAGTACGGCCCGAATCGGGAGAAGCCTCGGGGTACATCTGATTCTGGCCACTCAAAAGCCTTCCGGTGTGGTAGATAATCAGATTTGGAGTAATTCCAGATTTAAACTGTGTTTAAAGGTTCAGAACAAAGAGGATAGTAATGAAGTTCTTAAGTCTCCCCTGGCGGCGGAAATCAAAGAACCGGGGCGGGCTTACCTTCAAGTGGGAAACAACGAAATTTTCCAGCTGTTCCAATCGGCCTACAGCGGCGTACCTGCTCAAAGTGATAATACAGGGAATCAAAGATCCTTTACAGTGAGTAAAGTAGAACTTTCCGGAAAAAGAACAGCGATTTTTTCTCAGAAACCCCAAAAGGCAAAGGGCGGGAAAAATCAGCTGGAAGCGATTGTGGATTATGTCCATGAATACTGTATGTTAAATAGTATTAAGCCTTTGCCGGGAATCTGTCTGGAGCCTTTACCTGAAACGATTTTGTGGGAAGGGCCTGGAGACTTCTCCGATGCTAAAAATATTATTGTTCCGTTAGGATTGCTGGATGATCCGGAGCATCAGAAACAGACTCAGGTAACGGTAAATTTTACTCAAAATCATATTTTTGTCCTTGGTTCGGCACGATATGGAAAAACCAATGTTCTTCAGGCTATGATCCGGGGGCTGGCACAGCTTTATACGCCGGAGGATGTTCATATTTATATTCTGGACTTTGCGTCCATGGCTTTAAAGCGTTTTGAGGGTCTTCCCCATGTGGGCGGGGTAATTACATCCATGGAAGACGAGAAAATGAAGACCTTTATGAAGATGATGGATGAAGAAATGAAGCGCCGAAGGGAAATCCTTCTAAAAACCGGCGTAGGTTCTTTTAACGCTTATCGGGAAAGCGGACACAAAAAGCTTCCTCAGGTGGTTATTATGATTGATAACGTAGCGGCGTTTCGGGAATTGTATGAAAAGTTTGAAGACCGGCTGCTGGCTTTATGCCGGGAAGGATTGTCTTTGGGAATTTCTGTTGTGGCTGCAAACCTTCAGACGTCAGGCTTTGGCTATAAATACCTGTCTAACTTTTCCTGCCGTATTTGTCTGTATTGCAATGACAGTAATGAATATAATTATCTGTTTGACAGCTGCCGTAAGAAATTAAAGAATATTCCCGGGCGTGCCCTGACAGAGCTTGACCGGAAAACCTATGAGATCCAGGTGTATCAGTCCTTTGAAGGGGATAATGATGTGGAGCGGGCCAAATCCATGGAAAGCTTTGTGGCGCGCATGGCCAGTGAGTATGTGGGAATATCTGCAAGAAAGATTCCGGAAATTCCCGCGATCCTGACGTTGGCTTATATTAAGAGAAACTTCCAGGCAGCCGTATGCCAGCCCTATGAAATTTATCTGGGCATTGATTTCTCATCCACAAACCTGGAAAAGATGTCCCTGCTGAATCAGGGAACTTTAGGCATTGGCGGTGCGCCGCACATGGGGCGGGGCAACTTTATCCGGTATATGCTTCACAGCCTGAACCAGCACAGGGACAGCGCTCCCGTAGAATGTTATATTATTGACGATGTGGATAAAAAACTTGGGGAAATGCAGTCCCTTCCTATCGTAAAGGCATATACGGTGGATGCTTCGGAATATAAAATGATGCTTGGCTACTTTGATCATCTTATGGAAGAACGGTATCAGTGGATGGTGGACGGTCAGGAAGAACGTATGGAAAAAGCGCCTCTGCTTGTATGGCTGCTGCGCAATAATGATGTGATCTCCAGTATGAGCGGGGATCGGGAGATGATGAAGCTATATCGACAGCTATGTACCAAGTACAGGGCATTAAAGATTTGTATCATTTACGGGAACCTGGAAAACGCGGCCATTAATTATAGTGCCCCGGAAGTGCTTAAGATGCTCAGGGACAGCAAAAATTTCCTGATATTTACTGATATTGGGGAGCAAAAGCTTTGCGATGTGCCTTTTAGTGTGAGTAAAGAGTATACGAAGCCGCTGGAAGCAGGGGAGGCTTATCGTTTTTCCGGTATTGGAATAACAAAGATCAAGACCGTGTTAGAAGACAGAGAGGAGGATGAGCAGGATTGATTATTGAGACAATGATGGTGTCTGCCGCAGTTCTGGCTGCCTCCACCCTGTTTTTTCCGGTACAGGGAAAGGCCGGTATTGCCATGCGGGGGATCGGGGGGATATTTTTCGTGATCGCGTCAGGCCTTCTGGCAGGAGTTATTGTTATGAAGCTTTCAGAACTTGGATGGTCTTCACGAACGATCATACTTCTTGCGGTCCTTATGATTCTTGCCCTGGGGAAAGGGGTGCTGGATCTGATACGGGTTTTGGCGGATATGATCAGCAAAAGAAAAGAAAAAGCAGTTCTGCAAAACTGCTTTTTGTACCAGGGGCGGATGCTCCATAAAAGCGGAGGCGTGTATTATCTGAAAGGAAATGATTGTCAGGGCAAAAGCCGCCGCTTTAGGATCAGTCATCGGACTTTTATCGATTTAACGGAAAAAAATTTGTCCCGGTATATGACGGATGTTCATTTGTATCCTTATACAAAGATCGTTGCAGATATAAAACTGATTAGGAGGTAGTTATGGAAAATATTAAATATTGGCCGATTGGCTCATGTGTAATTATTAAAGGCTCTGTGAGAAAGATCATTATCATTGCCCGAGGATTAGTGACAGCGGCTACGGGAGAACCTAAATATTTTGATTATGGCGGCTGCTTTTATCCGGAAGGCTTGGTAGGAGATCAGATCCTGTTTTTTAACCATGAAGACATCAGTGAAGTCATTCACGAAGGCTATAAAGATGACGATGAACCCAGAATGGTGGAAAATGTTAATCAATGGATCAGGGATACCGGCTTGCCGAAAGGAAGTGCTTATGAGTTAAATAAGAAAAAAGGTCTTGTCAGTGAATTTGATCAGGAGGGGTGAGGAACATGTCTGATATTTCAGCATTGCGAAGCCAGCAGTATTATAAAATACAGCAGAAAAACCAGTGCCAGAGCCGGATCAATGATATTGACCGGAAGCTGGAGCGCCTTAAAACGGCAAAGCGGGAATTAACCAGTGATAAATCCAACGCAAAAACGAAAAAAAAGGATGGGGACAGTTTTCCTGATCAGCTGACCCGATGGGAAGGGGACAAACACAATACGTATATCTCAAACACGGATCAGCTTAGCGGATATATGGATAGTTATTACAAAGCCGTGGATAATGCTTTGGATGCGGTGTGTGATGCCATCACCAGCCTGGAAAATGAACGTTCCTCCCAGTACGGTCTTCTTGGATCACTGGTCAGCGCCATTAACAGCATTGGAAATGAGATTGAAAAACTTCTTAATTAAAATGTTGGCACAGAGAAAGGCGGAGATGGAAAATGCTGTCGATTTTATTTGATAAAATCTTTATTGAAGGGAAGCTTATAGCTCTCCAGGGAAATTCAGATGCCCTTAGTGTGGATGAGCAGACGATGAACCCGGAAAGTCAGTCAGAGGCCCTTGAGGCATATATCGAACTGATGGATGATATTTCAAAACTGATGGAAACATATCAGGAGCTTTTAAACCATGATATTGAGCAGATCCGGGAGGCATCCTCTGCTATGACCATGATGGACGTTAAGAGGGCCTTATCATGGAATAAATAAGGAAAGGGGTGGCAATAAAAATTGGCATCTTTATATATTCGTTATGAAGACATAAGAACGGTCATGGATGAATCAAGCAGCCGTTTCAGCCAGTGGCAGGAGGTTATGGAAGATTGCCAGAAAAATATGGAAGAACTGACCCAGATGGATCAATTCAGCGGTGCGGCGGCAGACAGTATTCGCTGTTATCTTCAGGAAGTCCATGGGATGCTTATGACCATGATCGCATCAGTCTTTCAGGATTTTTCCAGTCGCTTTATCCTTTATCGGGATGGATATTATGATATTGACGGAAATAAAAATACGGTACTTTCCCAGAAAACGCTGGAAAAAGGAATGGAAAAGTATAAAAAGATGAAAAGCCAGTGGGAAACCTTTTCAGATGGTGTTGTAAGTACCGTAAATTCTGTATCTGACATTGCCTATGTACCCTGTCCCAGGGGGGAAACGGTGATTAACGCTATTGGAAAGATCTATGAAAAACTGGATGAATTGAACCAGGAGGCTCTTGATTTCGAGTCTTCTACTTTAAATGGAGATGTGTCTCAGGCCAGGGCCCTTATTGCTTCGGTTCAGGCGCTGATAAAGGATTACGGAAGCGGAGCCGCAGGACCTGCTGACGCTTATGAGAGCGGGGATTATTTAAAAAGCGATGCTTTTAAGGATGCTGCTGTGAACGTTATGGCCAGTCAGGATTATCTTGAGCAGAATCAGGATCGAATCCAGGCTGCATATGACGATGAAATGCGTGTTCGTGAAGAAATACAAAAGGAATATGAAGAACAGCTGGCAAAGGAGAGAGCAGAGGGCGGCTTTTGGCAGGTGGTAGGTGCAATTGGTCTGGCGGTGGTAGGCACAGTGGCGATTGTGGCCAGCGCCGGGGCCGCGACGCCTCTTGTGGCAGGCGTTGCTTTTACATCCGGCGTGGGAACCTGCATTTTTGCCGGGGCGGAAGCCTTTGAAGGCGGCCAGCATATCGGCTATGGCCTGGCGGGGGATCCTTACACATCTGCCTGGAATCCGGTGAGAGATACGGTTTTTATGGGAAACCAGGAAGCTTATAATTTTACAAAAGAAGTTTTTTCTACCACTGCGGGATTAAGTATTACTGCAGCTAAGGCGGGACAGGCCGCCGTGGCCATGCGCCGTTCTAAGTATTATGGAACCGGAATAAAAGGCGCGTGCTCAGGAGAGATTCTGCGTCATGAAGCGTTAAAAGAGGGGACGAAAGCCGCGGCCAAAGATTTTATCAAAGATAAGACGATAGACGCGGCAATGGATCATGTTGTCAATCCGGTCATTGACGATGTAGGAGATGATCTGGGCATGAGCGAAACCGGAAAGCAGATTATAAAAACCGGGGCCAAAATGGCTGTTGATAAAGGCGCGGATAAGGTGACCGGAGAGTATTTTAAGTATCCGGACGGATATGAAGATTATAAAAATATAGCCCGGATAAAAAAAATAAATAAAGAGTATAAGCCTTATGAAGATGCACTTAAGATCAAAGGAGATATAGGAAAAGCTTCAGACATACTTTCCGCAGAGCTTAAGGATGAATATGCCCAGGATGGATTAAGTATCGGCGGAGGTGTCGAGAAAAAGAGCCAGGATTATGCCAGTGATTATGAGGAGTGGAAAAAACAGCAGGAAAAGCTTTTAGGTCTTTAGGTGATGATATATGAAGGCAGGAGATCTTATTAACCATACATACCGGATCTTAAATCCTATCGGACATGGCGGTATAGGGACGATCTATCTGGCGTACCATGAAAATCTCAGGAAATATGTAGTTGTTAAAAAAATTCATGACCGGATGGTCAGCCTGGTCAACTGCCGCAGCGAGGTGGATATTTTAAAAGGGCTTCATCACCGTTTTCTGCCTCAGGTCTATGACTTTCTTGAATTGGAGGAAGGCATTTTTACTGTGATGGATTACATTTCAGGTCACGACCTGAAATTCTATATGGATCAGGGATACGCTTTTGATGACGCCTGTTTGGTTCTTTGGCTTGAGCAGCTGTGTGATGTTCTTGAGTATCTTCATGGCTATGAGATCATCCACTGTGATATAAAGCCGGCTAATATTATGATTACGGACCGGGGGGATATATGCCTGATTGATTTTAATATTTCTCTGGACGGAAAAAACAATAAGGATCTTGTAGGGGTCAGCAGCCAGTATGCTGCCCCTGAGCAGATAAAAAAAGCCCAGCTTATGCTGGATGGGCTGCCCAGCGGTCATATTGTTATTGACGCCCGCAGCGATTTGTACAGCGCAGGAGCGGTATTTTATCATATGATGAGCGGACTTATGCCAAAGGAGCGGAGGGAAAATCAGATCCGCCTTAAGGATATGGCGCTGCCTTATGACAGCGCTATTGTAAATATTATTGATAAATGTATGATGACTGACCCGGGACGGCGGTTTAAAAGCGCCCGGGCGATACTTGAGGCCTTAGGACAGCGGGAAAAATGGAGCAGTCAGTGGCGCAGGATGACGCTGGTGAGCCGCATCGGGGATGGAATTTTTCTGACGCTGTTCATTACGGCAGTATGCATGATGATTACCGGGTATCAGCAAGATCGTCGGGAAGAATTTTTTTCTGCCTGCCAGGCCTATATTTCCCGGGAAGCTATTCTTTATAGTCCGGGGCAGGAAGAAAAGGCTGTGGAGGAATACTATCAGCAGGGAATTGATCTTTTAAATCAACATGATTTTGAAAAACTTTTCAGTCAATACAGTCAGGAAAAGGCAAATGTTCTTTACTGTACCGGGAAGGCGCTGATGGCTGTTCAGGATTACTCTATGGCAAAGGACTATTTAAAGGAAGCAGGCAGCCTTGACGGGGATAATTATAATATTTTCAGAGATTTGGCCATTTGTCAGGCCTGGGAGGAAGATTATGACCAGGCTCGTGAGAGCCTTAACCGGGCCCGATATTTAGGACTTCCGGATACGGATGGAGCACTGGTGGAAGGCCAGATTGCTTATATGCAGGAGGATTATGCCGCAGCCTATGACATGGCGGTAGCTGCTGCGGAAGGCGACGATGTGGAGCGTCAGGCTGCGGTGCTGGCAGTGATATCCAGCGAAGCCCTCGGTAATTATGGGGAATGTCTGGATTTTGTTTTAAATATGGCCGGCAGGTCTGGCGGCGCTGCCCGCTATCTGTGGCTGCAAAAAGGCGGTGAGCTATGCGTTATAGCTTTATCCCGGGATACAAGAGGCCAGAGCAATACAGCGGCCAGTGTTTTGGAAAGCGACGCTGATTTTCAGGAAAAAGGGATTTCTTGTTATGAGGAATTGATGGACGGCGGTTTTGCCGTGCTGTCGGATCTGTATAATCTGGTATTTCTTTATGAAAGCGCCGGGCGGCTTTTTGACTGCCGGGATCTTTTGGCGGATATGTTTTTGATGTATCCGCAGGAATACAAAATTTGCGCTCAGCAGGCCTATGTTTATTATCGCATTGAAAATGACAGACCGATCGACCAGCGAGATTACACCCAGGTAAAGGAATGCTATGACCGGGCGGTGGTTTTATGCCGGGAATCCGGGGAAGAACCATCAGAAGATGCGGATATTGTTCAGTTGGAGATGATCCTTGAAGATTTGCAGGAAAAAGGCTGGCTTATGCCGTAAGGAGCAATTTGCGGCAGGCAGGAGGGATTGAATGTTTCTGGCAGGAGTAATTATGCTTGTTTTGGCATGTGCGATTTATGCCATATTAAAGTTTTATATATTTGTACGGAAGAAAAAGCTTCAGAAAGCTTATGAGGAAACATAAAGGTGGGAGATAACAATGAAAAGTAACAAGCTGTTGATGATTGTTCTGCCGGCAGCCGCAGTGCTGATTGGGATTATCTGTATTGTGACAGTGCTTTTAGTGACTGGTCAGGCGAAAAACGACCGGTATTATGACCAGCTTCGGTCGGCGCGTCAATATTTAAATGAAGATGATTTCGAAGCTGTAGTGGCGGCCTATGAGGCGGCTATTGAGATCAAACCGGAAAATCCGGAAGCTTATGTAGAGCTGGCAAATCTATATGCAGAGCGCGGAATGTATGACGAGGCCCGGCAGACAGCTCAGCTCGGTTTTTCAGCAACCCGTGACCGGCGCCTGGAAGACTTTTTGGAGGAAATAACAAAAGAATTTATGGCACGGGATGGGAAAGAGTCGGAAGATGAAAATGCTGAAAATTTTGTGGCAGCCGGTGAAGATTCAGAAGATTTGACACTGCGCTATGCTTCGGTGAATACATTGACAGACTACTGTTACGCCCAGCTTGTCCAGGCTTACGGGGAGCCTGCGGTTTCCTTTATTTCTCAGGAAGAAGGTTATCAGATGCGGTTTAACGGTTTGAATGGATACGCCTATTTTAAAAATACTTCGGAATATCCGGATCTGGTAGATACATCAACACGTATTCCCAAGGATAATGCCCGTCCCTATAAATATATGATCTTGTCCCCATCCTGGATGTTTATTAGTTTTGACGGATATATCAGCCATGCCCGGCTGTGCAGTCTGTTTGGGGGAGAATCAGCGGCTTATTATAATGAAAGCCAGAGCCAGTGGCAGGTTGCGTTTAGCTGGAATGGCTGTCAAATCGTGTTTGAAACGGATTCCGCAGGAAATATTTACCAGGAAGACATGGTGATTGAAATATATCCCCAGGAGCTTGTAAAGGCAGATTGGGAAGAAGAAGCCGAAACAGAAAGTGAAAGTGAAACGGAAGCAGGAACCTTTACCCTGGGAAGTCAGACCTTTACATATGATGTAACATCCATTTATATTTATGGTGAAACGATCAGTGACCTGTCCCCTTTGGCTAACTGCAAAAACCTGACAGAACTTGTTTTAGATAGCTGTACCCTGGGAGGAAATATTGACGCTCTGGCCGGCTGTACGTCCTTAGTCTATCTGGATTTAAGCTGGACTACAGGGTTTTCAGATCTGACGCCTATTGCCGGCCTGCCTAACCTTGTGGCTGTGAATCTTCATGGAAGCGGGGATGTATATGATATTTCACCGATTATGGACAAGGAACTTTTGCTTCTTCATACCTGTCATACAGGCGTGACTTATGAGCAGACCATGGAATATAAACAGAAACATCCAAATTGCGAGGTATGGTATGACAGCCATGTCATCTGATGCTGCCGAAAGGGGAGGCGTTTATGGAAAATGTAATGGCGGAAGTGTTTTTGGATACTCAGCGTCTGCTTTGGGAAAATGAGGAACTGCGCTGTCGGACATGGTCGGCAGTGATGAGTACGCGTGTGTACCCTGAAAATTTTGATACGACCCGGGTCATGGGAACACATTCGGTGAAGATTTCGGTAACCTGCGAATCCATTCCTGCTGCAGCCAGGCGTTTCGCTGAAAGCGGAATGCGGATTGCGGTGCTGAATGTGGCCAATGCGGTCAGTCCGGGAGGCAGTGTTTCCTGGGGAGGACAGGGGGTAGAGGAAACTTTATGCCGCTGCTCCAATTTATATCCATGCCTGACCAAGCCGGAAATCTTTGAGTCGTTTTATCAATATAACAATCAGCTGGACGGTTATTACAGCAGCCGGATTATTTATTCACAAAATGTCACTTTCTTTAAAATTGAAGGAAAGCTCCCTAAATATACAGACCGGTGGTTCCTGGCTGATGTGATTACCTGCCCTGCTCCAAATCTTAATGGTACAGTCAGGATCGACGAAAAGAAGCTAAGAAAAGTTTTGGAGGGACGGATCCGCAACATTCTTTCTGTGGCTGAGGCCAATGGTGTAGGTTGTCTTGTTTTTGGAGATTTTGGCTGCGGCGTATATATGAACCCTCCGCAGCTTGTGGCACAGATTTTTTACGAGCAGCTGACCTATGGGGATTTTAGAAATGCATTTTGGGAAGTTATTTTTGCAGTGGAAGACCGAAGTAATTATGACATCTTTTGTCAAGTGCTGTCCCCATGGCAGAAAAATCCTTTGTATGGTAAGTATGTTTCCGTTCTGGGGGATTCTCTTGGAAGTTTTTGGCCTCATCTGACAAGTTATTTTGGAGGCCGGCTTTTGGCAAATTGCTGTGTTTTGGAGAGCATGGTGTCCGGGCCATTCAGAGCGTCTGCCGGATCGGATATACGCATTTTAGGGCTTCGACAAAATGGAAAAAATCCGGATGTGATTTTTATATATACCGGTACATGGGATTATTTAAGAGGTGTTCCTGCGGATGCGCCGGAAGAACCTGTGAATATGAAAGAAAATTATGTAAACTATTTTACGCCATCCTATGAGGTTATGCTATGGAAATTAAGGAGAAACTATCCGTATGCCCGGATTTATTGCGGATTGCTGTGCCCGCCTCTTTTATCCGAAGGGGCATTGGAAGCATATAATTATGGTATACGCAGCTGCGCATTAAAATATGGATGTTATGTAGCAGATATTCCCAAATATGTAAAAAGCTATGACAGTCCCGATGGGATCCATGCCAGCGCCCTTGGCTTTAATCAGCTTTTGGATGGCTGGATTCAGGCTGTGGAGGATTTGGCAGATCTGGAGGAAAAAAGAAAAAACAGCCGGAGTGGAACTTCTGTTAGAAATCGGACCGGCCGTTTTGCTATGAAGCCCGGGAATCCCTGTCACAGCCGCCGACCGGCTGCTGTGGATCCGGCTTCAAAGTGGCCGGCGGCGGCCGCAGCTGCTTTATCGGTTTCCGGCGTAACCCTGGCAGGACTGCTTATAGCACTGATGATCCTTATAATAAAATAAGATGACTTCAGCATTGACAAATGGCGATTCAATGCTATAATGAGTTCAGGAAAAGTTTATCTCCGGCTGCTGTCCAGATCGTATAAGTACAGTATGGCGGCCGCCGGAGCGTGATAATGCGTTGATGAGACGAGTAAGCCGCCAAACATTACAGAGAGAAGCACAGCTGCTGGAAGTGCTTTATTGGGAATCGGCCGAAAACTACCTCGGAGCGGCCCCAATCCGGCCCGGCAGACACCGTTACCGTCATAAATTAAGTGGTTTTAACAAGAGGAGTGCCCCGGTATATTTGACCGGGAGCGTTGACCTGTAAAACAACAAGGGTGGAACCGCGAGTATGAATATCTCGTCCCTTTCCGAACATACTGTCCGGAAAGGGACGTTTTTATTTGCATAAAGCCATGGGCCTGCATGAAACAAAGGGCAGGCGGTCCATGAAAGAATATGCCCGGATTTAAGAACAGGAGGTTTTTATTATGAAAGTCATTTACAACGACGGCACTGTTGGCGAGTGCCCAAAGGAAGAAGAACTCCATGTAATCCGCCATACGGCGGCCCATATTATGGCCCAGGCCATTAAGCGGCTGTATCCTCAGGCGGATTTTGCCTATGGCCCGGCTACAGAGCATGGTTTTTATTATGACGTGGATCTGGGAGACGTCAAGCTTTCCGATGAGGATCTTGAGCGCATTGAAAAAGAGATGCAAAAGATCTGCAAGGAAAATCTGCCCATCCGTTCCTTTATCCTGTCCCGTGAGGAAGCCAAAAAGCTTATGGAGGAGCGCCAGGAAAAGTATAAATTAGAGCATATCGATGACCTTCCTGAGGACGCGGTGATCAGCTTTTATCAGCAGGGCGAGTATATTGACATGTGCGTCGGCCCTCACCTGACCTATACTAAGGCATTAAAGGCATTTAAGATTACTCAGCAGTCCGGCGCTTATTGGAAGGGCGATAAAAATAATAAAATGCTTACCCGTATTAATGGTATTGCCTTTGGGTCTAAGGATGAGCTTGAGGCGCATTTAAAGCTTATGGAAGAAGCGGCCAGGCGGGATCACCGCAAGATCGGCAGAGAAATGGAGCTTTTTATGACAAGCGACTATGGCCCGGGATTCCCATTTTTCCTGGATAAGGGGCTTATCGTAAAAAATGCCCTGATCGATTATTGGCGTGAGCTTCACCGCAGAGAAGGCTATATTGAAGTATCCACCCCCATGATCCTGGACCGGGAGCTGTGGGAAACGTCCGGTCATTGGGATCACTACAGGGATAATATGTACACCACCAAAATTGATGACAATGATTTTGCCATTAAGCCTATGAACTGTCCGGGCGGAATGCTTGTTTATAAGAGCCGTCCCCATTCCTACCGGGAGCTGCCCATCCGCTGCGGTGAACTGGGACTTGTTCACCGCCATGAGTTAAAGGGCGCCCTTCACGGCCTGTTCCGCGTCCGGTGCTTTACTCAGGACGATGCCCATATTTTTATGACAAAAGCTCAGATTCCGTCAGAGATCAAAGGCGTGGTCCGTCTCATTGACGAGGTTTATAAAAAGTTTGGCTTTAAATACCATGTAGAGCTTTCCACCCGTCCCCAGGACAGTATGGGAAGCGACGAGGACTGGGAAGAAGCAACCAACGGCCTTCGCCAGGCATTGGATGAGCTGGGGCTGGAATATGCAGTCAATGAAGGCGACGGCGCATTTTACGGGCCAAAGATCGACTTCCATCTGGAAGATTCCATTGGCCGGACATGGCAGTGCGGGACCATTCAGCTGGATTTCCAGCTTCCTCAGAACTTCCAGGCCGAATATATTGATGAAAACAGCCAGCCCCAGAGGCCGATTATGATCCACAGAGTTGTGTTTGGATCCATTGAACGGTTTTTAGGCATCCTTATTGAACACTATGCCGGAAAGTTCCCGGTATGGCTGGCGCCAACCCAGGTAAAGGTGCTTCCGGTTTCCGATAAAAATCTGGAATATGCTAAAGAAATCCACCAGGCCATTACCGCTGCCGGACTGCGGTGCGTGCTGGATGACCGGAATGAAAAGATCGGCTATAAGATCCGCGAGGCTCAGCAGGTAGAGCGCGTGCCTTATATGCTTGTCCTTGGGGCAAAGGAAGCCGCAGACCATACGGTTACTGTGCGCAGCCGGGATACCGGAGCATCGGTGACTATGCCGCTGGATGAATTTATTGCAAAGGCTGTCCGGGAAAATAAGGAACGGATTTCCTGAGAAATCACTATTATAATAGGAAGGAATTAGATTTATGAAGATTACATTAAAAGACGGTTCTGTAAAAGAATATGCCCAGGCAATGTCTGTTTATGATATTGCCAGAGATATTTCCGAAGGCCTGGCCCGGGTGGCCTGTGCCGGGGAAATGGACAAAGAAGTGGTGGATCTGCGCACCATGGTAGATCATGACTGCGAATTAAGCATCCTGACCTTTGACGATGAGCAGGGAAAGGCTGCCCTGCGCCATACAGCATCCCATGTGCTGGCTCAGGCAGTAAAGCGTCTGTACCCGGATGCAAAGTGCGCGATCGGACCTTCCATTGAAAACGGCTTTTATTATGATTTTGACATGCCGTCCCTGACACGGGAAGATCTGGATAAGATTGAAAAGGAAATGAAAAAGGTCATTAAGGAAAACCCGTCCATTGAGCGGTTTGAGCTTCCAAGAGAAGAAGCAATTAAGCTTATGGAAGAAAGAAATGAGCCTTATAAGGTAGAGCTGATCAATGACCTGCCAAAGGACGCTGTGATCTCTTTCTACAAGCAGGGGGATTTTACAGATCTGTGCGCCGGACCTCACCTGATGAATATGAAAAATATTAAGGCATTTAAGCTGATCTCATCCTCAGGCGCTTACTGGAGAGGCAATGAGAAAAACAAGATGCTTACCCGTATTTACGGAACGGCTTATACAAAGGCCGCGGATCTGGATGCCCATCTTCAGCATCTGGAAGATATTAAAAAGCGCGACCACAACAAGCTGGGCCGGGAAATGGAGCTGTTTACCACAGTAGATGTAATCGGACAGGGCCTTCCTCTGCTTATGCCTAAAGGCGTGACTATTATCCAGACACTTCAGCGGTGGATCGAGGATGAAGAAGAAAAGCGGGGCTATGTGCGTACAAAGACACCGTTAATGGCAAAGAGCGACCTGTATAAGATTTCCGGCCACTGGGATCACTATAAGGACGGTATGTTTGTGTTAGGCGATGA
This sequence comes from Candidatus Scybalocola faecigallinarum, assembly GCA_018711005.1. Taxonomy (GTDB): domain Bacteria; phylum Bacillota; class Clostridia; order Lachnospirales; family Lachnospiraceae; genus Catenibacillus; species Catenibacillus faecigallinarum. The sequence goes on along the minus strand of DVIT01000037.1, from coordinate 28,984 downwards.
GGAAAAAGACAAGGAAGTCTTTGCCCTGCGCCCCATGACCTGCCCGTTCCAGTATTATGTATACAAGGCAAAACAGCACAGCTATAAGGATCTTCCTTTGCGCTACGGTGAAACATCCACATTATTCAGAAATGAAGATTCCGGTGAAATGCACGGCCTGACCCGCGTGCGTCAGTTTACCATTTCCGAAGGCCACCTTATTGTACGCCCGGATCAGATGGTGAAGGAGTTTAAAGACTGTATCGCCCTGGCTCAGTATTGCCTGAAGGTGCTTGGCGTTGAAGAAGATGTAACCTACCACATTTCCAAATGGGATCCTGAAAACCGGGAAAAATATATTGGCGATCCTCAGGTTTGGGATGAAACAGAAGCCCATATCCGCAACATTATGATCGAGCTGGGCATTCCGTTTGTGGAAGATGTAGGCGAAGCTGCCTTCTATGGTCCTAAGGTGGATATTAACGCGAAAAATGTTTACGGCAAGGAAGATACCATGATCACCATTCAGTGGGATGCCCTGCTGGCAGAACAGTTTGATATGTACTATATTGACCAGAATGGCGAGAAAAAACGGCCATATATTATCCATCGTACAAGTATCGGCTGCTATGAGCGTACACTGGCATGGCTGATTGAAAAGTATGCCGGACTTTTCCCAACATGGCTTTGTCCGGAACAGGTGCGTGTGCTGCCCATTTCCGATAAGTATGCAGAGTATGCCGATAAAGTGCTGGATCAGCTTAAAGAAAACGGCATTCGTGCCACTGTGGATGACCGTTCTGAAAAGATCGGCTATAAGATCCGTGAGGCCAGACTGAATAAGGTGCCTTATATGCTTGTGGTAGGCGCTGATGAAGAAGCCAAAGGCGTGGTTTCCTTAAGAAGCCGCTATAATGGCGATGAAGGCCAGAAGAACCTGGATGAATTTATTGATGCGATCTGCCGGGAAATCCGTACAAAAGAGATCCGCAAGATCAATGTAGAAGAAAAATAATTTCTTTTAGGTGTTTTGCGCGGCATAAGGTCATAAAATTTCATGGGAGCATGAAATTTATGCCCTTATGCCGCTTATTTTCATATTCTGTCTTTTTTCTTAAGGTTCTTTCGATATTATAAATATTTTATATTTATTTTTTTAAAATTATACATTTTGGTCAAAATAAGTTCATACATATGCTTTATCATTAAATATATTCCTGTAATCCCTGGCGGCCTGGCCGGCAGGGGCGGAGAAAAAAATGATAATGGAGATTGTGACATGAAAAAGCTAAAGCGGTGGCAGCAGGTTATGGTAATCCTGGCAGTGATCGCTGTGGTATGTGCGGCGGTATTTGGCATTTACAAGCTGGTCGTCCGCACTCAGATGAATGAGGAAACAAAGAAAAGGGATTCCTGGACCGTAGAGACAGGGGAGCTGATCCGGCAAACCAGTGACCAACGGGTCAATATTTACGCTGCGGCTACGGACAGCCAGATCACGGCATATCAGATGCTGCCCCGGGAAATTGAAAAGGAGTCCTTTACATTTTATGACGAGCAGGTGCAGGAACGGCTGGCTGCGGCTTTAGAGGAGCTTAAAGCTGCCCGTGAATATACGCTGGAAGAACCTTTGGCTGTGTGGAATCCTTTTAGCACAGGGAGCAACGGCCTTTACCTTTATTTTGACTATGATGGGGCTGCCGGTGTTTCTTACACCATCCATGTGGCTGACAGCGGGATCGAAGATTATACGGCTCAGGCCAATACATCCGGGGATGGTGCCATGGAGTTCCTTATGGTAGGCCTTGTTCCGGGACAGGTCAATGAAGTCACCCTTCAGGTTTTGGACAGCAGCGGAAACGTGACGGATTCATTTACATTTCAGATTACTGCTCCGGATACGGTGTCCGGATATGCCACTTTGCTGGAAAGTACGGACGGAACATCTCAGGAGGCGCTGACGGACGGCGGGGATATGATCTGCTGTGTATCCTCAGACCAGATCGGCCGCATTAATGCCCTGGGACAGGTGACCCGGGAAAATGCGGCAGATGACGCGGTTATGGACCGGATCCTGGAAGTCAATATGGATACCGATATTGCCTGGAAAAGTCCGGGGATTTTACAGATCAGTATGGGCAGCATACCGTTACGGTCATGACTTCGGATGAACTTGAGGATGGGCAGTATTATCTGATGATGTATAATAATAATTACTACGCCAACAGCACCCGGACCGATGACTATGAGCCACAGCTGGACGCCCAGGTATCCCAGGCCCTTACCGACGAGGAAGAAGAATCTTATGTATATTTTTATCTTGTGGATGAAAATGCAGGCACCTATGCTTTGGAATGGTCTTTTGATGTGCCTTATTCCAGCATTGTGTCCAGTGTGCAGCTTTTGGAAGATAACTATGTGGTCAACTGCGGCGTGGCAAAGACATTTTGCGAGTACGATCCTTCCGGGGAACTGATCCGCAGTTTTGTGTATGATTCCTCCTTCCAGGGCTACCGGGTCATGAAAAATGATTTTTCCGGTTTTTGGTTTAAATAAATACTTGACGAATCCGTGTGTTAGTGCTATCATATAGAAGTTGTATGAGAATACATGAAAACAAAGCAGAGTACTCACTCTCACCTTAGCATCCAAAAGCGATGACTCGGGTTAATATTTAAGAGCTTAACACGGTTATGTACTTAAATGGTGAGTAGTATGCTGCTCACCATTTTTTTTGGACATATGGAGGTGTCAATTATTAGCGATTTAATGATCAATGAGCAAATCAGGGATAGGGAAGTCAGACTTATCGGCGAGGATGGAGCGCAGCTGGGGATCATGTCTGCAAAAGAGGCTTATAAGATCGCCCGGGAAGCGAACCTTGACCTTGTAAAGATTGCTCCCACGGCCAAACCGCCAGTGTGTAAGATTATCGATTATGGAAAGTATCGGTATGAGATGGCGAGAAAAGAAAAAGAAGCCAAGAAAAAGCAAAAGACCATCGAAGTAAAGGAGATCCGTCTGTCGCCAAATATTGACGTAAACGATCTTAATACTAAGATGAACCAGTGCCGCAAGTTTATCACCAGCGGCAATAAAGTGAAAGTCAGTGTCCGCTTCAGAGGACGGGAACTGGCCCACACCGCTTCCGGTAAAGTCATCCTTGATCAGTTTGCAGAAAAATTGTCGGATATTGCGGTAATTGATAAACCTGCAAAGCTTGAAGGCAAGAGCATGGTCATGTTTTTATCTGAAAAGAGATAAGACAGCGTCAGCTTTTGGACAGGATGCCAAAGGGGCGTACGGTGGCCGGACAGTTAGAAAAATATTTCGTGTTTAAGGAGGAAATCGCAATGCCAAAAATGAAAACCAGCAGAGCAGCTGCAAAGCGCTTCAAAAAGACAGGTACAGGTAAATTAAAAAGAATGAAAGCTTACAAGAGCCACATTCTTACAAAGAAGTCTGCTAAGAGAAAGAGAAATCTCAGAAAAGCAGCAATGACTGATGTAACTAACGTAAAGAACATGAAGAAGATTTTACCATATCTTTAATCTGAAGGAACGGAGGTACTGTAAGAATGGCAAGAGTTAAAGGCGGTTTAAACGCAAAGAAAAAGCATAACAGAGTATTAAAGCTGGCTAAAGGTTACAGAGGAGCCAGATCCAAACAGTATAGAGTAGCAAAACAGTCCGTAATGAGAGCTTTAGCTTCTTCTTATGCAGGACGTAAAGAAAGAAAGCGTCAGTTCAGACAGCTGTGGATCGCACGTATCAACGCTGCAGCACGTATGAACGGCTTATCCTACAGCAAGCTGATGCACGGCTTAAAGCTGGCAGAGGTTGAAGTAAACCGTAAGATGCTTTCTGAGATGGCAATCAACGATGCTGAAGGCTTTACAAAACTTTGCGAAGTAGCAAAGGCAAAACTGGCATAAATCCGGGGCGTTTCGTTTCCAAATGCTGAAAAACAGTAGCCTATATGGGCGTTGAGCGTAAAAAACCCTTGAAATTCAAGGGTTTTTTATGTTTTTCAGCACGTTCGCGCAGCAGTGTGACATACTGGTAAATTTATGTCTGCACTCTGCACCATGAGACAGAAAGGGATCTGTTCCAATGAGCAATTCTCAAAAAAAAGGCAGAAAAGCCTATTTAAATAATTATAAGCCTAAAAAAGGCGGAGGTTATGAATACACCGGGAAAAAATATGAATACCAGGGCAGTGAAGGCTTCAAAAAGATGCTGAAAAAGCTTTGGCTCCTTGGGGGCGGCGCTTTTGTGTGTATGATCGCGGCAGGCTGTCTTACCCCTCCCGGCGCCAGCGGATCGCCCTATGTTGTCCTGCCTTATGCAGCCGGATTGGTAGCCGGTGTCAGTATTGTATGGGCTCTGTGCCGTCTCAGCGCCAGAGGGCCGTCTCTTGAAACCCACGTATATGAGGCTACCATTAAAGCCCTTCCAAGACGGGGGATCGCGGCGATGTTTTTCACAGCCGCTTCATTGGCTGGTCTGGCTATCTATGTTTTTTTCAACGGATTTGAACAGAAGCTTATCCACTTTTTGCTTTTTATATTATTTCAAATTCTGGGAATGGTTTTGATCCTGTTCCTTTACCGGTATTTAAAAACAGCAGAATGGAAGTAGCTATCCGAAAACTGACGAAATGGCATGAAACACCATTTCAGAATAGATTGACATATGACTTAAAAGAGGATATACTATCTGTACGTATGAGTGAACTGCGCCGGGGCGCTGCAATAGGGGTACCCCTATTGCATTATAGATACCATACATGGTATCTATAATAAAACCTTGTACGCTTTTCATATAAAAAACAAGGAGGAAATTGAAGATGAAACTTTCCAAAAGATTTATGGCATTGTTTCTGGCTGCAGTAATGACATCTTCCATGCTTGCAGCATGCAGCTCACCAAGCGGCGAATCAGGCAGTGCTGAATCCACATCCGGATCTGAATCTGCAGCAGATTCTTCTGCAGATGACTCTGCAGCAGCAGATGCTTCCGGGGAAACTAGAAGCGGGGATTCCGATACTCTCGTTGCAGCAAGCAACCACTTTGAGGGCAAGTTCTCTCCATTCTTTGCACAAAGTGCTGAGGATATTGATATTGTGGGTCTTGTAACACCCCCTGTTCTGGCTGCTGACCGTGAAGGCGCCATTATTTATGATGGTATTGACGGTGAGACACGTGCGTATAATGGAACAGATTATACCTACTATGGTCTTGCTGACCTGGATGTTACTGAAAACGAAGACGGAACCGTTTATTATGATCTTAAGATCCGGGATGATGTTACATTTTCCGATGGCACACCGATGACCATTGATGATGTAATCTTCTCTATTTATGTTCTGTGCGATCCGACTTACGATGGTTCAATCACACTTTACAGCCAGCCGATCCTTGGTTTGGAAGAATACCGTGAAGGTATGACCATTCTGTCCGCTCTCATTGCAGAGGCAGGAGAAGATAATACAGACTTCACTTACTGGACAGAAGAACAGCAGACCGCTTTCTGGGATGCAGTTAATGACGGCGGCGTTAAGTTTGCTCAGGAAATCGTAGATTACTGTGTAGCAAATGGTCTTGCTGAAGAAGGCGATGTAGCTACAGCAGCTTCCAACTGGGGATATGCCGGACTGGCTGCTGACGCAACAGCAAAAGATTTCTTTATGGCTATCGGCGCAAACTATGGCTGGAACTTTGCAGCTATGGAAGCTGAGACTGCAGGAAGCGCACTTTCTGACCTGATTCCTGAAGATGTATACAACTACTCTACAGAAGGTGTAAGCACAGGCGATTCTGTTGACTATATTGAAGGTGTACAGCGTATTGACGATTACACTGTACGTATCGTAGCAACAGAAGTTGCTGCCAACATGGTTTACCAGTTAGGTTTCTATGTAGGTTCCTTAAACTACTACGGTGATGCTTCTAAATATGATTATGATGCACATCAGTTTGGTTTTGACAAAGGTGATCTTTCCACAGTACGTGCAAAGACAACAGAGCCTTTAGGATATGGTCCTTATGTATTCAGCGATTACAGCAATGGTACTGTATATCTGGATGCAAACCCAACCTACTTCCTTGGCGAGCCTAAGATCGCCCATGTGAACTTCCTTGAAACAAGCGAAGATGATAAGACAACCGGTGTAGCTTCCGGTACAATTGATATTAGCGAACCTTCTTATTCTACAGAAGTCCGCGATCAGATTACAGATTACAACGGCGGCGATGACAGCACAGACGGCAGCGTTATTACTCTGCGTCTTTATGATTTCCTTGGCTACGGCTACATGGGTATCAGCGCTGACAACGTAAATGTTGCCGGTGATCCATCTTCTGATGCTTCCAAGAACCTTCGTAAAGGTATTAACACATTAATGGCTGTATACCGTGATGAAGCGATCAATTCTTACTACGGCGATACAGCAACAATTATCAACTACCCGATTTCTGATACTTCCTGGGCTGCACCAAGAGTAACAGATGACGGTTATCAGGTAGCTTATTCTGTTGATGTGGATGGCAACCCGATCTACACAGACGGCATGAGCACAGAAGAACGTTATGAAGCTGCAAAGCAGGCTGCTTTAGGTTTCTTTGAAGCTGCCGGCTATACAGTAACCGATGGCAAGCTGACAGCAGCACCAGAAGGCGCTAAACTTGAGTACCAGGTAAATATCGGTGCTATGGGTAACGGCGATCATCCGGCATATATGATGCTGACAAACGCTGCAAAAGCATTTGCTGAAATCGGTATGACTATTACTGTCAACGATATTGCTAACGCTGCAGACCTGTACGCAACCTATCAGTCTGGTGTGGCTGATATGTGGTGTGCCGCATGGGGCGCTACAGCAGACCCGGATATGTATCAGTTATACCACAGCCTTGGTACAACAAACTACTACAAGATCAATGATCCGGATCTTGATGAACTGATCATTGCTGCCCGTCAGTCTACAGACCAGACTTATCGTAAAGGCCTGTACAAAGCTGCTATGGACATTATCATGGATTGGGGCGTTGAGCTTCCAATCTACCAGAGAAGTGAGTGCTACATCTTCTCTACAGAACGTGTAAATATTGATACAATCACGCCAGATATGACACCTTACTGGAGCTGGATGAGCGAGATCGAAAAGGTTGAGCTGAACTAAGAGAACGCTTTCTGGTAAGAAGGAATTAGATTCCGGCAAAGGCGCCCTTGCTTTTTTGCAGGGGACGGAGCCTTTGCCTGCAGTGGGAATCGCTCCTGGCAGGGAGCGGTTCCCATTTTTTGAGTATTTGGAATTTTTTTAACAGATAAACTCTGCTTCTATGTGAGATACTAAATGTGTCTTGTCTCATTCGCGTCTGGTCAAATGGGACATTTGGCTGAACACGAATGAAACAAGGCACGATATTTGCAGATCCAATGTACATGAGTGCTGTCTACATGCAGCATAACTACACATAAAAGAAATGGAGCGGTTTCCATGAAGAAATTTATTATCAAAAGAATATTGATATCCATCGTTATTCTTTTATGCGTTACATTTATTATTTACGCTCTCATGCGCTGCCTCCCGTCATCCTTTGTGGAAAATATGGCGATGACTTTGTCACAGGCTCCGGGAGCGAAATCCTATGATGAATGGCTTCAGCAGTTGAATGCCAGCTACGGCCTGGATAAGGGTATTTTTACCGGATATTTAACATGGCTTTTAGAAGCCGTTCAAGGTAACTTTGGAGATAGCTGGGAATATACGATTCCTGTTATGGAAAAATTCAGCCAGGTTATTGGCCTTTCTGTTGTTATGGGCGGTATTTCTTTTGTCCTTCAGCTTATCATTGCCATTCCGCTAGGTATTGTGGCAGCGACAAAGCAGTATTCCAAACTGGACTACGGTATTACAGCCGGAGCCCTTATTGGTATTTCCCTGCCCGCATTCTTCTTTGCAACATTGCTGAAACTTGTATTTTCCGTTAAGCTGGGATGGTTTGACTTATACGGACTGGTTGGCCGTAATTATGCCCAGTTAGATTCCTGGGGAAAATTTCTTGATATGGCCCACCATCTGGTGCTGCCTATTGCCACTCTGGTCATTGTTTCCGTTGGTTCGCTGATGCGTTATACCCGTACAAACATGCTGGAAGTATTAAATGCCGATTATATCCGTACTGCCAGAGCCAAAGGCTTAAGCGAACATACTGTCATTTACAAACATGCTTTCCGCAATACGCTGATTCCTCTTGTGACGATTATCGGCGGATCTTTGCCGGGACTGTTTTCAGGAGCTTTGATTACAGAAACACTGTTTTCCATTCCGGGGATCGGTTATACATCGTATACCGCGATGAGTAACGGCGATATTCCGTTTTCTATGTTTTATATGACATTTATTGCTATTTTAACACTGGCGGGCAACCTGATTTCCGATATTTTATACGCAGTCGTTGACCCTCGGGTACGTATCGCTTAGAAAGGAGAAAGATTCATGGATGATTTGAAAAATAAAAATACACAAGAAGAATTCTCCCTTAACGATGACCGCCGGGTCAAGGTGTTATCTCCGGGAGCAATGGTGGCAAAACGGTTTTTCAGAAACCGTCTGGCTGTTGTAGGTCTGACCATGCTGATTATTATGTTTGTCTTTTCCTTTATCGGCGGCGTCGTTAGCCCTTACGGACAGGATGAACAGTTTTACACCTATGAAGTCATGAACCAGGACTACGCCGGCGTGGTGGAAAATAATGATTTCCGTTATACTATTGCCGATGGCCAGGAATTTGGCACAATTCTTCAGGCGCAGTTTTTGCTGGCCAGCAACAATCAGGCAGAGTCTTTTGAATACAAAGACGTCACTTATGACCTGACATTGGAAGGACCGGATTTTTATACGATTTCTTCTAACGGGACGATATTGGCCATTGCTGCCAAGAATATTATTAATAGTGAGTCCGGTGAGGATTTTTCCTTTAATGTAAAGCTGGAAGCTTTGCGGGCTTACACCAATGGGGAAACTTCTTTTAGCGCAGACGGCGCGGACTATACTCTGGATGCAGATGGCAACATTATGCAGGGATCAGAAACCTTGGGCTATATCAGCCGCTTTGTTGTATCTCCGATTGAAAATGGCGTAACGATTTCAAGAGAATTTAAAGAGCAGATTTCCGAGGCTGTGGATCAGCAGTTATCTGAAGTGGATATTGTAGATGATAATGGGGAAACACAGCATTTTGAAATGAGCTATGAGCCGGAGACCGGCGTGTGGACCATTATCCGCGCAGAAGAGACTTATGTTTATGACCGTTATGCGTCTCCGTCAGCAAAACACTGGCTGGGAACAGACGGTAATGGTATGGATATGCTGACCCGTCTGATGTACGGCGGCCGTGTATCTTTGATCATCGGTTTCATTGTTGTTATTATTTCCGGCGCTCTGGGAATTATCATGGGCGGTATTGCCGGTTACTTTGGAAAATGGGTGGATAACCTGATCATGCGTATTGTAGACGTATTTTACTGTATCCCCCAGATGCCTATGATCATTATTCTCGGTGCAGCCATGGATGCCATGCAGGTCGATCCTATGATGCGTATGTTTTATCTGATGCTTGTCCTTGGTTTCCTTGGATGGCCTTCCATTGCCCGTTTAGTCCGGGGACAGATTTTGTCCCTCCGGGAACAGGAATTTATGACTGCCACAGAAGCCTGCGGCGTTCGTGTGAGCCGCCGTATTTTCAAGCATCTGATTCCTAACGTTATTCCTCAGCTCATTGTTATTTGTACTATGAGCCTTGGATCTACGATTTTGACAGAAGCAACACTGTCCTTCCTGGGCTTGGGCGTTAAGTTCCCATTTGCTTCCTGGGGAAATATTATCAATGATGTTAATAACTCTTATGTATTAACAAACTACTTATTTATCTGGATTCCTGCAGGTATCTGTCTGCTTGTTACAGTTCTTGGCTTTAACTTTGTCGGCGATGGTCTGCGCGATGCGTTTGACCCCAAGATGAAACGGTAAGGGAGGAGAGTAATTATGGCTAAAAAACATAGCGAAGGCTACCTTTCCAATAAGGAATCCCGCCGGATCTCTAAAGAAAACCGCCGGATTACCAATGAACTGGAAAAGAAGCGCAAACGTAAAAATATTCCTGAGTCCGAGTATGTGACTTCCATGCATGATAAGAATAATGCAGTGGAATTTGATAATCTCCACACCTATTTCTTTACGGATGCGGGTACTGTAAAAAGTGTAGATGGCGTCACCTTTGAAGTTCCTATCGGAAAGACGGTTGGCGTTGTTGGTGAATCCGGCTGCGGAAAGTCTGTGACCAGCCTTTCTTTAATGCAGTTGATCCAGCGGCCCCAGGGTCAGGTGGTCGAAGGTGCGGTTCGCCTGAATCTTGGCGATAAGGCGATTGATGTGACAATGGCGCCGTTAAAAGAAGTCCAGAAACTTCGCGGCAACTTTATGTCTATGATCTTCCAGGAGCCTATGACTTCTTTAAATCCGGTATTTCGTATCGGACAGCAGGTTGATGAAGTCATTGCTCTCCATGAAGGGGAAGGAAAGAGTAAAGAGGACATTAAAAAACGTACGGTAGAGCTGTTGGATATGGTTGGTATTGCCAACAGCGAAGGTGTGTACCGTATGTATCCTCACGAACTTTCCGGCGGTATGCGCCAGCGTGTCATGATCGCCATGGCTCTGGCCTGCAACCCGAAAGTCATTATTGCCGATGAGCCGACCACAGCTTTGGACGTAACGATCCAGGCTCAGATCCTTGACCTTTTACGCCAGTTAAAAGATAAGATCAATTCTTCCATTATGCTGATTACCCATGACTTAGGCGTTATCGCAGAAATGGCTGACTATGTGGTTGTTATGTATGCCGGCCGGGTGGTAGAAAAGGGAACTGCAGAAGAGATTTTTGAACATCCTTCCCATCCGTATACCATTGGCCTGATGGCGTCTAAACCGGTTGTAGGAAAGAAAGTGGATAAGCTTTATTCCATCCCCGGAAAGGTGCCTAACCCGATTAACATGCCCAATTACTGTTATTTTAAAGACCGCTGTGAAATGTGTCTGGACTGCTGCAGCGGAGAATATCCAAAGGAGATCAGCTTATCGCCGACCCATAAGGTGAGCTGCTATCGCTACTATCCAAGCAAGGAGGAGAAATAATGGCACATTCAAATTCTGAAATAAAACTGGATTATGAACCGGTGACCTATGATCCTCAGTATATCCTCATGGTCAATCACCTGAAAAAATACTTCCCTATTAAGGGCGGTATGGTTTCCCATGTTGTCGGCCATGTAAAAGCTGTGGACGGCGTAACCTTTAACTTAAAGCGCGGCGCTACCATGGGTCTTGTTGGCGAGTCCGGCTGCGGAAAAAGTACGACAGGCCGTACGATCCTCCGTCTTTCCGGCGACAAGACCGACGGCCAGGTATTGTTTAACGGTCAGGAAATTTATGATCTGTCTAATAAGGAAATGCGCGCCCTGCGTCCAAAGATGCAGATCATTTTCCAGGATCCTTTTTCAAGTCTTTCTCCCAGACTTCCGGTAGGTGAGATTATCGGCGAGGCTGTGAGAGAGCATAACCTGGTTCCTAAAGCTGAGTTTAACGATTATATTGATCAGGTCATGGACAACTGCGGCCTTCAGCCCTTCCATAAGGACCGTTATCCTCACGAGTTTTCCGGCGGACAGCGCCAGAGAATCTGCATCGCCAGAGCCCTTGCCTTAAATCCGGAATTTGTCGTGTGCGACGAGCCGGTATCCGCCCTGGACGTATCCATTCAGGCCCAGATCATTAACCTGTTAAAGGATCTTCAGGAAAAATATAAACTGACATACCTGTTCATTTCCCACGACCTGTCTGTGGTAGAACATATTTCCGACCACGTAGGCGTTATGTATCTTGGAAACCTGGTAGAGTACGGTGAAACGGAAGATATTTTCCGCGAACCCCTCCATCCGTATACAAAGGCTCTTTTCTCTGCCATTCCGATCCCGGATCCAAAGGCAAAGATGAACCGTATTGTATTACAGGGCTCCATCCCGTCCCCGGCCAATCCACCGGCAGGCTGTAAGTTCCATACACGCTGCCAGTATTGCATGGACCGGTGCAAGAGCGAGGTTCCGGTACAAAAAGAAGTGGCTCCCGGACACTTTGTCAGATGCCATTTATACGATAAATGATGTGATGATACCAGGGTCAAACAGACATGCTTTTCATGCTTGCATGAAAAAGCATGTCTGCTTGACCCGCAAAACACCGAAAAGAAGCCATTTTTCGCAGAAAAATGAGCGGATTTGAGGTGTTTTTAGGATCGCGAGAGTGCGATAGCACGGAGCGATCCGGGGTATCATAAGTTTAAACAGATCCGCAAAACACCGAAAAGGAGCCATTATGAGAGATCAATATGACGAAGATCCTGTAAAATTCTATGATGAAGGCGAGCCGGAGGAAGATTCCGGACCGAAAATGATCCCCAACACAGATCTCACCCCAAAGGAACGGCGGTGGGTGATCCTTGGCGCTTTGTCCAGCGCTCTGCTCATCGGTCTTGCATTTATTGTGGGCCTCGGGCTTATTGTAGCATTAATGGTGATCTTCTGGGGATAAAGCCCTGCTTTGAAAAAGTATCAAAGCAGGGCTTTATTTTTGGCTGTGAAAAGGTAACTATTCAGCCATGCCCGCTGGGATGCATGGCTGAATAGTTACTAAAAGTGATATACATATTGGGAATGTGATATATTTTTTTGTGACTTTTTGATAGAATGATCCTATCAGGGGCAAAAGGCCATGTTTTTGTACCTGCATGAAAAAGCATGGCTTTGAATTGCCATTGCCTGGAATGATTATTAAGAGAAGGAACGTGATATTATGTATGTTAATGGAGTGAATCTGGGAAATTGGCTTGTTCTGGAAAAGTGGATGAGCCCGGGGCTTTTTGCCGGGACAACGGCGGAAGATGAGTATTATCTTCCCACCCAGCTGTCCAGGGAAGCTTATGAGGCCCGTATTAAGATCCACAGGTCAGAGTATATTACTGAGCGGGATTTTACAAGGATCAAGGCGATGGGGTTTGATACGGTGCGTATTCCGGTGCCTTATTTTATTTTTGGCGACCGTCCGCCCTTTATCGGCTGTGTGGAAGAACTGGATCATGCGTTTAACTGGGCAGAAAAGTATGGCCTGAAGATCCTTATTGACCTTCATACCGCGCCGGACAGTCAGAACGGTTTTGATAACGGGGGCATCAGCGGCGTGTGCAAATGGTCCCAGGAACCGGAGGAAGTGGAGTTTGAGCTGACGGTTCTTGAGCGGCTGGCCCAAAGATACGGGACACGGGAAGGCCTTTGGGGCATTGAGCTGATCAATGAGCCGATCCTGGAAGATATGTGGGAAGGCATGAATGTTGAGAAGCGTTATCCCCCTGCGGACCCTGAAAAGGCCAGGGGGTCAAAGCCTAATACCATGGAATTTATCCGCCGGTTTTATTTGGATGCCTATGACCGGATCCGGAAATACATGCCCGAGGATAAGTATGTAGTCATCCATGATGCTTTCCGTCTGAAAGCCTGGAAGGACTTTATGCGTGAGGATAAGTATAAAAACGTTGTTTTGGATACCCACCAGTATTTAATGGTAGCGGAAATGAAGGGCTGCCCTCAGACGGTGGAAGGATATATTCAGTATATTCAATCTCTTGGAGAGGATATTAAGGAAATGCAGCAATATTTTCCGGTTGTCTGCGGAGAGTGGTGCCTGTTTAATTCCCTGGCCGTGGGCCATGATACCAGGGGCGGACAGTCTGTTCTTAACGGTGTGGAAGGCATGTCTCAGGATGTGATCGGCGCTGATCGCAAAAAGGAAATCTATACGGCTTTGTGTAAAGCCCAGTTAGAGGCCTGGAAATCCGGCAGCGGTCATTTCTTCTGGAGCTACAAGCTTTTGATCGACACCGTTAATACATCCGGCTGGGTCGGCTGGGACAGCTGGGATGTGGGCCGCTGCTCTGATTTTGGATGGTTTTCATTATAAGGCATCCGCCGCAGCCGCAGGAGTTGTGGTGCTTGAAGCGGCGTCATCCACGCTGGAGGGGCGGCGGTATTACATATGAAAGAGGAGAAGAAGTATGATCAAAAATCCCATAATCCCGGGCTTTAACCCGGATCCATGCATATGCCGGAAAGGGGAGGACTATTATCTTATGGTGTCCTCCTTTGAATGGATGCCCGGACTTCCGGTCTACCATTCCCGGGACTTAAAGCACTGGGAGCTTTACACCCATGTGATCACAGATGATGCAAAAGCAGATCTGAAAAAACTGCCTTCGGCCAAGGGCATATGGGCGCCCTGCCTGACCTACTGTGAATCAGAAGATCTGTTTTATGTGGTTTACGGCATTATGAACTCTATGAATGCCAGATATTTTGATGTGGATAATTACCTGATCACGGCCAAAGATATCCGGGGGCCATGGAGCGAGCCGGTATATCTTCATTCCGCTGGTTTTGATGCGTCGATCCTCCATGATGACGATGGAAGGAAGTACATTGTTTCCCTGGAATGGGAAACAAGGGAAGGCTACGAAAAACCCGGCGCCATTTGCATGGCAGAGTATTCCCCCCAAAAGAAGGCCATTATCGGATACCCGAAGCGGATCTGGCGGGGCGGTACGGACAGGGGGTGCATCGAAGCGCCTCATTTGACAAAGCATAACGGCTATTATTATATTATGTGCGCAGAAGGCGGCACCGGATACAACCACTGCGTGACCATGGGCAGGGCAAAAGATGTGTGGGGGCCATATGAAAAGGATCCTCAGAATCCTATTCTTACATCAGTGCCCGGAGTATCTTATGAACGCCATGACCCGGATCATCTTAAACCGAAATATTATAATCCCCAGTCAGTGCTTCAAAAGGCCGGCCATGGCAGCTATGTGATGACCCAGACCGGGGAAGTTTACTTAGTCTTTCATACGTCACGGCCCTTTGTTCCGGAGCTTTCCTGTACTTTGGGGCGTGAAACGGCCATTCAGAAAATGGAGTGGACAAAGGACGGATGGCTGCGCAGCGCTTCCGGGGACTGTATGGCCCAGCTTGAAACGCCGGAAAGCAGCCTGCCGGAGTGTATTTTGCCAAAGATTCCGGATTTTGACGATTTTGACAGCGAAACTTTGGGAAATTGGTATTATGCGCCAAGGATCATGCCTTCCTCATTTGCGGATGTAACGGCCCGTCCCGGCTATGTGCGTATCCGGGGCCAGGAGTCCAGAACGTCCCAAAACCGTGTCAGTATCCTTGCCCGGAAGCTGACCAGCGTTTATGCCCGGATCACCACAAAGATGGAGTTTGTTCCGGAAGTTTACCAGCACAGCGCCGGACTGATCCTTTATTATGACAACATGAATTATATTAATCTGCGGAAATACTACAGCGAAACCTTAAAAGGCAGCGCATTGTCCATTGTCCAGCTGGAAAATGGCGTAAAGACCGAATACCTTAATACAAGGATTGCTGTGGAGGATCGCCCCATTTATCTGCGGCTGTGGATCCGGGGACGGCGCTGCTGGTTTGAGTGGAGCTATGACGGTGAGCACTATACAAAGATCGGACGGATCTTTGCTACGGCAAAGTTTTCTGATGAATATTGCCAATACGGCGAGTTTACCGGCACCATGGTAGGCCTGACCTGCGCAGACCGGATGCTGCACCGCCATTATGCGGATTTTGATTTCTTTGAATATATTGCAGACGAGACAAAGCCGGTAGACTAAAGGCATGGATCCAATAGGGCATTCCATGGACCCGTTTCGCTGGCAAAACTGTGGCCGGGCATATCGGTACTATTCACAGCTCTGTTTCATACCTGGCAGCAGGTGCTTTTGTGCAAGCACAATGCGTCTGCTCCAGGTATGAAACGGCTGTGAATAGTAACGGTATATCCCAGTCACAAAATAAGGAAAAAATTTACCCTTGACAAATTTGCGGAAAAGGAATAAGATATATGCATATTCCTCCTTAGCTCAGTCGGTAGAGCATTCGGCTGTTAACCGAAGTGTCGCTGGTTCGAGCCCGGCAGGGGGAGCATGAAAAACCCGTAAACATTTTGTTTACGGGTTTTGTATTATCACGGTTCTTTCACCATTTTCAGAGGTATGGATATGATCAAAGAAGCGCCCCATTTAATTCCAAGCATTTATCTTGCAAACTATCTCAGTGAATTTGAAGATATGATCAGAAAATATGATGTTCAGGAAATGAACATGGAAAAAGGGGAATATTTGACAAGATATGGCGAGATCAATAATACGGCATATTTTATAAAAAGCGGAATTATACATCTTTCTCTGGGACATGATCAGGGAAAAAAATCATTAAATTTTTTTGGCCCCGGAACTGTTTTTCCCATAGGCGTTGAAATTCATGAGTTCAGAGTCGAGTATGAAATGATACTTCAGGCCATGACGGACATCCATGTCTTTAAAATCCCGTATCCCACATTAAAAAGGATTGCCCGGGAAAACGGAGATTTTGCGGGAGAGCTGTTAAGAGAAAACTGCGACTTTATCGGATATATGTTTTTTGATACGATCAATCAGACTTTCGAGCCATGTCTTACACGGATCTGCGATATTTTATATTTGTATTTGACCAAAATCCATCCTTCAAAGGATCAGATCCCTTTGTCCCAGACAGAATTGGCCAATATTGCCGGTGCGTCTCAGGCTCAGATGGAACGGTCCATAAAAATACTTAAAAAGGAAGCTGTTTTGGATACATCCCGCAAGCGGATCACAGTGCTGGATCCTGAAAAGCTGCTGGCCCATTGTACGTTGGGAATGCGGAGTAATGCGGATAATGATAGCGTGTCTGTATAGAGTATCCTCAGGGGGGAAGTTTTAATGAAATAATTTGTTGACATACAACTGGAATCCATATTATAATTTAATAAGAAATGCGAACTCGTACTTATATGGTCGAATTACGCAGGACATGCCGGAACACATTCCGGCACCAGTCAGATATGTTGACAGGTGTGCCTGGTTATTTTTTATAACCAGGCTTTTCTTCTGTATAAAACATTAAAAGGAGGAGACGATGATGATAACGATGTACAAAACTTTTGGCGATCAGATCCAAAAGATCGATACCTTGCAGGCCGGGAGCTGGGTCAACGTTGTTGCTCCTACAGAGGAGGAAAAAGCGTATTTAATCCGGGAAATAGGCGTTATACCGGAGTTTGTCCAGGCATCACTGGATGAAGAAGAAAGTTCACATATCGATTACGATGATGAATCGGATCAGACACTGGTGATCATAGATTGTCCCTGTACGGAAAAGACGAATGAATATTATGGAAAGATCGCACTGCAATATTCAACTATGCCCATTGGTATTGTTTTAATGAAAGGATATATTATTACGATCTCATTGTATGAGAATATCAGTATCCAGGATATGGAAAGCGGCAAGGTCAAAGGCGTCCATACCCAGATGAAAACAAGGTTTTTGCTGACACTTTTATTCCGGATTTCACAGCGCTATCTGGTCTGTCTGCGTGAGATTGACCGTCTGTCCTCTTTTACTGAGCAACAGCTTCATAAATCCATGCAGAATAAAGAGCTGATCCAGATGCTTGGTCTGGAAAAGTCCCTGGTTTACTTTTCAACATCACTAAAGGCGGATGAGGTGACGCTGATGAAGATCACCCGGGGTAAGCTGATCAAGCTTTATGCGGATGACGAGGAACTTTTGGAAGATGTGCTGATCGAGATTCATCAGGCTATGGAGATGTGTAATATTTATTCCAATATTCTTTCCGGGACGATGGATGCCTTTGCTTCAGTGATTTCAAATAACCTGAATATTGTCATGAAAGTGCTGACGGTAATCACTATTGTCATGGCCATTCCTAATATTATATTCAGTTTTTACGGCATGAACGTAACAGGCCTGCCGGTCGCAATCTGGTGGTTCCCCACCATTGTAGCTGTAGCCGCCTGTATTATTGCAACCATCATTTTTATAAAGAAAGATATGTTCCACTGATTTTTAACCATGCCATGGCAGGCGGTGCGGCACATTATGGGGGCAAAGGTTTTTGCCCCCTTAGTTTTGTTATTAAGAGGTACTATGAAGGAGCAAACAAAACATAAAGCACCCCGACCCGTTCCGGGCGTGAGCCGGGAGGCTGAGGAAGAACAATTAAAGATTATTATTAATATTGCCCAGGATAATCTGACGAAAACGGAAAAAGAAGTGGCGAAGCTGTCCGGAGAGCTTCATGAGCTGATGGAATCCTACGGGCCTAAGGATAAGGAAGCCTTATCTATGCTGCGCAATACCCAGGTGCAGTTTACTCAAAGCCGCAGAGACCTGATCCGGCGCCGGAAAGCCAGGAAAAAGCCTTATTTTGGCCGGATCGATTTTAAAGATTCGGGGCGGACCTGTGAGGAATCTTATTATGTAGGCCGTTCGGGCATTTCCCTGGATCCGTCGGAGCCTATTGTTATCGACTGGCGGGCACCTGTGGCTTCCATTTATTATGAGAATACCTCCGGCCGGTGCAGCTACCGGGTCAAAAATGAAGGCGTTTATGAAGTGGATCTTCACCGGAAACGGACGTATGAAATTGAAAATGACCAGCTGCTGGATTTTTATGATTCCGATGTGGTGGCCAATGATGCGCTGCTGACAAAGTACCTGGCCAAAAATAAAACCGCGGTGCTGGGGGAGATTATTGCAACGATCCAGCAGGAGCAAAATGCCATTATCCGCAGGCCGCCCAAGCTGAATCTGATCGTTCAGGGAGTGGCAGGCTCCGGGAAAACCACCGTGGCTATGCACCGCATTTCCTACATTTTATATAATTATGAAGAAGACTTCCGGCCCCAGGACTTTTATATTATCGGCAGCAATGAAATCCTGCTGAACTATATTACCAGCGCCTTGCCGGACCTGGATGTGTACGGTGTTACCCAGATGACTATGGAGCAGCTGTTTGTGCGGCTCCTTTATGAGGACTGGGATCCCATCGCCTGCGCTGTCCGCCCGGTAGATGAAGCGGCGGCCTTAAAGGGCAGCAGCCAGTGGTTTTATGAGCTTCAGGACTTTTGCAATGCCTATGAGCAGGCCGCCATTCCAAAGACTGAAGTGCGCCTGGAAAAGACAGGGGTGCTGCTTATGGATCCTGCGGCTATTGACCGCTGTATAGCGGAGCGCCGCGGCCTGTCCATGCAGGAAAAGATCAATATGCTGAATGCCATCCTTATGTCAAAGCTGGAAAATGAGCTGGCGGGAAAATATGTGACCTATCCGGATCAGGAGCGCAAGGCTCTTGTGCGTCAGTATCGGTGGCATTTCGGGAGAAATGTCTGGAAAGGCTCCATTTTTCAGGTCTATGAGGAATTTTTGGAGACTCAGGCTGCCGGGGGAAAAACAGTGCCATGCACAAAAAATGCCTATGATCTTTATGATCTGGCGGCGCTGGCCTATATTTATAAGCGGATCAAGGAAACGGACGGGATCCGGGAAGCCAGCCATGTGATCATTGATGAGGCCCAGGACTTTGGGATGATGGCCTATGATGTTTTAAAATACTGCCTTTCCGATTGCAGCTACACCATTATGGGGGATGTTTCCCAAAATATCCATTACGGCTTTGGCCTTAATGACTGGGAGGAGCTGAAAACCCTTATGCTCCCATCCGACGGCAGCGGTTTTTGTACCCTGAAAAAAAGCTACCGCAATACCGTGGAAATTTCCAACTTCGCAACCCAGATCCTGCGCCATGGAAATTTTCCTATCTATCCGGTGGAACCGGTGATCCGCCACGGCAGTCCGGTAACAACTCTCCGGTGCAGCAGCTCTGAGGAGATGCTTTTCGAGACAGAGAAGATCATCCGGCAGTGGCAGGAGGAAGGCCGGGAGACCATCGCCGTCGTTTGCCGGGACAATGAGCAGGCCGCCCAGGTCACTGCATGTCTTGGTAAAAAAATGACATTGGCAGACAGCGATCCTAAAACTGCCACGTTTACGCAAGGCGTTATGGTCCTGTCTGTGGAATATACCAAAGGTCTGGAATTTGACGGCGTCGTTTTGTATGATCCGTCTGCCGCCCATTACCCGGCAGAGGATGCCAGTGTAAAGCTGTTATATGTGGCCGCTACCCGTGCCCTCCACCAGATGGCCGTGATCCATCAGGGTGATCTGACAGACCTGATCGCCAAACCGGCCAATGATAAAAAGCCGGTGACGTTTTTGGAAAAACAGGACCCGTTGCCAAAGAAAGCCCCTAAGCTGCCAAAAACGGCAGCAGGAACACCGCCGGCAGCAGAGCCGCTGCCGGCAACTCCGGAGGCCCCGGCCCCGGCGGCGGTTCCGGATTCGTCGGCCTCGACGGCGGTTCCGTCAGCCGGCGGGGGCAGCGATCAAGCCGGCGGCAAGTTGCAGGCGGCGGCCCCGGACTCGTCAGCCGGCGGAAAGTTGTCTGGGGCTCTGAAACCGTCAGCCGGCGTCGCCAACGTCCAGGCCGCCGGGATCGCCGGAGCGGCTAACGCACAGGCCGCCGGGACGGTTAATGCTCCGGCTCCAAGGCGGGTAATAAAGGACACATCCAAACGTCCGGTGAATCCGTCGCTTTATGAATTTGGGGCCTGCCCGCCGGGGAACGCCATAAGCCGCGGAAAGTATTCTGCGGATACCGGTGCCGGGCCGAAGGCCGCAGCCTTATCCCATCAGGCCATTTCAAAGATTAAGAAAACGAAGAAAAGCCTTTATCTTGGAAGCGCCTTGGGAACGCTGCGTATAACGCCTGTGGACGCTAAAATCTTCCGCATTCAGTTTAAGCAGGGAGACACAATGCCGTTTAAAAGCAGTTTTTGGGATTATGAACCGGAGACGCCTGTATCCTGGACAGTCAGAGCTGGCAAATCCCTGATCCAGGCAGAAACGCAGGAGCTTGCCGTGCGCATCGACAAAAAGACCGGTGCCCTTCAGTTTTTCAATAAGGAAGGAAAGCTGCTGCTGCGTGAGGATCCCGGGATGCCAAGGCGCATTTCAGACCGCCCTTTCCCTGAAACATGGAATTATTTTGACTGGGATAAAAATGAAAAAATTTATGCCAAAGGTATCCTTCCCGATGACCTGGAACGGATGAATAACAAAGCCAGGTACATTAGCTTTGGCGGCATGAAAATGCGTCTGCCCCTGGTTGTTTCTGATAAGAACTACGGGCTTGCCGTTGCCGGGGAACGGACCGTTATGTGCTGCGGGATTTCCATGTATGGCACGTATGTGTATACCGACGGCATGGACCAGATCGATTATTATTTTATTTACGGGAAGGATTATAAAGAAATATTAGAATTGTATAAGCAGCTGGGATAAAAACCTCCCGGAAGTCATGGCGTCTGCCAAAGCTTCCGGGAGGTTTTTCTTTGAGAAGAACTATGGATGGATCAAACAGAATGTTCAGTCCAATGCTCCAACTTCGGTCTGATTTGTGATTTTGCTGTTTTTTGACTGTACGATTTGGCCTCGTAGTACCCCCAAATAAGAGAAAACGTCATTTTTAACCGTACAATTCAGTCCTGCAATACCCTCAAATAAGAGAAAAATGTGGTTTTTGACCGTAGGATTTGGTCTCATAGTACCCTCAAAATAAGAGAAAACATCGTTTTTAACCGAAGTCGATCGGGAAATCCTACCCCCATATACGCAAAAATTCCATTTTTGACCGAACTGGGCTCAAAATCATCCCGGTGTTGCCAAAGGC
The DNA here is from genome assembly GCA_018711005.1 of Candidatus Scybalocola faecigallinarum. Classification (GTDB taxonomy): domain Bacteria; phylum Bacillota; class Clostridia; order Lachnospirales; family Lachnospiraceae; genus Catenibacillus; species Catenibacillus faecigallinarum. The sequence goes on along the minus strand of DVIT01000037.1, from coordinate 7,189 downwards.
CATCCCCATTTCAAAACAAAATACCCAAACTCATACTGCTTATTTCATCAAAAAAATTCTCTATATCCCTTGAAAAATTAAGGAAGTATGTTATAATAAAACCATAAAATCTTGCAAGATATATAATGCATGATTTAGAGAACGTAAGACCCGGTTTTAGAATTGTCTTTACATTTTAGTCCCAAACACCTGTCAGGTGTACCTGTATGCCCTTGAAACATGGGCATAAACAAAGAAACACCCTCCGGGTGTACCTAGATGTCCTTAAAAGTATGGACATAAACAAAGAAAGGAGAAGAATCATGGTATTTACAAATTTCGACCAGCTTATTGAAAAGGTTAAAGGGTATCCGTCAAGAAAACGTATGGCGGTTGCAGCAGCAGGAGATGAGCATACACTTCAGGCAGTGATGCATGCAAGAAAAGAAGGGATCGTTGATCCGCTGCTTGTAGGGGATAAAGCAGAGATCGACCGTATTCTGAGCGAGATGGGCGAGACTGTAGCCCCGGAACATATTTTTGATTATCCGGATGTAAAGGATGCCGCAGAGTATGCGGTGCAGCTTGTGAGAGAAGGCAAAGCAGACTTCCTTATGAAGGGCCGTCTGGATACTGCTGTTATCCTTAAAGCTGTCGTTAATAAAGAACATGGCCTTGGACAGGGACGGACCATGTCACATTTTACCATGTTTGAGATTCCAACCTATCATAAAATCCTTGTTCCCGTGGATGGCGGAATGGTTACTTATCCTACACTGGAACAGAAAAAAGACATTATCAATAATACGGTAGAAACATTGATCGCTATGGGCTATGATTGTCCTAAGGTAGGCGTGCTGGCCTGCGTGGAAAAGCTGAATCCTAAAATGCCTGAGACCGTAGAGGCTAATGAATTGAAGGAAATGAACCAGCGGGGCGAGATTAAAAATTGTATTGTTGAAGGACCGATTTCCTATGACTGTGCCGTGGACAAAGAAATTGCAGAGTTTAAAGGTTTCCACAGCCCGGTAGCCGGAGATGTGGATGTGCTTATCGCACCAAACATCCATGCAGGAAATATTATGGGTAAAATGCTGGTATGTACATGCAAGGCAAAAATGGCCGGCTTTATTGTAGGCGCCAAGTGCCCCATTGTTCTTACATCCAGAGGATCTTCTGCTGAGGAAAAATACCTGTCCATCGTTGTTTCCGCAGCAGCAGCAAAATAAATTCAGGGAGGTTTACCATGGAAAAGTTATTGATCATCAATCCCGGCTCTACATCCACAAAGATTGCTGTATATGATGGCGAGTCGCCGTTATTTGTTGAAAGCATTCCTCACAGCGCAGAGGATCTTGCCAAGTTTGACGCTCTGGTGGATCAGTTTGAGTTCCGTAAGGATCTTGTAGTTGAAACAATGAATAAGCATGGCGTGTCTGTGGATGATCTGACAGCCATTGTTGCCAGAGGCGGATTGCTTCCGCCGATTGAGGCCGGCGCTTATGAAGTCAATGAAGATATGGTATGGCAGCTGCGTTATGCGCCCCAGCATGAGCATGCGTCGAATCTTGGCGCCCTGATCGCTTATGCCATTTCTTCCAAAGAAAATATCCCGGCATATATTTACGACGGTGTAACGGTGGATGAGATGATGCCTATTCTTAAAGTGACCGGCCTCCCATCCATGACCCGCAAAGGAATGGGCCACAACCTGAACATGCGGGCTGCTGCCATGAAGTATGCTAAGGAGCATGGCAAGGCATACAAGGACTGCACCCTTATCGTTGTCCATCTTGGGGGCGGTATTTCCGTAAGCCTTCATCATGACGGCAAGGTGGCAGACATTATTAATGACGAGGATGGCCCATTTGCTCCGGAGCGTGCCGGAAGTCTTCCGTTGTTCCAGGTGATCGATATGATGTCCAGCGGCAAATACGACCACAAATCTGCCATGAAGCTTGTAAAGTCCCAGGGCGGCCTTGTAGCTCATCTTGGAACCAATGATACAAGAGATGTTCAGCGGATGATCGATGAAGGGGATGAGCATGCCAAGTTTATTTATGAGGCTATGGCAATGAATGTGGCAAGAAATATTGCAAAGGAAGCCCCTGTTGTCAACGGCAAGGTGGAAGCGATCGTGCTTACCGGCGGTATTGCATACTCTGAAACCTTTACAAAGATGGTGAAAGAACGGGTTGAGTTCATTGCTCCTGTAGTGATCTACCCTGGTGAAAATGAAATGGAATCCCTGGCTCTTGGCGGCCTGAGAGTGCTCAGAGGCGAAGAAAAGGCGAAAACATTTGTTAAAGTGGTGAATGAATGAGCGGATTAATAAAAGAACTGATCGGCAATAAAACAAATTTTGTCTTTATCGGTGAAGCTGGCAGCGGCAAAAGCGAGATTGCCATAAATTTTGCCAGATATTTAAAAGAACTGGGAGATAAGCCGGTACATTTCTTTGATATGGATATGACCAAGCCCCTGTTTCGCTCAAGAGATGTGATTGCAGATATTGAGGCTTTGGGCATCCGATTCCATCATGAGGAACAGTTTTACGATGCTCCGGTCCAGGTGGGCGGCGTAAATATCCATTTAAAGGATGATGACTGCTATGTGGTCATGGATGTGGGCGGCGATCATATTGGCGCCCGGGCCATTGGCGGCTATGCCCCAAAGATCAATAAAGACAACACAATGGTCTATTATGTGCTGAATGCTTTTCGTCCATGGTCGGGAGATATTGATCATATTGACGGCACACTGGGAATGATCCTTGGAACATCCCATATCCGTCTGGAGCATGTGCATATGGTAAGTAATCCCAATGCCGGCATCAGCACAACGGCAGAAGAATTTCTGGAAGGCGCCCGGAAGATGGAGGAAATGGTCTGTCCATATAAGCCTCTGGATTTTGCGTGCGTGAAAGAAGATCTCTATGAAGAAGTAAAGAACAAAACGGCAGTGCCGTTAATGCCTATCCATTTGTATCTGACCTATCCATGGGTGAATGTCCCCGGGGATGAGGACGGACAAAGCATAGGAGAATAAATCAAACCGAGAGGAGGACATGGTCTAAATGGCAAAGGTAACAGTTAGATCAGAGAGCTGTAAAAGCTGTGGTTATTGTATTAAGTTTTGTCCCAAAGGCGTTCTTGCTGTAGGGGATAAGGTAAACTCCAAAGGCTATGAGTATGTAGTGCCTGTAAATTTGGAGGCATGTATCGGATGCTGCATGTGTGCAAGAATGTGCCCGGATGCTGCGATTGAAGTGTACAAATAAGAGGAGGTAAAACAAGAAATGGCAAGAGTATTTATGAAAGGCTGCGAAGCCATTGCTGAAGCTGCGGTCAGAGCAGGCTGCCGGTTCTTTGCCGGTTATCCCATTACACCGCAAAATGAAATCCCGGAATATTTTTCCAGAAGACTGCCTGAGGTAGGCGGTACATTTGTACAGGGTGAGAGCGAAGTTGCTTCTGTAAACATGGTTTACGGTGCTGCCAGCGCCGGCACACGTTCTATGACCAGCTCCTCCAGCCCGGGAATCGCATTAAAGAGCGAAGGTATTTCCTATTGTGCATCTGCCCGTATTCCTATGGTGTATGCAAACGTATCCCGCGGGGGCCCAGGCGTAGGTTCCATCCAGCCGGCTCAGATGGATTATTTCCAGGCAACAAAAGCATCCGGAAACGGCGGCTTTGAAATGCTTGTTTTTGCACCTTCCACAGTTCAGGAAGCTGTAGATATGACTTACAATGCATTTGATTATGCAGACAGAGACAGAAACCCTGTCCTTATCCTTTGCGACGGCGTGATCGGAACTATGATGGAGCCGGTTGTTCTTCCGGAGATGAAGTCTGATGAAGAAGTGGCTGCCATTAAAGAATCCAAAAAGTCCTGGGCATGTATCGGACACAGCCTGGACGAGCAGCGTTCCTGGATCGAGCCCGGACACTGGAGAACAGAAGATATGCAGAAAGCCAATGAGGACGCTGCAGCAATGTATGAGCGTTGGGCAAAAGAGGATGTTCAGGTAGAAGAATATATGGTAGACGATGCAGAGGTTGTAATCGCTGCTTATGGTATTTCTGCCCGTGTGTCCAAGTCTGTTGTAGATATCCTCCGGGCAGAGGGCAAGAAGATCGGTCTGATCCGTCCGATCACTGTACATCCTTTCCCGTACGAATCCTTTGAAAAGCTGGACTACAGCAAAGTCAAAGCAATCCTGGATGTGGAAATGTCTATTCCTGCTCAGTTGATCTATGATGTTAAAATGGCTGTTAAGGACCGCTGTCCTATTGAAACCTGCCTGTGCTCCGGCGGTAATGTGATCAAACGCGGCGATGTTCTTGAAGCAGCAAGAAAGCTTTTTGAATAAGGAGGATGCGTCAGATGGAAAAAATCTATGCCCGTACAAAAGGTATCCGCGACGATATGGTTGACGGATTCTGCCCCGGCTGTATGCACAGCACGGTAATTAAATTGATCGGTGAAGTTCTGGAAGAAATGAACTTATTTGATAAAGCGACATGCGTCCTTGGTATTGGATGCTGCGGCCTGCATATGGAATATATTACTTATGATAACACAACCGCTCCCCATGGCCGTGCTTGCGCGGTTGCTACAGGAATTAAGCGTACCAATCCGGATTCCTTAGTATTTACATATCAGGGTGATGGCGACTTTGCTTCTATCGGCCTTGCAGAATCTATATCTGCGGCGAACCGCGGCGAAAATATTACAGTTATTTTCATTAATAACGGTATTTACGGCATGACCGGCGGCCAGATGGCTCCAACAACCCTTATTGGCATGAAAGCTTCCACAGCGCCTAAGGGACGTATTGCTGAGGAACACGGCTATCCCATGCATATGTGCGAGATCTTAAATCAGCTGACAGCGCCTGCATACCTGGTGCGTACAAGCTGCAATACACCGGCCAATGTTATTAAGACAAAAAATGCCATTAAGAAAGCTTTCCAGAATCAGATCGACGGTAAAGGCTTCTCTATGGTGGAGATCGTAACAAGCTGTCCGACAAACTGGGGACTGGATCCTCTGGATGCTCTTGATTATATTGAGCAGAAGATGCTTCCGGAATTCCCTCTGGGCGTTATCAGAGATAAATAGGAGGAGGAAATACTATGGAGACAAATTTACTTGTTGCCGGTTTCGGCGGTCAGGGCGTTATGACGCTTGGTAAATTCCTCGCCAGCGCCACATGCGATTCTACAGATAAGAGCGTTACATTTTTCCCATCCTATGGCGCCGAGCAGCGGGGCGGTACAGCCAACTGCTATGTGGTTATTTCCGACGGTATGGTAGGAAGCCCGGTGGGCGATGTTATGGATGATCTTATTGTTATGAATGGTCCTTCATTAAATAAATTCATCAATGTTTTAAAACCAGGCGGAACACTGTTTATCAACAGCTCCATTGTCAGCGATGACATTCCAAGGGATGATGTTAAGGTTGTTAAAGCTCCAGTGACAGAGCTGGCTCTTGAAATGGGCAATGCCAAAGTATTAAACGTGATCATGCTTGGCGTATACATTGGCTACACAGAGGTTCTTGCCCCTGAGATCGTATGGAATACCATTGAGCATAAGCTTGGCAAAAAGCCAAAGCTCCTGCCGTTAAACAAGGCTGCCTTTGAAAAAGGTCTTGAGATCGGAAGATCACAGAGATAAGGTGAATAGAAAACCCCGCTGCTTTGACAGGAAACTGTCCGGCAGCGGGGTTTTTTTGTGCGCCCGGCAGGCAGCTGCCTGCCGGAAGTGGACAGGATCCGGTCCTATCTCAGGCGTTTATAAGCTTTCAATAAAATATTTGGCAGCCTCTGAAATAGGCACCTGGTCGTTATAGCCCACAACAATATGTCTTGACGGAAGAATATCCGTTGTCTGGATGCAGAAAAGATCCGGATCATTTTCCGGAAGGCAAAAATCCGGGACAAAGGCAATGCCAAGACCGATCCGGGCCAGATCAATGAGCAGGTCGTTGCTGGACAGTTCGATTTCAGGCACCAGATCCAGCTGTTTTTGCTGAAACAGGCTGTGGAGAAATTCACTTGTCATGCTCTGCTTATCCAGCATAAGGATGGGGTAGGCCAAAAGCTCCTCCAGCCGCAGCGTCTTATCCTTCAGATAAGAAAAATGATGGGAATTGGCAATAAAAATATCTTTAAATTCCTTGACTTGGCGCACATTGGATACGGTATTCATCCGGGGATTGGGATAATTGGCAACGATCAGATCGACCTGGCCATTATCCAGCAAATCGACGCAGCGGGCGCTGGTCTGATTGGTGACCTTAATGTGTACATTTGGGAAATGGGCATGAAACTCCTCCAGGTATGGGATCAGGAAATATCGGCAAATAGTATCGCTGGCCCCAATGCGCAGCTGGCCGCCGTTTAAAGTGTTGGCGTCCAGAATCTGGTTTTCTCCCCGGATAATAAGATTTACCGCCGGCTCTACATGTTTAAAAAGCATTTCCCCTTCCGGTGTCAGCTTAACCTTTTTTGTGCTGCGGATAAAAAGATGCTGGTTCAGCTTTGTTTCCAGAGACTTAATGGACTGGCTTACCGCTGACTGGGAGATATAAAGCTGTTTTGACGCCTCGGAAAAGCTAAGTGTCTTGGCAACATAATAAAAGACTTTATAAAGTTCATAGTTAATATCCATAATGTTATTCACCTGCTTATTTATTTCTGAGAACCCTGTAACCGCGCTGCCTGAAAATCTACGGATCTATTTGAAGTTTTCGATGAAATAACCGTAATACAAGCCATTTGGGTGTACCTAAATATTAGCACATTCCCATGAGACAGTAAAGCTGCAAATCACAGCAACCCGCCCCATGGCCGGGTTAGAGAAAGTCCCCTTAGCAAGCAGGTGGTTCTTCCTCAAGTTTGGGGATTTTGTTTTGGATTGGGAGTGGTTTTTAGCGCAGCACCGGGCTGATTTTGGACCCAGTTCGGTCAAAAATGGAATTTTTGCGTATATGGGGGTAGGATTTTCTTATCAACTTCGGTTAAAAACGGCGTTTTCTTTTATTTGAGGGTATTGTGAGACCAAATCGTGCACTAGTCAACAAAAACTGGACACAAATTTTAAATATTACCTCAGTATAAATCTGATTTCTGTACAATACGGTGCTTCATTTGCTACTTTCTTGTCTGGATGACTGGATTATTCAAGTGTTTCACGAT
>DVIT01000036.1 GCA_018711005.1 Candidatus Scybalocola faecigallinarum | reverse complement strand
ATGTCCGGAATGTGGAGCAGAACATGAGAGGGATATAAATGCAGCAAAAAATATACTGGCAGAAGGATTAGGACAAATAGCATAAAGAAACATATAGGGCAGGGACTGCCCGAATTAACGCCTGTGGAGATAGTAGGGCGCACGATGTCCAGTGGACATCGGCTCTGCGCGGACCGGAGCGGAAGCGTAGAAGCGAGGTCGATGAAGCAGGAAGCCCATTGGCTTTAGACAATGAGTAGTTCACGGTAAGGAATATCTTGTAGGTGAAGGTGAGCATACATTTGTCGTGGATTTAAAAAGGCAATTCCTGTTTCCGACCTGCTCACCAGCACATCCATCGCTCTTGGCGAGGCCTACATGGATGGAGATCTGGAGATTGAGGGCAATCTTTATGAGGCGTTGGATCATTTTCGGCGCCAGATCAGGGAAGAAGGGCTGGAGGACTATCTGACTGCTGTGCGGCTGAGGATAATTTCCATACGCTGGATGTGGAAAATCTGCGTCTCCATTATAACCGGACCCCCCTTTGCTGGGAGAAAAATTACAAAGAACATATAGACGAAGCCCGGAAGATGTTTGATGAACGGTTCCTGCGCATGTGGGACCTGTACTTATCGGCCTGCGCCGCCACCTTCCATAACGGCATCATCGATCTGCACCAGATCTTAATGACCAAGGGGATCAATAACGATCTGCCTATGGTACGCTGGTATTGATCCTGGGATGCCACGGATTTCTCCGCACTGCGTACTCACGAAATCGTAAATTTATAAAAATAATAGTTGACAGACTGCTGCTGTACGACTTATGCTAAAAGAGCGAATCTTTTGAGCCGGGCGTATGGCAGCAGATTTTTTGTGCAGATCCATAAAAAGATCCGTACGGATGATCGTTCGACGGCGGTTTTGCTGCTGTTTCAGCGCATAAAATGAACACGGATGGGGCGATGTATATTTTAAGATGTGAAATATAAAAATATTAACAGATAAAATAAAGCCATATCCCCCTGGAGGGTTCTTCCTCAAGGTTGGGTATGCTTTTAAAATGATGCGAGAGTGCGATAGCACGGAGCGATCGTGATGTCATGATGATTTAAGGATCAAACAGAATGGATGGATACCCTCATTTTATTTGGTTTCACCCCGGATTTCTGTTTTTCTTTTTAGGGTCTAACCATTTAAGTGTAATGTTTGCCTGCAGAGCTAAAAAGCAATTCAGCCGGCATATCCAGACCTAAGGAAGAACCCTTCGTATGGCCGGATCATTACATTGAATAAATTTCTAAAAAATTTTGAAATTGCATATATTATGTGATATAATTAAGCCATGCATATCTGCATATGTATACGAGCCGGTGAACCGCAGGTTCACAGGAGCGTGTACATATGCAGATATATACGGCGCAAGCCGCAGCGAGGGCAGAGCCCGAGCTGACATGGCTTAATTAAAAAAAAGCCATGCATATCTGCATATGTATGCGAGCCGGTGAACCGCAGGCTATTTTAGTTGAGAGGTAAAGTTATGTTAGATAAAGAGAAGATTCGTCTTATGACCCGTACTGCAATCTATGAAAAGCATCAAGGCAAAGAGGACTTGAAGATTAACCAGTATTGCAGCAGCGATTATGTACGTTTTAATATGCTTAAAACGTTAATTGGGGTAACCATTAGCGTTTTTTTATGCAGCTGTATCTATCTTATGTGTACTTCCGAAGATATTTTTCAGCTGATCTTCCGCATAGACCTTCAGGCGCTGGCACGGCTTTTGCTGACAGCCTATTTCCTTTCTTTGGTGGTTTATGTAATCATTTGTCTGCTGTACTATCCTTATAAATACAGCAGGGCTAAAAAGCGCCTGAAACATTATAATAGAAACCTGACCCTGATTGAGGAATATGACGATATGGAACAGTCCATGACGGGAAGGCCAGGAGGTAAAGAAAATAATGACTAAAGTTTTGGAAATTAGAGACATGGTGATCCGGATATACAAGGGATATGAATCATACTTTCGTATTATTTTCAAATTCCTGGTAGCTTTTTTTGTATTCGGTTATGTAAATAGTAATCTGGGCTATTTTCCGGTCCTGAACAATATGGGAATCCGGCTGGTGCTTTCGCTGATCTGCGGTATTGTGCCATCCTCCATTTTCGTCCTTTTAGTGGCAATCGTGACGCTTCTCCATCTGTACCGGCTGTCGCTGGTCATGATGCTGCTGGCGTTTGTTGTATTTGTAGTATTTTATTTCTTATATTTAAAGTTTGCACCTAACCATGGTGTGCTTATGCTGCTGATTCCGGTGCTTATGCCCCTGAATCTGCATTTTATCATTCCGCTGATCGCCGGGCTGTTTTTTTCACCCTTTACCATCGTTCCGGTGGCATGCAGCTTTATCATGATGAGTGTTGTTCATTATATTATTGAAGCGGCGCCTATGGTAGAAGATGCAGGAACGAATATTGAAGCCATTGTGGCGGCCTATCAGCAGGTGATTGATAATGTTTTGGCAAACCGTGAAATGGTTCTTTACGCGGTTGTTTTTGCACTGATCATTGTCCTGACCTATGTGGTCAGCCGTTTTCCTTTTGACTATGCCTGGTATGCAGGTATTGGCGCAGGCATGCTTGCCGGTATTATTGGTCTCCTGGTGGGAGGAAATATGCTGGGCGTCAGTGTTTCTGCCGGCGGGGTGATCATTGGCAGTATTTTGTCTGCACTTTTTACGGCACTGATCCAGTTTATGAGCTGTACAGTGGACTATGCTCATAAGGAATTTGTTCAGTTTGAAGATGATGACTATGTATACTATGTCCGCGCAATCCCGAAAACGGGAAATGGCACTGCAGTTTCACTGACTCGTGAGAGGGATTCGGAAGAAAAGCATAAGTTTTCATTAAAGGAAGGGTTAAAAACTGTTCTTTCCCGCAATGAGGGCGAAGATGATGTATTTGATGAAGATTTTGAGGACGGCGGGCCTTCTGTACAGGTTACAGAAGGGAAAGCTTCAGAGCATACCCGTGTTTTTGAAGAAGATAAAACTCTGATCTCACAGGATACTAAGGTGAATGCATCGGATATTATTATCCCGGAAATAAAGATTCCTGAAAAGCCTAACCGGGAAAAGGCCCCGGAACGGAAAAAGGCAGCCGTTGTGTCAGGCACTTCCAAAACGGCCAGGACCGGCGCAGCTTTGGGAGCAAACAGGACTCAGAAGAATACGGCAGATACAAAGACGGCTGCAACAGGAAGAAAGCCTGCAGCATCTAAAACTGCCAGTGCAAAAGCAGCAGAAACACAGGCACTTAGAAGCCGGACAAAAGCATCTGAGCGCAGCCGCGAATTAAGCAGAAATTTTGATTTTGATTTTGATGATGACGGATATGATGATTCTATGGAGGATTACAGTTCAGACGATTGAGCCGGTGGCCTTTAATGGATCCATACCGATGTTTTAAAGTAAGGCAGGTGAGACAGAAGTGGATGCCATTGTGGGATATTTCAAAAATCTCTTTTCCTGGCTATATCTTCCGTCGTTAGGAAGCTTTCGGGTAAATTACGTGATCGAGATCCTGATCCTGGCATTTTTGATATACCAGCTTTTTAAGTGGATCAAAAACACAAGGGCATGGACGCTGTTTAAAGGGATCATTGTGGTCATAGTCTTTGCTATCCTTGCATATTTGATGGATCTTACAACGATTCTGTGGATATTTACACGGACGTTTAATGTGATTGTGATTGCTATCTTTGTACTTTTTCAGCCGGAGCTGAGACGGGCGCTGGAACAGCTGGGACGAAAGCGGATTGTTTCATCGCTTTTTGGTTCTTCCAATTCCTCTGATCGTTTCCCGCGGGAAACAGAAAAGTGTTATGAGGAGATCATTAAAGCGGTATTTGATATGGCAAAGGTAAAGACCGGCGCACTGATCGTGGTGGAACGTCAGGTCGTTTTAAGCGAGTATGAACGCACAGGGATTCCTCTGGATGCACAGGTGTCCAGCCAGCTGCTCATTAATATTTTTGAACATAATACACCCCTCCATGACGGTGCGGTTTTTATCCGTAATAACCGTATTGTGGCAGCCACCTGCTATCTTCCTTTGTCTGAAAATGAAAAACTGAGCAAGGCTCTTGGTACCCGCCATCGTGCCGGCGTAGGCATCAGTGAGATTTCTGACTGTATAACGATCATTGTTTCTGAGGAAACCGGTTTTGTATCGGTAGCCCGGGACGGTATCCTTCACAGTCATTTAAGTGTAAGCGAGCTGAGACGGGAACTGCAGGAAACTAAAGGAAATGACCGGAAAACCGGTAGATTCAGAAAATTGAAAGGTATTTTGAAAAATGAAAAAAAAGCTGACCAATAATCTGGGATTAAAGCTGGCAGCACTTGGACTGGCCGTAGTGATCTGGCTGGTGATTCAAAGTATCGCAGACCCTATGACCACAAAGACGCTGACACAAACGGTGGAAATCCGTAATGAGGATGTTCTGTCCCAGCAGGATGAAAACTATACATATTCTGTTGTAAGCGGCGAAACTGCCCGTTTTACCATTAGCGGAAAGACGTCAGTGATCAGCCGGCTGACAGCCTCTGATTTTAATGTTTATGCGGATCTGTCAAAGCTGTCCATTGTTAATGCGGTTCCTGTGGAAATCACAGCGAAGGCTTATGTGGACAGCAGCGTGGAGATCCTTCCGCAAAGCAATACATTACAAATTGAAGTAGATGAACTGACAAGTATCCAGAAGGATGTGACCGTGAGTACATCCGGCAGCCCTGCTGAAGGATATGCGGTGGGAAATACGAGCTGCGAACCCAGTCTGGTGACTATTACCGGACCCAAGCGTATCCTTGAAAATGCGGACCGTCTTGTGGTTTCGGTGAATGTAAACGGCAGGAGTACGGATTTTTCAGAAAGTATTGATCCGATTCTGTATGATAAAAATGGGGACGAAATTACTGCAGAGACTGTGCATATTGAATTAGAGGAGCCTGTGCTGGTCACTGTGGAAATATGGCGGACAGAAACGCTTGATGTACGTCTGGATTTCAGCGGTGTAACCGCGGCGGATGGGTACGCCATTACTAATACGGCCTACAGTCCTCAGCAGATCGTTGTCACCGGCGACGATGAAGATCTGGATCAAAGCGAGGCTGTCAGCCGGGGATATGTGGTGTTCTCTGTTCCCGGAGAATCCAATCTGACAGAGACCACAGAAGGCGTTTTCCCGATTGCCGATTACCTGGGGGATAACCTGAGGCTGGTGGATTCTGATTTAAGGGAAAGCGGCATTACGTACCAGATCACTGTAGAGGAAAAGGTATCCGCTTCGTGGCCGGTTTCTTTTGAAAATATACAGCTGGTGGGAAGTAATCCAGATTTCACTTACCGGCTGGCCTCGGGACAGGATTCGGTTTCTATTACTGTTACCGGTACAGAAGCGGATCTGGACAGTGTGAGGAGCAGCTCCTCAGGAACGATCCAGTTCTCGCTGGATGTGTCCAACTGTGATGAGCCGGGTGAGTATTCGGCCACTGTGTCTGCAGTGCTGCCGGATAGTATTGAACTGGCGCCGGGACAGGAGATTTCAATTATTGTGGAGGAAGCCAACCCTTCTTCAGGTGAGACCGGAGAATCATAAAGTAAGGAATAAATTTTAAGAGCTTGGGGGTAGTCAGCATGTTACAGGAAAAAATCACAGTACAAAATCCGTCCGGATTGCATTTGCGTCCGGCAGGAATCCTTTGCAAAGAAGCCATGAAGTTTAAGTCCCAGATCACATTTCAGCTGGGAAATACCACGGCTAATGCCAAAAGTGTGCTGAGCGTTCTTGGCGCCGGTGTTAAATGCGGAGATGAGATATGTCTTATCTGCGACGGACCGGATGAAGCTCTGGCTATGGAAAAGATTGGCAGCCTTATTGAAAAAGGCCTGAGCGAGTGATGCGATAGCATGAAAAGTGCATAGGGAGGACAGCGGTTTGCCCATGTGAGGCGTGAGGCGGCTGTCCACAGAGAACTGCATGGCGGAGGCATCTGCCATGCAGTTCTTGACATGGAAACTTTTATTTGGTAAAGTATTATAGAAACAACCGTTTGACACTGGATTGTAACCTAAAATTTATGAAAAGGGATGATGAAGGATGGGGCTAATATTATAGTCCGACGGCCGACATTATTTATACTGGATAAGTACAGTGTGGTCCTCCGACTCCCTGTAAAGGGGATAGAGTAAAAATTATTGAAACGGATCATTGCCTGAAAAGGAAAGTGTCCGGGACCGGCCGGACGTTTATGGATAATTTTTATATTGAGGAGGAAAAAGAATATGTTAAATTATAAAAAGTATAAAAGAGTACCTGTTGTAGATCTGCCGGACCGCCAGTGGCCAAACCGTCAGATTGAAAAAGCGCCGGTATGGTGCAGTGTGGATCTTCGGGATGGAAACCAGGCTCTTGTTGAACCTATGGTGGTGGAAGAAAAAATCGAGTTTTTCAATCTTTTAGTGCAGCTTGGGTTTAAAGAGATTGAGGTTGGATTTCCGTCAGCGTCCCAGATTGAGTATGATTTTTTAAGAACATTAGTGGAACGGAATATGATTCCGGATGATGTGCGCATCCAGGTATTGTCTCAGTGCCGCTCTCATTTGATTGATAAGACTTTTGAGGCGATCGAAGGCGTAAAGAATGTGATCGTACACATTTATAATTCCACATCCACCCTTCAGAGGGATGTTGTTTTTAACATGAACCGGGAGGAGATCAAGCAGATCGCCATTGACGGTACACGTATGGTCAAGAGCCATGCAAAGAATTTTAAAGGCAATCTCTGGCTGGAATATTCACCGGAAAGCTTTACAGGAACAGAGCTTGACTATGCCCTTGAAGTATGCGAGGCTGTCATGGATGAGTGGAAGCCTACCAGGGAGAAACCCATTATCCTTAATCTGCCGTCAACAGTAGAGATGACCACGCCTAATGTATATGCCGATCAGATTGAGTGGATGAACCGTCATTTATCCAACCGGGAGAGTATTATTTTAAGTGTGCATCCCCACAACGACCGGGGCTGTGCTGTGGCAGCTTCCGAGCTGGCCCTGCTTGCCGGAGCAGACCGTGTTGAAGGCACGATCTTTGGAAATGGTGAGCGTACAGGTAATGTGGATATTCTTAATATTGCGTATAATATGTTTTCTCAGGGCATTAATCCGGAACTGAATTTGGAAAATGTCAATGAGATCATAGATGTTTACGAGCGCTGCTGCAAGATGGCAGTGCCTGAGCGTCATCCTTATGCTGGAAAGCTTGTATTTACTGCATTTTCAGGCTCCCATCAGGATGCTATCAACAAAGGCATTAAGGCTATGAATGAAAGACATCCGGATACATGGGAAGTTCCTTATCTGCCTATCGATCCTGCAGATGTGGGCAGACGCTATGAGCCTATTGTGCGTATTAACAGCCAGTCCGGCAAAGGCGGCGTCGCATTTATTATGGATCAGTATTTTGGATTTAAGCTGCCAAAAGAGATGCATAAGGAGCTGGCAGACGAAGTCCAGAAGATTTCTGAAAAGCAGGGCGAGGTTACGCCGGAGCAGATCATGGCTATTTTCCGTGAGATGTATATTGCAGCTAAGGAACCCCTGCATTTCAGAAAGGTGCGGATCGAAGATATCAGTGAGCAGCATGAGGAGTATGATACAAAGGTGATCCTGACTTATACCGATCATGGCCAGGAAAAGGTGATCGAAGGCTTTGGCAACGGTCCTATTGATGCTGTGAAGCATGGATTGTGCCAGCAGGCCGGATATAACACACGGCTCACCATGTATACAGAGCATGCTTTGACCAAAGGCTCTGATTCTCAGGCAGCCAGCTACATCCAGCTGGTGGATGCTAACACCGGCGAGTCTGCATTTGGTGTAGGTATTAGCTCCAATATTACAAGATCATCCATCCGGGCGATCTTCAGCGCTCTGAACCGTCTGTATTATGCAGATGAGCGGTAATGCGCCAAACATCATTACAGAAACCCAAAGGCTGGTGATCCGTCAGCTGTCGTTAGATGATTTGGACAGTCTTTACAGCATTTATGATTCCTGGGGCCCTGTACAGGGCGTGGAACCCTTATCCCCAAACCGGGATGAGGAACGGGAAAAGCTGGAAAGCTATATTCATTTTATGTATGGATTTTATGGTCTTGGACTTTGGGCTGTGGTGGATAAGGAAAGCGGCCGAATGATCGGACGCTGCGGAGCATGGCCTTCTCAGGTCGGTGATGACTGGCTGCCGGAGCTTGGATATGTGATCCAGAAGGATTTTTGCCGTCAGGGGCTGGCACTGGAGGCTATGGAAGCCATTGTAGCATATATCCGAAAAGAGACAGAATTTACCTGTGCTGCGGCACGGATCCATAAAGAGAATAAGGTATCCCTGAGACTGGCTCAAAAGCTGGGAATGAAACCGGATGCACGTTTTTCACCTGACGAGGATGGGATGTGTGTATACAGGCTGGATCTTTCGTAAAGTTTGAAAATTTATGATCATGCCAGAGGCTGCATCTTCATGATGCAGCCTTATTTTTTAGGCGTCCGCAGAAAATGGCTTTATCAGGCGCCTGTAAAAAGCGGACTTTAATATGGAGGTTTAGTTATGAAGCATTATGATTATGTCATTGTCGGCAGCGGCCTTTTTGCCGGAGTATTTGCATGGCACGCAAGAAAAGCAGGAAAAAGCTGCCTTGTTATTGAAAAACGCGGCCATATGGGTGGAAATATTTACTGTGAGGATGTGGAAGGAATTCATGTCCATAAGTACGGCGCCCATATTTTCCATACAAGCAGCCGCCGGGTATGGGACTTTGTCAACAGCCTTGTAGAGTTTAACCGGTATACCAATTCTCCTATTGCCAACTATCATGGGGAGATTTACAATATGCCTTTTAATATGAACACATTCAGCAAAATGTGGGGCATTTCCACACCGGATCAGGCCCGGGCTATTATTGAACAGCAGCGGGGGCAGATCGATCATGAACCCCGGAACCTGGAGGAACAGGCCATCAGCCTGGTAGGCAGGGATATATATGAAAAGCTGATCAAAGGGTATACAGAAAAACAGTGGGGCAGAAGCTGCCGGGAACTGCCCTCATTTATTATTAAACGTCTTCCGGTGCGCTACACTTATGATAATAATTATTTTAACGACCGTTTTCAGGGCATCCCCATTGGAGGGTATAATAAGATCATTGACGCTCTCTTTGAAGGCTGTGATGTTTTGTTAAACACAGACTTTAATGAGGACCGGGAAAAATATATGGCCATGGGCGATACGGTGCTGTATACAGGAATGCTGGATTCCTTCTATAATTATCAGTTTGGCCATCTGGAATACCGCAGTCTGAAATTTGAATCAGAACTTTTGGATACGCCGAATTATCAGGGCGTTGCTGTTGTAAATTATACAGACCGGGAAACACCGTATACCCGCGTGATTGAGCATAAGCATTTTGAATACGGCACATCGTCAAAGACGGTGATCACCCGGGAATATCCGGTAACATGGGAGGAAGGCATGGAGCCTTATTATCCCGTTAACGATGAAAAAAACCAGGCGATGTTTGAAAAGTATGAAGCTTTGGCCAAAAAAGAGCAGCATGTGATTTTTGGCGGACGTTTGGCTGAATATAAATATTATGATATGGATAAGGTGATCGAGTCCGCGTTTAAGCTGACAGATACGGTATTTAATGCATAAATCAGGAGGAAACGATGCTTATATCTGTGATTGTTCCTTGTTTTAACGAAAGTGCTGTGATCGAGGCTACATGGAAAAGACTGGCACAGGTGATGGGAGCATGTGCCAAAGACGGGGATCACAGCTATGAATTGATCTTTATTGATGACGGAAGCCGGGACGATACTTTGTCAAAGCTAAAGACGGCAGCCCAAAAGGATTCCCATGTGCGCTATATTTCCTTTAGCCGGAATTTTGGAAAAGAAGCTGCTATGCTGGCAGGGCTGACGTATGCTTCCGGAGACTGTGCAGTGATCATGGATGCGGATCTGCAGCATCCGCCGGAAATGATCCCGGAAATGCTTTATTGGTATGAACAGGGGTATGACCAGGTGATCGCGCGGCGCAACCGCAAAGGGGATAAAAAGCGCTCTGCCTTTATGGCTCATCTTTATTATCGTCTGGTCAATCACATTGTCGATGTTAAGATGATGGATGGCGTAGGCGATTTCAGGCTGCTGAGCCGCAAGGCCGTAAACGGCCTGCTGGCCATGCAGGAGTATAACCGTTTTTCCAAAGGCCTTTTTTCATGGATCGGCTTTAAAGAAAAGATCATTGAATATGAAAATGTGCAGCGTGTTGCAGGCGAGACAAAGTGGTCCTTTAAGCGGCTTTTGTCTTACGGTATTGACGGGCTGATTTCCTTTAATAATAAGCCGCTGCGCATATGCTTTGTTATGGGCGGTATCCTTGTGTTTATCAGCTGTATTTATATATTGATCACGCTGATCCAGATCCTGCTTCACGGCATTGATGTTCCGGGATATTTTACCACCATCTGTGCCATACTCATTATTGGCGGTGTACAGCTGATCTCTGTGGGGGTTTTAGGGGAATATATCGGGCGGATCTATTATGAAGTAAAGCGCCGCCCCCATTTCCTTGTTTCTGATACAAATATGAAAGACCCTAAGGACATAGAAAAGAGGAATTATGATCGATAAAATACGCACGCTTTATAAAAAATATGAGGAACTTGTTTTATATGTGATCTGCGGCGGGCTGACGACTTTGGTTAATATTGTTGTGTATGGACTGTGCGCGGATATTCTTGGGATTTTTTACCTTGTTTCCAATTTTATCGCCTGGGTGCTGTCGGTGCTGTTTGCTTATGTGACCAATCGCACATGGGTATTTAAGAGCAAAAAGCGGGGGGCAAGGGCAATCCTGCGGGAATTTGGACTTTTTGTCAGCGGCCGGGTCATGTCCATGGCCGGGGATATGGTCATTATGTTTTTATGTGTGTCGGTAGCCCATCTTCCGGGACTTGTGGCAAAGATTCTGGCCAATATTTTTGTCATGATCTTTAATTATGTTTTCAGCAAGCTGATCATTTTCAGAAAACGGTAATTGTAATGCTGCACCACATATTATATGATACATTATACCGGGATTTTACCGGTTATTTCTTGACATTAACAAGTCAGCGTTTTAAAATGAGAATACAGGGGTCCTGCGCCATATTCCGCTGGTCGGGATATGAATAAAAGGCGGCAGGAGGTACTTTTAAGATATCTCCGGACGCTGTGAGGGACATGGCAGAAATAATGAAAGGAAGTATGAAAAATGGCTTTTTGTGCGAAATGCGGAACACCGCTGAATGACGCTGGGGTGTGTCCAAACTGCGGATATGTATTGCCTCAGAACAAACGGCCTGTACAGTCAGAACCTGTGCCGGGCGTAAATAATGGAGTACAGGATAATCCGGTAAATTCCCAGACAGATCCGGGAGTACATTCTCCGGCAGATTATGGAAATGTTAATCCTGCACAGTCAGGTTCAGTTCCCGGAGGCGTTCAGATGAACCAGAGCGGTCCTCAGATGGGAGGAGTCGGCCCGCAGGGCCAGCCCTATTATGGCGGTCCTCAGAATGGAAATCCGGCGGGCGGCCCGCAGCAGCCTTATTCAAATACAGTGCCTGGTTATGGCAGCGCTCCTTATGGCAGTGGCGCTCAGAACGGCGGTTATGGTGCCGGCGCTCAAATGGGCGGCTATAACAATAATATGGGCGGACAAGCTTACGGCGGCGGTCAGATGGGACCCAATGGTCCTCAGATGGGGCCGAACGGACCTCAGATGGGCCAGCAAAATGGCCCGCAGGGTCAGCCTTACTACGGAATGCCGGGGAACGGCCCGCAGGGTCAGCCCTATTATGGACAGATGCCTCCCCGTCAGCCCAGTGAATTTGGAAACAACCTTTTACAGTGGTTTTTAGGCATCTTTAAGAAGGATCCTACAGAAGTGTTTGATAAAGCCGGAAATTCCAAGTCTCCGGTTTGGGCTGTTTATATGGCAGTCTATGCTTTCTTTGGTGCATTGTCTTTGGCATGCTCTGTTGGCAGCATCCTGCAGATTTTCGGCGATTTTGGCGACATCTGGGCTTTGGAAGAACTTTATGACCGGGCATCTGTGCAGTGTGCCTTTGTGTCCTTTTTCGGCGCATTCCTTTTCTATGTGGCCATCATGTTCCTTACCTCTTTAACCGTATGGCTTCTGATGATCATTTTAGGAAAGAAGATCCCGTTCTGGAGCGCATGTAATGTAACAGTGGTTGCATATATTCCTGTGATCCTTGCAACCGTATTCAGCTTTATCTGCTCCTTTACCGTTGTTACGGGATTTATCGCCGCATTTGTATCTTCTGTAGCATCCATTGCTACGATGATCCTGCTGTACTGCGGTATCACCCGCCTGGCAGATCATAAGAAATCGGCTTTGTGGCCGTATGTGATCGCTCAGGCAGCATTAAAATTAGTGACCATCATTATTGCTGTGATCTTTATTTTTGTTTGTCTTATGATCTTATCAGCAATGCTTGCGGCATTTGTGAGCAGGTGGTAAAAAGATTTCCCTGAAAGGGGACAATAACTGGATATTATATTTGCATAGAGGCAGCCGTGCCGGAAATTTCCGGTACGGCTGTATTTTTATGTTGCACTACTGCTTGATATAAAACTATATACTTCACATTTGTAATTTATTTTGACGAAAACTGTCACATTTTGTCTTTGCACGGTGTTATATACGTGAACACTATAAAACAGATGATATTTCTGATGGAGGTAGAATATGGACGGGGCGGACAGAATTTCGTCAAATAAGACAGATGGGCAATTTGTATCAGAATTATATTTGGCTTATGCGGGCAAGCTCCGCCGGAAAGCCTATGGAATGCTGCATGATTACCACAGAGCGGAGGATGCAGTGCAGATCGTATTTACAGCAGTATACAGAAACAGGGACAAGCTGGTCCGGGACATTAACAGCAATGCTACAAAAAGCTATTTATGTACGTCTTTAAAGCGGACGGTTTATAATCTTCAAAGAGATAATAAAAAGTACAGGCTGGCAGAGCAGGAAGAAGATGAAGAACAATTTCTGGGAATTGAAGATGACAGTTATATTTATGATACCGTCACCTGTAAGGAAATGATCAAAGATATCCGTATGCTCCCGCCCCAGTATTCGGAAGTGCTGATCATGCGTGTTGTTTATCACCGGACCGTTCCGGAGATTTCAGAAATGCTTGGTATTGACCCGGCTCTTGTGCGACAGCGGATCCACAGAGCACGGCTGCTTTTGAAAAAGCTGTATAAGACTAAAAAAGTTTAAACGGCTGCCGGCTCATGGAAAATATCTGTTATTATTTACAGGAAAAATGACGTTATGTATAAAAAAATCCAATGACGTTCAATATTTTTTAACATCGTATTCACAACAAAAACACAATTCACTGATAATATAATAATCGTAAAGAGGATAAAGCCTCAGGGATATGAGAAAAGCGATGCCTGAGTCATAGAATAAAGAAAGGTGATCAGTATGTATAACGAATATGATGATGAAAAAAATATGTCCGGCAACGGAATGAACGGTGACGCTGGAACAGACAGCAATTCATATGATCATACATCGGCAGCAGCAGACACAGACCAGACCGGACAGGGAAGTGCTTCCCAGGTTGGAGAGGACACAGTGCCTCAGGCTGGTATTTACCGCATGAAATTTGAAAACGGCGAGCAAAAGGAAAGCTCAGGCAGCTATAATACTTATAATACAAATACCGGTTATAACAGTTATAATTATAATAATGCCCAGAATACTCAGGGAAATTATTACAGCGGCTATAACACTAGCAGCTATAACAATGGTACAGGGTATAATAACGGCACCGGCTACAATTATTATCAGCAAAGCACTCAGGATGCCCATCAGCCCGGCAATCGTCAGCAGAGACGGGCTTCCAAAAAGAAAAAAGGCAGCGCAGGGCGTCAGTTTGCAAAGGTTGTATGCTTTGGCCTTGTATTCGGCCTTGTTGCCGGAGGTACTATGTGGGGTGTAAATACCCTGGGCAATATGGCCACCGGAAGCGCCGGCACCTCACAAAACACTACGGATAATAACTTTACACTGAATGTGGTAAAAACATCCTCCACTAATGTGGAAACCATTGAAGGTACAGATGTATCCGATATTGTTTCTGAAGCTGAAAACTCTATCGTTGCTGTAAATACAGTGATCCAGACAACGTCCCAGGATTTTTTTGGAAGAACCTATTCCCAGGAAGGTGCAGGCGCTGGTTCCGGTATTATTTTCAGTGAAGAAGACGGAACAATGTATATTGTAACAAACTATCATGTTATTGAAAATTCAACAGAAGTGAATGTGACATTTTCCGATGACTCTACAGCATCAGCACAGATCCAGGGCTATGATTCCGATGCAGATATTGCCGTGCTGACAGTAGATATGAGCCAGTTGAGTGAAGATACATTAAACACAGTAAAGATTGCTGTGTTAGGTGATTCAGACACCCTTCAGGTAGGCGAAGGTGCCATTGCCATTGGTAATGCCTTAGGTTATGGACAGTCTGTAACAACAGGTACCATCAGTGCCGTAGACCGTGAAGTCCAGATGACTGATGGAACAAAGACCATGATCCAGACCGATGCAGCCATTAATGAAGGTAACAGCGGCGGCGCTCTCTTAAATACAAAGGGCGAGGTTATTGGTATTAACAGCGCCAAGCTTTACGGTGAAACGGTCGAAGGTATGGGCTACGCTATTCCTATTAACAGCGCTTTGGAAACCATTAATAATATCCTTAGCGGCAACGTAAAGACTGACGAGAATACAGCAAGCCTTGGTATTTATGGCGGTACGATCAGTGATGTTTATACCCAGACGTATGGATGGCCGGCAGGCGTTTATGTTAGCAGCGTTATTGATAATTCTGCAGCACAGCGTGCAGGAATTCAGGCCGGATATATTATCACTGCCTTCAATGGTGAAGCAGTAACCTCCATTGAACAGCTTCAGGAGGCTATCAAGGCATGCAGCCCTGGCGATGAAGCAACCATCACTGTTCAGATACCTGATGAGCAGGGTCAGTATACAGAAGAACTTACATTAACTACATTGCTGGGATCCGTGGCAGAGACAAATGCCAATTCAAATGAAGGAACAACGCAGCAGTAAATAGAATCTCTGGTCCGGCATGTGCCGGCAGGCTGAAAAACAGATATGTGCTGTAAAAAGCAGCGCGGAAGACATGAAAGGTGCCTTCTGTGCTGCTTCTTTTTATGAAGTGGCGGGTGCAGAGGAGTTGTTGACTGTGATTTAACAATAGACTATAATAAGAACTGAACAGTTTGACACAGGAGGAAAGTAAAATGAGCGATGACATAAAAAAAGACGAGGTTTTAGATCAGTCCTCGGATAATAATAAAGACCATTCAACAGAACATAAGCAGTATGAAGATATTTGTTATATATGTCGCCGTCCGGAAAGCAAAGCCGGAAAGATGATCCATCTTCCCATGAACAGCAATATTTGTATCTGTTCCGATTGTATGCAAAAAAGTCTGGACGCTATGAACAACAGTAATTTTAATTATACAGATATGATGAACCAGATTAATTTCCAGGATCTGTTTAACATGCCTGTGATGAACCAGATGACAGAGGATCCGGTGCCTAAGTCGCAGAAGATCAAAAAGCGCAAGCCAAAGGAAGAACAGACCCCTGTCATTGATCTGAAAAATATTCCTGCGCCCCACAAGATCAAGGCCCAGCTGGATGATTATGTGATCGGCCAGGAACATGCCAAAAAGGTTATGTCCGTGGCAGTATATAACCACTACAAACGGGTAGCCACCAACACCATGGATGACATTGAGATCGAAAAGTCCAATATGCTTATGATCGGACCTACAGGAAGCGGAAAAACATATCTTGTGCGGACGCTGGCCCGGCTCCTGAATGTTCCCCTGGCCATTACCGACGCCACATCCCTGACCGAGGCCGGTTATATTGGCGACGATATTGAAAGCGTTGTTTCAAAGCTTCTGGCTGCGGCGGACAACGATGTGGAAAAAGCCGAGCAGGGCATTATTTTTATTGATGAGATCGATAAGATTGCCAAGAAGAAAAATACAACAAGCCGGGATGTCAGCGGCGAGTCTGTGCAGCAGGGCCTGTTAAAGCTCCTGGAAGGCAGCGATGTGGAGGTGCCGGTGGGCGCCAGCAGTAAAAATGCCATGGTGCCTTTAGTGACAGTGAACACCCGCAATATTTTATTTATCTGCGGCGGTGCTTTTCCTGATCTGGAAAATATAATTAAAGAGCGTCTTAATAAGAAAAGCTCCATGGGCTTTGGCGCTGATTTAAGCGATAAGTATGATCAAGTGCCTGACCTGATGGATCAGGTGACCGTGGATGATCTGAGGGAGTTTGGCATGATCCCGGAATTTATCGGCCGTCTGCCTATTATCTTTACCCTGCAGGGACTGGATAAGGACATGCTCGTAAAGATCTTAAAGGAGCCAAAGAACGCTATTTTAAAGCAGTATCAGAAGCTTTTGGCTTTAGACGAGGTGGATCTGCGGTTTGATGACGGGGCGATAGAAGCTATTGCTGAAAAGGCTATCCAGAAAAAGACCGGGGCGAGAGCTCTGCGCTCCATTATTGAAGATTTTATGCTGGACATTATGTATGAGATCCCCAAGGATGATAATATTGGCCAGGTGACCATTACCCGGGAATATATTGAGCATACAGGAGGCCCCCAGATCCAGATGCGGGGTGTTGCAGCCTTAGAGGCCAAATAAATTTGGCGGCACAAAGGATGGTCATGAATGTTTTCAAAGACGCATAAAGTATTTGAAAGAGCCTGTTTGGGAGGAAATCCATGGCCGCATGTACAGACGCCATTATTTCCCAGGACTATGCCGACTATATTGTAGAGTATGGCGGGATCAAAGAATTTATTTATGAGATTTACCAGACGGACTGCGTCCAGATCTTTAATGAACGCTATGGAGCCTTTCATCTGCCGCTGACTTCTATGGAAACCGCTGTTGATCTGCTGGCTTACAGCGCTGTGCCAAAGCTGTTTGGCCTGATGGATTCCTCATCCATGGAAAGCTCAGGGATCATACGGCTTCAGCGTCAGCCCTATTTAAATCTTTCAGGCGGGGATATTATTGTGGGGATCATTGATACAGGCATTGACTATACTCATCCGGCCTTTCGCCGTTCCGACGGCTCAACAAGGATCATACGGCTTTGGGATCAGACACTGGAATCCGCACAGAATCCCGGGGCCATGCCTTTGGTGGATTATGGAAGGGTATATACCAATGAGGACATTAACCGGGCGCTTAGCGCCCAGGATCCTTATGGGGAAGTGCCTTCCCGGGACACCCTTGGCCATGGGACATTCCTGGCAGGGATCGCTGCCGGGAGCGAGGATGTGGCCAATGATTTTATCGGCGCCGCGCCGCGGGCAGACATTGCTGTAGTGAAGCTGAAGCCGGCGAAAGAATATCTCCGGCAGTTTTATCTTATCCGGGATGGTGTGCCTGCGTATCAGGAAAATGATATAATGGCCGGAGTATCTTTTTTGTTCCGCCTGTCCCAGCACCTGGGAAAGCCGGTATCCATCTGTATTGGTCTTGGCACCAATTCCGGCGATCACAGCGGCGGTTCCTATATCAGCCGTTTCCTTGATATGGCCGGAACCCTGGCCGGTGTGTGCATTACCTGTGCCGGGGGCAACGAGGCCGGCAGGGGCTGCCATTACCTTGGCCGGCTGGAGGATGCCATGGAATACACAGAGGTAGAACTTAGGGTAGGAGCGGATGAAAAGGGCTTTGTTACTGAATTGTGGGCAAGAGCGCCGGATATTTATTCGGTCGGCTTTGTTTCACCGGCCGGAGAGACGGTTGCCCGTCTGGAGCCGGCCATGGGAAGGCTTCAGAGAGTATCTTTTTTTCTGGAACCGACCCGGATTATTGTGAATCACAGGATCGTTGAGTCTGCTTCCGGCGGGGAAGTGATCTTTATGCGTTTTGAAGATCCTGTCCCGGGCATATGGCGCATTCGGGTTTACGGGGAAAATCTCCTTTTCCGAAATTTTCACATGTGGCTGCCGGTTCACGGCTTTATTCGTGAAGATACGCAGTTTTTAGCACCACAGCCGGATAATACAGTGACGACGCCGGCAGATGCCGGCGGGATCCTTGGGATCGGCGCTTATAATCATTATAATAACAGTATTTATCTGTATTCCGGCAGAGGCTTTACGCCTTTGGGAGCGGTTGTGCCGGATCTGTGCGCCCCCGGGGTGAATGTTTTTGGTCCGGCAGTCAATGGCCGGTACACAACCATGAGCGGCACCAGTGTGGCGGCGGCTCATGTATGCGGGGCAGCGGCTCTGCTCCTGGAGTGG
This sequence comes from Candidatus Scybalocola faecigallinarum, assembly GCA_018711005.1. GTDB lineage: Bacteria > Bacillota > Clostridia > Lachnospirales > Lachnospiraceae > Catenibacillus > Catenibacillus faecigallinarum. The sequence continues at coordinate 35,824 of DVIT01000036.1, read as the reverse complement.
GGCATTTACGGAAAAGGCGAGTATACGATGTCAACGACTCAGATACGCCAGTATTTGATCCGGGGCGCCCAAAGGTCGGCGGATATTGCCTATCCAAGCCGTACCTGGGGATACGGGACACTGGATGCGTACAGGGCGTTTGAAATATTCATTACATGACACCAGGGTCAAATAGATGTGCTTTTCATGCTTGCATGAAAAAGCATATCGACTTGAACCGAAAAACACCGAAAAGGAGGAGATATTATGTCAGTATTTGATGATCTTATGAAAAATGTCACCGATCTGACTGAAAATGTGGCCAGGAAATCAACGGCAGCTATTGAGACTCAAAAACTGAAGATGCGTAAAACATCTCTGGAAAGCGACATGCGGGACTGTTACGTGGTCCTGGGAAGGCTTTATGAAAAACAGCTGGCTGCAGGGGCAGATCCTGAGTCAGAGGAAGGTAAGGCCCTTGAAAGACTTTCCCAGATCCGTATATCCATTGGAGAGATCCAGGAGAGCCTTAAAAAACAAAAAGGCGTGGTCACCTGTCCGTCCTGCGGCAGAGATGTTTCCAAAGGCTATGAGTTTTGCCCCAAATGCGGCACACCTTTGAAAAAGAAAGGCAGCGCCTCAGCAGAAAAGGCCGCGGCTGAGGATACGGCGGCGGCTGACAGCAGTGAAAATGTCGCCGGTGAGAATACTGCCGGTGAAAATAATAACTGAAAAGTAAGTCCCTAAAAGGCTTATTTCCCTTCTGGCCTTAGCCTTGCAGCAGGCGGTTTGGGACACCTGTCCCGGGAGCGCCTACCACGGCTTTGGACAGAGGATATATATCTCAAAAAATGACAACGAGAGGAAGAAAAACATGAAGAACAAAGAAGTACAGGAACTGGAAAAAAAGCTGACCTATACCCGCGAAAGCGCATGGAAAAGCTATAGTGAAAAACAGAAGGAAAAGATCTTTGCCTTTGCTGATAAGTATAAGAGCTTTCTGGACGAGGGCAAAACTGAAAGAGAGTGCGTGGAAGCATGCATTTCCCGCCTTGAAAAGAACGGCTTTGTTAATGTAGAAACTAAGGAACAGCTTGTTCCCGGAGACCGGGTTTACCGCAGCATCCGCAACAAGGGTCTTGTGGCAGCAGTGATCGGCACTGAACCGGTAGTGGACGGTATGAATATTTTAGGAGCCCATATTGATTCTCCCCATATTGATCTTAAGCCCACACCATTATATGAGGACGGCGGCCTTGCCCTGATGAAAACCCATTACTATGGCGGTATTAAAAAATATCAGTGGTCCACCATGCCTCTGGCATTCCACGGCATTATGTACAACAGCGACGGAGAAAAGATCCGTGTCAATGTAGGCGAAGATGAAAATGATCCTGTATTTATGATCAGCGAGCTTTTAGTGCATTTAAGCCAGGAACAGCTGGCACGCAAGGCTTCCGAGGCTATTAAGGGTGAGGAACTGAACGTGCTTGTGGGCGGTATGCCTATGGAGGACGGAGAAGTCAAAGAAGGGATAAAGCTGGCTGTGCTTAAGCTTTTAAATGACAAGTACGGCATTACTGAAAAAGATTTCATGACAGCTGAAATCGAAATGGTACCGGCATACAAAGCAAAGGATATTGGTTTTGACCGTTCCTTTGTAGGCGCTTACGGACAGGATGACCGGGTGTGCGCTTACACATCCCTGGCTGCTCTGATGAAGGTTAAAAATCCGGAGCGTACATGTGTGTGCCTATTCTCTGATAAAGAAGAAGTGGGCAGCATGGGCAATTCCGGCGCTCAGTCCATGCTTTACGAAAATGCCATGATCGAGCTGATCGTAAAGACTGCCGGAAATTGCAGTATGTGGGATTTCAGAAACTGCATGAACCATTCCCATATGCTTTCTTCTGACGTTACAGCTGCATTTGATCCAACCTATGCGTCTGCATTTGATAAATCCAACACAGCCTTTGCCGGAAGCGGCGTGTGCCTGTTAAAGTACACCGGATCCCGTGGTAAGGCCGGTTCCAATGACGCTCACAGCGAGTTCTTCAACACTGTTGCCAATGTATTCTCCAAAGAGGATATTCCATGGCAGACCGGTGAGCTGGGCCGCGTAGACCTTGGCGGCGGCGGAACGATTGCTGCAGATATGGCCAACAAGGGCATGAACGTGATTGACTGCGGCGTGCCTGTTCTGTCCATGCACGCACCTTTTGAAGTGACCAGCAAGGCTGACATTTACAGCACTTATGAAGGCTTCCTGGCATTTCTTAAGAAGATGAAAAAGGATATTGAAGGCCTTGCCTGATCCAAAGGCATAAGGGCAGTGGTATAAAATAAGATCATTGTGTGGTTTCCCGGGGATGTAAATGGCCGGGGATACTCACACAATGATCTTTTTTATTTGTCCCATGGGGGACGGGGCGCACAGGGATAAAATGTAGCCCGGCTCCGGCATTTCCTGGTAAAAGTACAGATCCTGCCGGGAACACTCAATGACCGGGGGGACCGTGCTTATATCCATGTCAAAGCTGAAATCCGTCAGGGGAATGGACAGCCCCTTGCCGGACTGTTTAATAAATGCTTCTTTTAATGTCCAAAATCTGAAAAAGCATTCCTCATAGAGGGAAGGCACATCCTTAAACTGTTCCAGATATTCCATTTCCTTTAAGGTCAGCACCTTTTTCAGGATCGCCGGGCTGAACGTATGGATCTGTTCCATGTCCATGCCAACATCCTCATGGGAAAAGGCACAAGCCACAAGGCCGCTGCAATGGCTGATATTAAAATAAATGTCCGGATGATCCGTAAGGAAGGGCTTTCCATAAGGATTCTTTTGAAGGCGGTTTTCCAGAGCATCCGGGGAAAAATCCATGTTAAAAAGGTCTTTAAGCCCTGAAAGAAGCAGATGGCGGCCAAGACGGTGTTCTGTTTCATACTTTTCCCTGGGCGGGCAGTCGTTATAATGCGTAAAATAAACAGTGATCATTGCCGGATCCTCCTTTGCTTTTCGTTTTTGGGGCAATAGCGGGACAATACTTTTCCCGTGCCAGCCTGGCGGACAGGTCTTAGTTCACGTTATCAGAAATAGGGTTTGCTGTCAATGTTTTTTTGCGTGACAGAAAACGCATTAATCTGTGACAAAATACCTCTTGATTTTATTACATATATGTGACATAATTATAGATAAGTGTTGTAACAAACTTGTAATATGTTACATCTGCCGCGAAAGTCACGGAACGCATCTGCGGGGATCTTTTTTCCGGAAGGCGCCGTGAAGCGAGGGACAAAAAAGATGACTAAGAATGGAGAGACGAAATGAAAAGGTTAGCTTATTTTCTCACAGCAGCAATTCTGGCTGTGGAAATTGCTGCGGTGTCGCCGATGCCGTCTTATGCGGCGACGACCGGCGTCGTAAACACAGCTGCGTTAAACGTGCGCTCCGGCGCATCCACAAGTTATTCACGGCTGGGGCTGCTTTATGAAGGCGCCTCTGTAACGATCCTTGGGACCAGCGGCAGCTGGTACAAGGTCAGCTGCAATATTGGCGGTTCAATGCGCACCGGATATGTACATAAAAATTATATTAATGTGTCCGGCCAAAGCCAGAGCGGTTCCTCTGCATCCCAGGGGAACGGCAAGGTTAATGTAAGCGCTTTGAATATCCGTTCCAGCGCATCCACATCAAGCCGTGTATTAGGTCTGGTTTACCGGGGAACCCAGGTGAAGATCCTTGAGTCTGCCGGTGACTGGTACAAGGTTTCTGTGACGATTTCCAATACAACTGTGACCGGATATGCCTTTGCCCAGTATATTACCCCCACATCTTCCGGCGGTTCCGGAAGCTCCTCAGGGGATTCATCCTCCGACGGTTCCGGCGGCTCATCGTCAGACTCCGGCGCTGCATCCGGCAGCACAGGCAAGGTGAATACAAGCGCTTTAAATGTACGGACCGGAGCATCCACCAGCGCATCCCGTCTGGGATGTATTTACCGGAATCAGGAAGTGACCATTCTTGGAAAAACAGGCGACTGGTATAAGGTATCCGCTTCGGTCAACGGAGCTGTGCGTACCGGTTATGTTTCTGCCCAGTATATTACCATTGTTTCCTCAGGAAACAGCGGCGGAAGCTCCGGCGGCGGAAGTTCCTCCGGGGAAGGAAGCGTTTCCGGCGGCCGGGGCGTAGTCAATGCAGGGCCATTAAATGTCCGTTCCGGACCATCCACCGGGCATTCCATTTACGGATATGTGAATCAGGGCACTGTGGTGCAGATCATTTCCACAGAAAACGGCTGGTATAAAGTAAAGGTCAGCTTAAATGGCCGAACAGTGACCGGCTATGTTTCTGCCCAGTATATTACCGTATCTTCTGACAGCGGTTCCGGCGGGGATTCATCCTCCGGCGGCAGCAATTCCGGTTCCGATAACGGGAACACTTCCGGCGGCGGAGGTTCATCGTCCGTTTCCGGACAGACCGGTGTTGTGAACAGCGGCCCCTTAAATGTGCGTACCGGCCCGTCATTAAATAAATCCGTTATGGGCTATTTAAACAAAGGTGCGTCTGTAAAGATCCTGGCTGCAGAAGGTGAATGGTACCAGGTATCCGTCACATTAAACGGCCGAACAGTGACCGGTTATGTTTTTGCCCAGTATATTACCGTGAATGCTTCTTCCGGAAGCGGCTCCGGCGGGGATATTTCTTCCGGCGGCGGCAGCAATTCCGGCAGCGGTTCAGACAATGGAAGCTCCGGCGGCGGCAGCAGTTCACAGACACCGTCAGATGCAGCATTTGAGCAGCAGCTTGCAGCATTTCCGGAATCTTATAAAGCGTCCTTAAGAGCCCTTCATGAAAAATATCCAAACTGGGTATTTAAGGCGATCAACACAGGACTGGACTGGAACAGCGCCATTGCCGGGGAAAATGTCCTGGCTGTAAATGTGATCCAGTCATCCATTAACGGAAATACAGATTTTGGTAAGCTTTCCACTATGGACGGCGCTTATAACTGGGCAACAGATAAATACACCATGTGCGATGCCGGCGGCTATTATACCGTGTCTGAGGGCGTGCTTAAGTATTATATGGATCCGAGAAATATGCTTAATGAAAAGTATATTTTCCAGTTTGAATCCCAGGCCTATGACAGCAGCCAGAAGCGGGATGTTGTCCAGGGTATTTTAAACGGGACATTTATGTCCGGAAATTATACATATACGGAAAATGGCCGCAGTGTGACAAAAAATTACACAGATACATATATGGAAGCCGGAAAATTGTCCGGTGTCAGCCCTTATTTCCTTGCCGCCCGCAGCCGTCAGGAGCTGGGCGTTAAGGGCAGCGGTTCCGTTTCGGGAAATTACGGCGCTTATAAGGGCTACTACAACTACTATAATATTGGTGCAACGTCCGGTGCTGATCCTATTTCCAACGGCTTAAACTATGCCAAGGGCGGAAGCAGCGGCACAAATACAAGCTATGGCCGTCCATGGACCAATCCTTATAAGGCCATTATCGGCGGTGCGGATTTCCTTGGAGCTTCATATATACGCATTGGTCAAAATACCAATTATTTCCAGAAATTTAATGTGGTTTATCACCAGGCATTGTATAAGCACCAGTATATGACCGGCATCCAGGCGCCTACAAGCGAGTCGGTAACGATTTATAATTCCTACAAAAAAATGGGCGTTTTGGATAAAGCCTTTGTATTTTATATTCCTGTGTATAATAACATGCCGTCCACGCCTTGCGCCATGCCGTCTTATTCTGGAAATCCCAACAGCTATCTTAAGAGCCTGACAGTAACCGGCGGCGGAAAGAACCTGCTTTTAACACCGACCTTTAACTATAAGACAACGGTTTATGATCTGGTCGTACCGGCCAATGTAAGCCAGGTGAGCATCAGCGGTTTTGCAGTCAGCGCTTATGCCAAAGGTGTTTCCGGAACAGGAACATTCTCCCTTAAGAGCGGAGTGAATACGTTTTATGTGACCTGTACCGCAGGCAATGGGACAACAACAACGTATACGATCAATATAAGCCGGGCACAGTAAGTCCGGGAACAACAGGAGGGATGGACGATGAAAAAGAAGATCATTATTGCTGTGTGCCTTATGTGTGCAGTGGTGTGCGGCGTTATTGCCGCCGGCGTCACATCACGGGCCAGCAGCGCCAATATATCCATTGCAGCAGATGGAGATACGGTTAAAAAAGAACAGGAATTTAGTGTCCGTGTGACCATTTCCAGCGACGCGGCTATGCAAAACATTGACACAATGTTTACTTATGACGCCACTGTTTTGGAATATGTTTCCAGCGACAGCAGCGCTGTGGCCGGAGCATCAGGAATGATCCATATTATGGAAGAATTTCTGGATCCTGTAACAACCATGACATACACCCTTAACTTTAAGGCCCTGGAGCTGGGAACCTCTGTATTAAGCGTGTCTGACACCTATATTTCCCAGGCCGAAACCTTTGATGTGATCCCTGTATCTTCCGACAGTATTTCTGTAGAAGTTGTGACCAACCATCAGGAATCCTCTGAAACACGCCTTGACCAGCTTCTGGTGGCGCCGGGGGAATTAAATGAGCCCTTTAGCCCGGATGTTTATGAATATACAGCCCAGGTAGCCTATGAGGATGAAAATGCAGCCGTCAGCGCCATCCCCATGGATGAAAATGCTGTGGTAACTATGGAAAAGTCAGATACATTAAGCTTTGGTGAAAACCGTGTCATTATTACAGTGACCGCTCCTTCCGGGGATGTGGGAACTTATACGGTGATCATAAACCGTCCGTCAGCGCCGGAAACAGAGACGGAAGCTTTTGAAAGTGAGACGCCGGAAAGTGAAACAATGGAAAGCGAGACCATGACTGAAACTCAGGTGCCGGAGTCTGAAACGGAAAGCACATCCGATCAGAGCAGCGCTGAAGGGGAAACCGGCGAAAGCCAGGCTGTGCAAGAGACCGGTGAAAGCTTTTCTGAAACAGAAACCGGTGAGACCGTGGCTGAAAGTGCAGCTGGCACACAGGCCCAGTCTGCAGCAGGGCTCTCCTCCGATACACAGGTACAACCTTAAAGGCTGGAGGCAGATATGTTAAAAATTGGTTCACATATTGGAATGAGCGGCAAGGAAATGTTTTTAGGCTCAGCAAAAGAGGCGGTGGCTTTTGGAGAAACAGCCTTTATGATCTATACAGGTGCTCCGCAAAATACCCGGAGAAAGGCCATTGAGGAGCTGAACATCCAGGCCGGATGGGAATATCTCCATGCCCACGGCATACAGGATCTTATTATCCATGCGCCTTATATTATCAACCTGGCCAACAGCGTTAAGCCGGAAACGTATACCCTTGCTGTAGAGTTTTTGGAAAAAGAGCTGGAACGGACAAAGGCCATGGGCAGCTCTGTGTTAGTGCTCCATCCCGGTTCCCATGTAGGGGAAGGGGTGGATGCCGGATTAAAAAAGATCATCCAGGGTCTGAACAGCGTGATGACAAAGGATATGGGCGTTTATATTGCTCTGGAAACCATGGCCGGAAAGGGCAGTGAGATCGGAAGATCATTTGAAGAACTGGCGGCCATTTACGACGGAGTTAAGGAAAATCAGTGGCTTCGGGTATGTTTTGATACATGCCATACCAATGATGCGGGTTATGATATTGTCCATGATTTTGATGGAGTTATCGGCGAATTTGACCGGATCCTTGGAAAGGATCAGATCGCGGTTTTTCATATTAATGACAGCAAAAACCCCATGGGCGCTGCCAAAGATCGCCACAGCAATATCGGCTACGGCACCATCGGTTTTGATGCCTTAAATGCTGTAGTTCATCATAAGGATTTCCAGGATGTGCCAAAGATCCTGGAAACGCCTTATGTGCCGGACCCTCAAAATCCCAAAAAGACCAAAGCGCCCTACAAGTATGAGATTGAAATGCTCAGGGCCCGGCAGTTTCACGATTATATCCGGGAGGATATGTTTACCGCTGAGTAAACACAGGATCATCGGGATAGCCTCCGGTGATCTTCTGGATCCCCCGCTGGATAGCATCTTTGGAGGTTTTCCAGTCTGCATCCCGGTTACGGTAGTCGTACTTGTCCACAAACCATGAAACGTCGTCCTCAAGACGCTTCATATTTACTTCCATACGGTCAAAAAGAACAGGATAGATCTTTTCCTTTTCTTTATTGGACAGGACTTTTTCCGCCGCTTCGATAATGTCGCCGAAGTGGTGGAGGCAGAAGCCTTTGCCGGTTTCAAAAGTATGGAAGAACTCATCATTGTGGGTCAGGAGCTGAAAAAATGTATCCAGGTACCGGGGATATTTTTCTTTAAAATGATTACATACATAGCAGCTTTCCTCCCTTTGGCTGACCCATTGGCCAAGGCTGCTTTCCCGATGGCCGGAGCTATCCCCTGCTTTTTTAAAGCGGGAGAAGGCTCCGGCTTTTTTTGGCGTAAAGGCGGCAAACTGGGCATGCATGTCCTTATTGAGTTTCTGGTAATAGGTGTGGAGCATCAGGGCGGCCCCCAGCTTGTTGCCGTAATCATAGATCATTTTGTGATGATGGCGGCAAAAGCCCAGCCGGTCTGTTTCCTCGCGAATATCGTCCTCCATATAGGCAGGGCCCATAATAAAGGAAATCGCCTCCTGTTCCAGCTTCCTTTCAATAAAACAAAACGGGCATTCATCATTGGCATTAAATGCATCCATGAGCGGGATGGTATAGATGGTTTCTTTCATAGATAAATACGCTCCTTTAAGTAGTTTTTCGCAGCTATCCGGCCATGGTGCCATGTAAACGCTGCGCTGTCTGAATCGTAACAACTGTTACCATTATACCGTGTTTTTAAGGAAATGGCCATTGGATATTTGGAGAAAATGTGTTATGATGTAACTATTCAGCCAGGTCAGCCCGGTCGGCTTATGAATCAGATGATGCCGGGGCAGACCCGGATGCCGTGTAAAGCATGGCAGGATAGTGAAAGGAGATTATTGACATGAGAGATGAAACCAAATGCCTCCGTTCAGGGTATACGCCGGAAAATGGCGCGCCCGGCGTGATGCCTATTGTTCAAAGTACAACCTATGTTTTTGATTCCACAGAACATATCGGGGATCTTTTTAATATGCCTACAGAGCATATGTATTCCCGTTTCTCAAATCCCACCACAGAAGTGGTTGAGAAAAAGATCGCTGATCTGGAAGGCGGCGTAGGGGCTATGTGTACATCCTCCGGCCAGGCAGCCAATCTGTTTGCCGTTTTGAACCTGTGCAAGGCCGGGGACAGTATTATCAGTGTTCCGGATATTTACGGCGGCACGGTGAATCTGTTTGCAGCTACATTAAAGCGTCTTGGCATTGAGTGTATTTTTGTCGATAGCGATGCTGATGAAGAAACGATCCAGAAAGCATTTAAGCCGAACACAAAGGCAGTTTTTGGCGAGACTTTGGCAAATCCGGCCCTTGTTGTTTTTGATATTGAAAAGTGGGCAGCTATCGCCCACAAAAATAACGTGCCTCTGATCGTAGATAATACTTTCGCAACGCCGATGCTGTGCAAGCCTATTGAATTTGGTGCAGATATTGTGACCCATTCCACAACAAAGTATATGGATGGCCATGCCCTTCAGGTGGGCGGCGTGATCGTAGACAGCGGAAACTTTGACTGGACATGCGGAAAGTTCCCGGAATTTACAGAACCGGATGAAACCTATCACGGCGTGATCTATACAAAGGATTTTGGAAGATCTGCCTATATTATCAAAGCCCGTATGCAGCTCATGAGAGACTTTGGCGCATATCCGGCCGCTCATTCATCATTCCTGTTAAACCTGGGCCTTGAGACACTTCCCGTGCGTATGGAGCGTTACTGCCAGAATGCCCTGACCGTGGCCCGTTTTCTGGAAAGCAGCGACAAGATCGAGTCTGTAAAGTATCCGGGACTTGAAAGCGATCCGGATCATGAGCGGGCTAAAAAGTATCTGCCTAAAGGCTGCTCCGGCGTTATTTCTATTGTGATCAAAGGCGGCAGAGATAAAGCCGTTGAATTTATGGATGGCCTGAAAATGGCCTGCAATGAAGTCCATGTAGCGGACATCCGTACATGTGTCCTTCATCCGGCCAGTGCGACCCACCGTCAGCTCACCGATGAACAGCTGATCGCTGCCGGCGTTACACCGGGTATGGTACGTCTTTCCGTAGGCCTTGAAAATGTGGAAGATATTTTGGAAGATTTAAAACAGAGCCTGGACCGTCTGTAAAGTCGCTGGTCTGCTAAACAGGGGCAGGTGTGATCCAAAGGTCACATCTGCCCCTGATTTTTACCGGAATTGCTTGGGTGTCATGCCGGTGTACTTTTTAAAAACTTTAGAAAAGTAGCTTTGGTCCTCAAAGCCGACGGCAATGGCAATGTCAATAATAGAAAAGTTGCTGTTGGAAAGGAGCCGCTTGCTTTCCTCAATACGTACGTGGTTTAAATATTCTTTAAAGGACAGGCCGATTTCCTTTTTAAATAGTGTAGAAAAATATGCAGGGTTTAAGTGGACCTCGTCGGCCACATAGGCCAGGGTAATGGGCTCGCTGTAGTGCTGGCCGATAAAGTTGACGGCCTTTTTCATGATTTCCCGGTTTTTTATATTTCCATGGTTTAAAATATTATCGGCAAAGGTCTCTACGATCTCCTGGAGGATGTAGCATAATGCCTCGTAGGATGAGCATTGGGAGATTTTTTTAATAAATTGGGTATTTTTTTGCAGTGCAGGCTCAGAAGCGCCTCCGCCTTCAATGGATGCCCGGGATAAGAGGGTACACAGCTCCACAGCCCGGGACTTGATGGTTTCGATCTTTCCGCCGTCCACAAAAAGCACATAACCCAGCAGATCATTCAGGATGCCCTTGGCTTCGGAAATATTCCCGTTGCGGACCTTTGTAATAAGATCCCGTTCTTTCTCCATAGGATAGGAGGACGTTGTATCCAGAAGCTGGCTTTTATACATCTGGATGCTTTCATTGATCCTGGACTGCTGGGAAAGCCGTTCCTGCTTTTCAATAAATAGCTGGCGGCTTTCACTCATCAGATTGGAAAACAGGTAATAAAGCAGTTTGCTTACCTGTCCGGCAGTATGGGGCGTGATCACCGGGATATTCTGGGCTTCCTCGTAAAGCTCCAAAAGCTTTTCCGTAGAAATCTCCGGATAGCGCCGGGACAGATCCGACAGCATGATGGCATCCGGATTATCCATAAGAAATGGCCCTACAAGAATAGAGCCAAAAAGGGTCTGGCGGTTCATCAAGGGAAATACAATATGATTCAGGTTTGCCGGGCAGGAGAAAATATAGGTTTCTCCCAGGGATGTGGCGTATTGGCACGCTTCCAGATGAACACGGTCACAATTATCCTCAGGGCGTGCATACTTCCTGAAAATTTCACAATAAGTACAGGATGGACTTTGGGTATCCAAAGGATGCCCCTTATCGTCCAGGATACGAATGGGAAGATGTGTACAGCAGTGGAAGGCTGTACACATTTCCTGAAGCTTTTTCTGTTCTACGATGGTATATAAATATGGGATCACAGCCTGTCACCGTCCTTTCTTCCGGTATTCGTTTGCCGGGCTTTCTTGGTAAAATCTTTGGATTATGTGAAATAATTACTAAAAAGCAGTATAGCACCGGGAAAGATTTTTGTAAAGGTTTGTAAAATGGATTTTGGGATGTTTTAGGGCAATTTCATGAAAATTGCAAAAAAATTACCGTTTTTCTGTAAAAAATCCCAGGAGTTTCCTGCCTGTATGCTATAATGGCTATACTGGTATGTATAAAAATTAATCCCTGGCTGGGGAAGCAGGGAATATAAGGAGGTAATCCCTATGGGAATGGAAATCTTGGAAGAAATGTCCTCATTTTTACAGAAGGGCAGAGCAAAAAATGTAAAGGCGCTGGTTTCTCAGGCATTGGAAGAAGGTATTGATCCTAAAGCGATTTTAAATGAAGGCCTTCTTTCCGGAATGATGGTTATTGGAGAGAAATTCAAGAAAAATGAAGTGTTCGTACCTGAGGTACTTGTAGCTGCCCGTGCGATGAATGCAGGCCTGACCATTCTTGAGCCAAAGCTTGTTGAAGTAGGAAACGAGCCGGTAGGTAAAGTGGTTATTGGTACAGTAAAAGGCGATCTCCACGATATTGGCAAAAACCTTGTAGCTATGATGCTTAAGGGCGCAGGCTTTGAAGTTTTTGATATTGGCGTAGATGCAGATCCGGAGAAATTTATTTCCGAAGCTGAAGAAAAGGGCGCTGATGTGATCTGTATGTCCGCACTTCTGACGACTACAATGCCAAACATGAAGGTAGTGATCGATCAGTTACAGGAAAAAGGTTTGAGAGATAAATATATTGTTATGGTGGGAGGCGCTCCGGTAAATGAGGCATTTGCCCAGCAGATCGGTGCTGACTACTATACGCCGGATGCGGCTACGGCAGCCGAAGTTGCAAGAGACGCAGTCCTTGCAAAATAATCCTTTATAAAAGCGGCCCCCTGCGATGTGCGGGGGGCTTTTTGCAACAGTTCAGCCGGATGGACTGTTGTGATTTTTTGTATGGAGTAAAGCTATGACACAGGAAATCATTGACATTGATGTAAAAATAAAGTTAAATAAAGAAAATGTAATGAGTATGCTGGATTGTTCTTCGGACAATCCTGTATATGATGAAGTATCCCAATGCTATGAACAGCGGCTGGAATGGCTGTATCATCATGTAAAGCCCAGGGTATTGCTTTCCTATGAGCCGGTCAATGACGATTTGAAAGAATATTTGAACCCGGGGGAAGGATGTACCGGTTTTTTATATGCTGTGCTGACTATTGGAGGAGCGCCTCAGGAGGAAAGCCGGAGATGCTTTGGGCAGGGGGAATATTTAGATGGGATGCTTGTAGATGCCATGGCTGATGCGTATTTGTTTGCTCTGGAAAATGCGGCCATGCCCCGGATCCGGAAGTTTTGCGCCGGGAATCGGACGGGGATCCTCCGGCGGATGGAGGCGCCCCAGGATTTTCCTTTAGAGTTTCATAAACATATTTATGAAATGTGTCAGCTGGAGCAGACAATGGATATGAAATTAAGCAGCGGCTGCATGTTTGACCCGGTAAAAACAAGCTGTATTGTTTTTGTCCAAAGCGCAGATCCGGACCTGTTTAATGCACAGCATGACTGTTCCCGGTGCAGCGTTAAGGACTGTCCTTTGCGCAGTATTTGATAACCGGTCACCTGAAAAAAATACCTGTAAGAGGTGGAGAATTTATGGAAATAAAAGTGATCAGCGGATCTAAGACGAAAAAAATCATATGCCTGGAGCAGGAAACCCTTCTGGATGCCATGAAGCGCCAGAATATTTATATACCTGCCTATTGCGGCGGACGCGGGACCTGTAAAAAATGCAGGGTCCGCCTTCGGGAAGGCCAGCTTCCTGTGACAGCGGCAGACCGGGAGGCATTTTCAAAGGAACAGCTTGAGGACGGGATGCGTTTGTCCTGTTTTGCCCGTCCGGATCAGGACTGTACAGTGGAGCTGTGTACAGAGGATGAGAAAGATTTTAAAATACTTACCTCCGGTGATACGGCGACCTCTGACGGCCAGGACCGCACCGAAGGGCCGGAACCGAATGAGGATCTGGGGATTGCTGTAGATATAGGCACAACGACCATTGCCATGGAGCTGGTTGCCCTGAACAGCAAAAAAGTTCTTGCCCGGGACAGCCGCATTAATCATCAGAGAGCTTTTGGCGCAGATGTGATCTCCAGGATCCAGGCCAGCGTTGATGGGGAAAAGGAAGCCTTGCAGCGGTCCATAGGCAATGACCTTCTGGACGGTATGGAAGAACTTTTAAAGCAAACCGGTATGGGTGCAGAGCGGATCCGGAAAATGACGGTTGCGGCGAATACGACCATGTGTCATTTGCTTATGGGCTATCCCTGCAACACTTTAGGAGTTGCGCCTTTTACACCGGTGAATATTGATGTGATCCGGGAAGATCTGAAAAGCGTTCTGGCGCCTGTCCTTCCAAACCGGACAATTCCGGAAGGAATTGAGCTGATCATCCTTCCTGGCATTTCCACATATGTGGGGGCGGATATTGTCGCCGGGCTTCTTGTTTCTCATTTTTACGAAGAAGAAGGGCCATGTATGCTTATTGACCTGGGAACTAACGGGGAAATGGCCATTGGCGGAAAAAGCCGCCGCATTGCCACGTCCACTGCCGCCGGACCTGCATTTGAAGGCGGGAACATTTCCTGCGGCACGGGAAGCGTGCCCGGAGCCATTTGTTCCGTAAGCTATGACAAGGGATATATGGAATGGGAGACCATTGGAAATCAGCCGCCGTCAGGCATTTGCGGAACCGGGGTTCTGGATATTACGGCAGAGCTGGTAAAGCACGATATTGTTGATGAAACCGGGCTGCTGGATGATGATTATTTTGACTTGGGGGTGGAGATTGCCAGGAAAGCGGATGGAGAGCCGATTTTATTTACCCAGAAGGATGTGCGTGAGATCCAGCTTGCCAAAGCCGCTGTGCGCGCCGGGATCCAGGTGCTTTTAAAACGGTACGGCGCAGAATGTGACCAGATTCGGACCGTGTATCTGGCCGGAGGCTTTGGCTTTTCACTGGATGTGGAAAAGGCCATTGCTGTAGGCCTTCTTCCGGAAGGCTTCCGGGGAAAGATAAAGATCGCAGGCAATTCATCCTTGGAAGGGGCAAGAGTATGCCTTCTTTGCGAGGATATGCTCCTTAAAGCCAGGCAGCTTGCCCGGGAAACTTTAGAAATCAGTTTAGGCAATGATCCGGACTTTAATGAGTGCTATATGGATGCCATGTACTTTGAGTCACTGTAATTTTATGAGTACGAAGTGCGGAGAAATTCGTGTCTCATACCCATTTGTTGGGCAACTCATTTCATGAGACAAGGGTCAAATAGATATGATTTTCTCGCTTTAGGTTGACAAGGCATATGCCATGGGCTTATAATGGCCATGGACAAAAATTAAATATTTCTCGGTAGGTGAGGTTACCACAGGGATTGGGGAATCCTAAGATTGCTGCCGCAAATTTGTGGAGACACAACGCGCTGGTTAGCAGGCTATGTCGTAAAGGCATAACCTAATGCAATTTCATATGCCCTGTGATGCTAAAGCTTGAACGGTAAAGCATGGATTATTATAAAACTTTCCGTCAGCCCTCCAGCCGCCGGAAAGTTTTTGTTTAGCATTGAGCCATGCTGCAATAAAGAAGCACCCATGGATCAAGCTTGCTTGAATCCATGGGTGCTTCTTTATTGCAATACGGCGAAAGCCGCAGCGAGCGCAAGCGAGCTGGCATGGCTCAAAGAAATTTTAATGATATTACAACAAAAAAGGCAGGTGAAAGCGATGGACGCGGGTGTCAGTTATCATTCGTGGGATTTTGATGAAAATTTAATATGGAAACGAGGAAATGCAAATGAACAAAGAAATTTTTATGAAGCTTCTTTCAGCACGGGAATTCAAGGCTGTGAGAAGTATACTCAATGTAATGAATGCCGTGGACATTGCTTCCATCCTGTCTGAGCTTGAGGATAAAGAGCTTGTCCTGGCATTCCGGCTGATTCCAAAAGACAAAGCTGCCGATGTGTTTGCCAACATGAATAATACGGTGCAGACCAACCTGGTGGAGATGTTTACGGAAAAAGAACTAAAGGCCATTTTAGATG
Organism: Candidatus Scybalocola faecigallinarum; assembly: GCA_018711005.1. Lineage (GTDB taxonomy): Bacteria > Bacillota > Clostridia > Lachnospirales > Lachnospiraceae > Catenibacillus > Catenibacillus faecigallinarum. The sequence continues at coordinate 20,087 of DVIT01000036.1, read as the reverse complement.
AGCTTTTCCTGGATGATACGGTAGATATGCTGGAAGAACTTCCGGCCAATCTTGTAACGCGGATTCTGGACGCAGTGGACAAGGATACACGGGCCCAGATCAATGTAATCCTTAACTATCCGGAAGACAGTGCTGGCAGCATTATGACAACAGAGTATGTGTCCTTTAAAAAGACAATGACCGTGGCACAGGCCCTTTCCCATATTAAGGAGACCGGGATCCACAAGGAGACGATCTATACGTGCTATGTGCTGGAAAACCGCCAGCTGTCGGGAATTGTTTCTGCCAAGGATCTCCTGACATCTGATGATAATGCATGTATTGAAAATATTATGGAAACAGAGATCATTTCTGTAAATACCCATACAGACAAAGAGGAAGTGGCAAAGCTGCTGTCTAAATACGATCTTTTGGCTATTCCGGTGCTGGATGCAGAAAATTATATGGTAGGTATTGTTACTGTGGATGATGCCATGGATGTTATGGAAGATGAGGCCACAGAGGATATTACAAAAATGGCAGCTATGAACCCCAGTGAAAAGCCCTATTTTGAAACCTCTGTGTGGGGTCATGCGAAAAACCGTATTTTATGGTTGTTAGTGCTGATGCTTTCCGCTACCATTACCGGAAGCATCCTGACCCATTATGAAGATGCCTTTCAGGCAATCCCCCTGCTTGTTTCCTTTATCCCTATGCTTATGGATACGGGCGGAAACTGCGGGACCCAAAGCTCTACGCTGATCATCCGCGGTCTGGCTCTGGATGAGATTCATTTCAGGGATATTTTCCGGGTAATGTTTAAGGAGTTCAGGATTTCCCTTATTGTGGGGATCATTTTGGCAGCGGCGAACGGACTGCGTATACTGATTATGTACCATAGCTTAAATATGGCTGTGGTGATCGCCCTTTCTTTAATGGCTACGATTATTATATCCAAAATGATCGGCTGCGTGCTTCCTCTGTTTGCCAAAAAGATCCACCTGGATCCGGCAATCATGGCTGCACCGCTGATCACTACATTGGTAGACACATGCTCGGTTATGGTTTATTTTGCCATTGCAACCCAGGTATTTCAGCTGTAAATGACAGCAGAACCGGATGTATAGGTAAACTTATAGAGATAGAATCCGAAATAAGAGCGATGCTTTGTGTCCGGCCAATAAAAGGCGCACAGCCGGTCAAAACGCTGGCGGTCATAGAATCCGCAGCAGCAGCCGCTGTCTGTAAAAAGAAAAATCTGGCGGACCCCTCTGCCCAGCATATATGTGTGGAAGCAATATAAAAGAGTCAGGCCGATCCCCTGCCGCCGAAACCTTGGATGGACGGCGATGAAAAGCAGTTCTCCCTGGAAATCTTCGTGGCAGGCGGATAAAAGCCGCTGATCTGTTTGCTGGAAAAAACGGTAAGTCTTATAAAAATATCTGCCCTGGGGACTTTTGTTCAGGGCCAGGATATTATAAAATCGGAACCAGGAGGCCTCAGGATGGAGGGGAGTGGTACTGCAGCGTCCGAGGATCAGCCCGATGAGCCGGGATCCCAGGAAAGCGCCCCGGGCGTAGGTTGCTCTGCGCAGGCTGTCATAAAGGGAAAGGCGGTTTAAATGCCTGCGGGCAGCGCTGTCGCCCCGGCTGCCTGAAGTGAATGCATCCATAAAGCGTTCCAGTGCCGGATAGTCCTTCCATAGGATATTTCTGAAAATTACGGAATTTTGTATGATCATTGTCCTGCCTCCGATCATTGCCCCTTCTGAAAAATAATTTTATTGGTATCGGTTTTAGAAGGGATGCCAATGGATTTCAGGGAGGATAATATGTCCCTGCGTTATGAGGGTAGCATTTTTTCCTGAAAAAAACATGAAAAAAACGTCGCCCCGGGGACCCAAGTTTTTGACACAAAATGTTAAAGGAGTTGTGAATGAATACATTTATTGGTTTAATGATCCCGTTTTTAGGGACTGTATTAGGTGCATCCTGTGTGTTTTTTCTGAAAAATGGCCTGAAGCCATGGGTACAGAAGGCGCTGCTCGGTTTTGCGTCCGGCGTTATGGTAGCAGCCTCCGTCTGGTCGCTGCTGATCCCTTCCATGGATATGGCGTCGGGCATGGGAAGGCTGGCATTTGTGCCTGCGGCCGCAGGACTTATGCTTGGAGTGCTGTTCCTGCTTTTTATGGATCGGGTGATCCCCCATTTGCATATGGGAGCATCCAAGGCTGAGGGGCCAAAAACCTCATTAAAAAAAACAACCATGCTTGTCCTGGCTGTTACTTTGCATAATATCCCAGAGGGGATGGCTGTCGGCGTGGTATTTGCAGGGATGCTTTCCAGCAACCAGATGATCACATTGATGGGAGCCATGAGCCTGTCCATTGGTATTGCTATCCAGAATTTTCCGGAAGGCGCTATTATTTCCCTGCCTTTAAGAAATGAAGGCATGAGCCGGCCAAAGGCTTTCCTTAACGGGATGCTGTCCGGCGTGGTAGAGCCGGTCGCGGCCCTGGTGACCATTCTCCTGGCATCGTTTATCGAGCCTGTTTTGCCCTATCTGCTTTCCTTTGCAGCCGGCGCCATGCTTTATGTTGTTGTAGAGGAGCTGATCCCGGAGGCCAGTGAAGGCGAACACAGCAATATTGGAACCATAGGATTTGCTGTTGGCTTTGTGATCATGATGATCCTGGATGTGGCTCTGGGATAAAAGAAAATTAAGACATAAAAAATCCCCGGATCCAAAATTGCTTTTGAATCCGGGTTTTTTTATCAGGTTTCGTCCTGGGACTGGGATGCCGTATCGGACTCAAAACCAAAGAGCATATTAAGGAAATCAATGGCCAGGGACTGATGATCTCCGTTGTAAAATACAGAGACGCAGGCATCTTCCATGGTGATTCCTTTTTCGCTGAAGTAGTCCACATCTCCCAGGCGGATACCGCCATAATAGGTTTCCTCTACAGCGCCGTCTTCCATCTCATCCTCAGTTGGTGTGTAGGTTACTTCAAAAAGCAGTCCCGCACTTTCCAGATAATTAAAAAGATCTTCCGGAAGCACCTCGCTAAGATCGGCAAACATATTTTGGGAGCCATAGTAATCAATCGCTTCTTTTGGTGCGAACATCAGGTCTGCTTCGCCGCTGATGACCAGGGCAAGGAACTTCTGGGCCATGGCCGCATTGCCGGAGCTGCTACTCTGGGTTGTGAAAAAGAATGTGTCGTCTACATTAATAGGCTCCTTGGCGTCTGCATCAAGACCAATAAACTGGGAAAATTCCGTATTCATTTCAGTATAAGCAGTTTCTGTGTCCTCGCAGTATGTATCGCACAGGAGAATCGTCATAGCATTGGGATTATAGGCTAATTGTGCCTGGATGAAAGCTGCCACAAGGGCAATAACGATGATCGCTGTTATGATCCAGAATCGATAATATGTCCAGATATAATCAATTTTCTTGCCCAAGGTCATCTTTGCCAGCTTTTCTTTGTCTCCTTTAAATGGGTTTACCATTTTTCTCCACCCTTTCATAATTGCGAAATGCTCGCTTTTGTCACATAACAAAAATTTTATCATATTTAAAGTAAAGTTTCAATTTTAAATCTATTTCCCGTTTATGAAAATTTTGTAAACAGGGTATTGGGCCAGGCCTGCGCATTTACTAAACAGGCACGGGAAGGTCTATAAGTGAAAAAGTAAATTTAGATAAGGAATACTAATGACACTATAGGGACTTTTAGAGATTGCCATTTATGTATGAATCATGTAAAATAATAAAGAGACACCCAAGCAAAAGGTCCATGCGGTCTGACGGATGAGGAAGATGGTTTTTTGGATCGGGTCTTTAATTATATAAAATGGAGGAATCATAAATGAACGACAGATACCAGACACCTTTGGCTGAACGGTACGCCAGCAAAGAGATGCAGTATATTTTTTCACCGGATAAAAAGTTCAGAACCTGGAGACGCCTGTGGATCGCCCTGGCTGAAACTGAGAAAGAGCTGGGACTGGATATTACGGATGAGCAGATTGCAGAGCTTAAAGCGGCAAAGGATGACATTAATTATGATGTGGCCAAGGCCAGAGAGGCTCTGGTGCGCCATGATGTTATGTCCCATGTTTATGCTTACGGCCAGCAGTGCCCCAAGGCCAAGGGGATCATCCATCTGGGCGCCACCAGCTGCTATGTTGGAGATAATACGGACATTATCGTTATGCGCGAAGGTCTCCGTCTGATCCACAGAAAGCTGGTTAATGTGATTGACGAGCTGGCTAAATTTGCACGGAAGTATAAGGATATGCCTACACTGGCATTTACACATTTCCAGCCGGCCCAGCCGACAACGGTAGGCAAGCGCGCTTCCCTGTGGCTGAATGAGCTGGTTATGGATCTGGAGGATGTGGAATATGTGATCCGCAGCTTAAAGCTGTTAGGCTCCAAAGGAACAACCGGTACTCAGGCAAGCTTTTTGGAGCTGTTTGACGGGGATCATGAAAAGTGCAGGGAAGCAGACCGGCGCATTGCCCGGAAGATGGGCTTTGAATCCTGCTATCCGGTGTCCGGACAGACTTATTCCCGTAAGGTGGATTCCAGAGTATTAAATGTACTGGCAGGAATTGCCCAGAGCGCCCATAAGTTTTCCAACGATATTCGTCTCCTTCAGCATTTAAAGGAGATCGAAGAACCTTTTGAAAAGAACCAGATCGGTTCTTCGGCTATGGCTTATAAGAGAAATCCCATGCGCAGCGAGCGTATTGCATCTCTGTCCAGATATGTTATGGCAGATATGCTGAATCCGGCAGTAACCGCTGCAACTCAGTGGTTTGAGCGTACACTGGATGATTCTGCCAATAAGCGTATGAGTATCCCGGAAGCTTTTCTGGCAGTGGACGGTATCCTGGATCTGTATATGAATGTTGTGGACGGACTGGTAGTTTATCCTAAAGTTATCCGTCAGCATCTTATGAACGAGCTGCCGTTTATGGCTACAGAAAATATTATGATGGATGCTGTAAAAGCCGGCGGTGACCGCCAGGAGCTTCATGAACGGATCCGTGAGCATTCTATGGCTGCAGGACGGGTTGTTAAGGAAGAAGGCAAGCCCAATGATCTTCTGGAACGCATTGCTGCGGACCCTGCCTTTGATATGACCATGGAACAGCTGGAGTCCATTATGAAGCCTGAAAACTTTGTGGGCCGCGCTCCTGCACAGGTAGAGGAATTTCTGGATCAGGTGGTAGAGCCCATCCTTGAAGCAAATAAAGATGTCCTTGGAATGAAAGCACAGATCAATGTGTGAAAAATCCTTTAGGAGATCCGGGAGGCTGCCGGCAACGGCAGCCTTTTACGTGTTTTTCGGGCCTGCGCCGGATATGGGGATCAGATCCCCTGCGAGTTCAGGTACAATGGGTATGGGGGATTGGATATGATTGCACTGAATATTGCAGATGTGCGGGATTTTATGTCAAAAATGCTGGTCCATGGCACCTTTGACAAGTTTTATTTATGTGAGGCTTTGGTGGAAACCTTTACATCGTTTCAGTTTGGCGGCCCGCTCCATAAAGATTATTATTCGGCCGGGGAGCAGGAGGCTCTTGGGGACCGGGAGCTGACGTTATGGCAGGAAATGAAGCCTTTTGCTTACGAACTGATCCGGGGGAAAAAGCTGCCAATTTCTTTTAAGTTTGTGTTTGCCCTTTCTGATGAAAATCTCAGGTGGCTTCTGGATCATAATCATTTAAAGATCGATCCGTCAGATGTGAGCGGCCTGTTTTTAAATATACGGTATGAAAATAAAAAAGTAACCTGTATTACAGGAACTTCATTTAAGACATTTGTTATGGATAAAACGCTGGAACGGCTTTGGGATGCCACAACGGTCCAGTTTATGAAACAGAATCAGATCGCAGTGGAGGAGCTGTAGCGGCGCTGGGGCTTCAAAATCTTCTGGTTGCTCTCATAGGAGCGTCCGATGCCCTTATGCTGGGCCGTCTGAACCAGGATGCTGTGGCGGCGGTTTCCCTGGCAAACCAGATCGCATTTATCATGAACTTGTTTACAGGCTCCCTGGTGGCCGCCGGAGGAACGCTTATTGCCCAGTATTGGGGAAAAGGAGACAAGGAGACGGCAAAGAACCTGTTTTGCATGATCAATAAATATGTATTCCTGATTTCCTTTATCTTTTTTGTGCTGGCTATGTTTGCTCCCGGAACGCTTATGCGCATCTATACACCGGATGAAGGTCTGATCCAAATCGGTGCGTCGTACCTTCGGATCGTCAGTGTCTCGTATCTTTTTACCGGACTGACCCAGTGCTATTATCTTATAATGAAAATCGAAGGACAGGCATTTAAAAGCATAGTCATCTCTATTGCAGCACTGGTGGCGGATGTGGTGATTGACTTTTTCCTGATTTATGGTATTGCCGGAGCGCCCCGGCTGGAAGCTGACGGATCGGCGTATTCCACCGTTGTTGTGGAGGCGCTCGCCTTACTTTGGTGCGTGGCAGAATCCCGGAGCAAAGGAAATATCCGTATAGATATGAAAGGCCTTGGATGGTTTTCCAGAGAGATTTCCCGGGATCTGTTTAAGATCGTATGGCCCATGCTTGCCAGCTCCCTGGCCTGGGGGATCGGTTTATCCCTCCATTCCCTGATCATGGGCCATCAAAGCGCTGACGCTACAGCCGCCGCGTCCATTACATCCGTGGCTCAGGAATTGGTCACCTGTGTTTGCAAGGGGATTTCTACCGGCGCAGGGATCATGGTAGGAAAGCTGCTTGGACAGGACCTTTTTGAAAAAGCAAAGGCCTATGGCCGGAAGTTCTGTCACATTTCATTTTGTGTAGGCGGTATCCACATGGCCTTGCTGGGCATCCTTGGTCCTGTGGTTGCAAAGTTTTTTGTCCTTTCAGACACTGCCCGCCAGTATTTGATCATGATGCTGATCTTTACGGCTTTTTATGTATTTGCTTACTCTGTTAACACGATTATTGTCTGCGGGATCTTTCCGGCAGGCGGCGATGCAAAGTATGACGCTATCAGCGTGTTTTTTGCCTCCTGGTGCTTCGCCCTTCCCCTGGCACTTTTAGGCACCTTTGTATTTCACTGGCCTGTGATGGTTGTTTACGCTTTAATGAACGCCGATGAAATCGTGAAGGTCCCCTGGATCTATCCGCGATACGGAAAGTATTTATGGGTGAAAAACCTGACGCGGGAAGATGGGCAGGTGTAGGATTTATGCCGCTGGGCGGCTGGTGCAGGAATGGCTTTCCGGCAGCAGAAGCCCGGCCCGATGAAAAGTGAATAAAAAATACTTTGCTAGCACTCACTTAAACTGAGTGCTAATTTTTTCTTGACAATCTTCATGGAAGGGATTACAATAAGTGTCAGAAACAAACAAAGAGTCATGAATGTGTCCGTGAGACGGACGATACTGCGGGGATGCCTTTGGATCGCCGGCAGTGATGATTTAAAATATTGGAGTGATGATGATGAACAAACAGGGTAATTTATCGATTAACAGTGAAAATCTGTTTCCCATTATTAAAAAGTGGCTGTATTCCGACCATGATATTTTCTTCCGTGAGCTGATCTCCAACGGCTGCGACGCTGTGACTAAGCTTAAAAAGCTGGAAATCATGGGTGAATACCAGTTTGAAGAAAACGAGAAATTTAAGATCCAGGTGATTGTTAATCCTGATGAAAAGACATTAAAGTTTATTGATAATGGTATCGGTATGACAGACAGCGAAGTTGAGGAGTATATTACTCAGATTGCTTTCTCCGGCGCTGCGGATTTCCTTGAAAAGTATAAAGATAAGACGAATGAGGATCAGATCATCGGTCATTTTGGTCTTGGTTTTTATTCTGCATTTATGGTTGCCGATAAAGTAACGATTGAGACACAGTCCTGGCAGAAGGATGCCAAGCCGGTACATTGGGAATGTGACGGCAACAGCGAGTATTCCATGAGTGAGGGTGCGCGCACACAGCGCGGTACTGAGATCACTTTGTATCTGAATGATGATAGTCTGGAATTTGCCAATGAATATAAGGCCAGAGAGGTTATTGAGAAATATTGCTCCTTTATGCCTGTAGAAATCTACCTTTCCAAAGAAGGCAAGGAACCGGAATACGAGACAATTGATGAAGATGATGTAAAGCCTGAGGACACAGTTGTTGAACATATTGTAGAGCCTGCAAAAACTGAAGAACGTGAAAAAGAGGACGGTACAAAAGAGACGGTTGAGATCACACCGGAGCGCAAGCGTGCCAAGATCCTTCGCCGGCCTCAGCTGATGAACGATCCCCATCCTCTTTGGACAAAGCATCCTAATGATTGTACAGAGGAAGAATATAAGGAATTTTACCGCAAGGTATTTATGGATTACAAAGAGCCGTTATTCTGGATCCACTTAAACATGGATTATCCATTTAACCTGAAAGGTATTTTGTACTTCCCGAAAATCAACTATGAGTATGAGTCCATTGAAGGCAAGATCAAATTATATAACAACCAGGTATTTATTGCCGATAATATTAAAGAAGTTATCCCTGAATTTTTAATGCTGTTAAAAGGTGTCATTGACTGCCCGGATCTGCCGCTGAACGTTTCCCGTTCTGCCCTCCAGAACGACGGTTTTGTCCGCAAGATTTCCGATTATATTACAAAGAAGGTGGCTGACCGTCTGTCCGGTATGTTTAAGACCGACCGGGAAAACTATGAAAAGTATTGGGATGACATTAATCCGTTCATTAAGTTTGGCTGCATTAAGGACCAGAAGTTTAATGAAAAGATGAAGGATTATATTATTTATAAAAACCTGGAAGGCAAGTATACTACTTTGGATGACTATCTGGAAGCTGCCAAGGAAAAACATGAGAACCAGGTATTTTATGTGACCGATGAGGAGCAGCAGTCCCAGTACATTAATATGTTTAAAAAGGAAGGCCTGGATGCGGTTATTCTTAAGCATAATATTGACCAGCCGTTTATTTCCAGCCTGGAACAGGCCAAAGAAGGCGTGAAGTTCAGACGTATTGATACGGATCTGGCAGATATTTTCAAAGAGGAACCTTCAGAAGAAGAAACAAAGGCCCTTGAGGAAGATACCACCAAGCTTACAGATATTTTCAAAAAGGCTTTAAGCCGGGAAACACTGACTGTAAAGGTTGAAAAGCTTAAGAATGCTGACGTTTCCTCCATGATCACACTGTCCGAGGACAGCCGCCGTATGCAGGATATGATGAAGATGTACGGCATGGGCGATACATCCATGTTTGCCGGAGAGGGCGAGACATTAGTCCTTAATGCCAATAATGAGCTGGTTCAGTATATCCTTGCCAATCCGGAAGGTGAGAATACAGACCTGATCTGCCAGCAGCTTTACGATCTGGCGCTTCTTGCCCATAAGCCATTGCCGGCTGACGCTTTGACAAAGTTTGTAGAGCGTACAAATAAGATTATGAAGCTTTTAGCGAAATGATGTTAGGGTCAAAAGGTATTTTGACCCAATAAAAAGAGACGGTTTCTTAAAGTCCGGGCCGCTGCAGACGCCGGACGGCCAGAAAACCGTCTCTTTTGTGTTATGCGCCGGGGCTTGCGTTTTACAGACCTGACGCTGTTTTTTCGGACAGATAAGCCTTCTGCTGTTCCAGAATTTGGGCAGGAACATATAAGTTTCCCCGGCCCCGGCCGATTTTAATATAGGGTTTATTGTCGCCATGAAAATCAGAGCCGCCGCTTAAAACAAGACGGTACTTTTTCGCAAGGGTTTTCATGTGTACCGTATCGTGGCCCCGGTTCATGGAGTAGTAGGCTTCCAGACCATCCAGACCAAGTCCGGCCAGATGGAATACTGCTTTTTCAAGGGTGGATATATCCATGCCGTAAACCAGGGGATGAGCCAGGACGGCCAGGCCTTTGGCCTGATGGATAAGATGGATGGCTTCCTGAGGCGACAAATATTCTCTTGGAATAAAAAACGGCTTGTCCCGGTCCAGGTATTTGTCAAAACCTTCCTGGATAGTTTTGATATAACCTTTATGAAGCATGTAGCTGGCAAAATTTGCCCGGGTAAGGACACCGCCGCCCTGATCGGCACGAAGGGCTTCCATAGTAATATCCATGCCCGCCGCCTGCATACAGGCGATCATTTTTTCGTTGCGCTTATCCCGGTTATCCTGAAGCTTTTTCAGCGTTTGGGAAAAACCGTCTGAATGGATATCAAGATGGAGCCCCACAAGATGAAGCTCATAATTTTCATAAGATACAGAAAGTTCAATGCCCGGGATAAACTGAAAATCCACATTTTCTCCCTGGGACAGTATATCCCTGACTGCAGCCTCCGCCTCTAAAAGACCGTCTGCTGTATCATGATCGGTCAGGGCCACTGCGCATAATCCGGCGTCAAAAGCCTGGCGGATCAGCCGGGAAGGCGATAATGTTCCGTCAGACGCATTAGAGTGCGTATGAAGATCAATAGTACGCATAAATAACACCTCCAATATATCCGATAAAGCGTTGGTTCCATCATATTAGTAAACATTTAAAACACGCCGCTGCTTCTACTATAACACATAATAAAAAAAAACGTGCATATATTTTACAAAGAAAGGATGGCGGGAGCAGGTTAAGCTTACAGCCATCCGCGGCTATCGACCGCAGTGTTGCTGCGTACAAAAAGGAGGATGCAGGGAGTGGATGTAAAGCGATTAGGGATTTCAATGGCAAGAGCGCTGATCATTGCAGCGCTGGCAACAGTGGCAGCCATGGCTGTGCTTAGCCTGATCGCCTGGCTTTTTCGTTTCAGTGACGGAAAAATTAATGTGGGGGCAGTGATCATTCAGATCGGCGCCTGCCTCTTAGGCGGATTTGCGGCAGGAAAAGGGATGAAAGAAAAGAAATATTTGTGGGGATTGCTGACAGGGCTCATCTATGCCGCTGTCCTGCTGGTGATTTCTTTTGGAATTTCCGGGGCAGAGGGCGTTAATATTACGGGATACATTACAACAATCCTCGTCTGCGCCGGCAGCGCTATGCTGGGCGGCATGATCAGCTGACCGGAAGCCATTTATACCGGACTTTGGGGCTATATTGCAGAAAAAAGCCGCTAAGGCCCGGCTTTCATGGGAAAACTGAAAAAAACAGCTTTAAAAAACCAGGAGCATGTGCTATAATAGCCGAAGGATAGGTGTTAAAGCTGTATATCCCGCTAAAAGCAGGTGCCCAAAGGACGGCATCTTATAAAAATAAAGGAGGAAACGGTATGAAGCGCGTAAAAACATTAACTTCTAAAACTTTAAAAAATACAATGGCAAAAGGTGGCTGCGGTGAGTGCCAGACATCCTGCCAGTCCGCATGTAAAACTTCATGTACTGTTGGTAACCAGAGCTGCGAAAACAACAAATAATCACCGGAAGGCTTCCGTGGCAGTTTGTTTTTAGTTCGGGTACATAAAAAGTACAAACGGATGAATAAAATTTAAGTAAGCAGCGGTGTTACAGCCGCTGCTTATTATTCGTGGGCCGGATGGTCCATGTACCATAATCATAAAAAGTTAGGAGAATTTCTGTGATTCATCAATATAAAAATAACGGCTACAACATTGTTCTGGATGTAAACAGCGGCTCTGTCCATGTGGTGGACGACCTTGTTTATGATGTGATCGCCTTATATGAGCAATGTTCCAAAGATGAGATCATCACCCGTCTGGGCGGTGTGTACGAAAAAAAGGATATTGAAGAAGCCTTTAGTGAAATTGAAGAATTAAAGGCTGAGGGCATGCTTTTTGCAGAGGATGATTATAAAGATTATATTATAGATTTTAAAAAGCGTCCTACAGTAGTAAAGGCACTGTGTCTCCATATTGCCCATGACTGTAATCTGGCATGTAAATATTGCTTTGCCGAGGAAGGCGAGTACCATGGCCGCCGGGCGCTGATGAGCTATGAGGTAGGCAAGAAGGCCCTGGATTTCCTTATTGCCAATTCCGGTAACCGGGTGAACCTTGAAGTGGACTTTTTCGGCGGCGAACCCCTGATGAACTTTGACGTGGTTAAGCAGCTGGTGGCTTACGGCCGCAGCCAGGAAAAGCTCCACAACAAAAAGTTCCGCTTTACATTAACGACCAACGGCGTTTTATTAAACGACGATATTATGGAATTTGCCAATAAAGAAATGGCTAACGTGGTGTTAAGTGTGGACGGACGTAAAGAAGTCCATGACCATATGCGTCCTTTCCGCAACGGAACAGGCAGCTATGATCTGATCATGCCCAAGTTTGTTAAAATGGCAGAAAGCCGCAACCAGACAAACTATTATGTGCGGGGAACTTTTACCCATTACAACACAGACTTTGCCAGGGATGTATTAAGTCTGGCGGACATGGGCTTTAAGCAGATTTCCGTAGAGCCTGTAGTTGCGCCGCCAACAGAAGATTACGCCATCACTCCGGAAGATGTTCCTGTATTATGTGAGCAGTATGACGAGCTGGCTAAAGAAATGATCCGCCGCCATAAAGAAGGCAGAGGTTTTAACTTCTTCCATTTTATGATCGATCTTACAGGAGGCCCCTGTGTGGCAAAACGGCTCTCCGGATGCGGTTCAGGAACCGAATACCTGGCAGTGACCCCATGGGGCGATCTGTACCCCTGCCATCAGTTTGTGGGACAGGAAGAATTTCTTATGGGAAATGTGGATGAAGGCATTGTGCGCACCGACATCCGGGATGAATTTAAAATGTGCAATGTCTATGCAAAGGACAAGTGCCGTCAGTGCTTTGCCCGCTTTTACTGCAGCGGCGGCTGTGCGGCTAATGCCTATAATTTTACCCACAGCATTACAGATGCTTACGATATTGGCTGCGACCTTATGCGTAAAAGGGTTGAATGCGCCATTATGATCAAAGCCGCTCTGGCCGCAGAGGAAGAAGGGAATGAGGCGTGAAAAATCATAAAATATGGAATATTCTGGGCTTTGTCCTGGTTATTCTGGCGATCCTGGCAGGTACATATGTTTCTGCCGTGGGCGTAGGTGAAAAGCACCAGGGAAGCGCCCAAAATATTAAGCTGGGGCTGGATCTGGCCGGCGGCGTGAGCATTACCTATGAAGCCAATGAAAGCAATCCTTCAGCTGAAGATATGCGGGATACGGTATACAAGCTTCAGCAAAGGGTTGGCGTATACAGCACTGAGGCTGAGGTTTATCAGGAAGGCTCAAACCGGATCAACGTGGAGATCCCCGGCGTTTACAATGCTGAGGAAGTTCTGGAAACCCTTGGAAATCCGGGAACGATCCAGTTTTATGAAGCGTCCTCAGACAGTGACAGCGGCATGAACCTGGTGCTGGACGGCAATGATGTGGTGAATGCCCAGGTAGTCACCGAGCCAAATGAGTTCGGTAATAATGAATATGTGGTTCGGCTGACCTTTAGCAGCGAGGGCGCTCAAAAGTTTGAGGAAGCCACTGCAAGAAATATTGATAAACCCATTTATATTGTTTATGACGGACAGATCATCAGCGCACCTCAGGTTAATCAGACCATTTCCGGCGGAAACTGTGTGATCACCGGAAACTTTACGTATGATCAGGCTAACAGTCTGGCCACAAGTATCCGTCTGGGTGTTTTAAAGCTGACCTTAACAGAAGTCCAGTCCAGCGTAGTAGGAGCGCGGCTGGGTGAAGATGCAGTAGGAACAAGCCTTTTGGCAGCCGCTATCGGCTTTGTTATTGTGGTCATTTTCATGATCGCCTTTTACCGGATCCAGGGACTGGCCTCCGGTATTGCCCTGGCACTGTACCTGGTCATGATGCTGTGCTTTTTAAATGCTTTGGACGTTACCCTGACGCTGCCGGGGATCGCAGGTATTATTTTGTCCATCGGCATGGCTGTAGATGCCAATGTTATTATTTTTACCCGTGTAAAAGAGGAGATTGCCAAGGGGCATACGGTACAAAGCGCTATGAAGCTCGGGTATCATAAAGCCTTATCCGCAATCCTGGATGGAAATATTACTACCCTGATCGCAGCGGCCGTGCTTTATATTATGGGCACCGGTTCCATTAAAGGTTTTGCAACAACTCTGGCTTTAGGTATCGTCCTGTCCATGATTACTGCTTTGTTTGTGACCCGGATTGTAATGAACGGGTTTTATGTCATGGGAATTACGGATGAGAAGTTTTACGGACGGCAGAAAGAGCATAAGCCCTTTAACTTTACCGGCCATAAAGCCATCTTTTACCTGATTTCTGTTATAGTGATCGGGGCCGGGCTGCTTACTATGGGCATTAACGGGGCAGGAAGCGGCAGTACGTTAAATTACAGTCTGGATTTTACCGGCGGAACATCAATGACAGTAACGCTGGATTCCTATGTGGATGTTACCGGAGACGGGGGCACGGCGCTGCGTGAGATGATCGAGGAAACTACAGGGATCACAGATATTCAGCTCCAAAACGTGCAGGAAAGCAATGATGTGGTCATTAAGACCCCGGTGCTTGATCAGAGCCAGCGGACAGCATTAAAAGAAGCGCTGGCTCAGGATTATGGCGTAGAGGACGGCGAGATTACTGAAAGTAATATTAGCGGTGTTGTCAGCAGCGAGATGCGCAGAAATGCCGTTATATCCGTAGTGATTTCCGGTATCCTTATGCTGATCTATATTTGGATCCGGTTTAAAGACTTTAAGATCGGCGCCAGCGCTGTGATTGCCCTGTTCCATGACGTTTTAGTTGTCCTGGCGGTCTATGCGGTTGTGCGGATCCCTGTGGGCAATACATTTATTGCATGTATGCTTACCATCGTAGGGTATTCCATTAACGCTACCATTGTTATTTTTGACCGCATCCGGGAAAACCGGACGCTTATGGAAGGTGCATCTCTGGAGGAGATCACAAACGTAAGTATTACGCAGACCTTTTCCAGAAGTATAAATACTTCTTTTACAACATTTATTATGGTATTTATGCTGTTTGTCCTGGGCGTTTCTTCGATCAGGGAATTTGCCCTTCCGCTTATGGCCGGTATTATTGCCGGAGCCTTTTCATCGGTATGCATTTCAGGCACACTATGGTGTATTATGAAAAACAGGGGCAAAAAGGAAATTTAAGGAATACTCCGGCTATGCCGCCGGACTGACAAAGCAACTGTTCACGCTCGGGGGAAAGCTCCCGGGCGTGTTGCGGTTTATAGAGATTTGGAGGAACCAGATGAAGGAAAAGTGGGTTGTTACTGCAAAAAGGGCAGACTTTAATAAGATTGCACAAGATTTCCATATTAATCCGGTGCTGGCCCGGCTGATCGTCAACCGGGATGTACGGGAATATGAGGATATAAGAAAATATTTGTACGGAACAGAAAAGGATTTTTATGATCCTCTGCTGCTGAAGGATTTAAAGCTGGCAGCAGATATGCTTCTGGAAGCTGTTGAAAATAAGGAAAAGATCGCCATTGCTTCAGATTTTGATGTGGATGGGATCATGTCCGGCTTTATCCTTAAAACCGGATTTTCAAGGATCGGCGCAGACTGTATGATCTATACGCCGGACCGGGTGTCTGAAGGCTACGGTTTAAACTGCCGGATCGTGGAGCAGTCCCACCAGCGGGGCGCATCCATGATCGTAACCTGTGATAATGGCATTGCCGCATTTGAAGGGGTAGCCCGGGCAAAGGCCCTGGGCATGAAGGTGATCGTCACGGATCACCATGATATTCCTTTTGAGGAGCTGCCGGATCACACCATGAGGACCCTTCGGGTGGATGCAGATGCCATTGTCAATCCAAAGCAGCCGGACTGCCCCTATCCCTTTAAAAAGCTGTGCGGCGCCGGCGTTGCATTTAAGCTGATCTGCCATTTGTATGACCGGTGCCATATTCCGGAAGCGGAAAAATATGCCCTTTTAGAGTATACGGCTATTGCTACAGTGGCCGATGTGATGGATCTACAGGATGAGAACCGGATCATTGTAAAGCTTGGACTGAACATGGTAAAGCATACAAAAAACATTGGCCTGAAGGCCCTTATGGAAGTCAATGCATTAAATCCTGCCCGCCTGAGCGCCTATCATATCGGTTTTGTCATCGGACCATGCTTTAATGCGGCGGGACGGCTGGATACAGTAAAGATCGCCCTGGATCTTTTGGAGGAAACTGATGAAAACCGTGCCCGTACCATTGCCCAGGACTTAAAGGAGCTGAATGACAGCCGGAAAAACCTGACGGTGGCCGGTTTTGAACAGGCAGTGGAGCGGATTGAAAATTCGTCCATTAAAGATGACAAGGTGCTTTTAGTGCTTTTGGAGGATTGCCATGAAAGCCTTGTAGGCATTATTGCCGGCCGGGTCAAGGAAAAGTACCATAAACCGGCCATTGTTTTTACACGGGTGGAGGATCACTGTGTGAAAGGTTCGGGACGATCCATTGAAGCATACAATATGTTTATGGAGCTGACCCGGCAGAAAGGGCTTTTAGAACGCTTCGGCGGCCATCCCATGGCTGCGGGATTAACGCTGAAGGAAGAAAATCTGGAAGCTTTGCGGGAAAATCTGAATCAGGCATCTACATTGACGGCTCAGGATTTTATCCCTGTCGTGCGTATTGATGTGCCCATGCCGGTGGGGTATGCTACCAAAGACTTTATACGCCAGCTGGAGCTTTTGGAGCCTTTTGGAAAGGGAAATTCCAAGCCTGTATTTGCGGAAAAATATTTTCGTATTTTAGATGCCCGGGTTTTTGGGAAAAATCAAAATGTGCTGAAAATGACCGTTATGGATGATTATAAAACATCTATGGAAGCCATCTATTTTGGGGATATTCCTGCCTTTAAGGCTTTTATAGAAGAAGAATTTGGCCGGGAGGAATGCAGCCGGATGTTTAACGGCAGGAGCAATCATGTGGAGATTGCCATGACCTATTATCCGGACATTAATGAATATATGGGAAAAGAAACCATACAAATGGTAGTGACCGGCTATTGCCATATCCCCAGGTGAGAAGAAGTATCTTCCATTTTCAGAATATTTGGTATATAATAGAGGAATAATCTGCCCATACTGGGTCCGCGGTGTATGCGGAAGCAGAGTGTTGAAAAGGAGCTTAAAACAGATGAAAAAACTTGAAGATTACATTATGAGTATACCGGACTTCCCGGAAGAAGGGATTATTTTCAGAGATATTACAACGGTGATCCAGGATCCTCAGGGGCTTCAGATGGCCATTGATACCATGAGCGGTTTCTTAGACGGACTGGACTTTGATGTAGTCGTAGGTCCGGAGGCCAGAGGATTTATTTTCGGTATGCCCATTGCATATAAATTAGGCAAAGGTTTTGTTGTTATCCGCAAAAAAGGCAAGCTGCCCAGGGAGACGGTATCCCAGGAATATGAGCTGGAGTATGGTACTGCCGAAGTGGAGATGCATGTGGATGCCATTAAGCCGGGACAAAAGGTTGTTCTTGTGGATGATCTCCTGGCTACCGGAGGCACCATGGAAGCCAATATCCGTCTGGTGGAAAAGCTTGGCGGCAAGGTTGTCAAGGTCATTTTCCTTATTGAACTGGCAGGGCTTAAGGGCCGTAAGCGTCTTGAAGGCTATCCGGTGGAGTCTGCGGTGATTTACGAAGGTAAGTAATGGTGTTCATGTAAAAGAAAGTGGTGAGAAATATGACTCAGGAACATGGAAAAGTATTTGAAACAGACGTAATCGATGAAGGTAAGGATGAAGTTGTTCAGACAAAAGATTTTACAGCTCCTGAGGATCTGTATGCTCAGCTGATCGCAAGAGTGAAAAAGTATCATCCTTCCACAGATATCAGTCAGATCGAAAAGGCGTATAATATTGCCAGTAAGGCCCATGAGGGGCAGTTTCGAAAGTCCGGCGAGCCTTATATTATCCATCCGCTGAGCGTAGCGCTGATCCTGGCGGATCTGGAGCTGGATAAAGAGACGATCGTCGGCGGTCTCCTTCATGATGTGGTGGAAGATACGGTCATGACCGATGAGGAGATCGAGAAGGAATTTGGCAAAGAGGTGGCCCTTATTGTTGACGGCGTTACAAAGCTGGGACAGCTGTCTTACGCCAAGGATAAGGTGGAGATCCAGGCGGAAAACCTCAGAAAGATGTTTTTGGCCATGGCCAAGGACATTCGGGTCATCCTTGTAAAGCTGGCGGACCGGCTCCATAATATGCGTACAGCCAAATACTGGTCTCCGGCAAAGCAGAAGGAAAAGGCCAGGGAGACCATGGATATTTACGCGCCTATTGCCCAGCGGCTTGGTATTTCCAAGATCAAGATCGAGCTGGACGACCTGGCGCTGCGCTACCTTGAGCCGGAGGTTTATTATGATCTGGCGGAAAAAATTGCATCTAAACGCAGCGAGCGTCAGGCCTATGTGACAGCTATTGTGGACGAGGTCAGCGAGTGTATGGAAAAGGGCGGCATCAAAGCTCAGATCAGCGGCCGGGTAAAGCATTTTTTCAGTATTTATAAAAAGATGGTGAATCAAAATAAAACGTTGGATCAGATCTACGACCTGTTTGCTGTGCGCATTATTGTGGATTCCATTAAGGACTGCTATGCAGCCCTGGGACTGATCCATGAAAAGTATAAACCGATCCCGGGACGCTTTAAGGATTACATTGCCATGCCAAAGCAGAACATGTACCAGTCCCTCCACACAACCCTGATCGGGCCGGAGGGGAAGCCTTTTGAGATCCAGATCCGTACCTTTGATATGCACCGCACTGCCGAATATGGTATTGCGGCCCACTGGAAGTATAAGGAAGATCCTAACGGGATCAACAATGAAAACAGTGAAGAAGCAAAGCTTACGTGGCTGCGCCAGATCCTGGAGTGGCAGCGGGATATGTCCGATAACAAGGAGTTTATGAGCCTGCTGAAAAATGACCTGGATCTGTTTTCAGAAAGCGTTTACTGTTTTACGCCGGCAGGCGATGTGAAAAATCTGCCTAACGGTTCTACACCGATTGATTTTGCCTACAGTATCCACAGCGCCGTGGGCAATAAGATGGTGGGCGCCAGAGTGAACGGACGTCTGGTGAATATTGATTATAAGATCCAAAATGGCGACCGTATTGAGATCATCACATCTCAAAACTCCAAAGGCCCCAGCCGGGACTGGCTGGCCATTGTTAAGAGCACCCAGGCCAAAAACAAGATCAATCAGTGGTTTAAAACAGAATTTAAAGAAGAAAATATTATCCGGGGCAAGGAGCTTATTGATAAATACTGCAAGTCCAAGGCACTGACCTTAAGCGACCTGACAAAGCCGGAATACGTGGAAAAGGTTCTCCACAAGTACGGATTTAAGGACTGGGACGCTGTGTGCGCCGCCATTGGTCACGGCGGCCTGAAGGAAGGCCAGGTGATCAACAAGCTTTTAGATGAGTATAATAAGACCCATAAAAAGATGATCACAGACGATCAGATTTTAAGCCAGATTGCTGAGGCTAAAAATAATCTCACCGATCACCATAAAAAGTCTAAAAGCGGCATTATTGTCCGTGGGATCGATGATGTGGCGGTGCGTTTTTCCAAGTGCTGCAATCCGCTGCCCGGCGATGAGATCGTTGGCTTTATTACCCGGGGCCGGGGAATTTCCATCCACCGCACCGACTGTGTGAACATTATGAACATTTCCGAGTCTGACCGCGCCCGCCTTATTGATGCCGAGTGGCAGCAGGAGGACGGAGCGTCCAAGGAGCTTTACAAAGCGGAGATCAACATTTATGTCCATGACGGCGTGGGCGTTCTTGTGGAGGTTGCCAAGGTCTTTACCGAACGGGAGATTAATGTGACTGCCATGCAGAGCCGTACCGGAAAGAACCAGGCGGCGACCATTAACGTCTGTTTTGATGTGTCCGGCCGTGCGGAGCTGACTAAGATCGTGGATAAGCTGCGCGCTCTGGACTGTGTTTATGATGTGGAGCGTACCCGGGGATAACTGCATAAAGGAGTAATGCCATGAATTTTGAAATACAATCCATGGTGCTTGGAATGGTAGGCACCAACTGTTATTTGCTCGTTAATAAAGATACAAAAGCGGCGGTTATTTTTGATCCGGGAGCGGAAGGGGATAAGATC
>DVIT01000035.1 GCA_018711005.1 Candidatus Scybalocola faecigallinarum | reverse complement strand
CCAGGGCATATATATTCCAGCGCCTGCGCTTAATACAATTATTACTGATCTATTGAGTAATGCTGAGGTTCTTTCTCAAGCTTGAGCAGCGTCGGTGTACAAGGCGTATTGCCCTTATACACCGATGCTATCCGATGCTATGCCGGCCGAATTGCTTTTTAGCGCTGCTGACAAACATTACACAACACACTTCGGCCTGGAAACGCATTTTGTATAATTTGGCCGTAGAATTTACCGCATGTGTTCGGTTCAAATCAGAAAAACGTCAATCAGGGTCTAATTTTTCACTTAAATGGTGGAATGCACAGGGCCTTCCCATCATGATGACAGAATATGGCGCAGATACTGTTGCCGGCCTTCGGGACAGTATGCCGGTCATGTTTACCGAGGAATACCAGGTGGCCTATTACAAAATGTATCACGAAGTTTTCGATACTTTGGACCACTTTATCGGAGAACATGCATGGAATTTTGCAGATTTTGCCACATGCCAGGCCATCAGCCGTGTTCAGGGCAATAAGAAAGGTATTTTTACAAGAGACCGCCGTCCAAAAATGGCAGCTCATTACTTTAAACAGCGCTGGGAAAATATCCCGGACTTTGATTACAAATAAGCCTGTGAGTAAAACACAGCGGCAGCAGGGCATCCGGCCGGATGCCCTGCCGCTCCCCCCACTACTTCCCCAGCTCTTTTTCCATTTCCTCCCGGTATTCTTTGGGAGACATGCCGTAGGTCTTTTTAAAAAGCCGGAAAAAAGATGAATAGTTGGCAAAGCCAAAAAGCTCTGCGATTTCCTCTAATGACTTTTGGGTGAGCAAAGCATTTTTACAGGCCTCGATCCGTCTTTGGATAATATACTGATGGAGGGAAATGCCCATGCTTTCTTTAAAAATATGAGAAATATAGTATTTATTCATGGCGAAAAACCCGGCAATATCTTCCAGGGTCAAAGGTTCCCTTAAATGCTCCTCCACATATGTACATATTCTGGCCCGCAGGGTCACCGGACCGGCACAATCACCATTTTCTTTTTCATAGACCGACCGGGAGATTGAAAGAAGGACTGACTGGAGCATTAAGGACAAAGATAATGCCTTTCCAAAACGTTCTTCATTTTTTTCACGGATCATTTGGAACAATTTATTTTGCAGATCATTAAAAATCACCGGATCTACAGTCAGTACCGGAGTCTGTCCCTTTGGATCACGTTCAAACAAATAGGCCAATGCCTGCTCGTGGGCAAAACATTTTTCATAATAATCTTTATGTATCCACAAAACGAACCGGCGATACGGCGTCTTTGGATCAATAAAGGAAGGGAAATGCCTTATTCCCGGAGGGATCAGCACAATGTCCCCGGGATGCACCCGAAAACATTTACCTCCAATAGTCATTTCAACACTGCCCTCCAGGAAAAAGTACAGCTCATAAAACCCATGCTCATGAGGTTCCACCCCCCGCACCGGATAATCTTTATAATAATACAGCTCATAAGACTGGCTGATCATATATTGCCGGTACAAAAACTTTGTACTATCCGGCTGCTTCATTCTCCTTCACCTCTCCTTATCCTTCTGCATTTTTTTCTTCTTTGCCACCAGACCGCCGATCCGTCCGGTTTCCCTGGCTGTCAGAGACTGCCAGCCGTCCCTCATGACCTTGTCAAAAATACCCAGCTCGGCAGCCACTTCATACTTCAGCAGCTCATCCGGGCTTAATTTGTCCAGTTCGATCTTCTTTTTTGTTTTAGGCATACATAATGACTCCCTTTTTGGCAAATGCCAGGCTCCGGCGGCGTGGCATTTGCCGGATTTTTATTATACAGTATGCCCCTGTTTCAGCCTTTTAAACAAAAATCTCTTTTCCAAGGCCAAGGGAATAAATAATCTTTTCTTTCACTTTCAGGCCGGTCATCTGCTCAAGAGCCAGTCCATAGTAATCTAACTGGGTCTTATATTTTTTCACAAGGCTTTCCCCGTCATCCGGGACAAAGTCTGTTTTATAATCCACAATGACTGCCTGGCCCTCCTCAATAAACCATGCGTCGATGATCCCCTGGATCAGGACCATGTCATCATCTTCCCTGTCTCTATAGACCTGGGACACAGGAACGCCTATAACAAACTGCTTTTCCCGGTATAATGCCCCGTTTGCTTTGGCTTTTGCCATACGCCGCGCGATCTCAGACCTGGCGAATTGGTAAAGTCCCGGCACATACACCAGGGATGCGCCAACTTCGTCAATGATCCCGGCCGCCGTCAGCCGATCCATCAGCCCATATACATCTTTCAGGGATCCTATGGAAGAAATATCCATGCGCTCCAATATTTTATGAACCGTTGTTCCCCGCAAAGCAGCCCGCTCCATACGCTCCTGACGGCTTAACGCCACGGCCTGCGCCGCCGGTTCCTCCGAAACAGCCGTGAAGTCCTCCGGCCCAGTCTCCTCAGTCTCCGGGGCCAGCTGACTCATACGCTTTAACTCGGAAACCGTCATTTTCGTATGCAGCCCCAGCTCACTGGCAAAGGGATACTTCCAGCTTAAATACTGGTCCATTTCCTCATGCATTTGAGGCAGATAAACTTTCTGGGTATCCCAGTGAACCAAAATCTCCCGCTTTAAAACAGCGTTGGCGCCTTTATGGGCAATGCCACGGAAAATCTCCCGGTCCCGGATCTCCCGGATGCGGATACTTACATCAGCATCATAGTCCGGATGAAATACCGGACTGGCAAAGCCATAAGCTTCTAAAAGATCATGGGCGCTGCGGTGCTTTAAAATCACAGGCATGATCCAGTCCAAAAAGCTTTTAGCGCTTTGACGCACATTAAAGGGAAGAACCTTCCCCTGGCCTGAGGATGAGCTCCACCGGCTCAGGGATTTTTCCATATCCGCCACATAGCCGGTAAGCACAAGCATTTCCCGGGCACGGGTCAGGGCCACGTAAAGTACCCGGAGTTCTTCCCCCAGATTTTCCAGGATGGTTTTGGCTGCCAGTATTTTTTTCTGGATCGTGGGGGCCTTTAAGCGCCACTGCGTATCGATCACATCGGGCCCGAAGCCAAAATCTGCGTGGATCAAAAGGGAACTGCGGGCGTCTTGCTGATTAAAGGCCTTGCCCAGTCCGGCCACAAAAACAATAGGATACTCCAGGCCCTTGCTTTTGTGGATACTCATAATACGCACTGTATCCTCATAGCCGTCCCCGGCCGCGGCCTCTCCAAAATCCACCTGATACTGCTTCAGCCGCTCAATATATCTTGAAAAATTAAATAAGCCCTGGTAGCTTGTATTTTCATAATCCACAGCCTTTTCCACCAGCATATCCAGGTTAGCCCGCCGCTTTGCCCCGCCGGGCATGGCGCTGGCGCAGGCATAATATCCCGTAACATCATACACCTTTAAGATCAGCTCATGGATGGGTGTATACGGCACGCACCGGCGCAGGTCGGCCAGCATATCCATAAAATGTCCCAGCTTTTCCCGCACTGCCAAAATCGCCTCAGTGCTGTAATATTCCTCTAAAAATACTGTGCTTTCATCCCTAAGAAAGGTCTGGCACTCATCATACAGATCATGGCTGCCGCTGCTGCCCGGGCCGTACACAGCCGACACCATGGCCAGCTCCTCATCCGTAAGATTGCCCACCGGGGATTTCAGCACTGCGGCTAAAGGAATGTCCTGCCTCGGATTATCAATCACATTGAGGCAGGCCAGGATCACCCGGATCTCAGAGGCTGAGAAAAATCCCGTCACCGTTTCCGCCTGGGCGCTGATATTTTCCTCACCCAGCACCTTCACAAACGTGTCTGCCCATCCGGACATGGTGCGCAGCAGGATGACCATATCTCCGTATCTGGCCGGCCGCAGTTCTCCGCTTTCCTTGTCCGTCACCAAAAAGGGCTTTGGCCCTTCCACCATTTCACGGATGCGCAGGGCAATCGCTCCGGCTTCCAGCTCTCTGGCCGTTTTCTCTCCAAGATCATCGTCGCTTTCATCTCCCCCATCCGTTCCGGGCTCCGGTGTTACAAGAAGCACCTGGGCATAACTTCCATACTCTGCCCCGTCGGCTCCGCCATTTGCCGGATCGGCGGCGGATGGCGACGGGAACTGGGCCCCGGGATACAGGGCCGCATCTGAGGTATAGTCAATATCCCCCAGGTCTCTGGCCATAAGGCGGTAAAACAGAAAATTCACAAACTCCAGCACAACCGGACGGCTGCGGAAATTTTTATGAAGCTCTATGCGGCGGTACTGGTCACCCAGAGCCGGGTAGGTTTCATATTTTTCCATAAACAGCTCCGGCCGGGCCAGGCGGAATTTGTAAATGCTCTGCTTAACATCGCCAACCATGAAAATATTGGGCTTTCCAAGCCGTTCTCTGGAAATACTTGTGAGTATTGTCTCCTGGACCTGGTTGCTGTCCTGATACTCGTCAATAAGGATTTCCGCATATTGCTCCGACAGCTCCTGTGCCGCCGGCGACGGCACCAGGGTCCCGTCCTGAGCAGTACGGGTAAGAATGTCCAGGGCAAAATGCTCCAGATCGCCAAAGTCCACCATGTTTTTCGCCCCTTTGGCTGCCTGATAGGCCTGGGAAAATTCCTCCACAAGGGCGGTCAGTGTTTCCATCTGGGGAAGCATCCGGTGAAGCTGGGACGCTGTGGTTTTGGCATCCTTTGAAAAGTAATCCTCTTTCAGCCGGTTTAATGTGTCCTTTACAAAAGTACGGATGGCCTTTACCTGTTCCTTTTTCTGAGGGGAAGCATCCGGCATCCGTTTCCTGGACAGGGCCATAAAGGACAGCTGGGATAAATGCTCATAATAATCATCAAAAGACCGGCACGCCTTAAGCCCTTCCACCACCTTTTGATCCGCAGCCAGCATTTCCTCATAAAAGACCGGGCCGTCCGGTTCACGGCACAGGGCCAGCCCTTCTTCAAGGGCCTCGGACATTTCCTCACTAAGCTTTTGAACATAATCCATTAAAAACCGCACCGAAGGCAGGGCGCTTAAGTCCTTTTCATCCTGTGCCTGAAAACTTTTCAGACAGTCTGACAGCCACTTTTTCGGCTGAGGATAGCTTCGGGAATATTCATACACCTGAAGGATCAGTTCCTCAATGCCTTTATCCATTTTTCCCTTGGCAAAGCACTCTACAAACTCTAAAAATGCCGGATCCTCCGCCTCATAATGGGCTTCCATAAGGCTTTGGGCCACATCGCCCCGCATCAGGGTCAGCTCGGTTTCCTCCCCAATGCGGAAGGCCGGATCCAGGTCGATCTCGTTAAAATGGGTTCGGATCACCTGAAGGCAAAAGCTGTGGATGGTCATGATCTGGGCGCTGCCCATAGACGCCAGCTGCCGGGCCACATGGTCATTGTCCGGATCCTCGTCCAGGCTTTTTAAAAGCCGATCCTCCACTCGCTCTTTCATCTCTGCAGCCGCCGCATTGGTAAAAGTAACGACCAGAAGATTGTCCATATTTAACGGCTTATTCCGGTCTGTAAGCATGGTAAAAATACGCTCCACAAGAACGGCCGTCTTGCCGGAGCCTGCGGCAGCAGACACTAAAATATTGCCGTTTCTTTCTTCAATGGCCTGCTTTTGTTCATCGGTCCATCGGTTCGCCATGATCATCCACCTCCCTGTTTTCCATAGTTTCCACGGATTTTTCCGATTTTGGTCTGACTTTATTTTCCCCGTGTATTTCATTCCATTCAAAAATGGCTTTCCATGCATCATCTGCGCTCATCCCGGACAGACGGCGGTAGGAAAATCCGTCGATCCGCTCGTCAAAGCCGCAGACGCTGCGGAAAAGACAATAAGTACAGGCGCTTTTTGTGCCCCGGATATAAGGATTCACCGGAATCTTTCCAGCCAAAATTTCCGCGCCTAAAGTCTCCACCTTTTTGGATGCAAAATCCCCCAGGGCGTCAAACTGTGCGGCCGACGCTGTTTGGGACCGTTTTGAAAGCGCGCCGGAAGCGGTCATGGACACCGGGATCACGGAGGAATCCTTTGTAAAGTCCCGGTCAAACAGCCGGATCACCTCCGGACTGCCATTAACAAGCCCATTGCATTTCAGCTTAAGGAGTACATCCTCCATAAGCTTCTCCCGGGCGTCCTCATTTTCCATATTTTCAAAATCATCCCTCTGGATCATTGGGTCATCAATATTGTAATACAATATTCCGGCAGGGATCACTTTTTTCCCGGGATGAGTCTTTTCCTCCAGCGCCCTTGCCGCGTTCATATAGACCACCAGCTGAAGGGAAAGGCCGTGGTACAGCTCCACAATATCAAACTTCTGGCTGCCGGACTTATAGTCCACGATCTTTACATACAGGTTGTCCCCCACTTCACACACATCAATACGGTCAATGGTCCCTTTCAGCTTCATGAGGCCGTCCTGCCCGATCATAACATCCGTCAGGCCATCCAGGGCATCGCTGTCAAAACGGATTTCAAAGGACTCCGGAAGAAAGTCGCCCCGGCCAAGCTGCTGCTTAATGGCCCAGGTGGTACGCAGCACATACCGCACAAGACGCTGGATCTGGTACTGGTTCCGCTTTGTTTCCAAAAGGATCGTATGGTTAAAGCCTTTGGCTGCCTCTACGGCGCAATCCCGGCTTAATTCCTCCCGCACATCCTCCGGTACATCCTTCCATGTATAATTTCCGGCCTTTAAGCCTGCAGCAAAAAGCTCCAGAGCCCGGTGGAGGATAATGCCCAGATCCGGTGTCTGGATCTTATTTTCCTCTCTTTGGGAAAGGCACAGGCCATATTGAAGGAAATGGGCATAGGCACATGAGGAATAATTTTCCAGGGTCGTTACACTGTTTTCCAGCTTCTGCCCATAAAGGGCCCGGACAGCAGCCTGGGAAAGAGGCCGGGAAATATAGGAAATAAATGCCGCGTCCAATACCTGATCCAGGCGCTTTTTATACGCCGGCTGTTTGGCAAACCAGGAATAAAGCTCCATCCATGCCGCCTGGGGCGCTGTTTCATGGAGACGGTTCAGTCCGTCCACCATATGAGAAAAGGCTTCGCTTTCATCATCCACCCATTCCCTCCAGTCGTCCCCATCTTCCCATACGCCGGTGTCCAGTCCCGGAAAGATCCGGCTGATCCGCCGCAGCAGGGAGGAGGGACGCAGGGCTTTTCCCGAAGCGCTTACCTGGCTGTAAGACAAATACACATAATCCCGGGATGAAGCAAGGGCCCTGTAAATATAAAATTGCTCAAAATAGCCCTTTTGCCGGGCCGTCGGCGCCAGCTCCACCTGCATTTGTGAAAGGATCTCCTTTTCACGGTCACAGATCACGCCCCCGTCTTTAGCCGGCGCCGGAACAATGCCTTCATTCATGCCCATAAAAAACAGCACCTTCACATCATTTAAGCGGGTTCTTTCCATATCTCCCACCATAACCTGGTCAATACCCGGCGGGATCAGTCCCATTCGTTCCTCATTTAAGCCGGCGTCTAAGATCTGGGCATACTCCCGGATGGAAATGATCTCATCCCCTAAAATATCCCCGTATTTATCCAAAAGATCCATGACCACATCATATACCTGGCTGTATTCCCGGGCCATGGACAGCTGGCCGTTTTCATCAAAGGATCTGGACATTTCTTCCAGCTTTGCCTGAATATCCATCGTATAGATCCACTGCTTCAAGGCGTCGGTCCGCTCCCGGACACAGGATTCCCGGTTCCGAAACACCTCATAGACCGGCCATATGGATTCAAAGGCAGCCTCCCGGGTCTGGTTCAGGATCAAAAGCCTTGCATCATCCATATGCTTTGGCCGCTTCATCCATGTATTTTCCCACGCAGACGCCCCCCGGATGCCAAATTCCAGCACATAATTTTCCATCAGATCAATATCTTCTTCCAAAAGCCCGGAAAAACCGGCGCGTAAATACCGGAATACACTTTCATAAGAAAAATGATCTGCAAACATTTCAAGCATGGCCCTTAAACATTCCACAAAGGCATTGCCTAAAATACTGCGCTTTATATCCATAAAGCATGGAATATCCATGCCGGAAAAAGCCCTTTCCACCATATGGCGATAGCCGGCCACATCTGCACAGATCACCGCAATATCCCGGTAACGATAGCCTTTATCCCGCACCAGCCTGCGGATCGTCCGGGCAATATGCCGGGCCTCCTGAGCCGGATTTTGGGCTTTATTTAAAAACAGCCGCTTTAAAGGCTGATCATAGGTCTTGCCGTTTTTCCGGTACAGGTTCTGCTCCAAATGGAAAAGCTCCGGCCTTCCGGCAAAACGTCCGGCATTTCCGCTTTCCAGCAAAATATCCTCCCTGCGTTCACAATGGATGTCCCGGCACAGCTTTTCCAGACGGTAAATGGTTTCTTTTGTCAGATAAAACAGCTCATAATTGTGATAAATATGATAAGGATTGGTGCGTATATCCACCGTCAGCGTCATCTGCACCCCTTTGCTGTAAATAAAAAGCTGGGACAGCACCTGGTACTGGGCAGGGGTAAAGCCTGTAAAGTTGTCCAGATAAATATAGCTCTCCTTTATGATCGAAGAATCCATGATCAGCGGGCAAAGCCGGGTCAGTATTTCCTCTGCCGTAAGAAAATGTCCTTCAATATAATCTTTAAAGCCCTGATAGATCACTCCCAGATCCTTCAGCTTTTCCCCCAGCACGCTGTGGTCCGGGAGCTGCCGGACACAATCCTCAAGCTGGCCGGGGGAAACATTGTACTGTAAAAGCTCTGAGATCATGGACTTGATCTCGCCGGAAAAGCCGGTCTTTGGAATACTGCCGCCAAATACCTTAAGCTCCCGGCGCTTCTGCTCCAGAACCTTTCGTATGACCATCCGTTTGCCTGTATCTTCCAAAACCCTGGCGTCATTTCGCCCAAGTTCTTCAAAAATACGAAAGGCCAGCCGCCCGAAGCTTAAAATATCAATATTCATCACCCCATGGCGCGGATGCATGGAAACAATATTTTTCTGGGTCTGCATCGTATACTGCTCCGGCACGATGACTATATAATTTTGCTGGGGATGTTCCAGGGAATCTTTGATCAGCTGCTCATACATCACATGGGATTTTCCGCAGCCGCAGCTTCCCAAAATCAACTGCAATGCCATTTTCATCACCTTTTTCAATCATATTTTCTTTCACGGTTCATAGGATATACTAAATGATCGTTAATGGAGGGTGCTTATGAAATCAAAAACACATATCGTTGTCGTCCGCATGAAAGAAATCATCTATACGGCAGTCTTTCTCGTGTTTGCCGTTATCCTCATCCTGCTCCTTGTATTTATGTTCGGCAGCCGAAAAAACGACTCCGATCTGCCGGCCGTCAATACATCTTCAACCTACATTCCGGGCGTATATACATCCTCTCTTGTACTTAACAATAATACGGTGGATGTGGCCGTCACCGTAGACGGGGATCACATTAACGGCGTCAGCCTGGTCAACCTGGAAGAATCTGTTGCCACCATGTACCCGCTCCTGGAAACCTGCATGGAAGACATCAGCACCCAGCTGGCCGGAAATGTGCCGCTTTCGGAAATCACTTACGACGCATCCAGCCAATACACTTACCAGCTGCTCACCCAGTCTATCGAAAAAGCGCTGAACAAGGCCCGGCCCACACAGCAGTGATCCCTCCTGTATTCCCCGGCTTAAGCGCCCTTGCAGGCATAAAAAGCCCCCGCGGCGCCAAAGGCATGCGTTTGCAGCCCGCAAGGCGCCCGGGGGCTTCGCCGTTGGCATCTGCTTTTTTAATGGTGTCACAGCCGGGCAGGCCAAAGATCTTTAAAGCTTTTCCAGATCCTTCTGCCACAGGGCCACACTGGCATCGCTTGGCATACGCCAGTCGCCCCGGGGTGAGAGGGCAACACTTCCCACCTTGGGTCCGTCCGGGAGACAGGAACGCTTAAACTGCTGTGAAAAGAACCGCCAGTAAAACTTTTTAAGCCATTTTAAAATAATCTCAGGATCATAGACGCCCTCAAAAGCCAGGCAGGCCATGCGGTAGATCTTGGACGGTCTGAAGCCAAAGCGCATCACATAATATAAATAAAAGTCATGAAGCTGGTAAGGTCCTACAAGATCCTCTGTTTTCTGGGAGATCTGGCCATCCTTGGGTGGGATCAGCTCCGGGCTCACCGGCGTATCCAGCACATCCAGCAGCGTTTCCTTAAGCGTTGCGTCTGTGGCTGTGTCTGCGTAATACCGCACAAGATGGCGCACCAGTGTTTTAGGCACAGATGCATTCACCCCGTACATGGACATGTGATCCCCGTTATAGGTGGCCCATCCCAAAGCCAGCTCAGACATATCTCCGGTACCCACCACAAGGCCGTTTTTCTGATTGGCAATATCCATCAGCACCTGGGTCCGCTCCCTGGCCTGACAGTTTTCATAGGTCACATCATGGACGCTTTCATCATGGCCTATATCTTCAAAATGCGTCCGCACCGCCGCCTTTATATCCACTTCCTTAAGAGTCGCTCCCAAAGCCGTTACAAGGCTGCACGCATTGTTATAGGTCCGGTCCGTTGTACCAAAGCAGGGCATGGTCACGGCAATAATATTTTTCCGGTCAAGGCCCAGCATATCAAATGCACGGACAATGACCAGCAGAGCCAGGGTGGAATCCAGGCCTCCGGAAATGCCCACCACACAGCAGGGGCTTCCGGTATGCTCCAGACGCTTTTTAAGTCCCAGTGCCTGGATCTTTAATATTTCCTCACACCGCTTCTCCCTTTGAGCCATATCCGACGGCACAAAAGGCGCAGGATCAATAAACCGGTCCAGCTGGGTGCGGACAATACCCATTTCAAAGTCCACGCTAATATAATCTTCCTGTCCCCAGGGCATAAACGTTGTCATGCGGCGCCGTTCTGCCGCCAGCTTTTCCAGGTCCACATCTCCGTAGATGATCT
Organism: Candidatus Scybalocola faecigallinarum; assembly: GCA_018711005.1. Lineage (GTDB taxonomy): Bacteria > Bacillota > Clostridia > Lachnospirales > Lachnospiraceae > Catenibacillus > Catenibacillus faecigallinarum. The sequence goes on along the minus strand of DVIT01000035.1, from coordinate 22,734 downwards.
GATTTTCAAAACGGCCGGACTCTTTTAAGATCACACCGTTTTCCGCGATCAGGTTATGGCCGCCAAAAACCAGATCTGTAGAGGACTCGCCGTCTCCGGCGTCGGCATAAACATAACCGCATACCAGCCGTGCAGACTGGCCGCTTACCAGGGCCCGGCGGTACATATCCTTGCCGGTCACCTCATCGCTGGCGGACAGATTGGCGATCACCGTAGCCCCTGCGCAGGCATGGCCGATACTGGGCGGTGCAGGCACCCATAAATCCTCGCAGATTTCCAGAGCCAGGACAAAATCCGGCATATTCACACAGGAAAACAAAAGCTTGCTGCCAAACCATGTGTCCTGGTCAAGGACTCTGACCTTAACCGGCTTTACCGGTCCCGGATTAAAATGCCGCGCTTCATAAAATTCCGAATAGTTGGGAATGTTTTCCTTTGGCACCAGCCCAAGGATCCGTCCCTTTTGTATAACGGCGCCCACATTATAAAGCTTGTGGAAAAACACCATAGGAAGCCCTGCCACAATAAGAATATCTTCGTTCATTGAAAGCTTTACGATCTCCTGCAGCCCATTGATGGCCCCCTGTAAAAGACTGCTTTGCAAAAACAGGTCCCCGCATGTATAGCCGGTCACACAAAGCTCGGGAAATACAATAAGCTTTGCCCCTTCCCGGCAGGCGTCCCGGATACACCGGGCCATCTGGCCGGCATTATACTCACAATCCGCCACCCGGATTTTCGGCGTTGCCGCCGCAACTCTGATAAAACCGTCATTCATTATACAAAACCTCATTCACCCAAAATAGTTTCCGGCTGTCCCAAAGCAGGTCAGCCGATCACATCTGCCATAGAGTACATTCCCGGCGCCTTGTCTTTTAAATATACAGCAGACTCAATAGCGCCCTTGCCGAAAATTGCTTTAGAGTAAGCTGTATGACGGATCTCTACCACCTCATCAGTGCCGCAGAAAAAGACCTCATGCTCCCCTACAATATTGCCGCCGCGGACAGCCTGGATGCCGATTTCTTTAGGATCCCGGCGCTCGTGCATATTGCTCCGGTCCATTTTATATGTATATTCATGATTTAACACTTCATTCATGGCGTCTGCAATAGCCAGCGCAGTTCCGGAAGGCGCATCCAGCTTTTTATTATGATGCTTCTCCACGATCTCAATATCATAACCGTTTTTAGCCAGCACGGAAGCTGCAGCAGCAGCCAGCTTAAACACAAGATTTACGCCTAAGGACATATTAGCAGAACGCAGCAGAGGGATCTCCTTTGCCGCCTCATCCACCCGTTTAAGCTGAGCTTCATTCAAACCTGTAGTACATAAAACAAGGGGAAGCTTCTTTTCCAGAGCAAAGTCCAGCAGCCGGTCTACTGCCGGGGCAACGGAAAAGTCAACGATCACATCGGCCTGGACCTGGCAGTCCACCGGATCCACATAGACCGGATATTCATAAAGACCTTTATCGGCAATATCCAGACCTGCCACGATCTCCACGTTTTCATCTTCTGCAGCCAGACGGCTGATCACCTGGCCCATAGCTCCGTTGCAGCCATGCATAATAATTTTTGTTTTTGACATATCCATCTCTCCTTATCTGTTCAGTAATTATACTTCTCTGTCCGGCTGCAGCCTTGCAGCCTCCGCCGGAGTAAAGCCTCTGTAAATGATCATCCTGGAATGATCGATGAGATTTTTTAAAAGCACCTCAAACTCACGGTGCTGGCGCTTTGTCCGGCACCGGACGCCGCATCGCTCCAGCTCGTCCCGGACACTTTTCAGGGTACAGCCGATATGTATGGTATTATCCAGCATAAAGCAAACATCTGCTGCCATATCCTGATCGATCCACAGCTGCTGGGTCATATACCGGTACAGCTCTATAATATACCCGGTAGAGGTAGGAAAGCCGATCTGGCACCATTCCTCCACTTCTGCCTGTGAGGGCGTGTAATAGGGAATATTCCCCTGGAGCTTTAACAGCTCCTCATAATTTTTCTTAAATATAGTATCTACAAAATACCCGTCCACATACACAAAATCACTTCTGTACTTTTCAATGATCTTGTATGTATGGATCACTTCTTCCCAATCCGTCTTTTTCTTTTCGTGCTGATTGAACATTTTAACGATCTGCATAGGGGGCGTCACGCCATACAGATAATTGGCAATATGGCTGTAATTTCCTATAAGGCAGATACGCTTCCTCTGCCTTTCAAAATCCTCTGTATCCAAAGCATCGAAACATTCCAGGACCTCCCATGGGATCCCAAATTTCAGATTTTTTGTAAAGCCGGCATAGCCGCCGATGATCATATAGGATAATGCCTCCGGTTCCGCCTCATCTACGATACCGTCATAATCCCTGGCCATACGCACATATTCGATTTCACTGTCATTCATACAGACAAAGTAATTGTAAAGCACCTTTTTTGTTAAAATATACCGGGAAATGGCCTCTATCAGACCAGACTTGTTCAGGTCGGAATAGCGGTGCATCCCGTGGCGCTTGCAAAGACTGATCAGTTCCTTCCTGGTCAATTCTTCCAGGACCTCCGTAAGACTTATTTTATGCTCGTATTCAAAGCTTCCGGATACTTCTGCCACCATAAGCCACCTCCTTTAAACGGAGTATGCATTTCTATCATAGCCTAAATGGGGTAATATTTCAATCTTTTTGTCTGTACAGATCATCTCCACAGACAAAAAGAACGCCTCCAGCATTTATGACTGAAAGCGTTCTTTTTTACAGGCCTTTCACAGCCCCTTTCTGCAAAAGATCAGCAGGTAGCGCCTCCGGTGATATGGAGGGCTGCCTCAAGGATCTCCTGCTTTCTGTTCAAAATATCATCAGATAGGAGCATCTGCTCCACATTTTCAAAGCCAAGGCGGTCTACGGTCTGTGAAAAACGCTCACCGGTCTTGCCCTGCTCTCTAAACAGCAGGATGGCTTTTTCGATCACGTTTAAAGCTTCTTCTTTGTCCGTAAAGATCTTTGTCAGCGCACGGCCCTGGGCAACCTTCTTGCCCCAGCGTCCGCCAATATAAATCTTATATCCGGTCTGTCCGCCTTCAATGGCGTCAAAACGGCACTTGCCAATGCAGCGTCCGCAGTTATTGCAAATGCTCTTGTCCATTTCCAAAAGCCCGTCCACAACCTTGGCTGCGCCCATGGGACATGCCGCTTCTACAGAACACTTTTTACATCCGTTGCAGCAGTCCTCATCAAAATCCGGAATCCGCTGTCCGATAATGCCCAGATCATTAAGATCCGGCTTTACGCAGTTATTGGGACATCCGCCCACAGCAATCTTAAACTTATGGGGCAGACGCACAGAAGCATAGCCCTCAAAAAACCGGTGATGGATCTCTTCAGATAAAGCAAACGTATCAATAAGGCCATACTGGCATGTGGTTCCCTTACAGGAAACTACCGGACGCACCTTAGAACCGGTCCCGCCGGTCACAAGGCCTTCCTTCCCTATGTACTCCTGAAACTCCCCGATCTTTTCATAAGGGATCCCCTGAACCTCCACGGTCAGACGGGTAGTAAATGTTACAACACCGTTGCCATACAGCCGTGCCGCATTAGCAATGCACTCCATCTGGCTGGCATTGATCTTTCCATTTACCGTAATGATCCTTGCGGAAAAATTATCTGTTCCCTTGTTGCTTAAAAAGCCCATGGCTTTTACACGTTTTTCATTTTCTGCACTTACTGTTAAAGTCGCCATATTTCCTCCTTTTCCGGCCTGTCCTTTAAGGCCATACAGGTATTACTCATCGTCACTTACATTGTTAAAGGTCAGTCCGCCTTCAAGAACTTTGGTATTCTCATAGCCGGAGGCCTTTAACTGCACCTGGCTCATATAAGCCCTGCGTCCCCGGGTACATACCAGGAGCAGCGGCTTATCCTTGCTCAGTCCATCATAACCCGGCTTTACATCCTCCAGCTGCACAAACCTGGCTCCGTCAATAGAAGGCGCCTTTCCCAGATCCACGATGTCCCAGCCCTCAGCCTCCCCGGCAGCGAACTGAGCCGGAGTCATGGAATCCATGCGCCCGGTCATTTTATTTTTCAGCACATTCACTGCCGTTACCAAAGGATGGATGGCTGTAGAAAACGGCGGCGCATAGGCCAGATCCAGATCTTCCATATCGGACACTTTCGCATTCATAGACAATGCCATCACTGCAATGTCCACCACTTTATCCACTGCACCGCTGCCAAGGACCTGGATCCCAAGGAACTGGTCAGTAGTCCGGTCGGCTGTCAGCTTAATGATAAAGTTGCTGAATCCGGGATAATAGCTGGCCTTATCATCCACCACACATAACGCAGTGACAACATCATGGCCCAGAGCCTTTGCATCCTTTTCACTCAGACCGGTGCGGCCCACATTCAGCTGGGGCAGCTTTGCCACTGCCGTTCCCAGAACACCGGGATACTTCACACGCTCCCCGCATATATTTCTGGCGGCAATCCGGCCTTCCATGTTGGCAGAAGATCCCATAGGCGACCAGGCCCGCTGTCCGGTCAGGCGGTTTGTCACGCTGGCACAATCTCCAAGTGCATAAATATTTTCGTCGCAGGTTCTTAAATACTCATCCACCCGGATGGTCCCGTCCGGCCATAACTCAATGCCGCTGTCCTTTAAAAACTCTGTATTGGGACGGATCCCTGCGGCAAGAACGACCAGATCGGCCTTCATGGCCCGGCGGCTGGTCTTAACCTTCTGGACATGGCCTTCTCCAAGGATAGCTTCCAGCCGGGTTCCTGTAAAGGTCATAATGTCGTGGTCTGCCAGCCAGTTTTCCACATAATCGGCCATCTCCCGGTCAAATCCCGGCAGGATCTGATCCGCCATATCGATCACAGACACCATTACGCCCCGTGCAGCCAGATTTTCCGCAACCTCAAGTCCTATAAGCCCGGCGCCTGCCACAACGGCACGCTTCACGCCGCCCTGGTCCACAGCACCACGCACGGCAATGGCATCCTCCGGTGTACGCATAAAATATACGCCCTCCAGATCGGTCCCTTCTACCGGCGGCTTTGCCGGACGCGCTCCTGTGGCAATGACCAGCTTATCATAATGATACGTATGCTCCTGGCCATCCTCCACACCTCTGGCAATAACTTTTTTAGCCTCCCTGTCCACAGACACAGCTTCTGTTAGTGTAACGACTGTTACCCCGGTAAGCTTTGAAAAGCTTTCCGGGGTATTTACGATCAGGGAAGCTTTATCATGGATCACATCCCCCACATAATAGGGCAGGCCGCAGCCTGCATAGGAAACATCCCGGCTCTTTGTCAGAAGGGTTACACGAGCCGATGGATCCTCCCTTTTAATTTTTGCGGCAGTTTTTGTTCCGGCAGCCACTCCGCCGATAATTAAAACGTCCATGCCTTTCTCCTCTCTTAGACGGCAATCCGGCTTTCCGGACTGCTGTAACCTTGTACATTATCTACAGTATAACACTTGATATAATTTAATAAAAGTGATATTTTATAATCATAATCATAGGTAAAAGCTATTACTGCCTTTTTACATAAAACGTGCAGTAAGGGTTTGAGGAGGTTTTTATGACTCTGCGTCATCTCAGGATCTTTGTAGAAGTGGCGCGCACAGGAAAAATGAGTGCAGCAGCCCAGAATTGTTATATTTCTCAGCCTACAGTCAGTCAGGCGATACGGGAACTGGAGGAACATTACAGGGTTCGTCTTTTTGAACGCTTATCCAAAAAGCTGTTTATCACTCCGGAAGGCAAAACTTTGTTCAGCTATGCCGTACGCACTCTGGAACAGTATAAGCTTTTAGAAGACGCCATGAGCGGCATGGAAAAAGGGACCAGCCTGCGCCTTGGCGCAACGGTCACTGTAGGCACATGCCTGCTTCCGGGGATCATTAATGACCTTAACCGGAAGATCCATACCCTTTCCCAATATACATATGTAGGAAATACCCGCACCATTGAAGAAATGCTTCTGAAATCCCAGCTGGACATTGGGATCGTGGAAGGGATCGTGGAAAGCCCGGAACTGATCAGCATTCCTGTCGCCAGGGACTATCTGGTTTTGGCAGCAGCGCCTGACCACCCAATTTCCCGTATGCCCCAGGTCCATATTTCACAGCTGAGAGATTATAACTTTGTTCTTCGGGAAGCCGGGAGCGGTACCCGTAAGCTTTTTACAGATTATATGACCCGCGTCAATATACCTCTCCACATCATCTGCGAAGCCGGATGTCCCGATGCCATTAAACGCATTGTTTTATACAATCAGTGTCTCACTGCCATTTCCGTGCGTCTTGTGGAAAGCGAGCTGAAAAACGGCAGCCTGCGCATTTATTTAAACAAAGAAAATGCATGGGACAGGTCCTTTTATCTTGTTTATCACAAAGATAAATTTGTTACCGAGCCCATGCTGGCTTTAAGAGATATTCTGAAGCAATACGAAGAACCCTGGCTTCCGGAGCCTGACAATATCGGCTACATTACCGAAGGCTGATCCCAAGGCTTTGCACCGGCATCCGCCGGTCCTCAGCCAAAGCCCTGCAATAGTCAGCGCTTTATAATAAGATCACATCTCTGCCTTCAAAAGCGGCAAAGCATTTTCCAAGGCTTTGGATCTGCGCCTGTCCGCTGGTAGCCTCTGTCAGCTTTTTAATAAAGGAAGCTTTTTGTTCTTCCCGGACAAGCCAGGCTGTAACCACACGGTCCGTGTACTGGGAATCCAGACAGGAAATCTCCATAGAGCCTGCAATATACTGGATCTTTCCAAGAGACGTATAGTCACAGGTGATCTCAAGCTTTTCACAATATTCCCGGGTCAGGATCCGGCAGGCTTCAAGGCCTGAGGATACAGCCCGGGAATAAGCACGGACCAGTCCGCCGGTTCCAAGCAGGGTCCCGCCAAAATAACGGGTCACCACAGCCACCACGTTATGAAGCCCTGCGCCGCACAGCACATCCAGCATAGGCCGTCCGGCAGTCTGAGCCGGCTCCCCGTCATCGCTGCACCGGGAAATTTCATCCCGGTCCCCGATCAGGTAGGCATAGCAATGGTGCCTGGCATCCCAATACTGTTTCCGTATATTTTCAATAAACTCCAGCGCTTCCTCCTGGGTAGCCACGGGAGCAATATCCGCAATAAAGCGGGACTTTTTTTCCTCGATCTCATGGCTTGCGCCCTGGTAAACGATCTTAAATTCTTTATCCATAGCAGTTCTCCTGTCTTATTTCACGTTTGTTCCTGCAGGCCTGTAAGCAGCCCGTACATAAAAGTCACCTATCCTATAGTGTATCATATCCTATTCTCCGGGGGAATAATTTATTATAGAAAAAATTGTTCTTTATTTCATCACATATATTTGCTATAATTAAGCAGTGCATATCCAAAAACCAATGAGACGGCAGGCCTGCCGTTTCAAGACACCGACCGTACCCTACCCCGGCGCGGTCATACCCAATGCCAGGCAAAGGAGGAGAAGAAGAATTGGATTACAGTAAATATGGCATATCAAAGAAGAAGCAGAATCTGCGTTCCAGTGCCAAAAAAGCCAAAAAGAAAGCTGGCTTTACCGTATTCCGGGTATTTATCATATGTTTTATCTTTATTGCCGTTATTGGCGTTTCTGCCGGTATCGGCGGATTCCGGGGGATCATTGACAGCTCTCCGGAGCTGGATCTGACGGCCATTGCTCCAAAAGGCTTTAAATCCTATATTTACAGCATTGACGGCCAGCTGCAGCATGAGATCGTCGGAACGGAATCCAACCGTATTTATGTATCCATTGACCAGATCAATGAAAATGTACAAAACGCTTTTATTGCTCTGGAAGATGAGCGTTTCCGCACCCACAACGGCATCGACCCCAGAGGTATCGTCCGTGCGTTTTTCGTTGGTATTGCCAATGGCGGTAACTTTACCGAAGGCGCCAGTACCATTACCCAGCAGCTTTTAAAGCTGACCGTCTTTTCCGGCGGTGCAGAAAGCAACCAGCTCCTGCGTTTCCGCCGTAAGTTCCAGGAACAGTATCTGGCTCTGGAGCTGGAAAAGCAGCTGAGCAAGGATGAGATCCTGGAAGCTTACTTAAACACCATTAACCTTGGCCGCAGCTGCTATGGTGTGGAAGCTGCTGCAAACTACTACTTTAATAAGAGCGCCAGCGAGCTGGATGTTTCTGAAGCTGCAGTCCTGGCAAGTATTGCACAGAGTCCAACCAATAATAACCCGGTAGACAACCCGGAGACCAACAATACCCGCCGTGAGACTACTATCAATTATATGTATGATCAGGGTCTGATCGACGAGGCCACCAGGGATGAGGCTCTTGCTGATACAGGCATTTACGATGAAATCGCAGCTAATGCAGCCGCATACACAGCGGAGCAGGCTGAGGTATATACCTATTATGAGGAAGCGGCCATTGAACAGGTCATTGAAGATCTTCAGACCAAGGCCGGCTACACCCGGGATGAAGCTTATAATGCCATTTACAGCGGCGCTTATAAGATTTATCTTGCCCAGGATCCGGAGATCCAGCAGGTAGTAGATGAGGCTTATGCGGATAATTCCAACTTCCCAAATACAGAATACCTTCTGGATTACAGCCTTTCCATTTACACAAATCCTGATGACCCGACAGATGATACGACCATCAACTACAACACGGACAATCTGCTGGAGTACACCGGCGGAGAGTATGCATTCTTTTCTACAGAAGAAGCGGCCATGGAAGCCATCCAGGGCTACAAGGATTCTCTTGGAATTGTAGAAGGTGAGACCAAATATGTGGAAAGTATCAGCCTTTCCCCACAGGTACAGTCCTCTTTTGTTGTGATTGAACAGTCCACCGGCTATGTGTCCGCCATTATCGGCGGCCGGGGTGAAAAGACCGTCAACTTTGCTTTAAACAGGGCCACAGACTCTACCCGCCAGCCGGGTTCTGTATTTAAGATCCTGTCCACCTATGCGCCTGCTTTAGACGCATGCGGTGACACACTGGCCAGTACAAAGATCGACCAGAATGTTGTAACAAAATCTAGCACTTTGGATTTTACCATCCGCAATGTAGACCGTGTTGAAACCCTGCGGAACATGACCTTTAGGGATGCTATTGCCCAGTCTAAAAATACAGTAGCCGTCCGCACCCTTCAGGAAGATGTGGGCACAGATCTGGCATTAAAATATCTGACAGAAAATTTTCATATTACAACCATGGATATGGTCAATGATGCCGTAGACGTATTGGCCATCGGCGGTATTACAAATGGTGTTACCAATCTTGAGCTGACCGCAGCCTTTGCATCCATTGCCAACCAGGGACAGTACATCCGCCCGGTATTTTATTCAAAGGTACTGGATGCCAATGACAATGTTGTCCTGGAAAATTCCGCAGATGCGCCGGAAACATCCACATCCCTTAAAGCGACTACTGCTTATGAGCTGACCAGCGCCATGGAGGACGTTGTGAATACATCCGCAGGTACTGCCAGCAGCTTTGTTAATGTGCCTAACATGCATATTGCAGGAAAGACCGGTACAACTGACAGCTACAAGGATACATGGTTTGTGGGATATTCGCCCTACTATACGGCCGGTATCTGGTTTGGCTATGATAATAATATTGATCCTACCGACCGCAGCGGCTTCAGATTATATCAGCATGAAGTCCTTTGGGGCAGGATCATGACACAGATCGATTCTGTAAAGGGCCTGGAAGATAAAGAGTTTGAAATGCCTGACGGCATTGTAGAGGCTACGGTATGTACTGAGACGGGCTTGCGAGCCAGCTCCTCATGCAATGCTACGACAGAGATCATGGCCTCCGATAAGGTTCCTACACAAACCTGTACCCAGTGTACAGCAGCCCAGGTCTGCACCGTATGCGGCGGCCTGGCTACAGAAAACAGCCCAGGTACCCGCTGGGCAAGAGGTTCAAGTATTCCGTCTTACTACTGCACATGTCAGCCACAGACTGAATCCGAAACCCAGACGTCTTCGGATTCTTCCACATCGACAGATACACCGTCTGATCCTTCTTCCGGAGCAGATGGTGCAGCAGGCGGAGGAACAACCGTAACGCCGGATCCCGGTACAACAACACCGTAATGTGAAAAACGCCTCTGCCAGCCGCAGATCAACGGCTGGCAGAGGCATTTTTTTGCTTTTCTACTTTTTCGTCTTTGGCTTAAAGACCAGGGATGCAAGAAATCCCAAAAAAAGGGATGCGCTGATGCCTATGGCAGACGCCGTAAAACCGCCCCTGAAAATCCCCAGGAAGCCTTCATTATTTACTGCATCTTTTACCCCGGTCCAAAGGGTGTATCCAAAGCCGCACAAAGGCACCGTAGCTCCTGCTCCCGCAAAATCCACAAGGGGCTGGTACAGGCCCAATGCGCCTAAAGTGATCCCCAGACATACCAGAAGCACCATGATCCGTCCGGGAAGCATTTTTGTCTTTTCCATAAGAATCTGTACAAGGCCGCAGATCAGTCCGCCTGCAAGAAAAGCTTTAACATAGTCCATACGTAAACCTCTTTTCCGTCAAATTAAAAATACTCTCAGCCAATGTTTTTATTAACTGAGAGTATATTTAGCATAACCATTATCTGGACAGACTATGTATCTGTGCCTTTTTTGTAAATGAGTTGCCCGACAAATAGGCATGAGACACGGATTGCTCCGCACTTCGTGGTCTTCGCTGCCGCTGCGGTCGGCGCTATCGGTGTTTTGCGCGACACAAAGTCATAAATTTTCATGTAAGCATGAAATTTATGACCTTGTGTCGCTTGTCTTATAAAATTATAAAGGCCGTGTATAAACCTTCAGCCATTCACGTTCTTCCTCTGTCAGATAGCCGGAAATGGTGTCATAAACCATTTTATGATAACTGTTCAGACGGTCCAGATCAACAGCTGTCATATATTTTGTATCGATCACATCCAGGTCAATGGGTGCATAGGTAATGGTTTCAAAATGCATAAACTGACCGTATTCATTCTTCTCACCCTTGCGGCACACAAGCTCATTTTCAATGCGGATGCCGTGGCTGCCTTCAATATAAACACCGGGCTCATCGGTCGTTACCATACCTTCCTCTAACACAGCAGCATCGTCTCTTTCCGGAACCCGTTTCCAGCGAAAGCCGTTAGGCGCTTCATGGACATTCAGCAGGTAGCCTACGCCATGGCCTGTTCCGCAGCGGTAATCAATACCCATATCCCACATAGGCCCTCTGGCTAAAATATCCAGGTTCAGTCCGATGCAGCCGTACAGGAAGTTGGCATTGGCCAGATTTAACATGCCCTTAAGCACTGCTGTATAATGCTTTTTGATCTCGTCGGAAACCGGGCCCAGAGCCATCGTTCTTGTAATATCTGTTGTTCCTTCATAATACTGTCCGCCGGAGTCTACAAGCAGCAGGCCTTCCGGTTCCAGCGTGGCATTTTGGTCACCGTGGGCGCTGTAGTGCATCATGGCAGCATTGGACTTGTAAGCGCAGATCGTATCAAAGCTCAGCTCAATAAAGCCGTCCTGGGCGCGGCGGCACTGCTCCAGATAGTCGCTGGCAGAAATCTCAGTCATAGGGATCTTGCCTGCATTGGTCTTTAACCAGTACATGAATTTTGTAAATGCCACACCGTCTTTAATATGAGCCCGGATCAGATTTTCGATCTCTGTGTCATTTTTCACAGCCTTCATCAGCAGCGTCGGATTCTCGCAGTCTACAACCGGGCAGTCTGCGGAAATATTTTTATAAATGGCATAATTGATCTTTTCTTTGTTATACATGACGCAGGTTTTGGCAGGCACAGCTTTAAGCCATTCATAAATATCATTATAAGGCATCAGGCATACGCCGTTTTTGGAAAAATAGTCCTTCATGGCGCTGTCAAACTTCTGCGCATGGGCAAACAGATATACCTGATCTGCCGTCACTGCAGCATAGGACAGGACTACCGGGTTGCAGGCAACATCATTTCCCCGGATATTTAAAAGCCATGCAATATCATCCAAAGAGGTCAGCACATGGACATGGGCCCCCTTTTGAGCCATCTGCTCTCTGACCCGGGCCAGCTTTGATGCAGCAGACTCGCCGGCATACTTTTCATCCAGCAAAAATGCCGGTTCCATGGAAAGCTCCGGACGGTCCTCCCAGATCTCACCCACAAGATCCTTATCATAGATGACCTGGCCGCCCCGGCTGTTTACAAAAGCTTCCAGGCCGCAGCCCATTTTTGCCGGGATCACACGGCCGTCAAAGCCAACGTTTTCCCCGTCCTTTAAAATAGATTTTAAATAATCCTCCATGCTGGGAACACCTTCACTGCCCTGCTTAAATAAGGTAATGGTGCTGCCCTCCAGCTGACGCTCTGCCTGGATATAATATCTTCCGTCAGTCCACAGCCCGGCCTGGTCAAGGCCCACTAAAAGCACACCTGCAGATCCGGTAAATCCGGACATATATTTTCTTGCGCCAAAATATTCGCCCACATACTCGGATAAATGATAATCATTTGTAGGAATAATATAATAGTGGATATTATTTTCTCTCATCCGGCTGCGCAGCTTTTCCAATCGTTCTTTAATCATTGTCTTAAACTCCTTCACTGTGTCTGATTTTAAAAACAGGCGAAAATGTCAGATGCCTACATTGCCGCTGTTCATGCCCTGGTTTCTTCCCTCCAAAGGAAGCCAGTCCAAAATCTTTTTAATATATGTATCCCAGAAATCCCACTCATGAGCCCCCGGTGCTGTCTCAAACTTAAAGGACACGCCTTTTTGCTTCAGATACTCGGCAAAGTCCTCATTAGCTGCCAGCAGACCGTCATCCAGGCCGCAGGCCATAAAAATTTTAGGCAGCGCTGCATCTTCCCGGACCAGCCGGTCCACAAGCACCTTGGGATTTACATCACTTTCCACGGCCGCCTTAAGATCCTGCCCAAAGCAGCTTTGGGCATACTGGCGGGTTTCAGCAAAAAACAGACTGTCATCGGTACGGGAAAGCATGCCCTCATTGACGACAAGGGCTGCGGATAAAGCGCCGATATACCCAAAGGTATCGTGATACTTCAGACCGTTATAGATCGCGCCGTAGCCGCCCATGGAAAGTCCTGCAATATATGTATCCTCCCGCTTATGGGACAGCGGAAAAGTCTTTCGGGTAAATGTTACCAGTTCTTCCCCGATAAAACGGCTGTAATAATTGCAGTTCCACGGCTGATCCACATAAAAGGCATTATCCCCCGAAGGCATGACTACAGCCAGATCCTTTTCCTCAGCCCATCGCTGGATCCGGGTTCCGTGGAGCCAATCGGTGTTATTTCCCAAAACACCATGAAGCAGATAAAGTGTCTTATACGGCTTTCCCTCCTCCCGCTTTGGCATCCCCGGAAAATAAAACTTATCTGTAGGCAGGATCACATTTACACTAACCGTCCTTTTCAGCATATCCGAAAAGAAATTCACAAAAAAAGTTGCCATAAGGCATTCCTCCTGTTCTTTTATCCATTCTCCCCAACGGACAAAGCTGTAAACCCGTCCCCTGTCTGTTAAGGATATGTCCCTATTATACAAAAATGTGTTTCTTCATTCAAGAGGGGCATGAAAAAGCTTTTCCACCTTAAGCTTTTTAAAAGCACTGTTAAAAAAGCGCGCAGCCAGACCCACCCGCAAATTTCCGGAAAAGCTGTCAGTGAATAACGATTTTTCACTTATTTTTTTCTCTGCCTTATTGCACATTGCATAGGAAATATTTTCGACCAATGTTCAAATCATCTTCAAATTTGTCAAAATAAGCAAAAATACGCAGTTAAATTTGAATTGCATTTTTTTCTTATATTTGCTATATTATTTACGAAACAAGAGACTGTATCGGAAAGTTTTGACCTTATTCGACCAATGGTCGAATCTCTGTTCATTTTTTGATACTCTATTATTTACCATTTTTTATTTTTAAAAGAGGAAGATTATGATTACTTACGAAAACACAAAAACCCTTTATGACCTGGTTCAAAATGCCGGGAAAGAACACGGTGACCGGGTTTTCATCCGCTATGAGGAAAATGATGTTATCCATGATGTAACTTATCGTCAATTTGTCGATGAATGTAATGCTATCGCTGCCTGGACCAAAGAACAGGACGCAATCATCGGCCATAAAGTCCAGGTTGGCCTTATGGGCGGCTCCAGCCACCACTATCTGGCCGTTATGCTTGGCGTTATGAGCAACGGAAATACGGTCGTTCCTTTAGATGTACAGCTGAACGTTGAAAAGTTTTCCGACTGCTTAAACCGTTCAGATGTGGATATTTTATTCTATGACTGGGAACATCACCCATTAGTGGAAGGCACCAAAGAACACTGTCCAAGGGTTCGCTCATACATATCTCTCCAACACGGCAAGCACGTTCCCTGTTCTGATAATATCCTTAAGGAATATGCCGGCCGTACTGTGACACCTAATGTTTCTGAAAATGACTGCGCCATGATCCTGTTTACTTCCGGAACTACCGGCCAGGGCAAAGGCGTTATGCTCTCTAACCGCAATCTGATTGACAATACATTCAGCTCAAAAAACTCCAACTACTCTGATGACGAAATCTTTTTAAATATCCTGCCCATCCATCATATTTTCTGCATCACCAGCGATGTACTTGTTGCCATGCGCCACGGTATCCTGCTGTGCCTGAACCAGGATATGAGCAAACTGGCTCAGCATCTGCGCCTGTTTGAACCTACTTCCTTCCGTGTCGTTCCCATGATTGCCAAGGCACTTTATAATCGTTTTTGTTTGCTAAAAAAACAGTATCCGGAACGTTCCTTAGAAGAACTCAAGGCAGAAGTATATGGCCGCAACTTTCGCCGTATCGTGTGCGGCGGAGGATACCTGACACCGGAGCTTGCAAAAAACTATATGGATATAGGAATCTCCATAGGCCAGGGCTATGGTATGTCTGAATGCTCCCCGGTTATCTCCGCCCCGGACTGGGACCGTCCGGATAAGGTAGCCTCTGTCGGCCGCATCGTTGACCGCTGCCAGGTTCGTATTGTTGATGGAGAAATCCAGGTAAAAAGTCCTTCCGTGATGATGGGTTATTATAAAGATCCAAAAAATACTGCCGAAGCCATTACAGACGACGGCTGGCTGCGCACCGGAGATATTGGCTACGTGGATGATGAAAACTTCCTGTACCTTACCGGACGTAAGAAAAACCTGATCATTTTAAGCAATGGTGAGAATGTGGCCCCGGAAGAAATTGAAAATATGTTTACGGACGAAACGATTATTGAAGACATTCTTGTTTTTGAGGAAAATGATACCATTACCGCGGAAATCTATCCTAACTTTAAATATGCTGAAGCCTGCGACATTGAAGATATTGAAGGCGCTGTAGGGGAAAGCATCGCCAAAATCAACCAGAAACTTCCTTCCTTTAAAAAGATCCAAAACTTCCGTGTCCGCAAGGATCCGTTTGAGAAAACAACCTCAAGAAAAATCATCCGCTCCCATTATTTCAGTCAGAGACAGGCTGAGCGGGACAGCATAGCCAAGCTTGTTATGCCTAAAACAGACATGCAGCAAAAAATTTATGACTGTGTTGCAGGTATTTTAGGGCATCAGCATTTTGGTATTGACACAGACTTTTACAGAGCCGGTATGGATTCTATGGGCAGTGTTATGCTTTTAACCGATCTTGCTGAAAAGCTTAATTTTTCTATTACCCTGGATGACCTTATGGCTCACGCTTCAGTTGAAAAGCTGGAAGCCTACTATAACGAAACCTTAACTGAAGAAAAAGTAGACTACTCTGTACGCCCGGTGTATCCTTTAACCAACATGCAGATCTATTTTGCCTATGTTATGCGGGGAAATACCACAGCAAACCTTCCCTCACTGATCCACCTGGATCCCAGCGTAGATCTTGAACGCCTGCAAAACGCGGTTATCCGCCTTTTTGACATTCATCCCGGCTTAAAGTCCATTATCCAGCTGGATGAAGGGGTTTACAAAAGCTTCCGTGATGACAGCCGCCAGATCAATATCCCCATCCTGCGGCAGACGGATGCTGAATTTGAGGAAACACGCAAGCACCTTTTAGTGCCTTATATGTATGAGAAGGACGAGCCTTTATACCACGCAGGCATTTACCAGACCGACAGCGCCAACTATCTGTTCCTGGATATTGCCCATATTGTAGGCGATGGCATGACATTAAAGATCCTTTTTGAAGATCTTAACGATCTGTATGCCGGAAAGCATGTAGAAAAAGAAAATTATACATTATTTGAATTTGTCCTGGATGAAAAGGCACGGGAGACCAAAGGAAAACGTGAACAGGATATTGCTTACTATTTAAAGCTGACAAAAGATATGCATATCCGCAAAAGCATTCTGACCCGGAGAGATTTCCACGACCTGGATCACGGAGAAAATGCATCATTAAGAGGACGTTTCCGCATAAGTCCTAACCAGCTCAATGCATTCTGCCGTAAACACAGAGTTTCGGAAAATGTTATGTTCCTGACCGCCTATAACTACTGTATCAGCATATTCAGCAATGAAAAAGACGCCGTCTGCACAAGTATCCACAGCGGACGTACAGACAGCCGCTGGACACGCCTTGCAGGCCCGCTGTTTACAAGCTATTTGTTCCGCTATACCAACGTACCTCATGAAACAGTGCCTCAGCTGCTTTCCAAATCTGCCCGTCAGATCATGGAAACTATGCGCTGCCACCTTTCTGCCCTCCATGCCGATGAAATGTTCTTCCAGTATCAGGGAGACATTCTTACGCTGGATGAAATCGGCGGCGCTCCGGCTTACCGGGAACCGATCCAGTTAGACTCCCTGCCCTTCCATTTACAGGTAATGTCTAATAAAAAGGGATTTTATTTCTATGAACTGAGATACTGGAAAAACCGTTTTGATGAACAGCAGCTGCAGGTATTTATGGAATGCATGGATGTGATCATGGAGGCCATGCTCACAGAGCCTTCCGTACGCCGTTTAAAGAAACATCTGCCGGAGCATGTTTTCCCGAAACATTACTTTGTGGAAGCCGGTGCTGTTAATGAAGCTGCCGGATATACCCTGATCCATGATGTTCCTGCGGACACAAAGGTGAAAGCCTATGTCTTTGACGAAACCTGCCGCAAGCAGCCCTTTGGCGCATGGGGAAATCTCTATATTATGGATCACCCCACAAAGGACTGGACAGACAAAATCACCAATCCATACGGTCCCGGCGTACTGTACCAGACCGGGCTTAACGCCCGCATCCTGCCGGATGGAAGCTTGGATATTCTTGAATCCTGCGGCCGCACAGTCATGACAGAAAACCTGACCGGCCGTGCATTCCTGGATCTTGGCAAGCTTGAGCATGTCCTTTGCAGCTATGAAGGCATTGATCAGGCTCAGGCCTATGTGGCATGGAGCGCTCAGCACCGCCCCATCCTGTGCGCTGACATTAGCGGCAAGCAGGCGCCGGATATGGATAAGCTTAACGCCTATCTGGCAGAAAACTGTGAAGAAGTCCTTGTGCCGAAGCAGATTAATTTTACTGAAACACTTTAATTTTTACGTACATTAAGCAAAAACTGATGATCTGGTCCTGCCCCTAAGCAGGACTGCACAGTGTTTCTTTCCTAAAACCTGACCCCCATAAAAACGCCGCGCCCGCAACCTTTCCACAGGTTCGGGCACGGCGTTTATTTACCTGGTTCCTGGAAACCTATTATTCTCACCTTCAAAATTCTGTTCCCATTTTAGATCAATAATCGTTTTTTACTGAAGAAATGCTTTTGCTGCTTCATCATCGCCTTGGAGATGCCACATAAACCAAGCCGCCACATAACCATTTGCTGCGTAAAGTGTCTCGTTATGCGAGGTGTCTTTTCTGCGTAACATGACTTTATTACTGTCTATGTCAGAATAGATGTTTTGAAGTTGTTCACCTGTTATGACCCAATCATCTCCAGCGCCTGCACCCGCAATCAATAGAATAGGGATGTCAACAAGCGTTGCGTCATACTCCCATTCCAGATTATATGCGAGTTCTTTTTCATTCTCGCCTATTTTTTCGTTATCATTGAACTTCTGCAAGTGTCTGATACACATTTCTGCGCTAAATCCACTCCAATCATATTCTTCTTCTGTTCCGATTACGATAAATCCCCATGAAGCAAAATGTTCCGGGATAGAAAGATATTTGGATATAGGAGTGCCGCTTCCATTGCAAACAACTATGACAGGATATTTTTCATCTGCTGTTTCAAGTTCGGTCGGATAATAAATCGTATATTTTGAAAAACCTTGCAATGCAGGTTCTTCATATGTAGATACTTCATGGCCACCAGTTGCCATATATTTGGCTTCGATAGAACCTCCTGTTTCAGTGTCTTGCGTGTAGTTAGCAGGTACAGCAGGCCGACTTTCCAAAAACTTCAATAGATTCCTCCGCAGCTTAAATTTCGTAATTTGAAAATATTTGCTCCATTTCTTCAGGATTTTCTTTCATTCCCCGC
Organism: Candidatus Scybalocola faecigallinarum; assembly: GCA_018711005.1. GTDB lineage: Bacteria > Bacillota > Clostridia > Lachnospirales > Lachnospiraceae > Catenibacillus > Catenibacillus faecigallinarum. Next base: position 4,190 of record DVIT01000035.1, on the reverse strand, counting down.
AATATCCATTCATTTACCAACCCGCAAAGTGCGCCAGACATAAAGGCTGTTTGATATGTATTCTTCAATTCTCCTGTCAGACTTTGCTTGCCACATAGAACAATATGCTCCATGAGCAAATGCGAAAGTCCGGCACGATAAAGTAAATCAATTTCTTCTTTCATATCTAAAAAGTGATAGAACATTTCAGAAATAATGTGAGGATAACGGTCTGGATAAGTAATAAATTCGTTCCACCACTTAGAAGTTTTTCCTCCAAAAACTGACGGATGATTTCTTCGGTACTTTGATAATTCCGGTAAAAGGAATTGCGACTGACACCAGCTTCTTGTACTAAATCAGTTACAGTGATCTTATTGTATGGCTTTCTTTTCATTAGCCGAAAAAGGGACTGTGTAATACATTCACAGACAAACATATTAACTGGGTGAGTTCTTCTCATTGGCTGGCCACCTCCTAGATAAATCACTGCAACAAGTGTACCAGAGGCCGCATAGAAGTGCAATATCTGAAAGACGCACTGGTACAAAACAACACAAATTGCGCCATTTAATTTTCCAGAAAGCATCAAAATCAAGTAGGAGGTAGGTAATCATTTCGTCTGTCGACCTCATTCATGTCTTTTATTTTTAAAAAGGCCCGTGCGTAAGCTGCACGGACCTTTTCTATCAGTCATCATCGGAATCATCGTCATTTACATCATCATAATCATCATCGTATGCATCGTCATTATAATCATCGTCGTATACGTCGTCATAATCATCATCGTTTACGTCATCATAATCATCGTCGTATACGTCATCATAAGCATCATCGTTTACATCATCATAATTATCATCGTTTACGTCATCATAATCATCGTCGTATACGTCGTCATAATCATCATCGTTTACATCATCGTAATCATCATCGTATGCATCATCATAAGCATCATCGTTTACGTCGTCATAATCATCGTCGTATGCATCATCATAAGCATCATCGTTTACGTCGTCATAAGCGTCGTCGTATGCATCATCATAAACATCGTCGTTTACATCATCGTAATCATCATCGTACACATCGTCATGATCATCGTCTGCGTCAGCTTCAGCTTCCGTGACTTTGCCGGTATAAGCATCTACATTGTACTCATATTCTACATTATCCAGGACAAATTCAATTTCATAAATGCCGTCATCAATGTCATAATCCTTTTCCACAAACTGAATGTCATCTCTTTCAAGCTGTGCTTTCAGGATTTCTTCGGCAGTCTGTTCGTTAATATAGCCCTGAGCCCTGTAAGTATCATCCAAATCATCTTCGTCAACAGTCATGGCCGCTGAACCAATCTGATATTCGTCTACTACAATGCGGATTTCCTCAGCAATTTCTTCTAAAAAGTCATCATCCGGATATTGGGAGCCATTTTCCAGCTTTAAAATAATATTTTTTTCATGATTTTCAATCGTTTCATCAAAGTATCCGGCATTATAGATTTCTTCAATGAGCATCGGAAGAACAACCGTACAATTTTGTCCCTGATAATCTGTACAGGCCTGGATAATCTGCCGTCCGTCATCATTATTTCCCATCAGCTCCACTACATTGCCTAATTCGTCGTAGGACACGGAGATTTCCGGGTTAATACTTAATAATACAGTTCCCACGGCCTCAGTGGAAACGGACGTCTGAGATACGGTCTGACTTTGGGGCTGCTGTCTCACTGTTGACTGTACGGGTTCACTGCCACATGCAGTAAGCGCGAAAGTACCGATCATCGCTGCGGTAAATACGGGAATCCTGTTCAATAATGTCTTTTTCATAATCTTCATCTCCTATTTTTTATTTTGCAGTTTTTCTTAACTGCTTTGTTTTTGTTTACACTATGAGAATACGCATCGGCAAATCTAAAAGTGGGGTTGTTTTAAAATATTTTTCAAAATTTTTTCTGCTTATATATTTGCCTTAGGATCAATCATCATCTCCACCGTTGTCATCACTGACATCGTCATCATTGTAGTCATCATCACTGTTGTCGTCATCACTGTTGTCATCGTCATTATTGTCGTCGTCACTATTATCATCGTCACTATTATCATCGTCACTATTGTCGTCATCGTCACCATTGTCATCGCTGTTGTAATTACTATTATTTCCCGGTACTGTTTCAGGCTGCACTTCCGGAGGCTGTGTTTCCCGGTATGTTTGTCCGCCCTGTGATGAAGGCTGTGAAGATTCCTGGTTTATAGCTTCAGGTACTGTCTCAGATTCCTGCACCTGAACAGTCTCCTGTGATTGACCATTATTCTGGTTTTCATCACTATCCGCAGATGTTTCTGCTTCATCGTCACCAAATGGGATAACAATCTGCGGCAAAGGCGGATAACTTTCATCCAAAGGACTATCTGTAACCGTCACGGACATGTGAAACATCTGTGTATAAAATTCAACTGCATGAATAAATGTCTCCTGTGTATCCTCCTGCCACTGGTCATCCTCAGATGAAGCTGTAAGAATAATCTCGCCATCCTCTTTTAAATATCCTAACTCTATAGACCGATAAACCAGATCATATAAAACCGTCTGTGCCTTTTTACCTTGATCGTCATAGTCTGCAAGAAGTATTCTGCCGTCTTCATTCAGGGGCTGAAGCGCCAATACATTATAATTTTCACTCAAAGTCAGCTGGATCCCAGGATTGATCTGCATTTCTACTGTTCCATAAGGAACATAAGCCGGACGGTAGACCCCTTGATACAGTCCGATAACGATAATCCCAAAGCATGCTGCCGCAGCCGTGGTCAATATCCGAACAGGGTAGCGCTTCTTAGATTTTAATGGTGCTTTAATCTTTATTACGGAAGAAACCGTCTGTCCGATCTCATAATTCATATTGGCAACCTTTATAAAACGCCCCTGAGAATCTAAAACAATCGCATATCCCGGATGTGTTTCCATAACAAGATATTTCACAACGGTTCACCACCTTTCCTGGGAATGATCTGATATAAATGTCCCCGAATAATTTCATATCCGTTAGTCAATGCCAGGAGAATTGCTGCCAGATATTTTCTGTGGCGTTCCAGGGTTTTTTTACTGATCCCACTGCCATTGGCCAGTTCTGTTACCGGAACCTTTCTCTTAAGAAGAAATTCATTTAAAAGGGACGGATTTTGTCTTGCATAATCCAAGGCTTTATGGCATCCATGAAGGGTTCGTTTTTGTTTCGGACAATTCTCCGCCACATCGGAAAGTGTCAGAGAAAACAAAGCGAGCTGCCTGCCAAATTCCTGTATTTCAGAGGCTGCGACTTTACGCACAGTAGATTCATCCACAACATTACGGGGATCCGCAAATTCATCTACCAGTTCATGGCTGTTATCATCATCAGATACCAACTGATGATACGACAGGTTGCTGCTGTGCCGCTTTTCTTTACGATAAAAATCAATTAATCGGTTATGTATGTTTCTTGCCGCATAGCTTAGAAAATTCCCCCGGCTGCGATCATAACCGGAAATTGCTTCATAAAATGCCATCATAGCAATACTTAGCTCATCATCTACACCTTCTTGGGGTATCCGGTGAATAAATTTGGCCGTTTCCGACTTAATAAATCCCATATAGCGGCCAATGAAAGCATCCGCCGCATTGCGATCCTCTTTCGCTTCATATACCATGGACACAATTTGGTGATCGCTATCCATAATAAGTTCCTCCCTCCTGGCCCGCATATGCTCGCATAACGCATCATTGGGTTACATAATTCTCCATGGCTATATGACCTATGTAAAGGTCTATATAAAGTATACGTAAACTCCAAATAATTTTCGGGGCTCAAAATGGTATTATTATAAATATTTTTTTTATGGGTGTCTATCAAGAAATGTAAGAAGAATATAAAAAATATGTAAAGAATAACTATTCAGGTCCAAAATGAGAACAATCCATTTCAGGCCTGGATTAGGATGCTCGCATTTTGTTTTCCCTGCATACAAAAAGGCGATACAACATCATTAGTTGTATCGCCGCTAAATCTTATTCATGTACCTTCAAAACTGCATATTCAAATACTTCTACATCTTACCACACATCTCTAAAGAAATCAAGGTCAAGCCCTCGACCGATTAGTAACAGTCAGCTCCACATATTACTATGCTTCCACCTCTGCCCTATCTACCTCGTCGTCTTCAAGGGGTCTTACTTCT
>DVIT01000034.1 GCA_018711005.1 Candidatus Scybalocola faecigallinarum | reverse complement strand
GTACGGACGAAATTGCAATTTTTGCCGCAGTAACCGTAATAGTCTGGAAAGGCAGGAAACAGCAAGTGTTTCCGGCTGCCAGAATAGATTGCGAAAATTTTTCTTTACAAATCGATGGAAATGGGGTATAGTATTATGCATTAATGAGAAAAGCGTGACAAGGGTGTCGGATCAGTGTAATTGGGAGAGATTACAGTGGTTTTGACACCTTTTTTGTGTTTGAAGAAAATGGAAATCCCCTCCGGGGATACCTAAAAGGCCGTGAAAACACGGCCAACGAGCCGCCTTGTAAGCTCGAAAAGACCTCGCTAACGGCGGCGGCATGTATCGCACGTAAGCGGCTAAGGGACAGCCGCTAAGTGCTCATAACAAGGAGGAAAATGTGATGGTTAAGTATGTTTTTGTAACCGGGGGCGTTGTCTCCGGGCTTGGAAAGGGTATTACAGCTGCGTCCCTGGGACGGCTTTTAAAGGCCAGAGGATACCGGGTGACCATGCAGAAGTTTGATCCCTATATTAATGTGGATCCGGGAACAATGAATCCCATCCAGCACGGGGAAGTGTTTGTGACCGATGACGGCACGGAAACCGATTTGGATCTGGGCCATTATGAGCGGTTTATTGACGAAAGCCTGGATCGCAATTCTAATGTAACCACAGGAAAAATATACTGGTCTGTGCTCCAGAAGGAGCGTCATGGAGACTATGGCGGAGGTACCGTTCAGGTGATCCCACATATTACAAATGAAATCAAAAGCCGGTTTTACCGGGCAAAATCCCCGGATGAGGAGCGTATTGCTATTATTGAGGTTGGCGGAACAGCGGGAGATATTGAAAGCCAGCCGTTTTTAGAGGCTATTCGTCAGTTTCAGCATGATGTAGGTCATGAAAACGCGATTTTGATCCATGTGACTCTGATCCCTTATCTGAAAGCTTCCGGAGAACTGAAAACAAAGCCGACCCAGGCCAGCGTCAAAGAGCTTCAGGGCATGGGCCTTCAGCCGGATGTGCTTGTATGCCGCAGCGAGTATCCTCTGGGACAGGATATTAAAGATAAGATCGCTTTGTTTTGTAATGTTCCTTGCAGTCATGTGCTTCAGAACCTGGATGTGGAATATCTTTATGAAGCCCCTCTGGCCATGGAAAAAGAGCATCTGGCCCAGGTGGTGTGCGAAAGCCTGAAGCTGGATTGTCCGGAACCGGATCTGACAGACTGGGTAGCGATGGTAGATGCCCTGCGGCATCCAAAGATTGAGGTGGAAATTGCCATGGTAGGCAAATATGTCCAGCTCCATGATGCGTATTTAAGCGTAGTGGAAGCTTTAAAGCACGGCGGAATCGCCAGTCATGCCAATGTACGCATCCGCTGGGTAGATTCAGAGGATATTACAGATGAAGAAACCTGCAAAAAGCAGCTGGATGGCGTAGACGGCGTACTTGTTCCCGGCGGCTTTGGAACCCGGGGAACGGAAGGAAAGATCATGGCGATCCGCTATGCCCGGGAAAATAACATTCCATTTCTGGGTATCTGCCTTGGAATGCAGATGGCTATTGTGGAGTTTGCCAGAGATGTCCTTGGATATCACGATGCCAACAGTATTGAACTGGATCCGGATACCATGCATCCGGTGATCGCCCTTATGCCGGAGCAGGACGGCATCGAGGATATTGGCGGTACATTGCGCCTTGGGGCTTACCCCTGCGTCCTGGCCGACGGAAGTAAGGCCATGGAACTTTATGGAACGAAAGAAATTTCCGAACGCCACCGCCATCGTTACGAAGTCAATAATGATTACAGAGATAAACTAAAAAATGCGGGAATGACTCTGGCAGGACTGTCCCCGGACGGAAGGATCGTGGAAATGATCGAGTTAAAGGATCATCCGTTCTTTATTGGCACCCAGGGGCATCCTGAATTAAAATCCCGTCCCAACCACGCTCATCCTCTGTTCCGGGGATTTATCGCTGCGGCTGTGGATCACAGAGCAGAGGCCGGACAGGAAAAATAGCTAACCGTTGCTGGATGAACAGCAGCGGAAGATAACATATAGACGAAAGTGAGGAATTTCAATATGAAACAGGATACCCGACAGAGCGGTTTGTACCGTCCTGAATTTGAACATGATAATTGCGGTATCGGTGCTATTGTCAACAGTAAAGGACAAAAAAGCCACCGTACTGTGGAAAACGCGTTGAGAATTGTTGAGAACCTGGAACATCGCGCCGGAAAAGATGCAGAAGGCAAGACCGGAGATGGCGTTGGTATCCTGCTTCAGATTTCTCACAAGTTTTTCTCAAAAACCTGCAGAAGCCTTGGAATCGATCTGGGACCGGAAAAAACTTACGGCATTGCCATGCTGTTTTTCCCTCAGGACGAATTAAAATACAATCAGGCCCGGAAAATGTTTGAAGTGATTGTTGAAAAAGAGGGCTTGTCTCTTCTTGGCTATCGTGAAGTGCCGGTTTGTCCGGAGGTCCTTGGCCAGAAAGCAAAAGAGTGTATGCCCCGGATCATCCAGGCATTTATAAGAAAGCCGGCAGATGTTAAACCCGGCCTGGATTTTGACCGGAAGCTTTATATTGCCCGCCGGATCTTTGAACAGAGCAATGATAATACTTATGTGGTGTCCATGTCCAGCCGGACCATTGTTTACAAAGGGATGTTTTTAGTGGGACAGCTGCGGACATTTTTCGCGGACCTTCAGGATGAAGCCTATGAGTCTGCCATTGCCATGGTCCATTCCCGTTTCAGTACCAACACAAACCCAAGCTGGGAGCGGGCCCATCCAAACCGTTTTATCGTTCACAACGGCGAGATCAACACTATCCGGGGAAACGCAGATAAAATGCTGGCCCGTGAGGAAACCATGGCATCCCCCTACTTTGAAGGGGAGCTGCACAAGATCCTTCCTGTAGTTAATACTAATGGCTCTGACTCCGCCATGCTGGACAATACGCTGGAATTTCTTACCATGAGCGGCATGCCTCTGCCTTTGGCGGTCATGATCACCATTCCCGAGCCATGGGCCAACAACCCGGCCATTTCCCAGGATGAGCGGGATTTTTATCAGTATTACGCAACTATGATGGAGCCCTGGGACGGCCCGGCATCCATCGTATTTTCTGACGGAGAACTTATGGGCGCTGTGCTTGACCGGAACGGACTTCGTCCTTCCCGCTACTATGTCCTTAAAAACGGGGATGTGATCCTGGCGTCTGAGGTCGGCGTTCTTCCTGTGCCGGAGGAGGACATTGTCTTAAAAGAACGTCTCCATCCGGGAAAAATGCTTCTGGTAGATACACGGACCGGCGAGATTTTAGATGACGCTCAGGTCAAGGAAAAATATATGGCAGCCCGGCCTTACGGCGAGTGGCTGGATTCCAATCTGCTGGAGCTGAAAAACATTAAGATCCCAAATCTTCGTGTGGAAGAATATACATCCCAGCAGCGCAGCCGCCTTCAGAAGGCCTTTGGCTATACCTACGAGGAATTCAGAAAATCCATTTACGGCATGGCCTTAAACGGCGCTGAGGATACGGCAGCCATGGGAGATGATACGCCTCTGGCTGTGCTGTCAACGAAGCATCCGCCTCTGTTTAACTATTTTAAACAGCTTTTTGCCCAGGTCACCAATCCTCCCATTGACGCTATCCGTGAGGAGATCGTTACAAGTACCTCTGTATATGTAGGCAAGAAGGGCAACCTTTTAGAGCAGCGTCCGGAAAACTGTCAGGTCCTTAAGATCAATAATCCTATCCTGACCAATACGGATATGCTTAAGATCAAAAATATGAAGGCCGACGGCTTTAAGGTGGCTGTAGTGCCGATTACCTATTATAAAAGCGCGAATTTAAAGCGCGCCATTGACCGTCTGTATGTGGAAGTGGATAAGGCTTACGCGGACGGGGCCAATATCCTGGTGCTTTCAGACCGGGGCGTGGATGAAAATCATGTGCCCATGCCTTCACTGCTGGCAGTGGCGGCCGTACATCAGCACCTGGTTGTTACAAAGAAGCAGACCTCCATGTCCCTGATCCTGGAGTCCGGTGAGCCAAGAGAGGTTCATCATTTTGCCACACTTTTAGGCTACGGAGCAACGGCTGTGAATCCTTATCTGGCCCTGGAGTCCATCCATGAGCTTATTGATGAGAAGCTTCTGGACAAGGATTACTACGCGGCTGAAACGGATTACAATTCTGCCATTTTACATGGTATTGTAAAGATTGCTTCCAAAATGGGTATTTCCACCATTCAGTCCTACCAGGGATCCAAGATCTTTGAAGCCATTGGTATTTCTCCGGAAGTTATTGATACCTATTTTGCAGGCACCGTCAGTCGTGTTGGCGGTATTACCCTGGAGGATATTGCAAAAGAAACCGATGACCGTCATTCCAAAGCCTTTGATCCCCTTGGTCTGGGGACAGATCTGACTTTAGACAGTATGGGATGGCATAAAATGCGCAGCGGCGGAGAAGAACACCGGTATAATCCGGAAACCATCCATCTTCTCCAGCAGTCTGCAAGAGAGGGCAGCTACGACCTGTTTAAGAAATTCAGCGCCATGGCAGATACAGAGCGCAACGGGTATCTGCGCAGCCTGATGGAATTTGATTATCCTGCCCAGGGGATTCCTCTGGATGAAGTAGAAAGCGTTGACGAGATCGTGAAGCGATTTAAAACCGGCGCCATGTCCTACGGTTCTATTTCCCAGGAAGCCCATGAAACGTTGGCCATTGCCATGAATCATCTCCACGGCATGTCCAATACCGGTGAAGGCGGGGAAAGTGATGAGCGTCTGGATTCTGCGGGAAGCGATGTGGACCGGTGCTCTGCCATTAAGCAGGTAGCCTCCGGCCGTTTCGGCGTAACCAGCCGCTACCTTGTCAGCGCCAGAGAGATCCAGATCAAAATGGCTCAGGGTGCAAAGCCCGGGGAGGGCGGACATTTGCCGGCGAAAAAGGTTTATCCGTGGATCGCAAAGACCCGTCACTCTACCCCAGGCGTAAGTCTTATCTCTCCGCCGCCTCACCATGATATTTATTCCATTGAGGATCTGGCCCAGCTGATTTATGACTTAAAAAATGCCAATAAATATGCCCGGATTTCTGTAAAGCTTGTATCTGAGGCCGGTGTAGGCACAGTGGCTGCCGGTGTGGCAAAGGCCGGCGCCCAGGTCATCCTGATTTCCGGCTATGACGGCGGTACCGGCGCGGCTCCGGAAAGCTCCATCCACAATGCGGGCCTGCCATGGGAGCTGGGCCTTGCGGAAACCCATCAGACGCTGATCCAGAACGGATTAAGAGAGCGGGTGCGCATCGAAACCGACGGTAAGCTGATGACCGGCCGGGATGTGGCTGTAGCAGCTCTTCTTGGCGCTGAGGAATTTGGCTTTGCCACAGCGCCCCTGGTAACTATGGGCTGTGTTATGATGCGTGTATGCAACCTGGATACCTGCCCTGTAGGTATTGCCACTCAGAATCCGGAGCTTCGGAAACGCTTTGCCGGGAAACCGGAGTATGTGGAAAACTTTATGCGTTTTGTAGCCCAGGAGCTTCGGGAATATATGGCCCGTCTTGGCTTCCGCACTTTGGATGAAATGGTTGGCCGCAGCGATATGCTTAAGGTTAAAGAAGACTGCCAGTCCCCGGCAGCAGCAAAGATCGACCTTAGCGCCATCCTTGGGGAAGGTCAGAATGTGATCTTTAATCCGTCTAAGGTTTATGATTTCCAGCTGGAAAAGACCCTGGACGAAAAAGTCCTGTTAAAGCGCCTTAAAAACGCTCTGGATACAGGGAAAAAGGCAGAACTGTCTGTCAATGTAAGCAATACGGACCGTACCTTTGGTACCCTTCTTGGCGCTCAGATCACCAGAGAGCATAAAGAAGGCCTGCCGGAGGACACACTGACCATTCACTGCAAAGGAGCCGGCGGCCAGAGCTTTGGGGCATTTATCCCCTCCGGTCTTACTCTGGAGCTTTGCGGAGATACTAACGATTATTTTGGCAAAGGCTTATCCGGCGGCAAGCTGATCCTGTTCCCGCCCAAGGACGCGGGCTATGTGGCTGAGGACAATATTATCGCGGGAAATGTAGCTCTTTATGGCGCGACCTCCGGCAAGGTATTTATTAACGGCGTGGCCGGGGAACGTTTTGCGGTAAGAAATTCCGGCGCCTGGGCTGTTGTGGAAGGCGTCGGCGAACACGGCTGTGAATATATGACCGGCGGCCGGGTGGTGGTTCTTGGAAAAACCGGGAAAAACTTCGCGGCAGGTATGAGCGGCGGTATTGCCTATGTGCTGGATGAAAATAACCATCTGTACAGAAACTTAAATAAAGCCATGATTTCCATTGAAAAAGTGGAAAATAAATACGATATACAGGAGCTTCGGGAAATGATCCGTGAGCATGTGGAAGCCACCGGCTCCAAGCGTGGCCGTGAGATCCTTGAGAACTTTGAAGGATACCTTCCCAAGTTTAAGAAGATCATTCCTAATGACTTTAAGCGTATGATCGCCTTAAGCGCGAAACTTGAGGAAAAGGGAATGAGTACCCAGCAGGCACAGATGGAAGCTTTTTATGAAAGCTTTCTTAAATAATCAGGAGGTGAACGGACATGGGTAAATCAACAGGTTTTTTAGAATATGAACGCAAGGATGCCACGGCTGAGGCGCCCCTGACAAGGATCCGGCATTTTAATGAATTTAAGACACCCCTTTCGGCCCAGGAACAGAGCCGCCAGGGGGCCCGGTGTATGGAGTGCGGCGTGCCTTTCTGCCAGTTTGGCGGCCTTGTGGGAGGCATGACCTCCGGCTGTCCGCTCCACAACCTGGTTCCTGAGACCAATGACCTGGTATACCGGGGAAAATGGGAGCAGGCCTATAAGCGTCTGGAAAAGACCCACTGTTTTCCCGAGTTTACGGGACGGGTCTGCCCGGCCCTGTGCGAGGCCGCATGTACCTGCGGTCTTCATGAGGATCCGGTAGCCACAAAGGAAAATGAAAAGTCCATTATTGAACGGGCCTTTTCCTCCGGCTGGGTAAAGGCCTGCCCGCCCCGGGTGCGTACCGGAAAACGGGTGGCCATTGTGGGCAGCGGCCCTTCCGGCCTTGCGGCGGCCATGATGCTGAACCGGCGGGGCCATCAGGTGACGGTGTTTGAGCGCAGCGACAAGATCGGCGGACTTTTGCGCTATGGCATCCCTAATATGAAGCTGGAAAAATGGGTCATTGACCGGCGGGTGGCGCTTATGGCAGAGGAAGGCATTGAATTTAAGACCGGCGTGGACGTAGGCAGGGACATAAAAGCCGCCCAGCTTTTAAAGGAATACGACCGGGTGATCCTGGCCTGCGGTGCGTCCAACCCAAGAGATATTAATGTTCCCGGACGGGACGCAAACAATATTTACTTTGCCGTAGATTTCCTTGGCGCTGTCACAAAAGCTCTTACACAGGCAAAGCCGGGCAGCCTGGGCGATGAAGACAGCCGCAGGACCTATATGGTGCCGGACAAAAAGGACAGCCTTTGCGGTTTTGTAAAAGGAAAAAACGTCCTTGTCATCGGCGGCGGCGACACTGGAAATGACTGTGTGGGAACCGCGGTGCGCCTTGGGGCGAAGTCCGTGATCCAGCTGGAAATGATGCCTATGCCGCCAAAGGAAAGAGCGGCCTCCAATCCGTGGCCGGAGTGGCCCAGAGTGTTAAAGACCGATTATGGCCAGGAAGAGGCTGCAGCGGTCTTTGGAAAAGACCCCAGAGTTTATCAGACCACGGTTTCCGAGTTTATCAAGGATGATAAGGGCAATGTATGCAAGGCAAAGATCGTCAGCCTGACGTCTCAGAAGGATGAGAAAACCGGACGGACCATGATGGTTCCCATCGAAGGCTCAGAAAAGATCATCGATGTTCAGCTTGTCCTTATCGCCGCGGGATTTTTAGGCGCTCAGAAATATGTGGCTGATGCCTTTAAAACAGCTACCGATGGACGCAGCAACATCCAGGCTAATGACACGGACTACAAAACCTCCACAGACCGTGTTTTTGCCGCCGGCGACGCGCGCCGGGGCCAGTCCCTTGTTGTGTGGGCCATCCACGAAGGCCGGGAAGCTGCCCGGGCAGTGGATGAATCATTGATGGGATATACGAATCTTTAAAAACAGATCCGCCAGACCGGGCATTTGCTGCCGGGCCTGGGGAACAGAGTATATTCGATATATGAAAGAAAAGGAAACGGCGGCCTTGACGGATGGAGAATAATAAAGGGATTTCTGTCGAAGAGTTCTATTTGAACGCAGTTTTTCCCAGTGGTATGATAAAAATGGCAAATAAAGGTATATGCTATTGGACATTTTTATTAAGGCCCCGGTTACCGGCATTTGCCGGCAGCCGGGGCCTTTGAGCATGGAAAAATCCAAGGTTGTATTTCCGGGCTTTTATGATAAGATAAAGTTAGATGGAGAAAAGTAAAAATGGGGGTATCCAAAATGAATCACAGGGAGATCAGCATTTTTACAAAAGATGAAACGTCCGTCAATATTTTGACGGAAAATGAACTGGAGACACGTTACAAAAAGTATAAAGCTGTGGTGGAGGAGCTTACCATCATGGATGATATTTTTATGCGAAATGTGCTTAAAGAACAGGAATGTACGGAATACATCCTTCAGGTCATCATGGAACGAAAGGATTTAAAGGTGAAGGAGCAGGTCATCCAGAAGGATTATAAAAACCTGCAGGGCCGTTCCGCCATCCTTGATTGTGTTGCGCGGGATTCAGAGGAAACAATATATAATATTGAAATCCAGCAGGCCAGGGAAGGGACTTCACCTAAAAGAGCCAGGTATCACAGTGCGCTTTTGGATATGAACACTCTTGAGGCAGGACAGGATTATAACCAGCTGCCGGAAAACTATGTAATTTTTATAACGAGAAACGATGCCCTGGGCCATAGTCAGCCCATTTATCATGTAGAAAGAAGAATCCGGGAGGCTAAGGAAGACTTTAAAGATGGGACACATATTATTTATGTGAACGCTGAAAAGCAAGAGGATACAGAACTGGGGCGGCTGATCCATGATCTTCATTGTAAACACGCAGATGACATGTACAGTGAAGTTTTAGCCCGGCGTGTCCGGGAATTAAAGGAGACTCAGAAGGGAGTGGAAGGGATGAGTATTACTATTGAGGATATTTATCAGGAAGGCGTTGAGATTGGCGAGAAAAGCGGTGAATTAAAAGCCAAAAAGGAAACCGCGCTTTCGTTTGCCAAGATGGGACTTTCTGTTGAGCAGATCGCAGAGGGATTGAAAGAAAATGTGAAGGTTATTGAGGAATGGATTTCAGAGGGCGTGACAGTATCTCAATGATTTGGGACAGGTTTTTTATGATAACTGGAAGGAAGATGCCGATTTTTCTAAACATTATAAATTTCTATGGCGGCAAGACTGACTGTCCCATTGTTTGAAAAATTACGCCATCTTTAAATATGATATGAGGAGAATGATCATGCCTAAGAAACGTCAGCCTGTGTGGGACCTGGAACCCTATGAAAAGGAAATTTCTGTAATTTGCCGGGACTTTGAACGGTTTTGTGGGTATGTCCTGGATCATAAAAATATTGTAACGAAAAAAACAGGTTCTTTGAACCGGCAGGCTTGTTTTGAAATCAATGGACTTTTATCGTTCCGGCAGACTTATGAAAAGCCTACAAGGAATCAGCAGGCCTATCCGGTGATACAGCTGTTTGCCGGTGTGGCAGCAGTTTTTGAGATCCTTGAAATTGATGACAAAGGCGGTTCCCTGATCAAAGGAAAAAACTGGGATGTTTTTCAGAAGGCATCCCCCATCCAGCGGTATGTATTTTTCTGGTGCTGCGCGTTTTTTTCCTTGGGCGAAGTTTTAAAGCTCCTTCCGGATGTGCTTTTGACATCGCAAATATTATACGCCTATGGAAAGCTGGAAACGGTCTCAGACGTTCAGGCATTTTTCAGGACGGATGAGATGATGTTTATTAAAAAAGAATATGATAATGTCCGGGTTTTAATGTCCGGGTTTGGACTGTGGCCTCAGAGTGAAGAGGATAAAGGGCCAGTGGAATTTTTTAAATTAATGGGAAAAATTTTTCATTACCTGAATGAGAACACTTACTTTGGCGCCCAGTTTAATTCATCGGAAGAATGTTATGAAAGACTTATGCCATGTGTCCGGGGGATGGAAAACAGCCCGCTGCAGGAGATACTTTATAAGGACGAGCCGGAACGGAGCCAGTATGAGGGAATGACTGTAGATTTTGGCGATGCGTGGTGGTTTGATATTAAAGCTGTAAAGATTACAGAAGGGCATGTGTCTGAAGCTCAGGTGATCCAGCGTCATAACGATCCCCCGGCTCAATACGGGGATGCGGAAGATGGGTATGAAGACTGGTAAAAGCTTGCCCGGCAAAACTGACATAAAAACTTAAGTCAATGGAGGACAGAGCCTATGGTTAAAGAAAACTACAAAATCATCCCTCTCCCCAAGGCCCAGTGGGAGGGAACCATCATCCCTATCGGATACACAACCTATACTTACTATGATGTGACTGTTGAGAAAAATGCGGATGGTTATGGTATTAAAATTGAGAAAAAGACCCTGGATGAGCCGATCACCCATACCCCGGAGGAATATGATTTCCCGGATAAGCTGTACGCGCCCCATTGGGAGAAGGCGTTTGCCTGGGGGATCGTGGATGAGGGGAAAGAAACGCCGGAATTAATGGCATGTATTGAAACCTGTCCTGAAGAATGGAGCAACCGTCTGATGGTTACAGAACTGTGGGTTCATGAAAGCTTAAGACGCCAGGGGATCGGCCATGCTTTGATGGCGCTGGCAAAGGAGCAGGCCCGTCTGGAGCGGCGGCGGGCAGTGATCCTGGAGACTCAGTCCTGCAATGTAAATGCCATCGGTTTTTATGAGAAGGAAGGTTTTCAGGTCATTGGCCTGGATACCTGCTGTTATAGCAATACCGATGTGGAGCAAAAGGAAGTGCGCCTGGATCTGGGATATTTTCTGCCCAGGGCTCATAATCTTTCCAGGGAGGCGGTTGTGATCCGTCCCGAGGAGTCGGCCGATTATCGCGGGGCGGAAGAGATGATTCTGGGGGCTTTCTGGAATAAATACCGTCCGGGATGTAATGAGCATTTTATTGTGCATAAGCTGCGGGAAAGTGACGCGTATCTGCCTCAGCTTTCAAGGATCGCGGTGGTGGATGGCGAGATCGCGGGAGGGATCTATTATTCAAAAGCCTTGCTGGAAAATGATACGGCCACGAAAGAGATCCTGTTGTTCGGGCCCTTATGTGTGGCGCCAAAGTGGCAGGGCCGGGGCATTGGCCGGATGCTTTTGGAAGAAACCCTTGAGCTGGCCAGGAAAGCAGGGTATGAAGGGGTGGTGATCACCGGCGAGCCGGATTATTATCCCCGCCTTGGATTTAAAACCTGCGATCAATTTGGGATCACTACAGCGGATGGAAAGAATTTTGACGCGTTTATGGGCATTGAGCTGGTTCCGGGAGGCTTGTCAGATTTTGGCGGCCGGTTTATAGAGCCGGAAGTTTTTGAAAACATTTCCGAAAAAGAAAATGAAAGATATACCCAAAGCTTTGACGCGCCGCCGGTACAGAAATTTCCAGGTCAATGGCAGGAATAGGATAAAATTTCAATGAAAACTTGACATTAAGAGCATGGATTGCTATAATACGAAAAATAAAGAACAATAATAAAAGAACAAAGGCGTTCTTACCGGTGGTTATTGCGGGTAAGAGCGCCCTTTTTTTAAACATGGGAGATTTAGCGGTAAAGGAGAATAGTGATATGAAGAATTATACTAAGGAACAGATTCTTCACATGGTTGAAGAAGAAGATGTGGAATTTATCCGTCTCCAGTTTACGGATATGTTCGGCGTTTTGAAAAATATAGCTATCCCGGTCAGTCGGTTGGAAAAAGCTCTGGCCAATGAGTGTGTGATCAATGGGGATTATATTGACGGTCTTGGAAGCACCGGAGAAAATGATTTTTATCTTTACCCGGATCTGTCCACATTTACAGTGCTTCCATGGCGTCCCCAGCAGGGAAAGGTGGCCCGGTTTATTTGTGATGTTTATCATATGGATGGGACCATTTGTGAAAGCAGCCCGAGAACGATTTTAAAAAATGTGCTGGCAAAGGCAAATAAAATGGGCTATGACATTTGCGTAAGCCCGGAGTGTGAATTTTTCCTTTTTCATACAGATGATGACGGGATGCCGACAAATATTACTCATGAGAAGGCCGGCTATATGGATACCACGCCGCTGGATCTGGGAGAAAATGCCCGCCGGGATATTATCCTGACCCTGGAGGATATGGGCTATGATATTGATTCTTCAAGACATGAGCTGGCTCCGGCTCAGCATGAGATCGATTTCCTTTATTCAGATATGCTGGAAACAGCGGATAAGATCATGACCTTTAAGGTGGCGGCAAGGACTGTGGCCAAGCGTCACGGGCTTCACGCCACATTTATGCCAAAGCCAAGGGCAAATGTGGATGGCTCAGGGATGCATATCCACATGAAGTTAATGAAAAACGGGAAAAATGCTTTTAGTGATCCTTCCGATCCTAAAGGGCTGAGTAAAGCGGCTTATGGATTTATTGCCGGTCTGATGAAGCATATGAAAGGGATGTCTGCGATTTTTAATCCTCTGGTTAATTCCTATAAGCGGCTTGTCACCGGATTTGAGGCACCCAATGATATTACCTGGTCCTGCCGGCAGAATGGAGCACTGCTCCGGGCATATAATAAAAAAGGCGAGGCCATGCTGGAGCTGCGCAGTCCGGATGGCGCGGCAAATCCCTATTTATTGTTTGCCCTTTGCCTGGCAGCAGGTCTGGAAGGTATTGAAAAAGACCTTCAGGCGCCTGGAGATATTAATGTGGATGTGCGGAAAATGTCCCGGGAAGAAAAGAAAAAAGCGGGAATCGCTTCACTTCCGGCCAATTTAAGCATCGCCCTGGGAGAAATGGAAAAGGACGAACTTGTTCATTTAGTTCTTGGAGAATCATTTGTAGACGAATATCTGGAGAAAAAGCAGCAGGAATGGGAAAGCTATATGGAACAGATTTCAGAGTGGGAGTTAAACCGTTACCTGTATTGTATGTAGATTAAAAAAGGAGGACGAGGGCACCATGAGTGTTGTGATCATAGCGCTGAAAAAGCAGGAAACCGCCGGGAAGATCCGAAGTGTTCTCGTCTCTCACGGTTTCCCTAATGTGGTGTGCGTGGCCAATGGGGCGGCGGCCCTTTTGGAAGCGGGAAAGGATACCTTTGGCATTGTGATCAGCGGATACAGCCTTCCGGATATGTATTATAAGGAATTATCTGATAGTCTGCCGCCGTATTTTCAGCTTCTTTTTGTGGGAAAGCCGGAAATGATCCAAAGTCATGATTCCGGCATCCTGTCCTTATCTGTGCCGCTGCGGGTGGCTGACCTGATCAGTACGGTGTCCATGATGCTTTCCCAGCTTCAGAGAAACCAGAAAAAGGATCAGAAAAAGCCGAAAAAGCGCACATGGCAGGAGGAAAACTATATACGCAATGCCAAGTTCCTTTTAATGGAGCGGAATCATTTGTCAGAGGAGGATGCCCACCGGTATATCCAGAAATGCAGCATGGATAATGGAACAAATATGGTGGAAACCGCCCAGATGATCTTAACTTTAATGTATGATGAAGTATGAACCTTAGAAATTAAATGATCGTTGGAAGGATCACAATGGTGTGGTCAAAAATGTCCAATCCTGGAGTATCCCCAGATGGAGGGATATTGCCAGGATTTTTTATTATCTTGAGTAAGGAAGTGTGTTGTATGGAATTTGTGACAGGGGAAATAAAACCTCAAAGTATGGATCTTAGAACCTTTAAGGCATGTGATGGCGGTGACGCACCGGTTTGTGTGGAAGGTGCGGTCCACAGTATCCGCAATATGGGAGAACTGGCATTTATCATCCTTCGCCGGGAGTGTGGGCTGATCCAGACGGTATGGGAGGATCAAAAGACCAATATGGATATTGCCCGGATTCACGACGGGGATTATATCCGGGTGGAAGGCACGGTGCGGCTCGAGCCCCGGGCAGTCCACGGCAGGGAGGTGCGCATCCGCGCCATTACGGTATTATCATCCGCTGCCGCGCCCCTGCCCCTGCCGGTCGCCAAATGGAAGCTAAATACATCTCTTGAAACGAAGCTGAACCTTCGTCCCATTTCTTTAAGAAATATTCGTGAGCTGTCCCGCTTTAGGATCCAGGAAGGGATTGTCCGGGGCTTTCGGGATTTTTTATACAGCCAGGGATTTACAGAGATCCACACCCCAAAGCTGGGCGCCAGAGGCGCTGAAGGGGGATCGAATATTTTCAAATTGTCCTATTTTCATAAGCCGGCGATTTTGGAACAGAGCCCTCAGCTTTATAAGCAGATGATGGTAGGGGTTTTTGACCGGGTTTTTGAAACCGGCCCTGTATTCCGCGCGGAAAAGCACAACACACGCCGCCATTTAAACGAATATACCAGTTTGGATTTTGAAATGGGCTATATCCGCAGCTTTATGGATATATGCGCCGTGGAAACCGGATTTTTGCAGTATACCATGGAATTTTTAAAGGAAAATTACAGGGATGTGCTGGAGCTTTTAAATGTACAGCTTCCTGCCATCAGCCAGATCCCCTGTGTCCGGTTTGATGAGGCGAAGGTGCTGGTGTCTGAAAAGTATGAGCGCAAGATCCGCAATCCTTATGATCTGGAGCCGGAGGAGGAAAGCCTGATCGGAAAATATTTTCAGGAGGAATATGGCTCGGATTTTGTTTTCGTTACCCATTATCCTTCCAAAAAGCGGCCGTTTTACGCCATGGACGATCCGGAAGATCCCCGTTTTACTTTAAGCTTTGACATGCTTTATAAAGGTCTTGAAGTAACTACCGGAGGTCAGAGGATCCACGATTATCATATGCTGCTGGATAAACTGGAAGCCCGGGGAATGACCACCGAAGGCCTGGAAAGCTATCTGGAAGCTTTTAAGTGCGGCATGCCCCCTCACGGAGGCCTTGGGATCGGCCTGGAGCGGCTGACCATGCAGCTTTTAGGAGCAGAAAACGTGCGTGAAACCTGTCTCTTCCCAAGAGACTTAAATCGTCTGGAGCCTTAAGTCAGGCCAGGAAGGAGGAAATATGAGTAAGATCGTGATTAATGATGCGGTGATGGATAATGTGGAGATCCTGGCGAAGCTGAGCCTGAGCAATGAGGAACGGGTCCGGGCTATGGAAAAAATGCAGGAGATCCTGGATTATATGGAAAAGCTGAATGAGCTGGACACAGAAAATGTGGAGCCGCTGGTCAACTTATACGAACGGGGCAATGTGTTCAGAGAGGACCAGGTTCAGGATAATGATATAAAAGAAATGATCGTAGAAGGCGCGCCCAGGAAAAAAGACGGCCAGTATATGGTGCCAAAGACCATCTGATGGAGGATAGATATATGGGAGTTGAGCAGTTGTCTGCCCTGGAATTAGGGCAGAAGATCAAAGATAAGGAAATTACAGCCATGGAAGCGGTTCAGGCCTGTTTTCAGGTCATGGATGAAAAAGAGCCGGACATCCACGCTTATATTCAGGCAGACCGGGAAGCTGCCATGGAACAGGCCCGTCATGTCCAGCAGGGCATTATGGAAGGAAAGTATACAAGCCCTCTGGCTGGAGTGCCGGTGGCTGTTAAAGATAATATATGCACGAAAAATACCGCGACCACCTGCGCGTCCAGGATTTTGGAAAATTATGTGCCGCCCTATGACGCTCATGTGGTGGAGCGGTTAAAGGCTGCCGGGGCAGTGATCCTGGGCAAGACCAACATGGATGAGTTTGCCATGGGAAGCACTACAGAAACCAGCGCCATGGGCGTTACAAAAAATCCAAGAAATACAGAGCATGTGCCGGGCGGTTCTTCCGGCGGTTCCTGCGCTGCTGTGGCCGCGGATGAGGCCTTTGCCGCTTTAGGTTCGGATACCGGCGGCTCTATCCGCCAGCCCAGCGCCTACTGCGGCGTTGTGGGCATGAAGCCCACTTACGGCATGGTATCCCGTTATGGACTCATTGCTTATGCGTCATCTCTGGATCAGATCGGCCCTGTGGGAAAAAATGTTTATGACTGCGGCGCTCTTTTAGAGCTGATTTCCGGGCCGGATCTAAAAGACAGCACATGCTGTGCCCAGGGACCTTTGGATCTTTCCCGGCTGTGGCAGCGGCGCGGCCAGTCCTTAGAGGCTGTGGCCCAGGGACTTAAAGGGCTTCGTATCGGTATTCCTGAGGAATATTTCTCCGGAGGGATCGATCCCACAGTCCGCGCAGCTGTTTTGAATGCCGCCCGGACCATGAAGGAAGGCGGCGCTCAGGTGGAGTATTTTTCATTAGACATGGTGGATTATATGATTCCTGCCTATTATATTATTGCCTGTGCCCAGGCCAGCTCTAATCTGGCCCGGTTTGACGGCGTAAAATACGGTTACCGGGCAGATCAGACCCAGGATCTTCACGATATGTATAAAAAAACAAGGGCCGAGGGCTTTGGCTGGGAAGTGAAAAAACGTATTTTGCTTGGCTCATTTGTATTAAGCTCCGGATATTATGACGCTTATTATATTAAGGCATTAAAGGCAAACCGGAAGATCAAGGAAGCCTTTGACCAGGCTTTTGAAAAATATGATATGATCCTGGCGCCCGCCGCGCCCACGCCGGCGCCAAAGCTGGGTACCAGTTTAACAGATCCTTTGAAAATGTATTTAAGCGATATTTACACAGTGGCTGTCAATCTGGCCGGCCTTCCGGCAATCTCCCTGCCCTGCGCAGTGACCGGAGAAGGTCTTCCCATCGGCCTTCAGCTTCTTGGACAGCGTTTTCATGACGCGGCAGTCATTGAGGCCGGAGCAGCCTATGAGGCTTTGCGGGGGGACTGGAAGGCCCTGAGGGCAGATGTGAAGGATGCGTCTGTCGGTGGAAAGGAGGCGCTGTAATGTCAAAACAGTATGAAACCGTGATCGGTCTGGAAGTTCATGTGGAGCTTTCCACAAAAACGAAAATATTTTGCAGCTGTTCCACAGAATTTGGCGGCGCGCCAAACACCCATATTTGTCCGGTATGCGCCGGATTGCCCGGAGCGCTGCCAGTGTTAAACCGCCAGGTGGTGGAGGATGCCCTGGCTCTTGGGGCAGCGACCCACTGTCATGTGAATCGGCTGTGCCGGTTTGACCGTAAAAATTATTTTTATCCGGATAATCCTCAAAACTATCAGATTTCCCAGCTTTATCTGCCCATTTGTCATGACGGCTGGCTTGAGATCCGCACGTCTGCGGAAACCCGGCGGATCCGTATCCATGAGATGCATATGGAGGAGGATGCGGGAAAGCTTGTTCATGATGCGTGGGAGGACAGCTCTCTTGTAGACTTTAACCGAAGCGGCGTGCCCCTGATCGAGATCGTCTCTGAGCCGGATATGAGAAATGCCGATGAGGTCATCGCCTATCTGGAAAAGCTTCGGAGCATTTGCCGGTATCTGGGGATTTCTGACTGCAAGCTTCAAGAAGGCTCCATGCGGGCGGATGTGAATCTTTCCGTGCGGGAGGCAGGCAGTGAAACCTTAGGCGTGCGTACAGAGATGAAGAACCTGAACTCCTTTAAAGCCATTGCCCGGGCCATTGAAAATGAGCGGGAGCGGCAGATCGAACTGTTAGAGGAGGGACGTCCGGTCGTTCAGGAAACCCGCCGGTGGGATGATAATAAAGAGTATTCCTATGCCATGCGTTCCAAAGAGGATGCCAAGGATTACCGGTATTTCCCTGATCCGGATCTGCCGCCGGTATATATTGACGAGGCCTGGCTTACCCGGACAAAAGAAAGCCTTCCGGAAATGCAGGAGGAAAAGGCAGACCGTTATGTGGAAAGCTTTGGCCTGACCCGGGACGATGCCCAGCTTTTGACGGATTCAAGAAATATTGCCGTTATTTTTGAAAAAACAGTAGAGCTGGGAGCTTCGGCCAAAAAGGCGGCGAACTGGCTTACCGGGGAAACCATCCGTCTGGCCAGGGATGGGGTAATGGATCTGGACCAGGTGTCCTTTGCGCCGGAACATCTGGCTGCTTTGATCCGTTTGTCTGATGAAGGTCAGTTAAACAATCAAAATGCCCGGAAGGTTTTTGAGGCAATCTTTAAAGAAGATGTGGATCCGGAAGCTTATATGGAGGCCAATGGCCTGAAAACCGTTATGGACACAGGACTCTTGGAAACCGTCGTTGCCCGTGTTCTTGAGGAAAATCCCAAAACCGTGGAAGAGTATAAGAGCGGAAAGACCAAGGTCCTTGGATTCCTTGTAGGACAGGTGATGAAGCAGATGAAGGGCAAGGCAGATCCGGGAAGCGTAAACCGCATGTTAAAAGAGCGGCTGTAGGCAGTGTTTCTTCGCGGTTGCATAGTTACCAAAAATAGATGGCTATTTTTATCAATTTTGTTGAATTTTATCCGCCCGGAAGTCTTGACCGATATGAAAACTTTGATTAAAATAGCTTTGACAGGATATATTAGGAATTAATCTCAAAGTTTGTCAGCGCTATGATGATACCAGGGTCAAAAGGTTGTGGAATTGTTCATGGGCAGGCATGGCTTTGGGACCGGATCCTATGGATATATGGGAAAGAACGAAAGGAGAAAACTATGCAACTTGTGAAGAAAATCAGTGAAGAGCTTTATTGGGTAGGCGCCAGTGACCGCAGAATGGCTTTATTTGAAAATGTTTATCCGATCCCCAGAGGCGTTTCTTATAACTCTTATGTGTGGATGGATGAGAAAACCGTACTTTTTGATACTGTAGATAAATCTGTAAGCCATCAGTTTTTTGAAAATCTCCAGGCTGTTTTAGGCGACCGGAACCTGGATTATCTTGTAGTGACCCATATGGAGCCGGATCACTGTGCCGTTATGGATGAGCTGGTGCTGCGTTATCCGGATGTAAAGATCGTATGCAATGCAAAGATCCAGGGAATGATCAAGCAGTTCTTTAATTTTGATATTGACAGCAGGGCCATAACTGTGAAAGAAAATGACACTTTTTCCAGCGGTAAACATACCTTCACATTTGTATCCGCGCCGATGGTTCACTGGCCGGAGGTTATGGTGGCTTATGAAAGCACAGAAGGCATTTTATTCTCCGCAGATGCTTTTGGTACTTTTGGTGCGATCAATGGCAACCTTTTCGCAGACGAAGTAAATATTGAAAGAGACTGGCTGGAAGACTACCGCAGATATTACACAAATATTGTAGGTAAGTACGGGGTTCAGGTTCAGGCCCTTCTTAAGAAAGCATCCGGCCTTGACATTAAGATGATCTGCCCGCTTCATGGCCTGATCTGGAGAGAGAATATCGGCTGGCTGGTAGATAAGTATCAGAAGTGGAGTTCCTATACTCCGGAAGAAAATGCTGTTACACTGTTTTATGGTTCCATTTATGGGAATACTGAAAATGCAGTGGATATTCTGGCAGGCAAGCTGGCAGACCGGGGCGTAAAGAATATTACCGTATATGACGCTTCTGTGACTCATGCGTCTTATCTGATCGCGGAAGCCTTCCGCTGCAGCCATATCGTTCTGGCTTCAGCCACATATAATAACGGGATCTTTGTATCCATGGAAAATCTGCTTCATGATCTGGCAGCCCATAATATCCAGAACCGTACCATGGCCATTATTCAGAACGGTTCCTGGGGCCCGGCTTCCGGAAAGCTTATGAAGGAGATTCTTTCCGGTCTTAAAAATAATACGATCCTGGAAGAGGAGCTGACCATTAAGTCCTCCTTAAAGCCGGAGCAGGAGCAGTCTCTGGACGCGCTGGCAGATGCCATTGCGGCAGCTATTGTCCCGGGCTTTGAAAAATGATATAATGATACCGGATTCTGCAGCCATGTATTTTATGCTATATAAAATCACGGCTTTTGAGGAGCCGTCCGGCGGATCGGATGGCTCTTAACTGAAACCAAAAAATATGAGAAAGGAGTTTTTATCAATGAAGAAATATGTATGTGACGTATGCGGCTATATTTATGACGAAGCAGCAGGCGATCCGGATAACGGAGTAGCAGCAGGCACAAAATGGGAAGATGTACCTGAAGACTGGGTATGCCCACTTTGCGGTGTCGGCAAAGACCAGTTCAGCGAAGAAGCATAAGAATCGTGCAGTTGTGAAAAGCCAGCAGGGATGGACCTGCTGGCTTTTTTTGACGTCCTCTTTTCACTCTCGCCGACGGGATCACGACAAACGCATGAATGAATAAATTGTGAACACTCATCCTGATTTTCTGGTATACTTAAAGAAAAAAAGGAGGGGGTTCTTCAATGAAAGCACTTTTAGATTATGTAAGTACAGTAACAGACAGCAGACAGCAAAAAAAGCTCCGGCATAAAATGATGGATATTATCATGCTTGTGTTTTTTGCCACACTTGCCAATGCGGACGACTGGGTGGAAATCGAAATGTTTGGGAAAGAACATGAGGATTTTCTGCGCAATTATCTGGAACTTCCCTAAGGGATTCCTTCGCATGATACGCTCCAGAGAGTATTTGCTATGGTACCCTCTGAATTTTTGGAAAATTTCCAGAAAAGATGGAATGAACTGTTAAACAGCGAAGAAGGAGAAAAAGTAAAACGTCTGCTAGCGATTGATGGCAAAACCCAAAGAGGTAATGGAAATAAACATCAGAAGGGGAATCACATTGTCAGCGCAGTAGACGAAAGAGGTTTTTGTCTGGGACAAAAGCGGGTGGAAGAAAAAACAAATGAAATTACAGCAATCCCTGAATTAATAGACCGTCTGAATATAAAGGGTACCATTATAACAACAGATGCCATGGGAACCCAAACCGCCATAGTAAAGAAAATCCGGAAGAAAAGGGCAGATTATGTACTGGCATTAAAAGGGAACCAGGGAGGTTTGCTGGAAGATGTGAGGGAGTATTTTTCGGATGAAGAACTGAGGAAAAAATGTGCATACAAAAAGAAAATAGAAAAAGCGCGTGGAAAGATAGAAAAACGGGAGTACTGGCAGACCGAAGATCTTTCGTGGCTGAGCCAGAAGAAAGAGTGGACAGGTCTAAAGAGTATAATTCTGATGCGGAATACCATAACAGAAGGAGAAGTGAAAGAGACTGTGGAGGAAAGATATTTTATCAGCAGTCTGGGAACAGATATAGAAGAAAGCGCAAGAGCAGTGCGGGGCCATTGGATGATAGAAAGTTATCACTGGCATTTGGATGTAACTTTCCGGGAAGACGGGAATCACACATTAGAGAAACAGGCAGCGTATAATCTGAATATAATCAGGAAGCTGGCATTGAATATGTTGAAGATAGCAGAGGTAGGGCGCCGTCCCTTAAGCATGAAAAAGAAACGGTATGCGATAGGAACAAATCCGGAAAAATATCTGGAAGAACTTATAAATTTTTAAAAATTATAAAAATTGATAGGTTTAGTTGGGAAGCACATTCATGCGTTTGGCGTGCCGACGGGATCTTTGATGGTATACTTTTTTTAATAAATTATGTATAATAAAAAAGCAATATTGTAGAGGGGTAAGATAGATTTAGAAAGGTAGAGGAAGTTTTGTGAGTTCTGAAGAAAGACGTATATTGTTTCTTGTAATAGTCATATTTTGTTGTATAGTGGCTTTTATTATACCTAAAATATATAGTTATAAACTTAAGAAAAAGTTTTCTGAATTTTATGATGTGCCTTTATCTAAAGAGATGCGTGTAAAACGTGATAAAGAGGATAGAAGGTATAATGTATTTAGCCTTAACTTGCCACATTGGTTATATCAGAATAAAGATGGTTCCCCTGATAGGCGCAGAAATTATAATAAGATGGTATATCCAAATAGTTATTTATATCTTGATGGGTATATTGTTTTAACAAATGATTTCAAGAACCTATATAGACTTGTAAAAGCGCTAAGACTACGTGATGTGCGTATAGAGATGTGTAGTCAAGAACAAGCGAAGTTAAATAGACTCAAAACTACTGAAGTTTTAAGTAGAGTATCTACATCAATTAATGATTTGTTATTTACATTTTCAGATCAGCCTCAAGATTTTGAGAAGTTTTGTGCTTCCTTATACGAAAAGTTGGGTTATAAGGTTACCGTAACACCTCCGGTGAATGACGGGGGATATGATATATACCTTGAACGAGGGAATACAACCGGAATCGTAGAGTGTAAATTATACAATTCTAGTAATTCTATTGGCAGACCGCTTATACAGAAACTCGTAGGTGCTAATGGTGTAGTAAAGGCTGATAAGATGATTTTCATAACAACAAGTTACTTTACTAAAGGAGCTGAGCGGTATGCCAGAGATATGGGAGTGGAGATAGTGGACGGAAAGGATCTTATTTCGATGATAAATACTTTGAACAATAATAATGCCGATGAAGATACGAAAGATATAGATAACAGTTTTGAATGGCAGTTATCCGAGGAGGAGCTTAGTAGATTTTAAAAAATTAAGTAAAATATTTTCAGAGTACTTTTAAGCTTAATCGTGAAATGGAGGCGCGTTATATGATGCTGGAAGAAATGTTAAAGGATGAACGTGAGGCTGGTAAGAGAGCCGGAAGAATCGAAGGCGAAAAAGCCGGAAGCCAGAAGACCAGGGAACAGTTAAATATACTGGCCAAAAAGCTTTCCCGGCAGGGACGGCTGGAGGATGTGATCCGGGCTACGGAGGATGAAGCTTATTTTAAGGAGCTTTGCCGGGAGTTTGGACTGGAAGATTAAGCGCATTTAAAAACAGAGTATCTTGTAAACAGAGGAATCCTGTTTACAAATGATAAAGGATGCTGATGGCATGACAGGGAGACTGCACGGATTAAGGTGCAGTCTCCCTGTTTTGACTTTTTGACTTTTTCGTCAGGGTATACTTTTTAAATAAAATCATGTATAATAAAGAATTATCAGAAAACAATGGTTTATATGGGGTTTGGGGGAAAAACAATGAATAAGTTTCTAAAAACGATCAATGGTAAAATCACCTTGATTTTTGCCTGTATGATTCTTTTAGGAGCAGTGAGTGTATCCATAAGCAGCAGCTATGCCCAAAGAAATTACAGGAATCATATCCTTGAGACAGAACAGAAAAATCTGGATCTTAGCGCGGAGACCATGAATACTTCATTGAAATTACTTGAGGATCTGCTTATGTACATGCCTTATAACAGTGATGGAATGAAGATTCTGGAACAAATCGAGAATCATGCATTGCTTGACGCAGGGGAGAAATGGCGGGCGGTTACCAGAATTAATAATCAGTTTAATTCGATTACGTCTGTTTATGATTACGTAGAAAATATTTTTACATATTATCCTAATCAAAACCTGTTCCTTAATTCTAAGGTAAATGAAGATATGAGCAGTGTAATCTTGGAAGATATAGAGATCGAACAGGTTCAGAACAGTTCCGGATGGTCAATAATCCATTTGCCTTCCGGCTGGTATATGTATAAGTTTTATTATTTGAGAAAAGCTTATGTAGGCGCTTGGATTTCCTGCGATGATCTGATGCGGGAATTCGGAATGGCACAAGACAATATTTTACTGATCGACCGTCAGGGTAATATTCTCAGCGGCGAGGGCGAATCCCGCAATATAGAGCTTTCTTCACTATTTGAACAAAGCCATTTGGATGATCCTTCTGTTATTATGAGCAGCCTGCCTGATGCGCAGATGTATCTGGTAAACGAACCAGAATCGCTTTCTTTAGAATATTCCGGGGAACCTTTCTTGAAAAACGGCTATTTTTCTATGATTTTTCTATTAAATATTTTTACGCTGATCATTGTTATGATTGGTGTCCTTTTTTGGGTTCATAAGCCGATCAAATATCTTCAGGCTGGGATTACAAGGATACGGAGAGGGGATACACAGTACCGTCTTGAAAAGAAAACTGGAATGAGCCTGGAATTTACGGAAATTTGTGATGAATTTAATGACATGCTTGAGCAGCTAAATAAAACCAAGATCCAGATGTATGAGCAGGAAATTGAAAAAAATCAGACAAAGCTGAGGTATTTAGGTCAGCAGATCCGGCCCCACTTTATCCTAAACGCTTTAAATACTGTTTATAATTACAGCAAAAAGGATACAGAAGTGACCCGGAAGATTATCCGGCTCCTATCAGCCTATTACCGGTATGTAGTTAATGTAGATTCTAATTATGTTCCTCTGGGGGAAGAGCTGAAGCACATTGAAAATTATCTGGCTTTCCAGAAAATCCGTTATGAGGATGCTCTGGAATATAACATAGAATGTCCGTCTGCTCTGCGGGTTGTACCGATTCCGCCGTTTCTTATGGAAAGCTTTGTGGGAAATTCTTTAAAATACGGCGCGGATGAAAAGGATAAGATATTTATTACCATTAATGTCTGTCAGATTGGGGAGTTTGATCTGAAAATTATGATTTCCGACAAGGGAAGAGGGTTTCCGCCGGAAATCCTGGAGGCGGTCCGAAGCTTTCAGGCTACGGGAACCACGGAGGATATTCTCGGCGTTGGCATCCGCAACAGTATTGAGCGGATCCGTCTGATCTATAAAACGAAGGCGGAACTGAAGTTTTATAATGACAAAGGCGCAGTGGTTGAAATAATCATCCATCTTCAGAAAAATGAGGAGGATTTTGTTAAAGAACATGCAGAGTATATTCTGCCGTGATCAGTGGGAGTGAGAAGAATGAAGGATATTAATGTACTGGTGATTGATGATGAAAAGATTTGTATTGAAGAAGTGCAGACAGAAGTCAAATGGGCAAAACTGGATATTGATCCGGTCCGTGTTTACGGCGCCGGATCGGTCCGTCAGGCGGAAATTTTTTTAAAAAGCACACCGGTTCAGATCGTTATCTGTGATATTGAAATGCCAAATGAAAACGGTCTGGACTTTATTGAATGGATTTCAGAGTGGGTCAGATTTTCCGGTGACCCGGTGGAGTGTATTATGCTTACCTGCCATCCGGAGTATCAATATGTGCGTCGGGCCCTTCAGCTGGGGTGCTTGGATTATGTGCTTAAGCCTATGGAGCCGGAAGAGCTGGAAGCTGCCCTTACAAAAGCGGTGGAAAAGATCGAAAGCCGACGTGAAAAAAATGAAAGGCTGGAAAAGACTCAGGTACAGGATACTCATGAGGACATTGTTTATGACAAGATTCTGCCCTATATTAAAGAGTACTTGTCAGAGTCTTTAAGTGTGGAGCAGATTGCGGAACATGCGGCATTAAATCCCCAATATATGATGCGGATGTTTAAGAAAAAAACCGGAAAAAGTATTTTGTCTTATGTGTCAGAGCAGAGAATTGCCCTGGCAAAGGAAATGCTTTTAAAGACAGACTGGTCTTTGGAGGTGATTACAGAGAAGATCGGATATATCAGTCCGGCCCATTTTGGGGCGCTGTTTAAACGGATGGAAGGCATATCTCCGGGACAATATCGTAAAAAATACAGATAGTATGCTGAAAAATGACCGAAAGGATTTTTCTTTTCGGTCATTTTTCAGTGTATTTAGGTCATTTCTAAAGATTATCCTATAATCTGGCGGATGTTAAAATATAGAAAATGGCAAAAACGTATGGAACATATGGGGAGTATGGATCAATTTCTTTATTTTGCCGAAAAAATACGGAGAAGGCGAGGAGGACAAAATGAAAAAAAAGAAGAAAGGATCAAAAGTAAGATTTTCTCATTGGATTCCCTTTTATCTTATGGGAGTCCCGGGGATGCTGTATCTGATCATTAACAACTACCTGCCTATGTTTGGGCTTCAGATCGCATTTAAGGATTTTAACTATGCTAAGGGAATATGGGGAAGCGAATGGTGTGGTCTGGCGAATTTTGAGTATTTGTTTAAATCCAATGTGGCCTGGCGTATTACAAGAAATACGGTTTTATATAGTCTGGCATTTATCATTATCGGTATGGTAGTGAATGTGACCGTAGCCATTTTAACTAATGAGATCATCAGTAAAAAGACAAAGAAATTTTTCCAGACATTGGTGCTGCTCCCCCATCTTATGTCCATGGTTATTGTGGCTTATCTTGTTTTTGCCTATTTAAGTCCAACCACAGGTTTACTTAATTCCATTATCAAGGGATTGGGAGGGGATCCCATTAACTGGTATCAGGAGCCGAAATACTGGCCTTTTATCCTGGTATTTGTAAACCAGTGGAAGGGCGTAGGTTTTGGTATGATCATGTACCTTTCGACGATCCTGGGGATCAGTGAGGAGTATTATGAGGCGGCGACTATTGACGGGGCAAGCCGGTGGCAGCAGATCCGTCTGATCACACTGCCTTTGCTAAAGCCTACGATCATTACATTGCTGATCTTAAACTGCGGCAGCATCTTCCGGTCAGATTTCGGTCTGTTTTTCCAGGTGCCGCAAAATCAGGGAGCCTTGTATGAGGTCACAGATACGATTGATACCTTTGTATACCGGGGGCTTATGCTCCAGCCTAACATGGCCATGTCATCAGCAGCAGGATTTTTACAGTCTGTGGTTGGATTTGTTATGGTCATGACAGTGAATGCCATTGTCCGAAAAGTGGATAAGAGCAACGCGATCTTTTAAGGGAGGGTTGGTATATGATAACGAAAGAAAGAAAAAAATGGTCCATTGCGGGAAATATTGTTTTAGGATTTTTAGCATTTCTGGCGGTTATGCCATTTTTATTGCTGGTCATTGCCTCCTTTACCGATGAGCAGACCGCTATTGCTAATGGATATTCTTATTTCCCGGCAAAATGGTCCCTAGATGCCTATCGGTATCTGGTGAATGAAGGCATTACTATTGTAAGAGCTTACGGCATTACGATTCTGGTAACGGTTGTAGGTACGGTATGCAGTATCCTTATGACTTCTATGCTTGCCTATATGCTGTCTAAGGAGGGCCTGCCGGGAAGAAAGGTATTAAATTTCCTCCTTGTATTTACCATGCTGTTTTCCGGCGGGCAGGTACCGTCCTATATTATTTACGCATCTGTCTTACATATTAAAGATACGATTTTTGCCTTACTGGTGCCGAACCTGATGATGGGAGCCTTTAGTGTAATCCTTGTGAGAAATTATTTCATGAACAGTATACCAAAAGAACTTTTGGAAGCTGCCAGAATTGACGGGGCAAAGGAGTGGACGATTCTGTATAAGATCGTTATTCCCCTATCAAAACCGATTATAGCCACCATTGGTATGATGACAGCCATGACCTACTGGAATGACTGGCAGAACGGTTTATATTACCTGAATGATACAAAACTATACAGTATTCAGAATATCCTTAACGCTATTAACAGCAGCGTTCAGTTTTTGGCTTCCAACAGTGTCACTGGCGTCCGGTTTGGCGATATTCCGTCTAACACTGTGCGTATGGCCATTGCGGTGGTGGGTATCCTGCCTCTGGTCATCGCGTATCCGTTTTTCCAGAAATATTTTGTGAAAGGTTTGACGATTGGAAGTGTTAAGGGTTAAGGAAGTTATAATGTACTTTACAGAATAAAGCGGCAGATGTGTTTTTGCAGCTGCCCTTTAAATAAGTGTATTTTTTAGAATGGAGGATAACAAAATGGGAATTGGAATTGTTCAGACAAAATATGGAAAGCTTCAGGGGGTTGAAGTGACAGAAGGAAAGTATGCCGGGATCACATATTTTAAAGGGGTTCGTTATGCAGCATCCGCGGAAGGTGAAAATCGCTTTAAGCCTCCGGTAGATCAGGAGCCCTGGGAAGGAGTTAAAGTATGCGATACTTATCCGAAACGTGCCATGCAGCCCAGTATGGGAGGTCTTGCGGAAGAACCTTACCAGTCAGATTTTTATTATGACGGATTTCCGGAAGTCAGTGAAGACTGCCTGTTTATAAATATTACAACCGGAGCTCAATCCGCTGATGAAAAGCGGCCGGTATTTATGTGGTTCCATGGGGGCGGATTAGGCGGCGGCCATTCCTTTGAAAATGAGTTTGAAAACAGCGAGCTGGCAAGAAAAGGTATCGTTGTAGTAACAGTAGGTCAGCGGTTAAATGTGTTTGGTTACCTGGCTCTGCCCCAGTTATCTAAAGAGCAGGGAGGCATTTCCGGGAACTACGGCTTAATGGATGAGATTAAAGCCCTGGACTGGGTTTATGAAAATATAGCAGCCTTTGGCGGTGACCCGGAAAATATTACTGTAGGCGGACAGTCCGGCGGAACAGCGAAATCCGGAGCTTTGGCCGGTTCTCCAAAGCAGAAAGGCCGGGTAAAACGGGTGATCAATCAGTCCAACTTAAACTGGGTAGGCAGAGATTACAATACCATGGAGGAAGCAGAAAAGCTTG
Organism: Candidatus Scybalocola faecigallinarum; assembly: GCA_018711005.1. GTDB lineage: Bacteria > Bacillota > Clostridia > Lachnospirales > Lachnospiraceae > Catenibacillus > Catenibacillus faecigallinarum. The sequence goes on along the minus strand of DVIT01000034.1, from coordinate 8,301 downwards.
GGGTTGAGTTTTTAAAGTCTAAAGGCATTGATCCGGATATTTCAGTGGAGGAACTTCGCAAGCTACCGGCAGAGGTTTTCTATTCCGGTAAACTGGGACCAATGGATATGGCCATTGGGGCTATGGTGGCCGATGGCGTTAATCTCATGTATAAAGACCTTTATAAAAATATTAATGAATTTGCCTGTGACTGTGATTATATTTCCGGAGGAAACTTCGGTGAAAGTAATATGCTTAAAACTTTTTCTTTAGGAGCTTCCGCGCCGGTGACTCAGGAGCAGTATTATGCTCTGGCAAAGGAACAGCTTGGGGATTTGTATGAAAAATATGAATTTGAAAAGAATTTCCCATGTACCCCGGAAAATGCAGACCATATGTCCCGGTGGTATGCGGCATTAGGATTAACTGCTTTTGGAGGGGAAATCATTAACCGGTTTTACGGCGCTTTTCGCAAGGAAAAAGGAATGAAGGGAAAGACCTGGTCTTATCTGTTTTCTCATGTTCCGCCCTGTCATCCGGAGGAAAAAGGAACGGCCCGGGATTCTGAAAAGCTTCTGGCATGGCATTCCAGCGAGCTTTGGTATACTTTTGCTTCTCTGAGAAAAAGCGAGGACGGAAAAAATAATGTTCCTCCTGCCCGTCCCTGGACAGACTATGATGTGCAGTTGGCAGATCAGATGAGTTCCTACTGGGCGAATTTCATGAAAACCGGTGATCCTAATGGGGAAGGCCTGCCTTACTGGCCTCAAAGTGATGAAAATTACGGCTGGATCGAGTTGGGCGATGAGATTATCGGACATACCGGTAAGGACAGCCTGTTAGATCAGATGCTTTATGAGCACATGATGCGAAGGGAGGATATTAAAAAAGTTTTGGAGGATAGCTAAAAAGGATTTTGATTTTAAAGGGGGATGCAGATGAACGGAGAGTTACGAAAATTAATTGATGACAGTTATGGAGTACATACAGGCATGGCTGCGGATTATGAAAAAAGCCAGTACGCAGTCTGGAAAAATAAAAAGGTTTATGACAGCCGTATGTTGTGTCAGTGTGATACTTTAGATCATATTGAACATGAAATGACGGGAGCCGTTGAAATCAGCGACCGATTCCCATACAACGGCCATTCTGCATTACACATGTTTGGAGATAACCGGGAACAGATCCACTTAGAGCGCCAGTCCTTTACGGACTGGCCGGGATGCTCTAATATCATTCATTTTAAAATGGATCACATGGATTTAAGTGAGTATAACCGGATCAGTATGTGGATCTATGCCGATGCGCCTACACGGCCCAACACATGGCTGTACTTTGTCCTCTGTAATGGCGACGCTTTATCTTCAGACAGGCAGGGGCTGGACAGCCGCACCGGGTTTAATGTATCCAGCAATGAGTGGTATCAGGTATTCTGGGAGTTTAGCTCTCATGAGAGGGATAATGTCCGGGAATTTGTCCTGGTTCATGAAGCTGAGGGTGTCATGCCGGGAGATGATCCGGAATATCATATTTATATTGCAGATCTGAAAGCTGAAAAAGTGGATGCAGATGTTGTGAACGGGTGGGCTCTGGGAGACCGGATCGCCTACAGTCAGATTGGATTTTTGCCGGACGCGCCAAAGAAGGCGGTAACGCAAAACGCGGAAAACGCAGAGTTTACCGTGTATGATGCCGGAAAAGGAGATGCTGTTTATACAGGACAGGCCCAGACGGTTTGTATGGATATTGGCACTTATCAGGTGATGGATTTTTCGGCATTGCAAACGCCGGGAGTGTATATTCTTAAAGTCAGGGACAGAGTGACGTATCCGTTTCCCATTAACTGGGATGTGCTTTATTCTCCTGTGTGGAAAAATATTAATTTTTTCCAGAGAGAGCGGTGCGGCGTAAATGTTCCGGGGCTTCACGGCCCCTGTGGCATGACGGATTTTATTATCCATCCGGATGGCAGAAAGATCAATAATTCCGGCGGATGGCATGACGCAGGAGATTTATGTCAGGAACTTTGTACCACCTGCGATGGGATTACAGCTATGCTGGATCTTATAACAAACCTTAATGAAGGGGAAAAAGAGCTAAAAGCACGGACAGAGGAGGAAGCGCGCCATGGACTGGACTGGGTGCTGAAAACATCTTTCCATGATGGTTACTATGCTTTTGGCTCCGGGCACATGCAGTGGGACGGCTTTATTCTGGAAGAAAAGAAAGAAACTCGTAAGGACGATTTCCATATGGCCACTACTGATGCCCTGGGACACTGGTTTCGGGCAGGGACACTGGCCCAGGCCTATCTTGTTTTTAAAGATACCGATGACCGCTATGCCCGGTGGTGCCTAAAGGATGCCATAGAAGATTTTGAATTTGGCTTAAAGTTTGAACCGGATTATTCTGATCTGCCGCTAAGAAAAGGAAATACAGCGTACCATGAGCTTCAGCAGCTTTCAAGAAAAGGTTATGGGGCGGTCATGCTGTTTAAAGCTACGGGAGATAAAAAATATTTAGAGATTGCCTCCAGGACCGCAGCGGCGGTGATCAACTGTCAGCAGCAGGAAAATACAGACTGGGATATTCCATTAAGAGGATTTTTCTATTGTGACCAGTCTAAAAAGACCATAGCTCAGTATGAACACCAGTCTGCGGAACAGGCACCTATCCTGTTTTTAGTCCGTCTTCTGGAGACGGCCCCGGAACATAAAGATGCAAAATCCTGGGAACAGGCATGTATGCTGTATGCAGAATATTTAAAGAAAACTGCCCAATATATCCGGCCTTTTGGACTTCTGCCGGCAGCGGTTTATCATGTGGATACTAAAGCTTTTGACCGGATGCTTGGGATGGAAGGAAAAGATTTTGTAGAGAAGCTTTATCAGGATTCTATTTGTAACGGGATTCGCTTGTCGAAGGATTATTATTTAAGACGGATGCCGGTATCGTCATCACTGCTTCGGGGATTCTTTGCCCCGGTTTTTGCAAAGGCGGCTGCCTGCGCCGAAATCGGAAGAGTATTTAAGGATCAAGAACTGAGAAATATTGCCCTGGATCAGGTAGCATGGATGCTGGGAAAAAATCCTTTTGCCCGGTCGGATATGTACGGCGAGGGTTATGGGTTCCAGCCTTTATATACCCCGTACAGTCCGGATATGGTGGGGGCTATTCCTGTGGGGATCCAGTCTAAAGGCACTGAGGACGCACCATTTTTGCCTTCAGATAACCGTCCTACCTTTAATGAAGTATGGATACACTCGTCTGCAAGGTTTTTAGCCACAGCGGCCAGTCTTGTATCCTGGATCAAATAAGAGTCATTTTTCAGTGGGAAAGAGTCATTTTGAGAAATTCTATAAAAAGAAGAGATTTGTTATACTGCCTTTAACAAAGAGAAAGAACTTTAAGTTCAAAAGGAGGAGGAATCTTATGAAAAGGTTTACAGCGGGTTTATTAACAGCAGCTATGAGCGTATCTTTGCTGGCTGGCTGCGGGGGAAATGACAGCGGCACACAATCTTCAGGTTCAGGGGGTTCTGAGGCAGCAGGAGGCACAGAAGCCAGCGCCGGATCAGAGGAAGCCGGAGCAATCAATTTTGATGAGGAGCCTTATGAAGTAGTTATTGAAAATCTTACATTAGGAACGGATATGCCGGATCTGGAAATGGTTGAGGAAGCGGTGAATGAGATTACTCTTCCTGAAATTAACTGTACGGTTAAGCTTTTAAATATTCATATTGCAGATCATGTGACCCGGCTTTCACTTATGGCTGCCGGTGGAGAAAAAATTGATATTGTGACAACGGGAAGAACTTACAGCTATCCGTCTATGGTTTCTGATGGGCTTTTGCTTCCTCTGGATGATTTGCTGGAAGAAAGAGGCCAGGGCGTTATGGAAAAGGCGGCCGATGTAATTGAAGCCTGCCGCATTGGAGATTCTATTTATTCCATTCCAGGTCCCATTCACAGTTATGATGGAAATGGTATGATCTATAATAAAGAAATGGCAGAAGAGTATGGCATCGAGATCCCGGAAACGATCACAGTGGAAGATGTGGAAGAAATCGCGGCCAAGCTTAAAGAAGCGAATCCGGATATGTATCTGCTGACTAAAGGAACCGGCGAGCAGGATATGATGATTACTTTATTCTATCCTAATATTGTAGCATTCGGTGTTAATGCAATTTATGGGGCTATGGATGAATCCGATCCTGAACTTAAGGTCTTTAACCTGTTTAAAACCGATGAGTATCGGGAGTACCTTTATAAAAACCGGGAATGGTATGAAAACGGATGGGTGCCTCAGGATTCCATGGTCAGCGGCGTAAATACGCGGGATGTGTTTACCACGCAGCAAAGCTTTTGCGAGTTTGGTACTGTGTCTCCGATACAGATGGGTGTTTTGTCACCTTCCTATGATTTTGAACTGGGTATGGCAACTATGCATGAACCGGAAACTTCCACATCAGGAGTCCAGGAAAACGGTTGGGGTATTTCCATTAACTGTGAGCGCCCGGATAAGGCTATGGATTTTCTAAACCTTCTGTATACCAATGCAGATGTGGCAAATCTTTTATCCTATGGTATTGAGGGAGTACATTATGAAAAGGTCAGCGACCGGATCATTAAATATCCGGAAGGCGTTAATGCAGGTAATGTAGGTTATTCAAAAGTATTTTCTACCTTTGGCGATACATTGCAGATTTATCAGTTTGAGCCTGTAACCGAAGAGGCTATTGATGAATGTATTGAAATCAGCGCTAATGCGGACAAAAGTCCGATTTTAGGCTTCAGTTTTGATCCTCAGCCGGTATCCACCCAGGTTTCTAACGTGACCAATGCCATTGCTGAGTATCTTCCGGGACTTATAGTCGGTATTTATGAAAAAGATGAAATCGATGCTCAGCTTGATAAAATGAATGAAGCGCTGGATGCGGCAGGCATGGAAGATATTATTGCCGAACATCAGCGTCAGTTAGATGAATGGCTGGCACAGCAGTAAAAGGCGTATTTGTTTAGGGGCAGCTTTTGGGCTGCCCTTTACTGGTATAAAGAAAGGGGAAAATATATGCCTGTAGATGAAACCATTGATATTATGGCAAAAGAATATAAAAAGAAAGAAACATTTTCATTTATACAGCCGCCGGTGTTTAATATTGATGAGATGGATGGGAAACCTTGTATGGCGTCTTTAAAATTTACCGGCTGTTTTTCTGTGATTTCCGCGGTGAAGATCGATCCGGATTTTCCTGGGATGATCTATATTAATAAAAAAGAAACACAAGCCCCCATCTTTTCGTCAATGCCGGGCTTTGGAGAAATTGTGGGGATACGCATCCGGGGTTATGCCGCGGAATATGATAAGGATTATGAGATTTCCTACAAGGGCGCAAAAGATACCTATGGCAATGATATACCGGAATTTACCTTTATCCTTCATACACTGCCAAGGATCAATGTGGGAGAACGTTATCCGGAGCACGATGAACTTGTCCTTCAGGCGGCTTTAGAGGGCGCGGTTTTATTAAAAAATGAAAATAACGCGCTGCCTTTGAAAAAAGGAAGCGTGGTCAATCCTTTTGGCGCGGGAAGCGCAGTGTACCGCCTGGGCTGCCTTGGAGCAGGAAAAATTAATCCCAGATACGGCATTGGGATGCGGGAGGGAATTGAAAAGTATTCCTCATTAAGTCTGAATGAAGACCTGTATCACTATTATGAGAAAGAAGAAAATACGGTGCCTCCGGAAGCGATGCTTTTATCTGCCAGAGAAAAACAGGACTGCGCCGTATTTTTTATTTCCAGAGCCAGCAGCGAGGCTCAGGATATGCTTAAAGGAAAAGGCGGTTTTATGCTCACAGATGATGAACGGCATATGATCAGCGTGGTGAGCCGGTATTTTTCTAAAAAAGTGGTCATCCTTAATACTCCTTATCCCGTAGAAACCGGATGGATCGAGGAAAATCATATTGACGCGGTTTTGTGGACCGGACTTCCGGGAATGGCCGGGGGCAGAGCTTTGGGGATGCTTTTGGACGGCTCAGTAAGTCCTTCAGGAAAGCTGCCAAATACATGGGCCAGATGCTATGAAGATTATCCCAGCAGTAAAAATTTTATAACAAAAGAGGATCTGGACTGCTTTCCGGAGCCGGACAAGATCCGATATATTACGACCTTTTATGAAGAGGGCCTTTATGTAGGTTATCGGTATTTTGATACTTTTCATAAGGATGCGGCGTATTTGCTGGGACATGGGCTTAGTTATACAACCTTTGAAAAGAAATGTGTTTGCGCAAAAGCAAAGGGAGAACTTGGAGCAGTTGTGGAAGTTCATGTGAAAAATACAGGAACCTGTGCCGGAAAAGAGGCGGTTTTAATTTATGCTCATTATGAAGGAGGAACCCTGGATCAGCCGGAGCACCGTCTGGTAGCCTTTGGAAAAACCTGTCTTTTACAGCCTGGAGAAGGAGAAAATCTGACCTTGACGATCGGTCAAGATCAGTTAAAGTCTTACAGTGAGGCAAAGGCCGCCTGGGTGATTGAGGCTGGAAAAATCCGGTTGTCTGTAGGAGGTACAGTCAAAGAAACTCAGGATATTTATACCCTAGAGGTGTATGAAGACTATATGGTTCAAAAGGTTGAAAATCGAATGGCTCCCCCGGTGCCTGTGTTTGAACTGAACCGGAAAAATCTGGATGATTTTGAAAAACGTTTAGGCGCATCGCAGGCCTGGACTCAGGAGGAAAGCGGGAATCAACTGCCCTATAAAAAGAAAAGAGAACTCCGGCGCTGGGATAATGGCAGCCACAGGGCCCCGGCGCAGGACCCGATCACTTTTTCCCAGGTCAAAGAAGACCCCTCTTTGGCGGAAGCTTTTGTGGCTCAGATGACCAATAAAGAGCTGGCCCGGCTGTGCTGCGGCGGAAAAACCGGATGGGGAATTGAGGAAAGCGGTTATGCAGGTTCTTTGTATAATAAGGGAATTTTGGAAAAGTTTGGACTGCCGGATTACTATTTTGCGGATGGAAACAACGGACTGAATATGAATGAAGCCAATATTGGTTTTCCTGTGTCCACAGTGATGTGCGCCTCCTACAATGAAGATCTGATGTACAGGGAAGGCCGGGCGATTGCGAAAGAAGCTTTGGATATGGGTCTGAAATGTATTTTGGCCCCTGCCATGAATATCCAGCGTAATCCCCTATGCGGACGTCATGCAGAATATTTCAGCGAGGATCCTTATCTGGCCGGGCATATGGCCGGATGGCAGAGCCGTGGCTTGGAAGAAGGCGGCGTTTCTTCCTGTATGAAGCATTTTTGCGCCAATAACGCGGAGACTTTAAGAAATTCCAATCACAGCATAATGACCGAACGGACTGCCCGGGAAATGTATATACGTCCTTTTGAATATGCCTTTGAGGTTCATATGCCGGATTCTGTGATGACTGGTTATAATGCTGTTAATGGCTATTATTGTGCCGACAATGAAGAACTGCTTAACGGAGTTTTATACGATGAGCTAAAGTTTAACGGTTATGTAATGACCGACTGGGGCGGCTACGGCGATGAAGGCCTTGACGGGGCCATTGATGCGGGTATTGGATGGATCGCTCCCGGAAGCATGGATGAAGATTTTCCCAAAGCGATTGAGGAAGCTTTGGATAAAGGAACATTGTCAAGAGAAAAGACGCAGAAGCATGCTGCAGCGTTGATTGGGACGCTTCTATAATTTGACCTTAACATCATAATTTGAGACAAGCGACAAAAGGTCATGCGGATTGCGGGAGCGCAAAACGCAAAGCAATCCGTGTCTCATGCCCATTTGTCGGACAACTCATAATTTCCTCTGTACATAAATTGTGTTCTTAGCTATAATAAAGTTACAGGATTCCCTCTTTAATCATGTAGAACTGATCGTTAAGGACAGGACGCAGACCGATTGCCTAATGAAAGAGATAGATCTGTCCTCTGAGTCATCAGTTTTACAAAGGAGGAATGAAATGAGTAAACAATTTAAGGATCTGACCATCAAGGATGCGTTTATGTTTGCCGCTGTCATGAGCGATCCCGAGGAATGCCGCAGGCTTTTAAAGTTGATCCTGGAGATGGATATACTGGAAGTCCAGGTGATCGCGGAAAAAACCATGGCCTATCATCCGGAGTATCATGGGATACGTTTGGATGTTCTGGCTGAGGAGCAGGGGACAAAACGCCGGTTTAACATCGAAATGCAGGTAAAATCCCAGAAAGACCTGCCCCGGCGGAGCCGTTACTACCATTCCCAGCTGGATATGGACGCCCTTGTCAGCGGAAAACGCTACCG
>DVIT01000008.1 GCA_018711005.1 Candidatus Scybalocola faecigallinarum | reverse complement strand
AAAGTCGGAGATAACCTTTCACACTGGATGGGTTGAGGTCGTATTTGACTGCAGCTTCTTCAACAGTCAATTCCCCATCATATACGCGCTTGGCGATGTCCAGACGCTGTTCCTTGGTGTACTTCATTTACAAACCTCCTGTCCACGGGATGCTGTTGCCTGTTCATGGATGATATTTCTCTGTACATAGATTATATCATCGTGTCCAGTTTTTGCACCCCTGTGTCCAGTTTTAGTTTACCACTTCATTCCGTTTTATCTGAACCAGAGCAGCCAGATCAACCGTTTTGTCCACTATGATATTTTAAGCGACAATTTCGGTGTTATTGACTGGGAAAGTGATCCCACATCCACCACAGGGGTTAATAAGTATGAAACAGAAACTTATAAAGAGGTTGTGACGATGCTGGCAGACTGGTATGATAAAGGATATATCTTTAAAGATGCACAGATCGATATTGCCGGATCCTCTACCATGATGAAGGCAGGGAATACATTCAGCTATACCACTGCCATTAAACCGGGCTTCCTTGCAGAGGCAGAGGCTGCCAATGGCTGCGAATGCTATGTGATGTATATGGGAACCGGCATAGAGTCCGATGAAGGCACAAGAAGCGTATTGTTTACGGGAAATGCCTGCCTGTACAATACAGGAATTTCCACAAACAGTGAAGATCCGGCAATGGCCTTTAAGTTTATCAGCGCATTGTATACGGATCCGGTGCTTATGAACCTGTGGCAGTACGGCATCGAAGGGGTCAACTATCAGGTGCTGGACGACGGAACTGCTTACTATGCGGAAGGTGAGAACAGCTCTAATTATAAATATCACCAGAACTCCGGATGGAGCATGGGCAATCAGATGATTTCTTATGTATGGAATGACGGCACAAAACATTCCACTCAGGTGACGGCTTTAAATAATGCCCTGAACAATTACCGGGCAGCGCTGGAAACAGGAAGCGTTGGCGTGGCCAATGTGGAATCCACACTGAAGCAATTAAATGATGCTTTATATGCAGCAGGTCTCCAGGATGTTATGGATGAAAAGCAGGCCCAGCTGGATGCATGTCTGGCCAAACAGCAGTAAAAAAGATCCGGTCCAAGAAATTAAAAACGGGGATCCGGGATCATAAGGAGGATGTATATGGGAACGGTATTATCCATTGAAGGAGATCGCTTTCTGATCAATGGGAAACTGACTTACAGCGAAATTGAACATTGTCCGGAAAAATATCATGGACTGTTAATGAATGCCAGGTTTATCCAGGGAATCTTTAATGATTCCCTGGAGCCGGAGCGCTTTTGCCGCTTTGGACGGCATTTTGATCCGGAGGAAAATACCCGGGAGCTGATCAAAGCTCTGCCCCAGTGGTATGCCCAGGGGCTTCGGTGCTTTACCGCAGGCTTTCAGGGAGGCGAGCCCTGCTATACGATCAACAGCATGACCATTGACAACAATCCCTTCAGCGCCGACGGGCGCCGTATGGATGGGGCATACCTGCGGCGGATGAAGGATGTGATCCTGGCGGCAGATCAGCTTGGCATGATCGTTATTGTCAGTCTTTTTTATGGCCCCCAAAGCCGTTTTTTAAAGGATGACCGGGCAGTTATGGAAGGGGTCAAGACAGCGGCCAACTGGCTGAGAGATGAGCATTTTACCAATGTGATCCTGGAAGTGGCCAATGAACATGATATTGAAGCCTATAAGATCCATCCCATCCTGTATAATGACTCGGGTATTGCAGAGCTTATAGAAATCGCAAAGCGGGAATCCGGAGGACTGCCTGTGGGATGCAGCAGCACTGGCGCTTACTTTTCACCGGAGATCACCAGGGCATCGGATGTGGTGCTGATCCACGGCAATAATATGTCCCGTCAGATCTTCTATAATCAGATCTGTCAGGTAAAGGCTGAAGCCGGAAACAAGCCGGTGCTGTGCAACGAAGATTCCCAGGCGTTAAGCAACATGCAGGTGGCCTTAGATAACGGAGTGTCCTGAGGCTATTATAATAACATGACTAAGCAGGAGCCGCCTGTGGTGTGGGGCATTAAAAATGATGAGGACCGGTTTTTTGCCATGCGTATGGCTCAAAGCCTGGGCATCAGTTCTTGTGATCTCCCAGTCCAGTCGTGCTTTGAGATCGCAGGGCTGGATGATGAGCTGTTTTCAGTAAACTATTTATTTAACTGGCTTCAGATGCCAGTGGAAGGCATACAGACCGGAGAGACGGTAAAGGCCGTGATCCGGCTGGCCGGCGGACAGACCATTGTCAAGGAAAAGATAGCCCGGTAAAAATAGGAAAGGAAGATTCGCGTGAAAAAATTATATACCGTTAATACAGTCAATAATTTTATGGGGATGATCTATGATCCCTTTGCAAAGCCATTTGAAGAAAAACATCCGGATCTAAAAATATATAATATTATGGACGACAGCTTATTGGAGGAAACCCGTATTTACGACGGCATGACCCCGGCCATTGCCTCAAGAATGTTAAATTATGCCAAAGCCGCAGAAGCTTCCGGCGCCTCCGGAGTGCTGGTAACCTGTACGTCTGTGAATCAGGCCACCAAGTATATCCGCCCCCTTTTAAATATTCCTATTTTAAATATTGAGGAACCAGTGGCAGAGCTGGCTGTGGAAAATGGCACACGGATCGGCATCCTCGGGACACTTCCAACCAGTCCGGCAGCCATTGGACGGGTGATCCGGGAAAAGGCCCGGGAAATGGGAAAAGCGGTGGCTTTGGAGCCTGTTGTTGTGGACGGAGCTTTTGATGTACTGTGTTCCGGCGATGTAGAGCGCCATGACGCCATGGTGTGCGAAGCTTTGGAAGGATTGGCCAAGAGAGTAGATGTGATCGCTTTTGCCCAGATTTCCATGAGCCTTATAAACATTCCCAAGGTGGATGTGCCCGTGTATATGATCGGCCAGACCGGCTTTGACAAGATTCTGGCCATGATGGAAGAAGGCTGACAATGAAGTTTTTTCCGGCATACCGGTTTTCCGCTTTTTGTATTTGTGATATACTTAAGCAAGAATGACGGGGCAAAAATCTTTTTGTCACCGGGAGGCGAGGGCGCTTGCCTGAGCCTGTATCACAATGTAAAGGCAGGAAAAATGTATGGGAGAAAAATTTGCTCCGGTAAAAAAAGAAAATGTGGTGGATCAAATTATTAATGCGATCACAGATTCTATTGTGGCCGGGAAATATAAGGCAGGCATGAAGCTGCCCAATGAATATGAGCTGATCCAGGAGTTTCATGTGAGCCGCAACTCTTTAAGAGAAGCCATGAAAATCCTTTCAGCTATGGGGATCGTGGAGATCCGCAGGGGAGACGGAACTTACGTGTGTTCGGAGGTGAAGCCGTCCCTGTTTGACAATGCAGTATTTGGTATTGTTTATGGCATGAGTACGGATGCGGAGCTTTTGGAGCTGCGCCAGATCATCGATGAGGAGATTGTACGTCTGGCCATGGAAAAGATTACGCCCCAGGAGATCCGGGCCCTTTATGAAAATATTGAACAGATGGAAGAAACCTTAAAGGACGGACAGTATGAACAGGCAGAAAAGCTGGATTTTTCTTTTCACCAAATGCTGATCAATGCCTGTCAGAACCGGTTTTTTATCCGCATTATGCAGGGGGTTTATTCTATTTTTGAAAAGTCAATTATTAATACCATGGAGTATGAAAAAGAAATGACCCGGTGCGCTTACCACCACAGAAAGATTATGGAGTGCATTGAAAAAAAAGATCAGGGCAGTATTGCACGGGTTATCGCGGATTCCCTTTCAACATGGAAGAAATAAGCGCAATGGACATGCGCCTTCCTCTATGAAAGGCGCACCCGCCGGGTAATCTGCCTGAACGGAGATTTTTAAAACAAAAGGTAGGACGTACTATGTTAAGATAGGAATTTGGGCGACTGTCCGGAAAGGCTGAACGGTTACGCAAATTTTGTGAAAGGCGGGAAAATAATGAATAATATGGCACTTTCCAGTGAGGAATTAAAACAAAAAGCAAAGCAACTGAGAAAAATGATTCTGACTATGATCTATAAGGCCCAGTCCGGCCACCCGGGAGGTTCATTGTCCGGAGCAGATATTATTACAGCGCTGTATTTCCATACGCTGCGGATGGATCCTGAAAATCCCCGTTGGGAGGACAGGGACCGGTTTGTATTGTCCAAAGGCCATATATGCCCGGCCCAGTATTGCGCCCTGATCCTTCGGGGCGTGCTGGATGAGGAGGTTCTTGGAACCCTGCGGAAAGAAGGCTCCATCCTTCAGGGACACCCGGATATGAAGCGCTGTCCGGGGATCGAAATTTCCACAGGCTCCCTGGGGCAGGGCATTTCCTGCGCCGTGGGAATGGCTATTGCCGGAAAGAAGGATAAAAAGGATTACCGGGTATATACGCTGCTGGGTGACGGGGAATGTGACGAGGGACAGGTTTGGGAAGCGGCCCAGACGGCCATGACATGGATCAGATCACAGCAGCCCTGGATTTTATGGAGACTCAGGAAAACGGAAAGCCCAAGTGCATTGTATGCAATACTGTGAAGGGCAAGGGCGTTTCCTTTATGGAAAATGTAGCCATCTGGCACGGACTTGCGTCGGATGATGACCAGTATGCTCAGGCAATGAAAGATGTGGAGGAGGGATTTTAATGAAAAAGCCAACAAGAGACGCCTTAGGAGATGGAATTTTAAAACTGGGTATGGAACATAAAGATGTATTTGTGGTAGACTGTGATGTAGCAAAATCTTGCAAAACACTGGCTTTTGCAGAAAAACTCCCGGATCAGCACATTAATGTGGGGATCGCTGAGCAAAATGCCATGGGGCTTGCCGCAGGGCTTGCAGCGTCCGGAAAGATCCCCTTTGTAGTGACCTACGCTATTTTCGGAAGCTTAAGAGCAGTGGAGCAGCTGCGCCAGGAAGCCTGCTATACAAAGCTTCCGGTAAAGGTGCTGTGTTCCCACGGCGGCCTGACCCCGGCCAATGACGGGGCGTCCCATCAGTGTATTGAGGATATGGGGATCCTGCGGACCATTCCAAATATGACAGTGATCATGCCGGCAGACTATGCGTCTGCATGCCGACTTATTGAGGCGGCGTACAGCTATCCCGGCCCGGTATACCTGCGTTTTACAAGAGATGCCATTCCGTGTATTTATAATGAAGATGAGTCTTTTGAGATCGGAAAGGCAAAGCATTTAAAAGAGGGTGGCGACGTAACGATTTTTGCCAACGGCGACACGGTGGCCATTGCCCTGGAAGCAGCAAAGGCGCTGGAGGCAGAGCATATTTATGCGGATGTTTATGATGTTCACACCATTAAGCCCATGGACCGGGCAGCAGTGGAAAATGCCGTTAAAAAGACCGGGAAGATCATTACTGTGGAGGACCACAATATTATCAATGGTCTTGGTTCTGTGGTGTGTGAGGTTGTGGCGGAAATGGGACAGGGCCGTGTGATCCGTGTAGGCGTTTTGGATCAGTTTGGCGAGTCGGCACCTTATGAGCGGCTTTTGGCGAAAAACGGCATTACGGTGGAAGGCATCTGCGCCCACGCCAGAGCGTTTGTGGAACGGTAAACGGCACGGCATAAATCAAGGAAAGGAAGGAATCGGATGAAGATCGTTATTTTAGATGGTTATACAGAAAATCCCGGTGATTTAAGCTGGGAAGAATTTGAAGCTTTGGGCGAGGTGACGGTTTATGACCGGACGCCAAAGGAAATGATTGTGGAGCGCATCGGTGATGCTCAGGCCGTGATCACTAATAAGACGCCTATGACAAGGCAGACTTTGGATAACTGTCCTTCGATCCGTTATATTGGCGTGCTGGCTACGGGCTATAATGTGGTGGATACCGGGGCGGCAAAGGAAAAGGGCATTCCGGTGACCAATATTCCGACCTACGGGACAACAGCGGTGGCCCAGATGGTGTTTGCCCTTTTGCTGGAAGTGTGCCACCATGTGGGCGCCCATTCCCAGGCGGTTAAAGATGGAGCGTGGAGCCGGAACCCGGATTGGTGTTTTTGGAATTATCCTCTTATAGAGCTTGCAGGAAAAACTATGGGGATCATTGGCTTTGGCCGGATCGGACAGGCAGCGGGAAAGATCGCAAAGGCTTTTGGTATGGAGGTGCTGTCCTATGACCAGTATCCTAATGACGCAGGCCGGCAGATCGGGGAATATGTGTCTTTAGACGAATTATATGCCCGGTCGGATGTGATCTCCCTCCATTGCCCGCTGTTTCCCGAAACGACAGGGATGATCAACAAAGAAAGTATTGCAAAAATGAAAAAAGGGGTTATTATTATTAATACCAGCCGGGGACCTCTTATTGTGGAGGAGGACCTGGCAGAAGCGCTTCATCAGGGGAAGGTTTACGCAGCAGCCTGCGATGTGGTTTCCACGGAGCCGATCCGGCCCGAAAATCCTTTGCTGGGCTGTTATAACAGTATTTTAACGCCCCATATTGCATGGGCTCCCAAAGAGAGCCGCAGCCGACTGATGGATATTGCGGCTCAGAACCTGAAAGCCTTTATTGACGGAGCGCCGGTAAATGTAGTCAATCTATAGTGGGATAGTACGGAGTAATCCTAAAAGTATGAAGGAGAAGGTCAGATGAGCTTAAAGGTTGTAGCGGCAATCGATTCTTTTAAAGGGAGCATGTCCTCTTTAGAGGCCGGACAGGCAGCCAGGGAAGGCATCTTAAGGGCAGTGCCGGATGCCTGTGTGCAGGTATGCCCGTTGGCTGACGGCGGCGAAGGAACTATGGAAGCCTTAGTGGAAGCCTTGGGAGGCGAGCGGCGCCAGGTGGAAGTCACCGGGCCCCTGGGAACGCCGGTCACATGCACTTACGGCATTATCCCGGCAGCAAAAACTGCGGTAATGGAAATGTCCCAGGCCGCAGGGATCACCCTGGTGCCTGAGGAAAAACGCAATCCTATGGATACCACTACCTTTGGCGTGGGGGAAATGATCCGTGACGCTATAGAAAAAGGATGCCGGAAGTTTATTATGGGGATCGGGGGCAGCGCCACCAACGACGGCGGCGCCGGGATGCTAATGGCTTTAGGCTATGATCTTCTGGATCAGGAGGGCCGTCCGATCCCTTACGGGGCCGCAGGCCTTGAAAAACTGGTAAAGATCGGGACGGACCATGTGCTGCCCCAGCTTTCCCAGTGTACCTTTACCATTGCCTGTGATGTGGATAATCCCCTTTGCGGTAGCCGGGGATGCAGCGCTGTTTTCGGCCCGCAAAAAGGGGCGGATGAGGCTATGATCCGCCAGATGGATCAGTGGCTGGAACGCTTTGCCCATCTGGCTAAGACGGAATTTCCGGATGCAGATTCCACCCTTCCCGGTTCCGGCGCGGCCGGGGGGCTGGGCTTTGCCCTCCGTACGTTTTTAAATGGCTCCCTGGAATCGGGGATACAG
Organism: Candidatus Scybalocola faecigallinarum; assembly: GCA_018711005.1. Classification (GTDB taxonomy): domain Bacteria; phylum Bacillota; class Clostridia; order Lachnospirales; family Lachnospiraceae; genus Catenibacillus; species Catenibacillus faecigallinarum. The sequence continues at coordinate 506 of DVIT01000008.1, read as the reverse complement.
ATTGTTATAAGAGAAACGGGACTTGAGGCGTACATCCGGGATGCGGATGTGGTCATTACCGGAGAGGGCCGTCTGGATGAACAGACCGCCATGGGCAAGGCTCCGGCAGGGGTGGCCAGCCTTGGGAAAAAGTACAAAAAAACAGTGATTGCCGTGGCGGGAAGTGTGGCTTCGTCCGCCAGGGTGTGCAATGAAAAAGGTATCGATGCTTATTTCCCTATCCTCCGGGGCATATGTACCTTGCAGGAAGCCATGGCGCCGGAAAATGCCAAAAGGAACATGGCGGACACAGTGGAGCAGATTTTTCGGCTGTTCAGCTCTGACGATTAAAAATAATTATTAAAAAAACCTCCCTTTTTTCTGGGATTTGCGAGATAATAAAAATAGGAAAAAAAGTTTTTCTTCGCAAGCCCAAAAGAAGGGAGGTTTTTCCAGCAAAAACAAAAGAGAAAATCACAAGAAAAGAAACGAGGGAACACCTGGCCCAGTTTAACCTTTCCTGTGAG
>DVIT01000033.1 GCA_018711005.1 Candidatus Scybalocola faecigallinarum | reverse complement strand
TTCTTAGCCTCTACGGTCTTCTCCCACAGGTTTTCTGCCTGTGGCTGCCAGTTCTGCGCATAAGGTGTGCAGCGGTCGCAAAGTGTATCCACATCTTCCGGAGATTCATAATCTGTGGATTTTGCTCCGGTTTCTTTGACCATAGCTCTCAGCTTTTCAGGATTTTCCAGCATTGGGCAAGGTCTTAACATGTTGTCATTAAACGGCTGTCCATTGTGGTAAGCCATAAAAAGCGGACTCTTTAAAGCTTCCAGCAGTGTGCAGTCGTGGATATTCACATTGGAATAATGGATAAATACACACGGTTCTACATCGCCTCTGGCATTAATGTGAAGGTATCTGCGTCCTCCGGCAATACATCCGCCAACATACTCTGCATCATTCTGGAAGTCCATGGCGAAGATGGCTTTGGATTGTCTATATTCACGGATCTTCTCATAAACAACAGTTCTTTCCTCCGGTGAGGGAAGCAGCTGCGGGGCTGCGCCGTTGCCTACCGGCATATAATGGAAGAACCAGATAAATAATGCGCCGGCATCAATGATCATATCATAAAATTCTTCACTAGTCAGATCTTTATAGTTCTGGCTTGTATAGCATGCGGAAATACCGAAAGGAAGCTTATGGTCTTTCAAAAGCTTCATGGCATTTTTAACTTTCTCAAAAACACCATTGCCGCGGCGTCCGTCGTTAGCCATTTCAAAACCTTCAAGGCTGATGGCAGGAACAAAGTTCTTTACCCGAAGCATTTCCCGGCAGAAATCCTCATCGATCAGCGTACCGTTGGTAAAGCTTAAAAATTCACAGTCGGAATGCTTCTCGCACAGTGCGATAATATCTTTCTTTCTTACAAGCGGCTCGCCGCCGGTAAAAATGTACATATATGTACCCATAGCTTTGCCCTGGGTAACAATAGAATCCAAATCTTCATAAGACAGATTCAGGCGGTTGCCATACTCTGCTGCCCAGCATCCGGTGCAGTGAAGGTTACATGCAGATGTGGGATCCAGTAAGATCGCCCATGGCACATTGCATCCTTCTTTTTCCATTGTTTCTTCCTGAAGGGCGCTTCCGGAAAGGCTGGCATTTACAATAAAGTTTTTAAAGAAAGCATTGCGCACACCTGGATCCAGCTCCCAGATCCTTAAGATCAGCTGATACCAATTGCCCTTTTCTTCAATAACTCTGCGGACATTTGCTCTCTGGGATTCATACCATCCATCCGGAGCCACTTTGTCCACCAGGCTCATGACCTTTGGAATATTTGTCTCAGGATCCTTATCCAGATACTGTAATGCTTTGCTTAAGGAAACGCCGATTGCTGCGTTTTTTGCTTTTTCTACAAGGCTGCTCATACTTATCTCTCCTTTAATACTCTTTTGTAGACTATGATTATTTTAGTGCCCAACATTCCAAAAGTCATGGGACAAAAAGCCAAAATTGTCCAAAAAAAGGACAAACAGCAAAAAGTGTTACAGAGGGTGTTACACCTGAGGCGTTCCCTATAGTTGACAGGCGGGCGGGCTGCAAAAACTCAAAAAAGACACCTGCCCTAAAATATTCTAAGGCAGATGTCTTTTTAAGTTTTGGATCACTGATGCTTTTACTTTACAGCCGTGTATCCCATTTCCCGCAGAACGGGTCAATAGGACTTACACCCGTAAATTTGCCACGGCCCATGATCTTGTCTACAATCGCTTCAATCACATAGGGGGCATGACAATAGCCGTTAATGTAGGTTTTGATCATTGGCACGTCAAACAAATGATACGGGTTGCCTACGCTGATAAATAAGGTTGGGACTTCCCGTACAAACCAGGGCAGGTTATTTCCCGCTCCGAAAAGGGTATGCCAGTTAATACGGGCTGTGGTCTTGTTGCTGGCATTTTCAATGTTTCCAATGTAAATGACCAGATCGTACTTCTTTTTAAAATCCTCGACCTTAGAGTCCAGGAAAATGGTTTCAAAGGTTTCCGGAATATATTTGGTCACCTGAAAACCTTCTTTTGTCAGCAGTTCTTCAAACTGACCATAAACCCGGTCATTAGAATCAAAATCACCCAGGATCTCCAGAAGGACTTTTTTATATTTTTTAGCATCTAAAGGCAGAAGCTGCTGCACATCCTTGACTAAGGTTACGCCCATATCCGCACATTCCTTTGCCCACTGGATATGCTGGGGAGCGGAAAGGACTTTCAGATCTTCCTCAGTTTTAAGCAGCTTGCCTTCCTCTTTCAGCTTTGGCAGACCCATAGCTGCTTTTGTGGCCAGGATACGCCGGTTCGCGTCCTCCAGACGTTCTTTGCTCAGCAGGCCGTTTTTAATCCCTGCTTTCATAAAGGCAATATCTTCGTCCAGGTCTTTTGTAAATAAGAGCATATCGCACCCGTACTCAATAGCCTGGGGAACGGATTCCGCTCTCTTTGTATTAGAAAGAAGGCCCACCATGGGGGAAGCGTCTGTGGAGATCAGCCCGTTAAAGCCAAGGACACCTCTTAAATATCCTGAAACGATATTTTTTGAATTTGTAGCCGGGATCACTTTTTCACAAGGCTTTTTATCAAAATATTCTTCCATGGCCGGCATGGCAATATGCCCCACCATAGCCGTCATAGCTCCGTCTTCGATCAAGCCCCGGTAAACTTTGCCGTAGCTGGCTTCCCATTCATCAACAGACAGGCTATTGACCGAAGTTACCAGATGCTGATCTCTCTCGTCAATGCCGTCCCCAGGAAAATGCTTAATAGTTGGGATCACTTTCCCATCCTCTGTCAGGCCTTGAATATAGCCTCTGGCCATAGCCAGCACATGATCCGGGTCGCTGCCGTAAGTTCTTACATTGGTAATAGGATTTCTAAAATTCCGGTCAAGATCGATCACCGGGGAAAATCCCCAGTTGACGCCGACCGCAGCCCCTTCCACGCCGCAGATCTTTCCAAGCTGATATGCTTTTTGCGTGTCATTTGTAGCCGAGATCAGCATCTGCCGGCCCATATAAGTGCCTTCATTGGCAATGCCGTTGCCGCCGTCTTCCAGATTTGCTGAAATCAGCATAGGGATCTTTGAATTTTCCTGAAGGGTGTTAATGGCTGTCTGCACCTCTTTTGCAGGATTCGATCGGAACATAACGCCGCCGAAATGATACTGGCCGATGATCCCTTTTAAAGCCTCCGGCTCATTGGTATATAAAAGGGGGCAAAAAAGCTGTTCCGTCTTTTCATCGTCTGTCATACTGGCAAGTGTGTCTTCCACCCACTTTATCTGTTCATCATTAAGATAAAATGGTTTTGCTTTTAAATCTACCATGATCATTCCATCCTTTACTAACAGGGCCGGCATCTTCTGCCGGCCCATGTCTGATTGATTTTGGCTGCCTAAAGGTCTTATGCCGATACTGTCTTATGTTTAAATTTTCCTTTAACTGCCGCGATCCAATGACTTCCCTGAGCGCTCACCACGTTGATCACAAGGATAAACACACCTGTAATAACTGTAGTAATGGCAGTTCCCATTTCCGCGCTGAACACTGCGGTCAGTCCGTAGGACATTAAGCACAGGGTAATGGAACCCATGATCGTTCCGATCGTATCCCCGCAAAAGCCTGCCAGCATCAAACCGATAAATACCGGAAGGATGTTGCTGAAGAGCTCGCTTACTGTGGACAGGGATGAGAAGGAAGCGGAACGCATATCTGTGCTGGCATAGATCACTGTGGCCATACCAAAGATAATACCGCTGAACACATAGGAAATAATAACATTTTTCTTTTCATTAATACCAATATTGACCCCGGCCTGCTGGTTATTCGCCAGGATCACAGCCTGCTTTCCTGTCGTTGTTCCATAGGTGTAAAAAGCATACACCCCAACGGCGATCACTAATGGGATCAGAACCACTGGAAACGTGGAGAACACCTTCAGGCTCATGATCGCTACCAGGCTAACGCCTGCTCCATTGTTAAACAAAGCAGTCAACGCTTCGTAAAACATGGCCATACCAATAGTTGCGATCACGATAGGCAGCCGGCCGTATACATAAAGCACACCTACCAGCACACTTAAAACCGTACAAAGGACAAGGCACATAATGAAAAAGACCACCGGATTATTATCAAAGTTTTTCACCCATGTTCCTGCTAAAATTACAGAAATCAGCATAATGGCGCCGCCGGAAAAATCGAACCGCCCGCATTTAAACTGAAGGCCGATCCCCATAGCGCAGGTAACGGCAACGGCTATATCCACGATCAGGGTCTTCCACATGGCCCAGGTGCCGAAATACATCTTCCCTGTGGAATAGCACATGATCATCATCACAATGTACATGGCCACCGGAAGCATAAGCGTCCCTGCAATACGCTTAACAATATTTTTCCCTTTACTCATAAAGCGCCTCCAATTTATTTATTGAGAAGAGCATCCATACTTGACTGATCGGACTGAATAAGAGCCTTAAGGTCTGCATAAGAAGCTACATCCACCCATTCCTGAGGTGTGATCAGAGCGTTATTTACATCTACAGTGCAAAGAAGAGATTTTTCTCTCACTGCCGCAATGTCCTCAGCGCTGTCAATAGTAAACTGAATGGATTCAATGCGCTCATTCGCTGTATAGTCTGAATATAATTCTCCTTTAACAGCCTTGGCAACTAAAGCAACAGCATATCCAATATCTTCAACTGGAGAAATGCTTAAGTAGGAGATGGCCTTGTCATCGCCAATATCATCCATAATGGATTCCTCAGAATCAAAACCGGAAGTGATCAGCTTTGTGTCTGCGGAGCATGTGCCATTAGCCTGAGCGGACTTCATAGTCGGGTAAACAAAAGTTGTACCTGCACAGATGGCTACGATAGCGTCAAGATCGCTGTTGCCTTCTTCAAGGAACCAGGATTCCTCCAGAGGCGCAAATTCAAGGACTTTCATATCCCCTACAACTTCAATAGGTTCATCAGCAGTCTGATTGTATTCTTCAATAGTCTCTCTAAAAGCCGCGTCAGCTACAGGAGTTGTAGGATAAGCATAAGATGGGAATCCGATCACTGCTACTCTTTTATAACCTTTATCGATCACTGCCTGAGCGTACTGTTCGCCAGCCTTGGCGCCGTCATAATAACCATCGGCAATAGTTCCAAGAAAGTTTTCATAGTCCATAACTGCTGCCGCTGTGCCGCCGCCGGATTCTTCATTTCCGTAGATAGCGTTCATATCTGTATTATAGCCGGCTACATAAAGATCCGGATATTCATCAAGAATGTTCTGGATACCACCGTCCTGGCTGGCTACAATACCTACAATATCGCTGGTCATACCGTTCTGAACTGCGGTCAGGTTACCGTTAGGATCATTAAAGGAATCCGCATAGACCACTGCAAAATCAAAACCGAAAGCATTGGCCACAGCTTCGCCGTAAGCTAACGCCGCTTCATACTGAGCGCCAGAAGATAGGTTGGACAGCCACATGATAGTGCCCCCATCAGTTCCGCCGGAAGTGCCGGCATCTGCTGCTTCGCTTCCGTCCTGAGCAGCCTCGCTTGCGTCCTGGGAATCTCCGCTTTGAGCCGGGGCAGATGTATCGCTGCCCGGATCACTTCCGCCAGAGCAGGCAGTCAGGCTTGTCAGAGCCATTGCAGATGCAAGAGTCATCGCTGTAACTTTTTTAAGGATACCAGATTTCATAATATGTACCTCCATTTTTAATAAATTCTTTTTTAAATAAATTCTTTTTAAACCATTATCTTGGAAGGACCCCGCCCTTTTTGCGGCAGGTGATCAAGACAATGACAATAAACAGTAACGCTTTAATAATAAAGGTTGTATTGGCTGTAATACCTACCAGAGGAAGGCCCACATCCAGGATAGCGAACGTAAAGGCACCCACAATAGCGCAGGAGACTTTTGACCGCATGCCGCCGGAGAGAGGCATACCGCCTAAGATCAGGGCAACCATAACGTCCATTTCAAAGCCTGTTCCAGTGGAATCCGAGGCAGAGCCAGTGTAGCCCATCTGGAAAATAGACGCTACTGTCACGCAGCAGCCCATGACCACATAGCTGATCATTTTATATTTAAGCAGGTTGATACCGCTCTGTTTAGCTGCAACTTCATTGGCTCCGATCGCCTTGGCATTTTTCCCGAACTTGGTAAATTTAAACAAGTAGGAAATGATCAGCGTTTCCACCACAAGGACAACCACCATGACTACAGGATTTCTAAAGATCGAGTAGTCAATATCTCTAAGTACGATATTTCTTGATCCCAGATTATTGTAAATAATACTGCTGATGCCGTTTAAGACCATCATAAATACAAGAGATGGGATAACCGGGAAAATATGCAGCAGCTCGCCGGTAGCGCCGTTGATCAGCGCGATAACGATGGCGATCACTAAGGAAAGGATGATCCCCCATACCAAAGAGCCGGTCATATTTCCAAGGAGCACCATTAATGTGGCATAAATGCGGACCTGACCGCCGATACTAATGTCCATATGTCCCATGGAATATACGAAAACCGCGCCCACAGACATGAGAGCTGTTACGATCACGTTGGCCATTAACGTAGACAGCTTTTCCGCAGACCACAGATTTTCGCCGAACATAGGGGGCAGCACAGAGAAAATGATCAGACAAACGATCAGTCCGCCGTAAGCTGCCAGATCCGTCACATGATGCTTGATCCATTCTTTTAAATCAAAGGTTTTTCCATTTGCTTCGCTCATGTTCCTCATTCTCCTCCTAAATCATATATTCAATAATATCCGTTTGTTTTAAGTCCGGAGAACGCATAAATTCTTTAGTCACCTTAAAATCCTTCATAATGATCAGCTTGTCCGCCATACCGATCAGTTCGGACAATTCCTCAGAGATCATCAGGATCGCCTTGCCCTCTTTTTTCATATTTTCAATCAGGGCATACATGGACTGCTTCACGCCAATATCTACGCCTCGGGTAGGACAGTCCATAATGATCACATCCGATCCCTTAGCTGTCCACTTAGCAAAAGAAACCTTCTGTTTATTTCCGCCGGAAAGAGTATTGACATACTGTTTTCCGCTGTTGCACTTAATACGGAAGGCATCGATCTCCTTGTTGGCCATAGCCTTTTCATCTTTAGGATTAATAAAGGTTTTATGAGACAGAGCGGTCAGCGACGGCAAGACAATATTATCCTGGATAGAACCATTTAAGATCAGCGCTTCAGTATCACGGTTTTTGGAAATATATCCAATGCCGCTTTCAATAGCCTGGAGAGGCGTTTTGATCTCTTTTCCGTTGCGGATCACCTTGCCGGAAGATAACTTTTCAATGCCGTAAGCGGCCCGGCCGATCTCATGCATACCGCACCCGGATAAGCCGCCGAAGCCGACGATCTCTCCTTTATGAAGCTTTAAGCTGAAATGTTCGATCTGTCCAAAGGATACATCCTGAAACTCCAGGGCCACCTCCGGCTTATGAGACACGTCAAAGTCTTCCCGGTAATACTTTTCGCCGATCTCCCGTCCTACCATCATATACCGGATCTTTTCACCGCGTCCGGAGCGTCCATCTCCTTCCGGCTCAGTTCGCCGATAATGTCCCCGTCTCTTAATACAGTAAGCACAGAGCACTGCTCAAGGATCTCGTCCATGTCGTGGGAGACAAAGACCACGCATTTCCCATTATCCGCCATTTTGTGGATCAGCTTATATAAAATCTCACGCCCCTCCAGGGAAAGGGCTGTGGTCGTCTCATCGACCACAAGGATCTGAGTATCATCGCTGATACACCGGACGATCTCGATCAGCTTCCGGTCTTCAAAATTATACATGTCGATGGGATCTTTGGCATGGATATGTGACACGCCGAACTTTTTAAGCATCTCATCCGCCGCTTTATACATCTTTCCCATATTGATCACGCCAAAATGAGAAAATTCGTCTTCTCTGCCGGCAAAGATATTCTGAGCCACAGTCACTCCGGGAATGGTGTTTGCCTCCTGTAAGATCATGGAAATCCCCTCATGCTGAGCCTGCACCATGCTGTGGGGATGCCAGGGCTTCCCTTTATAGGTCATCTCCCCGCTGGTCGCCTGCTGCATCCCGGCAACAATGGAAGTAATGGTTGATTTACCGCTTCCGTTTTCACCGATCAGTCCGCGGATCTCTCCTCTCCGGAAGGTCATATTCACATGCTTAAGCGCTTTTGTCGGGCCGAAATTTTTGCACATATCTTTGATTTCCACTAATACTTCGTTACCCATGATTAACCTCCATTTCTTGTATTTGACTATTTTGTACAAATATATACAAGATATGCTTCTAATTATATGTGCAACGTGCTATTTTAACAAGTTCACTGGTTTCTCTTTTTACGTACAAAATTTAATAATTTTTTACACATAACAGAATACATTAAAAAATGTCTACCTGGGTGATTAAAAAATGTACGTTTTTCCCATGATGTGTTTGCGGTATAATAAATATAAAGATATAGGGGTCAAAGGTCTTTTGACCCCATGATACCACGGATTTCTCCGCACTTCGTGCTCACGAAATCCTAAAAAAAATCTTATACAAAAACGAAAAAAAGAAATGAGGCAAAAATGCTAGAAGAACGTCATGAAATCATAGAATTTTCCCCGGACATTCCACTGAAGGTTTTTATGCATAAGCTGGGTTATGTAGGCAAACACTGGCACAAAAGTATGGAACTGCTCATGGTTCTCCAGGGTACGATCGAGATCAATGTGGATGGTGAAGTTTCCCATTTACAAAGCGAGGATATTATTGTTATTAATTCCAACAGCATCCATGAAATCCGCTCTGAAGGCGCTGTTATGATTGCCGTACAGATTGAATTATCCAAGTTTAATCATCTGAGGATTGACCTGGAATCTTATGTTTTTGACTGCAACAGTTCTAAGGATAAGGACAGCAGTCATTTTTCCGGCCTGCGCTTTTGTATCGCATCCATGATCACGGAAAATACTCATCACCGGAAGGGCTGCGAATACCGTAATTATTCTTTAAGCTATTATCTGATCTCAGAGCTGGTACGGTATTTTCAGGTTCCTGTTACAGAATCTATTCTTCAGAGACAAAAACACCTTCCCCGGCTGACCCGGATTTTAAAATATATTAATGATAACTATGCCCATAATTTTACCCTTAGGGACCTGGCAGAGGCAGAAAATCTGTCAGTCCCTTATTTGTCCAATTTTTTTGATAAATATATGGGAATAAAATTTTCCCAATACTATACCAATGTAAAGCTGGATCATGCGGCCAACGACCTGATCAATACAACGGATACCATTGAAACCATTGCTGTCCGCAACGGTTTTACCGAATCCCATGCCTTTGTCCGGGCATTTAAAAAAAGATATAACGCCTTGCCCAGCGCATGGAGGAAAAACCGGAAAGCGCCTGCAAATTCCGGAGAAGGCCCGGAAAATT
>DVIT01000032.1 GCA_018711005.1 Candidatus Scybalocola faecigallinarum | reverse complement strand
TTTCCGTCCCCTACCGGGGCCTACCATTTCTAAATTAAGCACAAAATATTTTGAATCATCTACCAAGACATTTCCGTCCCCTACCGGGGCCTACCATTTCTAAATTCAAACTTCTAAACATGGTATGAGATGTGATCATTCAATTTCCGTCCCCTACCGGGGCCTACCATTTCTAAATTCTGGAATTATAAAATTGTATAAGAGTGGATTTTATCTTTCCGTCCCCTACCGGGGCCTACCATTTCTAAATTTATTCACGATACATTGTTCGGAACTTTGATATTAGATTTTCCGTCCCCTACCGGGGCCTACCATTTCTAAATTTTGCCACTTGACTTCGGTTTAACCGAACTTAGAAAGGAATTTCCGTCCCCTACCGGGGCCTACCATTTCTAAATCCGGATTGTTAAGAGAAAGAAGAAAAGGAAGTGATCATTTCCGTCCCCTACCGGGGCCTACCATTTCTAAATGTTGATGAAGATCGTTTTAAACACAAACCTGAGATTGTATTTCCGTCCCCTACCGGGGCCTACCATTTCTAAATCAGATGAGGAAAATGTAGTTGCTTTTGAGGTAATCGAATTTCCGTCCCCTACCGGGGCCTACCATTTCTAAATTCCTCTCCTCCGCACCCCTCTATTTATGCGGCCTTAACTGCTCCTTTGCGTGGCAAAACTTTTATCATGCCTGAACACTTCACAGAAAAAGCCGCATATGGGGTAAAATCCCAGTAAAATAGCGGTGCGCGGCAAAATCAGTTTTCCAGACGCAGTCTGCAGGCCCCCATGGGCATTAACTGCTTCTGAAGGCTAGTGCATTTTAAAATATGAGGTGAAACACCATATTCTAAATCCCTGTCATGCATGTGCTTCCTGGGAACTCCCTTTTTTTCAAAAATTTCCTGTGTTACTCTGACACCTTTCATTCCCGGGAACATGGGATAGACTATGGTTTTAGATACAAAGCCGCAGCCTCCCCCTAAAAATACCCGGTCTTTGGCATACGCTATCTTTGACGGAAATTTTCTCATATAGTCATCATAATATCTCTTACCAAAAATGGCAACCGCATTTTTTACTTCATCCGGTTTTAACTGGCAAAGGGACCGATCCAGTGTCATACTGCAACAAATATGTGTTCCCGGCTTCAGACATTCACGCAATACATTGAGCCGTCTTTCCTTGCCATCCACATGCTTCTCAATTCTTTGGCAAACAACTAAATCTTTAATATCCAGCGGATCACTGTCACTGATGACACAGCCGGACAAAGCATCATGAACAGCATCCCGAGAATTTTCCGACCGATTCAAATAACGAAACCGCATTGCTTCAATTTTCAAAATATCCTGGTTCAGAAGCTTTCTGTTTCTTGGATGGCTTTCCTTAAGGTTTTTCTCGAAGTACCTGGCTTCGCAGGCATATTTTTCAGAATTTTGGATAATATCAGCCCCAAGCAAAATCGTGCGCAGCATCCCTTTTACAGAACTTCCCGGAACATAGGGCTTACCATAAGGGTCCTTCACAAATGGAAATATCTGCTGAGGTGTTCCTTTTTGCAAAGAGACAGAGTCACTTTTCACAATATACTTAAAACAGTCTTTAACATCCTCTGTTTTTAAATGCATATTATAGAACCATTGCTCCAAAGACTCTTTTTCCTTTTTCAGCATAAACGCTTCAAACGCATCTTCCATATGCCGCTTTTTTAAATACATATACAGCTTTTCTATATCCAGTATAGCAAGCTGACCTCCTCTAAGCTGCAAATATTCTTTTTTACTTATTTCTGATCCATTTCCTATAAATACCGGACTTTCCACATCTATGATCAAACGAAACACATCTAAGGAATGTCTCATATATCCACCCCCATAAACATACCGCACGCATATCGATACACCGATCGATCTCCATTAACGGATACATCCCGCACCGAACCCATAAATGGATGTTTAAAACAAGATCCTGCGCGAAAAACATACAGATCTTTCTTACGCACGGGATTTGCTGTATATACAGGCGAAGACACAAAGCCGCCTCTGCGGATCAGTTCATAGCAGGCGCCTTCCAGGCATACATCAAGTTCTTCATCCCTGGGAAGGGCAGAGGAAAGGAGCATTTCATACGTTCCGGTATGTTCCAGCCGTTTTTTCATACTGTCCGGAATCACAGCCGGGCAGTATTCAAACCGTCCAAAACCGGAGGACCGCTTCCCCCCAATCCCGCTAAAAGACAATGATTCCAGCAATTCCTCAAACACCCCAAGATCATCCATATGCTCATACCCCACAATGACATAAAGTCCAGCATTTTCAGAGAAAGAAAAATATCTGACACGGTAAGGCAAAGGTTCCTCCCTCCCCCGTATCACTGCTGAAACCTTCATTCCAAAAGTTCCTAAACGATCCATATCGTTCAGATGTTTTTCCGGATAATTTCCCTGGAAATATTGTTCAAAATAATCTGAATCTATGAACTGTAAATTTTTCATTTTCTTTTTCATAGAAGAATTACCGCTGGCATCTCCACGATCAACCCATAAAATAGGCTTTGGAAGATAATATTTTTTCCCAATATAGGGAAATGCATCTGACAATATCAACCGTCTGTCTGAAACGATTTGATACCATTGGGACAAAATCCCCGCCTTTACTGCTTCATGGCATAATGCGGAAAACAACGTATCCGCCATACATGCGATCTCCGAATCATCCAGAGAACCGTTTCCAAAATGAACGCCGCCCTGAAATTCTAACAGGTACAGTTTATAATTCAAAATTTACCGCCTCCCTGATGATTGAATCTCCTGGTTTAAAATCTGACAGCCCTGTTCAATAAGCTCATTGTCCACATCCCCTACAGCCAATTCCAGATCTATATTTGAAAATTCGATCTTTCCATAGCCTCTGGATCCGTTTCCACCCAGATAGTCATATTGTAAAAGCCGCATTCCCCGGCCTAAAGTCTCCATATCCTCCAAAAATTCCTGCTCATTTGTCATTTCATAAGTCATATCCAGTTCAAAGACTGATCCCCGGATCACCCGTTCAATCTGCCTTGGATTGGCCTCTGCTGTGGCACGGTTAATTGTATTCTCAAACTTTACCTCAGTCATGCTCCGAAGCCCGGCTTCACGCAGTTCCCCTTCATTTGCCAGGATCATATCAAAAATCAGCAAACGGCCGGTACGTGACTCTCTTAGCTTTGAACAACCAAATAAACGCAGAAGCCTTTCATCATCCTCATTAGGATTCTGGACTAAGGTTTTATTATATTCCTTTGCCAGAAGGCTCCTTAGCTTTCCTTTTAATGAGCTTCCGGGGATCATGGGCAAGTTTGACCGAGCGTCTTTCACTACAGGAGCATCCACAGCGCCAATAGCAGCAAAAGCATTACTGCCTCCAATATGCAATCCGGTTTTTACTGTAATATCTCCCCTAATCTGTACTTTTGCAAACATTTCTATATCCCCTTCCTTAATCTTTTCCATTGTGAAATCTATGAAACGCCGTTAATGCCTCCATATAATGGCTAAATAATATATAGTTGCTTCGCTTTCCCTGTATTTCCTGCAAAATCTCCAGAAGTTCCGCTTTTTCCACCAATCTTTTTACCGCAGGTTCCCGTCCGGCTTCATAGACAAAACGCACGCGCAAATACTGGATTTGCCCGCAAATATCCGAATTTAGCTGTTCCTCCTGAGAGTTAATGACCTGGTTATAAATATCCGCAGTCATTGCAAGAAGACTTCTGATCTTTGATGTTGTCAGGTTGTTGACCGTTTTGCCCTGCTTAGTTTTCGTTGGCATCTGCAAAATAACCTGTTCTGCTTTTTCTACATAATTATCATTATTGATCCGCATAATCCCCTTCCTCCTTTTTCCTGTGTACATATGCGTATAAGGTCATAGCGGTTTTTAACTGACGGCAATCTTTATCTGAATCATCGGAACGAATCCACTGGTATATTTTTCGAGAAAATTTTTCATATCGTTCTTTATCTGCGCCTTCCTCTTTAGGTTCCATCCGCGACATAATATAGACCAGGCGGGCAAAATTGATTTTATCATCCTTTTGACGTAAAAGCTCCAGCAAATGATACATAAATGCCATGCCATGATCCTCTGATCCATCTAAAAATTGGCACAGGGCCGTATACTTCTCGCCAAGGACCTGTTCTTCAAATTCTGACCATGTGTAAGTTCCGTCACTTATTCTTAATCCATCTTCCAAATGATAGGCCCCATCCTCTAAAAGAGTTACGCTGTCCTTGCCTACTTTACTTTTGGATGCGCTTTCCATGGCCCCTGTTTCTTCCGCAATCACACGGATAGGATAACTGCTGTCATAAATCCCTATCCCCGCGGACAAGGTAAGTGTCCCCTGAGTAAACTGTTTAAAACTATTTTTAAGATCTATGGCAAATTCAATAATATCCAGCCAATGACCTACAATAAATACATCATCACCGCCAGAATAAATAATCGTTGCCTTACGCTGACGATCTGAAGGCTCTCCGGTAAGGGAAAATTGTCCATGTTTTAAAATTTCGCGAATATGCAGTTTAAAAAATGTTGACAATTTTCTGGAAAGCACTGCTGTACGGGATAATGTGTTATATTGGTCCCCATAAACCGGGCTGTCAAATCCGGAAACAAAGGTTTGTCCAAGATTGTCCACATCGGCACGCAAAACACCGATACGCTCGATCCCCGTCCCTTGAGCAGCAAACTCCTCAAAGGTCTGTCCGGTCGTATAATCTCCCACCCACAGCTTTGTGGAAATATATTTCCCGGTAAACATCTTATTCTTCGTATAAGTACGCACATAATCATCATCCTGGATCATGCGTGTCCGCAGGCTTTCTAAATCATCACCGGTAAGACTGGATCCTCCGGGAAGGGGAAGGGCATCCGGTTCATCTTTTCTAAGCACCGAAAATGCATCGTGATATAATACGCTTTGAGAAAACTTCTCAAACTTACGGCATAAATGGCACACGCCTTCACTGTCTGTCTCTCCGATCCGTTTGCAAACACAACATTCCCGTGTATAATCCTTATGTACCCTTTGATTTAAAAAACGGATCTGTTTTGCCGAATAACGATTCAATTTTATTTTAGAAATCTGACTGCTTACCTGTCGGAACAAGTTTGAATAGCTACCTTCAGGATCATTTCTCAACGTCCGGCTGTTACAAGGCGCATAAGCCCCGGCAATATACAGCGCAGTACCAAAATTCAAAATAAACCATTGATTTATATCCTCTAAATAGCTGTCTATTTGTATTTTGACACTCTCTGTATTGGGAAGCAGCATATAGCAGTGGCCGCCCCCGCAATATAACAGATTTGTTCTTGATAATCCAAGTTTTTCCAATAATCCGTCAATAATATGCTCCATCATGACTTCCAAATAGAAAGAACGTGCTCTTAAAGTTCTCAAAGCGTTTTTGGTCGTCACTGTGTATATAAATTTTTGTATACCGGAAATATCCATAGAAAAAAGTAAAAAGACTTCTTTCTCATAAAACTTTTTCCCATCAATAAACAAATAGCGTTTCAAATCGTCAATCTTATTCTCTTGGATATATTTATAAATACAGCTGGCAATGGCAGCTGTCAGCTTTACGTGGTCAAACAGAGAAATATCCGCCCGTTCTCCGGCGGCTGTGGATGAAGGCACAAATGTAAGGTTGGCCTCCATCACTTCCAGCAGAGAATTAACATGTTCCCTGTCCCAGCAAAGTCCTTTCAAATTTTCTGTAATCCGCTGCTTGATCTTACTGTACTTAAATTTATCAAATTCAAGCTTATCCATCTGCGGATAGTTGATCTCACCTTCAGGATCCATATCCCCCGGCGCATGATAATACATATCATCATTGCCGTTTAAAATATTAAAGATACTTTCCATAGGCGTGGAAGTTTCAAACCCATAGGCGCCATCCCCCTTTTTACGCCGATCAGACATTGCAGAGATATTATCCGCCATATACACAATATAGCATAAATCATCCGATGGCACAGATGCGGACTTCAATAAAGCGCTATGATGATATTTCACACAATTCAATATTGACCGGTCTGTCAGACCAACTTCTGTTTTTAAATAATCATATCCACTGACACTATGATTTCTATGGTCGTCACCCCATCGGAAAATTACCTTTCCTATGTCATGGAGCAAGCTTCCGATTGCCAGTTTTGCTTCATATTCAGTCACTTTCTTCTCCCCTTTCTATAAATCTGACCGCTCCCATACCCATGGCCGATTTTATACCAATCCCCGAATATCTCCCAAACTTAAGCAAGAGCCTGGCATACCGGGCCATAGTATTGGTTCCTCGCATATAAATTGAAAGATTTCCACAAAAGCCTGTGATTTTCGTAGCCTCTAAAGGAAAATCTATAGTTCTGAGCCGATAGCGGCTGATCTTGCTGTAGGACACTAATTGATCTAAAGTCTCATCATCGAACATTTCGATTTTATTAGATGCTGCACTGTATTTACGCATGAGACTGCTGTAAATCAGCCTTAAGTCCGGATAATTAACATATTGGCCATTGGTTTTAAATGAAGTCGGTGTCTGAAACTCAATATTTAAAAACCTGGGGCCAGGAACCTGGTAAAATTCCTCAAGTAAAGATTCCGGGGCACAGAGATTGATCGTTTTATCTCCGATCATTATGTCTCCATTAATGTTTTTCAGGCCAAAACTTTTTAATTCTGACATGGGAAGAATCATATTTTCATAAGCCTCCCGTGTTATGGTACGAATATACCAGAAGCATTTATCTTTTTCTTTTTCATGTATCAGGCACTGACTATAAGGGTTTTGCTGATTCCTATGCAAAACCGAAGCATAGTCCGGGTCAATATGTTCCATGATGACTCCCTGTAGGTTTGATGATTTCTTATAGGTTAAATTTTCAGTTTTTAATTCCATTTTTAACTCTGCATACATAATGATACCTCGGAAAATTATCTCAATAAAATTGCCACATAACAGACTCCCGCTGTGCGCAATATAGGCCCTTCTGTTTATGTGCAATTCGCACAAAGCACTTATTAAATTATATCACTTCTTGTGCATTATATAAAGTATATTTATTCCGTTCGGCATCCTTCTCTTTTTCCGCCGTCCATGCTACAATAAGGGTATCATATATTTCCATCTTTACCACAAATTTTCAAGGAGAAACCGCCATGGGTACGAAAGAAGCGTTTTATGATCTGTTTACAGACGATCCGGTGAATTGGATCAAATGGGGAGCTGTATTTGTTATTCTTATTCTGGGATATGTGGCAGCTGTCCCTCTTTACAAAAAAATTTATTATCGATTAAGCTGGGAACGAAAGCGTGACATAGCCAGAAACCAGGGGCATGTGATCCAGGCGACCCTTGTAAAAAAGCATCCAACCGGTGAAGTGGCTAATTATAACTGGCATGCCACGTATCAGTATACCTTAGACGGTCAAAAAAGACAGTATAAGGCATATTTTAAACATCCTGCCAGCCCGCCCCTAAGATTGGAGCTTTACTATTTAAAAAGTCCCGGCAGACTCTTTTCATATGACGAATATCATTGGGAAAACCATAAAGGGCTCATCCTTTTCCCAATCATATTTCTTCCCTGGATCCTTGCTGTTATTGCTATATTCCTTTTAGGTATTGAGCTTCCAGGTGTTTGATGAGGATCGGCGAATGCCTGCGTTGACTTTTGCTTCAAAATTCTACGGCCATAAGACAAAAAATACAAATCAGGGTCGAAAGCAGCTGGCATAAGAAAAAGCAAAATGTCCAATTTTGCGCGCCAAAAACGAAAAGAAAAAGAAAGAGATAATCCCCTGATAACCTCAGACCATGAAAAATCCTGAATTTTATAGGATTATCTCTTTCTCATAGATTAGGGCTTTAAAATCAGTATTTTCCGGCCCTTTATATTTTCTTCTCTTACAGCTGCGTCAGCTTTTTCACCAGATCTTCCAGGAGCAGATCCCGGCGGATCTCATAGACGCACTTCATTAAATGTCTGGTTGGATCAAAGGCATACCGGTGGTCATACTCCGGAACCGGGCTGGCAGCCAGATGATCATTCTCAAAACTTTCCCCCGTAAGCCAGGCCACCGCAGTAACATCCCAGATCGGCCTGCTCCATGTGGCATTTCCCCCGTCCTGAAGGGCCTGAGTCTGAGTAACCTGTACCAGGTAATCGCACAAAGGATTTTTCCCTTTTAAATAATGTTCCAGCTCCGGCCCGCTGACTCTGAAGGTGGAGGCCACGCCCATACATGGGATCTGCACCAATGGCACTTTGCTGCCAAAGACTACCCTTGCAGCGGCAACGTCCTGAGCTATGTTAAATTCCAGGTTATTGGACCAGTAATGGGCATTGCCCCCAAGCCACACTACAACCATCCGCTCTGTGATCTCAGGCTCCAGCAAGATGGCGGATGCAATGGTTGTAATGGCTGCCAGTCCGATGACATATAAAGGATCCTGAGCTGTGTGAGCCATGGCCAGGCGCACCATGTCCCTGGCCGCCGGTGAATCTACCGGAACATCCTCTGCCGGCAGGAACCGGTCTGAGCCTTTATAAACCATGGATTTCAGGTCGTCCCTTCCCATAAGTGATAAAATGTTCATGATCTCCTGGTAGCTTTTTTCCATGCCGTCCCCGGGCCCGTCAGATTTTTGATTGTGAAAAGGCGCTGCATAAATGCCCTGCAGATTGAGACGGTCCCGGGAGGCGATCAGGTATGCCAGGGCATACTGATCGTCAATCTCATTATATGTATCCGTATCCAGGACAACGTCCACCTTCCGGTTTGGCCGTTCCAGCTGCCGGACCAGCCATGCATTGCTTTTTGTTTCCATATGTTCCTTCCCCCTGAAAAATGTTATTTTAACATCCGGATTTCTTTAATAATCCAGCTTTAATGTATATTGGTAAATGCCCGGACGGATAAAATACTCAGGATGGATATTTCTCATCCAGCCTGTATCTCCTCCAAGTCCGGTGTGGCAGGCATCAATAGTAAGCCATGTTGCCGTGCTTTCGCCCAATTCATCCTCATAAGAAGCATTTTCATACTGCTCCATGCTGTAAGGCAGGGCGCTGAAATGAAAATCTTCTCCTCCGGTAACTCTTAACTGATGCTGCCCGTCGCTGATCTGTACATAGCGCACATCTTCGTGTCCGCCGCACTCGCAGGGTACCGGGAAATGGGCATGCATATGTTCTGTAGTGTCTGTGTATTTGCCGATCAGAGCGCTGTCCTTCCGGTCGCAGTAATTTTCCCACGGCCCGCGGCCATACCAGGTCACCTGATTCAATGCCCGGTTAAGCTTAAATACACGGCCGATTCTTGGAATGGTCTGGGCGCCGCTTTGATTAATGACGCGGCTGCTGATCTCCATGCGGCTGCTGCTGATAAAATAGCGGGTGCATGTGCGGATCACCGGACAGGACCGCCCTGTGCCGTCTTTCGTCATGCTGTCTGTGCCGCCGGGATAAAATCCTGCGGTTTCTTCAAGGATCACCTGATCTCCTGCGCTATATGTGCGGATATTTTCCACCTGCTTTTGGAGACGGTCCAGACCAAAGCTTCTCCAATAGCTCTTATAATTCCTGTGAGGATCAGCCTCCCGGGTGCCTTCGTCGATTCCGGTCATTGCCCGGTAAAATTCTTCCCGGCCGCCTTCAAAGACAGTAATGCCATCTTTAACCACATGGCAAAATGCGCCATTTTTCTTATGATAAATGGCTTCAAAACCATTGCCCCGGACGATGATCTGATCTCCATCCTCAGAAAGGGTCAGAGGCACGCCCTCAGGAGCAAATGCCTCCTCCGGACAATAAATTTCCCGGCTGACAGACATTTGTGTACGGTAAACCTCATCTCCGGCCTTGGCATAGAAAGTATCTTCTTTGTACTGAACATATAAGTTTACATAACTTTCACCATAAATCCTGGAAGCATTCAGAGGAATGTCCAGTTTTTCCCGTTCTCCTGCAGGTGTTGTATAGTCTGTTAAAACGCCCTGATCCACCACATCGCCATTGCAGATCAGCTCCCACACAATGTTTAAATGGGAAAGATCCAGCACATGGTACCGGTTAATGACCTGCCACTCCTCGGTTCCAAGGTAGGGATTTTGTACCCGCTCAATGTTCACAGGCGACTGGCCATTTTTAACCTCATAAGCAGACGGCTTGTTGGACAGATCCGGGAATACAACGCCATTCATGCACATATCCGGCGTATCATCCACAACAGCCTCGCCAAAGGCTCCGCCATAGACATACTTTTTATGCTGTCCGTGAGGATCCACACAGCCATTTTCCCCAATGCTCACATAAAGGGCCTTATCGGCATAGTCCCACAAAAATCCTCCCTGGAATCTGGGGAATTTATGAATGTAATCCCAAAACTCCTTAAAGTTTCCGTTGCTGTTGCTCTTGGCATAAGCGTACTCGCACATAATAAACGGCCTCAGATCACTGCTGTTTGCCATAACATCCATCACCCAGTCCATTTTGGGATACATGGGGCAGATCACATCGGAAATGTTTTTCCCAGGATTTCCAGACTCATACTGAACATAGCGGGTCTTATCATATTCCTTGATCCAGCCGTACATAGCCGCCTGGTTGGCTTCGGCGCCGGATTCATTGCCTAAAGACCACAGGATCACTGACGGATGGTTCTTATCCCGCAGCACCATCCGGGATGCACGCTCCACATAAGCGCCGGTCCATTCCGGAGATCCGCTTAATGCGCCGCCGTATCCGTGGGTTTCCACATTGGTCTCATCCACCAGATAAATACCTAAAGCATCGCACAGATCATACCATGTATCACAATCCGGATAATGGCTTGTCCGCACAGCATTAAAGTTCAGCCGCTTCATCACTGCGATTTCTTTTTCCATATATTCTCTGGTCACTACCCGGCCGGTTTCCGGACAAAATTCGTGACGGTCCACGCCCCGGATCACCAGACGCTTGCCATTTAAGGTCAAAACCCCGTCATCCGTGATCTTTACCTGGCGGAAGCCGATCCTGCAGCTTTCAATATCTGTCACATTTTCCCCCGCATCCATAGTTTCCAGGACAAGGGTATAAAGATACGGCGTTTCAGCTGTCCACAAATGGGGATTTTCGATCATTGCTTCCGTATAGGCAACATATCTTGGCGGCCACAGGTAAGCCTCATACTGACCAAAGGGCCGGGTCTGCCAGGACGTTACCAGCTGCCCATCTTTATCAAATAAGGAAAGCCTTACCTTCCACTCTCCAAAGCCATCCACATCGCTGCGGGGATGGATCATGACCCGAAGGCGGCTTCTGGAAAAGTCGTTCCCATCAAAGAGCGTTTCTGCTTTAAAATCCTGGATCCGCACCCTTGGCCGGGCGATAATGCGCACATCCCGGTAAATACCGTATAAATGCCAGTAATCCTGATCCTCCAGCCAGCTTCCGTCACAATATTTAAGCACCTTTACAGCAATGGTATTTTCCCCTTCACGGATATAGGGCGTAATATCAAACTCTGCATTAAGCTTGCTGTCCTGGGAGTAGCCCACTTCCTCACCATTGATCCACACATAAAAACAGGACTCTACGCCGCCAAATTCCACAAATACATCTCTGTCCATATAGTCTTTTGGAATGGTAAATGTCCTGCGGTAGCAGCCTGCCGGATTGTCTGCAGGCACATTGGGGGCGTTAGGCGCCAAGCGATCCCGGGTCATTTTGACTTCAAACTTTTCCGCCCCGTTTTTAGATGCAAACGGATAGATCACATTAGTATACACCGGCTTGCCATAACCCTGCAGCTCCCAGTTGGATGGCACAGGAATATCATCCCAGGCCAAATCGTCATAGTCCTCCCGGGAAAATGCCGGATCCGTCATTTCCGGGCGGTCATACATATAAAACTTCCATGTTCCGTTCAGGCTTTTTGTGTATTTGGATGCATTGCGATCCCCTTCTATAGCCTGGGCTACATTTTCATAAGCCCCCGCCGGAAAATGCATGGGAAAGCGATTTTTTGAAGTTACATGGGGATCTTCCCAATCTTTTTGAAACATTGTCCTTCTCCTCCTCACTTTTAATAGCCAAATATTCATGTTCGTGATATTATTATGACACCAGGGGTCAAATAGATTTGACCTCAGCATCATTATTATAAATGATTTTCTTTAAGGAATAAATGTCAGGACTGGCATGAGTTTTATCTAAAATGGTAACTTCAGCTGCTTTACCAGCCTGCCATGCCAGTACCTGAGGACAATACAGGATTCAGAGCAATGAAAGATTTAAAGAACGAAAAGATTGTGGAAAATAAAATCCCGGACAAGTATAAAAAGATAAAAAAAGATGTGATCTACCGATGTATTGGTGAGGATTTTAATGAGGGCGTGATTGCCTGCGGTTATATGCCCAAGCCTGCCTTAAAAGATTCCCAGCAGGACTTTGTCATTGGCTATTACAGCTGCTTTATTGTTTTGTCCGGCCAGGGCATTTACGAAGATGAACAGACCGGAAAGGTTCCCATAAACGCCGGATGTTTTGTCCAGCGCTTTCCCGGACAGACCCATAGTACGAAGATCCTTCCGGATGGACAGTGGCTTGAATTTTTTATCTCGTTTGGCAAAGGCGTTTATGACTATATGCATCAGCTCAACCTCCTGCCCAAGACGCCGGTCATTGCCAGCACGTTTGATATTTCTGTGTATACGCCTATGGATACTCTGCTTTCACGGCTGAAAAATGCAGTACCTGCCCAGTATCCTTTTATCCTGGCAGACATGCAGAAGGCCGTGCTTCAGCTTTGCGGACAGGATATTCCCAGGCCGGACCCGGAAAATATCCCTCCGGTGATCCATGATGCCTGCGCTCTTTTATCTGCGGATTTTTCCCGGAATATCCCCCTGCCCCAGATCGCCCGGCAGCTGAACATGGGTTATGAAAGCTTCCGAAAGCTTTTTGTCCATTATAAAGGCATTTCTCCGGGAAATTACCGCCAGGAACAGCGGATGCGCCAGGCCTGCCTTATGCTGTGCTCCGGTATAAGCATTAAAGAAACCGCTCAAATGACCGGATATGCGGACACCTATTCATTTACCAGGGAATTTTCCAAAATGATGGGCATGGCGCCCGGCCAATATCGGCAAAAACAGCTTGAGAAAATTAAAAAGAATGTCAAAGATTGACGAATGGTGTCGAAAGGTTCTTATTGACGTCGCATACTTATGGATTTATGATAAAGGTACAATAGTCATTCAACAATTTTTTCTATTGTTCAGTCATTTTGTTTCTATTGCTGAATAAATATGTAATATTGTTTTTCCTAATGCACTTGAATGAATATTGCGCATACATCCAGGACTCGCGCCCGCGGGTCCTGGCGCGGGATCAGGCAGCACTTTTCCAGATGATCCATACTGCAGATCCCTGCGCCTTCGTTCCATAACGAAGCGGGGCAGATCCCACTATCCGGCGCTGCCATGCAGAGCCGAATAGTGGGAAGCCATACCCCGCGGTGCATTTTTATATATTCTTCTTTCTTCCGGTCTTAATGGATCCGGATCACATAGTCTTTTGAAAAGACCTGTTTTCCTTCCAGAACCTGTCCGTAAGCCCGGTCTTTCAGGGATCCTTCAAAATCCACAGCATCACACCGGCCATACCATGGTTCGATACATACAAAAGGCGCGTTCTTTCCGGTTGGCGACCAGATGCCAAACAGCGGCGCATCAAAGTCCACGGTCACATACGGCTGCCTGCTGCTGTCCAGCAGGCTGACACTGTGGCTTTGACCATTTTCCACGATCAGGGCGTCCCGGTCAAACATATGGGCATCAATAGAGCATACGCCCCCATCTAAAGCCAGGCGCTCGTCATAGATCCCTACAAGACCGTCCTGTTTGATCAGGTTATAAGAAATATCCTCCTGCGTATGGAAATCAATAAAATAATCCGTCTGTTTTTCATCGTCCTTTAAAGGACACATAAATGCCGGATGGGCGCCGATAGAAAAGTACATCGTCTCATCGGACGGATTCGTCACCTTCCACAGCACTTTAAGCTCCCGGCCCCGCAGCTCATAGCCAATGTCCAGGCAAAAGGCAAACGGATACCGTTCCAGCGTGCTTTCATCGGAGCAAAGCCGGAACCACAGGCAGTCCTTTTCCTGCCGGGTACAGTCAAATTCCATATCTCTGGCAAATCCGTGCTGTCCCATAGCATAGGTTTTGCCATTATATGTATACTGCTTTTTTTTTACCTGTCCTACAAACGGAAAAAGCACCGGCGCACGGCGGGGCCAGTATTTTTCATCCCCGTTCCATAAATATTCCTGAGCCTTTTCCTTATCATAAATGGATACAAGTTCAGCGCCGTGACTGGCTGCTGTCACTCTTAACGCATCATTTTCAATCATAAAATTTCCCATAAGTATTCCTCTCCTTATTTACAGGCCATTCTTTTAAGGCCATACAGGTATCCTCAAAAGCTCCCGTATCTTGATCTTACACGGTAAAGCTGATCTGCCGCCCTGTAGGTACATATCTGCGGTAGCGTACCCCTGCCGCATTAAGCATCCGTTTGGATGCGATCACCGACGCAGAGTCCGGGTACTTGTCCACACCGTAAATGATCTCTTTTATGCCGCTTTGGATAATGGCTTTGGCACACTCGTTGCAGGGGAACATGGAGACATAGATCTTGGCGCCTTCCAGGCTTCCTCCCCGGTAATTGAGAATGGCATTCAGCTCACTGTGGGTCACATAAACATACTTTGTATCCAGCTCCTCCCCTTCCCGGTCCCATGGAAACTCATCATCTGAACAGCCGATGGGAAGGCCGTTATATCCCATAGACAGGATCTTATTATTGGGGCTCACAATGCAGGAGCCTACCTGGCTGTTGGGATCTTTTGAACGGAGGGCTGCCAGCTTGGCAACCCCCATAAAGTATTCATCCCAGCTAATATAATCCGTGCGTTTACCGCTCACGCGATCACTCCCTTATTTCGATTTTTTCGATCCGGCGGATATGTCTGGGATCGTTGGAAAATTCTGTATTTAAAAAGGTATCTACAATCTTTAAAGCCAGTCCCGGTCCCACAACTCTTGCTCCCAAAGCCAGGATATTTGCGTCATTATGCTGCCGGGTTGCCTCTGCCATAAAGCAGTCGGTGCAGTTGGCTGCCCGGATCCCCGGAAAACGGTTTGCTGCAATGGAAATGCCAATGCCTGTACCGCAGATCAGGATCCCCCGGTCGCACTCCTTATTTAAAACAGACTCAGCTACAGCCCGGGCATAGTCCGGATAGTCACAGGAATCTGTGGAAAATGTGCCATAATCTTTATAAGATAAGCCATGCTCCTCCAAATACTTAATAATCTCCTGTTTTAATTCATAACCGCCATGATCACATCCTAATGCTATCATTTCCTGCTCCTCCTTTATATTTATTCCCCGCCAACAAAAGTTTCATCGTCGGCATTGATCACATGATGTCCCGCCGCTTTCAGCAGCCGGTTCATGACTGCCTGTCCAAGGCCGTCATCATAATAGCTCTCTGAGTAAATAACATCCACATGCAGCTCGTCCATTTCCCTCAGAACAGCAAACAGGTTGGCTGCAATGCTTTCTTCATTCCTCCGTGAGCCAATGGAAAATACATGCTCGCAGTGGTATTTTCCTGCGCTTTCCCTGGCTGCGATAACAGCCACAGATTTATTCTGCGCCTTTGCCTGTGTACACAGGGCATTGATCCTCTCGGCCACATGCTCCGGCGTTCCCTCCACAATGGTGAGATCGCCCTTTGGCGCGTAATGTTTATACTTCATTCCCGGAGCCTTTGGCCGGAAATTTTTATCCGCATTTTCCGACAGGATGGCCTTGTCCACACAAACCTCTCCGAGGACTCCGGTCAGCATATCATAAGTAATGTACCCGGGACGCAGGATCATGGGAACCTTTCCGGTAAGGTCCACAATGGTAGACTCTATACCGATCCCGACCTTTCCCCCATCCAGGATCATGTCGATCTTGCCATCCATATCTTCGATCACATGCTCAGCCATGGTCGGACTTGGCCTTCCGGAAGTATTGGCGCTGGGCGCGGCAATATATGTTCCGGATGCTTTTATAACTGCCCGGGCAATGGGATGGGACGGCATGCGCACCGCTACTGTGTCCAGTCCGCCGGTCGTGCTTAAAGGTACATTTTCCCCCTTGCTTAAGATCATGGTCAGCGGCCCCGGCCAAAAGGCCCTGGCCAGCTTATAGGCGCTTTCCGGTATATGACAGGCCACCCGGTCCATATCTTCAAGCTCGCAAATATGCACGATCAGGGGATTATCCGAAGGACGGCCCTTGGCCGCATAGATTTTTTGAGAAGCCCGGCCATCCATAGCATCGGCGCCCAGTCCGTAAACCGTCTCTGTAGGAAATGCCACCAGGCCCCCTTTGGCCAGGATCGCTCCGGCTTCATTTATCTTTTCCATATCCATATGGTCTTTATCAATAGTATAAATGATCGTTTCCATAATATCAGCCTTCCGTTTTTCGTTGCTTCCTAACGCGGTATAATCGCCGCTTACCGCGCAAAAGACGCGGTGTAATAGCCGCTCTGCGGCTATTACATTATACCATAACTATCTGCTTTTTTCTATCCCCGGATGTGCGGCTATCGGGAGGTTTGGGCACAGTAAGTGAGAATCCCGTCGGCAATGCAGCGGGCAATGGTCTTTTGGTAATCATCAGTTGTCAGTTTTTCGCATTCCTCATAGTTGGAAAGGAAGCCGCACTCACATATAATGGCAGGAACAGAGGATTTTTTCAAAAGATAATAGTCGCTGTTTTCTTTGGCCTGGCGGTGATTTTCAGGGTCAGCGCCGGAAATAAGGCTTTCCTGGACAAGGGCAGCCAGACGCCCGCCTTCCTGGGAACCGGTATAATAAAATACCTGAGCGCCGCAGTATTTCTCCTGGGTATAGCTGTTTTGATGGATGCTCACCAGCAGATCTCCATTATTTTCCTCGATCATCTCTATGCGGTTTTTCATATCTTCTGATTTTTTGTTAGTGGAATCCTCCGAATACAGCCCCGTATCCGTGGTACGGGTCATAACGACCCGGATGCCCTCCTGAGTTAAGTATTCCCGAAGATATAAGGCGATCTTCAGGTTAATATCTTTTTCCAAAGCATCATTAACCCCCACCTTTCCCGGATCATTTCCTCCGTGTCCGGCGTCCACCACTACCGTCCATGAATGAACGGTATCAGAAACCGCCTGGCTGTCCAGACGGCTCAGCAGGATCCCGGCGCAGGCAAAGATCAGCAAAAAACAAAAAATCGATGTCCGAATCTTCATAAAATCCCCCTTACGGACCTTATGTACCGTCGATGCATTTTATGCATCCACGGTTTTATTCAGAACATCGATTTCTCTTTTCCATTTCATGATAGCTGTATACACAGCCGCAGTAATTTTGCCGGTAAAGGCCATACTGGGCAGACAGCTCGATGGAACGCTTATAGCCGTTTTTCTTTTTAAAATCCGACGGCAGATGCTTTACACCATACTCCTTTTCAAGAGCTTCCCCGATCTCGTTCAGCTTTTGGGCATTTTTCATAGGGCTGATGGTCAGCGTGGTGGTAAAATAATCAAAGCCCAGCTTTTTAGCCAGCTCAGCCGCTTCCCGAAGCCGCAGCTCATAGCACTTAAAACACCGCTCTCCGCCCTCCGCCATTTGCTCCATGCCCCGGGCCATTTCATAAAAGCGCTGAGTATCATAAGGGCCTTCCACAAAATCTATGGGATGCTTTACAGGAAGCTGTGTAATAAAACGCTTCTGCTCCTCCACCCGCTTTTCATATTCCAGGGGCGGATAAATATTAGGATTATAATAAAATACTGTAATCTTAAAATACTGTGACAAATACTCCAGCGTATAGCTGCTGCACGGGGCGCAGCAGCTGTGGAGCAAAAGGGACGGTACCCGCTCCTGGCAGGTACACTCCTGTATCACTTTTTCCAGTTCCTTTTGATAATTTATCTTATTCATTTTGCTGGTTTTCCTCATGCGTCGGTATGGTCTCACCATTGACATAAGCGGCAATGGGCTCCCATACATCTGCATCCTCCTGCTGCAGCTTCCAAAAAGCCGCACCGGCCAGGTCATACTGGTTCATTAGTTCCAGCTTAGCCGCAATAGACTCGGCATCCTCCAGCCAGATCATAAATGTACTTCCATTTAAAGGCGACGTATAATAACCATAATTATAACCCAGCTCAGAGTTCCATGTCATCACCGTTGAATCCGGATATTTCTGAAGATAGGCCCTGGCCTGGGGCATCGTAGTAGTAACATTAACACCAACAGACTGACCGTTGTCCTCCCACACACGGGTATAAAATGGAAGTGCATTGATCACCTTGGAAGCGTCTCCGCCGATCAGCTCCAGAGTATCCTCAATGCCCTGCTGCACAAAGCTTAAGGACGCGCCCGGACCCGGATCTCCCGTATAAATATGCTCGTCATATCCCATAATGACCAGGTAATCGGCAAAAACCGCCTGCTCCGCCCGATCATAATGCTGGGTATATAAAGGCACATAGTTATCAATAGAAAAAGTCAGGCCGTTAAGCCGGCAGGCCACTGACAGCTCCCGGACAAACTGGATATAATTATCTGCACCTTCCTCCAGAATAAGCTCAAAGTCCAGGTTAATACCGTCCAGGCCATATTCCAGAGCATATGAAATAACTTCGCTGACAAGGGTTTCTCTTTTGGATGTATAGGCCAGAATATTGTCTGTATTTTCTCCATCCATTGAACCGCCGGCAATGGCAGAGTTTTGGAACACGGCCCACACCTTAACCCCCTGCTGGTGGGCATAGGCCACATAGTCTGCATTTCCAATACTTCTCACATGGCCTTCCGTACCGTCAAATGAAAACCATGTAGGACCTACAATATTAATACCTGATGTATTATTTAATGCCTGGGCCAGGCTGTAGCGTGTGGAAGCTTCAGGCGCTGTTACCTGATGCCATGCGTAACAGATCTTGCCTTCTTCTTTAAAATAAGTAAATTCTTCTTCCTGGAACTTAGGCGCTGTCGCAGTCACCGTCTGCTGTTGGCCAAGATAGCGGTTTTCCACCCAGCCCACATAGCCGTCCTCAGTGGCTACATTGGTCCAGCTCCAGTCCTCAGCCGATGCAACAACCGTCATGGTTTCTCCGGCAGTAACATTTCTTAAAATATCGCTTTGAAGATCCCCTTCATAGCGCAATACAGTATCTGCTGAGGCCGTTACTGTATTTTCCTCACCCCACTGGGTGGCGATCACAAGACGGTTAGGCTCTGTAAGGGTTTCAGCCTCGCACTGGGTGTACAGCTGAATGTAATCTAAAGCCACATACTCTGTATCCCCAATGGTCTTAACCGGCACATAATCCAGGGAAGTTGTCTCATCCCCCACATGATAGCTCTGCTCATCCGGGTAGGCTTTGATCACCTGAGTTGCTGTTGTATAAATAAAAATTTTTTCATTGTCGTCCCAATAGAAACGGTCGTTTATACTGTCTGTCACCTGCTGAACGCTGAGATATACGATCCCGCCGTCTTCAACAGCTTTGTAGTCCTGCACTTCATTGTTAAGAACAACAACATATTCGTTGTCTTCCAGATCATAGGTCCGTTCAAAGTCTACAAACTCTGTAGAACCTTTGCGATAGGCACTTATGAGGCTGACAACGGTTGCCGCCCCCACGATAATGATCAGCACTAAAGTGATCAGTACCGGTACAACTCTGTTCTTCATAATCCACCTGTCTTTCTTTCGTATAATCCTTTATAAATGTATAATATCCCGAATCTTTCCGGATCATATGCATGATCCGGATGAGAAAAGGTCACTCGCAAAAATTATACTACATTATGACAAAATTCGCAATATTGGCAAACGTCTTTCCGCAAAGCTTTGTAACCGTTCAGCTTGCTGAACGGTTACATGAAACAAGCCGGAAAAACATATACTATAATCATAGCGGTTCATCGCGTTTACAGCCGCCAGGTTTTACATAAGCGGCGCAGATGTCTGGCCACGGGGTAAAACATGGCCAAATAGCAAAATTCTTGAAATGGTCTTTACAGCGGAACTGATAATGTATATACTATATTTATAATGATTTGACACTGTCAGACACTAGAAAAGGAGTGATTTCATGAAAATTGAAAAACTCAATGAAAACCAGATACGCTGTACCTTGAACCAGCGTGATTTAATTGATAGAGAGCTTAAAATCAGCGAACTGGCCTATGGCTCCGAAAAAGCCAAGGGACTGTTCCGTGATATGATGAACCAGGCCTTTGATGAATTTGGCTTTGAAGCCGAGGATATTCCTTTGGTCATTGAGGCGATCCCTGTTTCCGGTGACTGCATCGTACTCATTGTGACAAAGGTAGAAGATCCGGAGGAACTGGATACACGTTTTTCCAAGTTTTCACCCCTCCTTGGCGGTGAAAAGGAAGATATGCTGGAAGATATGGATGAGGACGACCTTTCATCTGACAGTGAAGATGAGTTCCGCAATGCTGAAGATATATTAAATCTTATTAAAAAGATCAGCGACGGTATTGCCGATGGAAACTCCGATCTTCAGGAACATATCGTTCCTATTTCCGAGCGGGCCAAAAAGGCAGCTGCTCAGGCAAAAGCAGCGCAAAAGGTCCCATCATCCATGCGTATCTTTTCTTTTGGCAGTCTGGATGAAGTGAGTTTGCTTGCCCATGTGATTCGAAATTCCTTCAAAGGACAAAGCACACTCTATAAAAATGCCCATTTAAACCGATATTTTCTTGTTCTGAAAAGTGAAGCCGAGGATTTTATAAAGGTGGTCCATACGGCATCCGAATTTGGCAAGAAGGAAAAGGCCACAGCCACGACCGTTGCCTATTTTGAAGAACACTATGAAACACTGATCCGTGATAAAGCGGTGGATGTTCTGTCACAGCTGTAAGGCTCAAAAAGGCCATATGCTTCTTAATTAAGCATATGGCCTTTATTATGATGATCCCGGCGTACCTGAAGGATATGTCCTCTATCCTGCATCCCAGGACGCTTTCAGATCATTACTGATTCTGTGCAAGGAAATTGTTGATTTCTGCAACTAACTGATCGGCATCAATACCGTGTACCATAGCAGCTTCCTCGATGGTTTCCATCTGAGAAGACGGGCAGCCAAGGCAGTGCATACCGATACCCATAAGGATGGGAGCAACGCCGGCGTCGATCTTAAGAAGGTCACCGATCATTGTGTCTTTTGTCACCTGAGCCATGCTTTTTCCTCCTTTCTGCACATTGCAGGACTATTTAAACAGATATTTCTGCGGATCTACCTATCCGGCTGAATACACCGGCGGGACGAAAGCCACACCTGAAAGTATTTACAGCTATGTTGATTATAATACAATCATATTATTTTTGCAAACCCAATTTGCAGAAAATGGGACTTGTATTCAAGGAAAATTTGTATTACAATAACGTTGTATTAAGTGAATATACACAGATAAGGCTATAAGGAGGTAATACTAATGGCATATGTAATTTCTGATGATTGCATTTCTTGCGGAACCTGCGCTGGCGAATGTCCAGTTGGTGCTATCAGCGAAGGCGATGGCAAATTCGAAATCAACGCAGATGAGTGCTTAGATTGCGGAAGCTGCGCTGCTGCATGTCCTACAGGAGCTATTTCCCAGGAATAATGCGGTGTGACCGGAGCATCTTTTATAAGTCTCCCGGTACATATTAATGAACGTTTATGCTATAGGAGAACATCTTTCCTATAGCCGAAAAAGCCTTGCAGTATAACCTGCAAGGCTTTTTTTGTACGGATGCGGCAGGCAGCCGCCATACCCAGTTAAACGGATATCGGACTGGCCATGCACGTAAAACGGAATCCGTCCGCCAGCTGAACACCGACCTTAAAATGGCTCCTTTTTGCCGAAAAATCTTTTTTTTGTCTTAGGCTTGGCATAGGACGGGATGCGGGCTGCAGCAGCTTCCTTCCGCCCCTTTTGTTTTTTGCGGATCATTTCGTCCAGGTTGCGGAATCTTTCCTCATCCTTTTCCTCCTGTACCCTGAACATATAATCCATTTCCTTAATGACCTTTCCCGCCACCTGTTCTTCTAAAAGCTGGTTATTCTTTTTCAGGGCCTGCATAACAATGCCATCCATTATGTATTTAAAATGCTTCATTTTTTCTTCTGAACTTAAGGACTGTACATCCGTATTCCGGGGCAGGGCCAGATCCTTATCCTCTGTCAGGGTCGGCGCCTCAGGCTCGTGCCTTTCCTTTTCTGTCTCAGCTTTCCCCATGTCCTCATCCCGGCCGTCAAAAGCTGTTACTGCAGCCTGAGGTTCCTCAAGCGGGGCATGATCTTCATCCTCATATCCTTTCCGGACTTTCTCTAAAGAAATGATATTACTGGCAGGCATGTCCTCAGATAAGGTAGACAAGATCATTTTTATTGCTTTAAGCTGGAAGCCTTTTTCCTTCAGATCCCTGACCTGGGTAAATAGCCGTACTTCCCGGTCTGTATAATACCTGTGTCCCATTTCGTTTCTTGGTATATCCATACCTAATTCTTCTTCCCAGTAACGAAGCACATGAGGCTCCACATTGATCATTTTCGCCGCGTCAGATATGATGTATCTTGTCTCACTCATCAAATTACCTCCATTTGGTCGTCTTCATAACCGGATTTTATCATGCCGGTCTGCTTCCTTCATCCCGGCATCCCATGAGCCGGCCAGGCATTATGTCCGAACCCGCCTTGTCCGCCTCATCGGGTACGTGGATATTATATCAAATAGAGGGGATTTTGCAATTTTTCGGCAGTCATAAGGTTTCTGTCTGTTTGGGGATTTTTCCTGAAAATTTTACAGATTTTTTTATTTATAAAGGGTCTGAGAAAAGACCTGAAGGGAACTTGCAGCTTTTTTGCGGTATTTTTAGAGTCCCGGATCAGCACAGCCGACGCTCTCCCGACACTCAAAAAGGCTGTGCGCCTTACAACGCACAGCCTTTTTATGATCTTAAACAGATGCTACATCCAGGAGAATGCCCACTTTATAGGTATCCCCTTCCACACTGTTAATAAACTTGCCTTTTTCAGACTGGACAATACGCTTTGCTTCCATAAGGCCCCGGCCCATAGCGTTTGTCGTGTCTCCCAGAAGGTCTGCACGGATAGTGTTCTTCATAAGATAGATCATCTTTCCGTTTTGAGCATACATTTCAATGTAAACTCTGGAACCTTCTTCAGCATATTTCTCAATATTATCAAACAGGATTGACAGGACCTTAATGGCATTTGCCTTATCAATATCCAGAAGGATCGGTTTTTCCGGCGCACGCAAGGTCACGCCAATAGAGCGGGCCTTAAGCTTCAGTCGGAAAAGCTTGCGCACATCCTTGTTCAGCTGGATAAAATCCACAAGTCCCATGTCTTCTGCCATTCGGACAGTGTCGGAAACAGCTTCTTCCTTTTTCACAGCAGCCGCGCCAGATACAGCAGCTGTTTCTGTCTTCTCAGGCTGTATAGACGGCTCTGTATGATACTCAGGCTTAACCGCATCTTCAACAGCAATATTCAAAGGCTCCATGATCTCTGTCTTATCCCCGGGCCTTGAAAGATCCTCAAGATCCGGTACAGGCTCGGACTTTCTTCTGGCTGATGCTTTCTCAGCTTCACGAACAGCCTTTGTATCCAGCATCTGTGTCTCACCGAATCCCAGGCTGTCCAAAACCTTACGGCGCTCATTTTGTGAAAGCACTACCGTCTTATCTACAGGCTTTCTGCGGACATTTTCAACAGTAGCACCGCTGTCTGCACTGCTGTGATCCTCAAAAGCTTCGTCAGAAGCCTCTTTGATCTGACTTCCGAAATCCACTTCCTCCCAATCCTGGTCATCGGAAGCACTCCCTGCGCTTTCTTCAGCGCCGGCATCTTCTTCCGGCTCCTCCGGCCCGTATTCGTCTTCTTCATCACCCACGCCGAAAATACAGCTGATAAAGGCGATCAGTTCGATAACAAAAACAACGGGAGCCACAATGAAGATCAGAGGGATACCTCCCACAACGAAATCTCTCATATACAGGAGCGCATAGACTAATCCGCCGTTAAGCGCCACAAGGAACAAAAGGATAATTATGATCTTAAGCGCCTTGGGCAAATGATTCAGGGCCATGTTCACTCCATGACAGATTTTGTAAATAATCGAATTTGTAATAAATGTTCCGCTTTTGATGCGGCGCACAAGGCTGAAATATCCCCGGATAAGGACGCCGTAAAGCAGCAGGCCGTCTGCGGCCTTCAGCCAAATTCCAAAACGGATGTCATGACCGAACAGATAGAACAACCCATAGATCAATGCACCTGCCACTGCCAGGATAATGATCAGCGCCGCCTCGGTAAAGATCTTATCAAACCAGCTTAAGCGCACACCGGCATAGCCTCTGTACATACCTGTGGACATTACGCAAAATACCAGCAGTATGATAAATACTACAATAGCTGCAATACCAGCGATCCTCGCAATACCAAAATAATTGGTCAGATCCTGATAATCCATATAGGAATCATAAAATGCATCCTGGGACATCAGGGTATTATCCACAGCAGTGTAGATCTGATAAGCATTCGTACACTCATCCAAAGCGGTCTGCCATGCATTCTTATTAAGGCCTGTGGTAGGGATTCCGGCATCCACTGAAAATTCATTATCCGTATTGGAGATACGCAGATAGTGGTTGCTGGCTTCAATACGTTCTCTTGCATCATCGCTGCTTTGAGCTACCAGATTTCCGGAACCATCCATAATGTAGTAGGAAAAGTTCATGTAAGTTCCCATAGCACCGGAAATAATTTCCGCAGCCCGGTCCGACGCAGCGCCGCTTTCGCCTTCCACAGCCTTCAGGCCCTGGATCAGCCGTTCCACCGTATCATTATATTCCCTTGAAAAACCATTACTGTCAAAATAGCTTGTGGTATACGTTCCGTTAGAATACCGGTCATCCACATATCTGTATACGACATATCCGGACAGGCCTATAACAACGGCGGCCACGCACAAGAGGATACGTGCGATCACCTTTATCGGCAGGCACCGTGTGAACCTGAATCTTTCATCTTCATATTCTGTATATTCACCCTGATTTCCGGCAGAATACCTGGCAGTATCTGATTCTTCCTGAAGTGTTACATCATCTTCCACATCATCCCAAAAATCACGTTTTTTCCTTCTGGCCATTATTCTTCTCCTTTTCTCAAATTTACCTTTTTCGGGCATTATATTCTATATTCTACACTAAAACTTTCTTCGTTTCAATCCCCCTATCCAAAAGTCTTAAAATAGTGTATACTAATTGTAGCAAACTATGTTTTTTTATTTAAAAAAGAAAGGAATCCAAATATGAATAATATTTATGATCTTGTTATTATCGGATCCGGTCCTGCCGGATTAAGCGCTGCCGTTTATGCCCAGCGGGCATGTCTCAACACAGTCATTATTGAAAAGACCGGCATGAGCGGCGGCCAGATCCTGACGACAACAGAGGTTGATAATTACCCGGGTATGCCCGGCATCGGCGGCTTTGACCTGGGCATGAAGATGCGTGAGCATGTGGAATATTTAAACGGACAGTTTATGACCGGCGAAGTGGTAAAAATCACAGACCAGGGTCAGATCAAGGAGCTTTCCATGGCTGACGGAAGTACCGTACAGACACGCACCGTTATAATTGCAACCGGTGCCAGCCACAGAAAGCTGGGCATCCCTGGCGAAGAAAAGTTTACCGGTGCCGGCGTTTCCTACTGTGCAACCTGTGACGGCGCCTTTTTCAGAAATAAGACAACCGCTGTCATCGGCGGCGGCGATGTTGCCGTAGAAGATGCCATTTTCCTGGCACGGCTCTGCGAAAAGGTCCATGTGATCCACAGACGGGACAGCTTCCGGGCTGCCAAAGTCTTATCTGATCGGCTCTTATCTTTGGAAAATGTTCAGGTTCACTGGGACAGCATTCCCCTTGCCATTGATGGCGAAGGCAGCGTTTCCGGCTTAACGATCCAGAATAAAGTAACCAAGGCCGAAGAAACCCTTCCTGTAGACGGCGTATTTATTGCCGTAGGCATGGAACCGGATACTCAGCTTTACAAAGATCTGGTAGAACTTGACGGCACCGGCTACATTGTTGCTGATGAAACATGCCGCACAAGCACCCCGGGTATTTTTGCCGCCGGAGATGTTCGCACCAAGCAGCTGCGTCAGGTCGTATCCGCTGCAGCAGACGGAGCCAACGCCGTTTATTCTGTGCAGCGCTATCTTGAAGAAGGCCGCTAAGCACCAATGAATAAAAAGTATTTCTTTTTTGATGTTGACGGCACATTGACCGTGAGCGATCCCAGCACCCAAAAGACCGTTGTCCCGGAATCCACCCGGCAGGCCTTAAAGCAGCTGAAAGAAAACGGACACTTTGTCTCTATTGCCACCGGGCGGGCCCACTGGATGACCCGGGAGGTGGCCCGGCTGACAGATATTGAC
Organism: Candidatus Scybalocola faecigallinarum; assembly: GCA_018711005.1. Classification (GTDB taxonomy): domain Bacteria; phylum Bacillota; class Clostridia; order Lachnospirales; family Lachnospiraceae; genus Catenibacillus; species Catenibacillus faecigallinarum. Next base: position 29,186 of record DVIT01000032.1, on the reverse strand, counting down.
AATCTTGTCACCGACGGCGGCAACGGAATCGTTCTGGACGGACAGCTGGCAAAGCTCCTGCCCCTGGATCCCCAAAAGGCCGGCGCCCTTTGTACAGCGCTGACCCGTGACGGCCGGGGTGTGGGCGTAACGCTCCACGACGATAACCGCCTGTACTTTGTCAGCGAAGCCAGCGCCCGTCAGGCTCCGGATTTTTCTTCTTTTATGGAATATATTATTGATGAAACGCTGGATTTTTCAAAAGAAAAGATCTATAAGATTTTTGTAACCATTACGGAAGAAGAAGAAAAGCTTTATCCCATCCTGGAGACCATGCCCCACATGCGCTACCACCCCAATCACCTTATGATTGAACCGGCTGACAAATATGCCGGCATTACCCGGGTCATGGAATATCTGGGAGGCAATATGGAAGATGTTGTCGTTTTTGGCGATGGCTGGAACGATATGGATATGTTTTTAAAAGCGCCTTTCTCTGTTGCCATGGGAAATGCTGTCAGCGGCCTGAAGGACGTGGCATCCTTTGTGACAAAGCCTGCCGATAAAGACGGGATCGCTTATGCCTGCCGTCATTTCGGCTGGATCTGAGTTCCCCTTAAATATACTGCCGGGGCAAAAGAACTTTTGCCCCATAGTCTCTGCCTGGAAGGAGGAAGATAATGGCTATTAAGCAACATTTTCATTATAAATCCAGCGATGGTATCCACAAGATCAACGGCTACCGCTGGCTGCCTGACCAGGGTACTTATCTGGGCATCGTCCAGATCGTCCACGGAATGGCAGAATATGTTGACCGGTATGATGATTTTGCCCGTTTTCTCTGTGATAACGGATATATTGTTGTCGGCGAGGATCATCTGGGACACGGAGATTCTGTCAACAATCCCCAGGAATGGGGATATTTTGCCAAAAACGATGGATTTGATTATATTATCAGGGACCTCCATGCCCTTCATATAAAACAGGCCAGAGAATTTCCTGATCTCCCCTATTTTTTCCTGGGCCACAGCATGGGCTCATTTTTAACCCGGATCTATATCAGCCTGTACGGAAAGAGCCTGGCCGGCGCCATTATTATGGGAACCGGCAACCAGCCCTGGGCTCTTGCTTTTGCCGGAAAGATACTGGCCTCCATTGTAGGAGCCTTTAAAGGAAATAAATACCGGAGTACATTTATTAATAATCTGGCTTTTGGTTCTTATAATAAAAAGTTTAAACCGTCCCGGACCCCTTATGACTGGCTGACCAAGGATGAAGCCATTGTGGATGCCTACAGGAACGAACCGAGATGCACATTTATTTTCACAGTCAGCGCCTATAAGGAGCTTTTTGACGGCATTATGTATGTGAGCAAAAAGTCCAATGCTGCCAAAACACCCTCAGATCTGCCTCTTTTGCTGACTTCCGGGGCCAAAGACCCTGTGGGGGGATTTGGAAAAGGCGTTGTCCATGTATATGACATGTACAAGGCTGCCGGGAGCAATGATGTATCCATCCAGCTGTATGATGACGACCGGCACGAAATTCTTAATGAAACGGACCGTCATCAGGTTTATCAGGATGTTCTGGCCTGGCTGACCCGCAACACACATCTTAAAGGGGAGGATGCGTAATATTATGGATGAACAATTAGAAAAGTGCATTGAGTTTGCCAAAATGGCCCATGCAGGCCAGAAAGATAAGGGAGGCGCCGACTACATCGGCCATCCCATGCGGGTTATGGACGGTGTCAGCACAACAGAAGAAAAGATCACAGCTATTCTCCACGATATTTTGGAAGATACCTGCTTTACCCCAGGCGATCTTAAGCGGATGCTCCAGGTGTCTGACGATATTCTTGAGGCGCTGTGCCTCCTGACCCGCAGACACGGTGAAAGCTATATGGCTTACATAGAGGCTCTTACCGTCAATCCTCTGGCGGTTGCCGTTAAGATCAGCGACCTGAAGGATAATCTTAATCTGGACCGCCTGGAAACGGTGACGGAACATGACCTTCTGCGCTGTGAGAAATACCGGGAGGCTCTGGCATATTTAAACGCCAAAACAGGCTCCCTGTAACCGGTCTGAAGTATATATCCCTGCAGCCGGAATGAGGCCGTATTATACGGCCTCATTTACTGCCTGGGACAATACCTTTCCAATACTGTCATGGATCAGAAGATCTGCATACTTGTCATAAGACGTCGCGCTTTTATTAATAAGCACAAGGCGGCTGCCCTTGTAGTAGCTGACAAAACCGGCTGCCGGGTATACATTTAAGGATGTACCGCCCACGATAAGCATATCCGCCTGTCGGATGGCCTCAATGCTGCCGTTAATGGCATCTTCATCCAGAGATTCCTCATACAGGACCACATCCGGCTTGATCACGCCGCCGCATTTGTCACATCTTGGGATCCCCTTCATCGCCATGACTTCATCTAAGGAAAATGCTTTATGACATTTCATACAATAATTTCTGTGAACAGACCCGTGAACCTCATAGACCCGTTTGCTTCCGGCGGCCTGGTGGAGTCCGTCAATATTCTGGGTGACAATAGCGGTCAGCTTTCCGGCAGCTTCCAGCTTTGCCAGCGCTTTGTGGGCATCATTAGGCTGCGCGTCGGGATAGATCATCGTGCTGCGGTAAAAGTTATAAAATTTTTCCGTATTTCTCATAAAAAATGTGTGAGACAGCATTTCTTCCGGCGGCGCACCGTATTCATGGATAGTATTGTAGATCCCCTGTTCACTGCGGAAATCAGGAATACCGCTTTCTGTAGACACGCCTGCTCCGCCGAAAAATACAATACGTTTACTGTCTTTGATCATTTGCGCCAATGTTTTGATTTCCTCTGTCATCCTTCTTTACTCCCCTTCTTTAATAAATTTTTCAGCCCGCGGATTGCCACAAAGGGCCACCGCCGCTCCATATCATTAAGATTGATCCCGGCAGCTTCCAGCAGCTCCTTATCTGTGATCCGGCGGTAAACCTCATAAGCGCCGTCCACATTGCCCATAATGAAAAGGACACACCCTTTCATCAGCAGATAGGCCTCGTCTGCGGAAATATCAAAGCTTTCCGAATACAGACTGGCCGCCTGGGAATAATCTCCCATATCTGCCAGCAGATTTGCCTTTAAAGCCAGTATATCAGCGCCGTCAGGTTCAATATTTAATGCTTTGTTGACAGCCTTAAGCCCTTCCTTTACAAAACCTAAATGCTCATCCGCCAGGGCTTCGTAATAGTACCCGTCTGCCTGGCCGGATCTGAGGGTTACTGCCATTTTCCCGTAATCTCTTAATGTTTTTATATCTCCAATATCTTTACACGCATCATCCATAAGCATCTGACCGTAAGCCATACACTGGCGAATGCAGACCTCATACCGGGCTTTCCGGCTGTCGCCGCCGCAGGCGCCCATAAGCGCAGCGGCTTCCCGGCGGATCGCCCCTTTATCCATGGCGGATGGAACCAGATCATAGCGGATCGTTTCCTGAGGCCAGGCTTTTTCCATAATAGCTTCCAGCTGCTCATAGCCGTCCTCATCATTTTCAATGACCCGGTACATTTTATCACCAAAATCAACAGCTCTTTCCGGCAGCGGCCGTACTGCCTCCGGACGGCTGGCGGCTGTCAGCATTACTGCATCTAAAGACCTGGCGCAAATATTTCCTTCTAAAAACAGGCACGGCTGCATGACTTTGCGCCAGATTTTTGCCTTCCGGTACCAGCCGCATATTTTCATCTTTTTATTTGAAGGATCTTCCCAAAGAAAGATCACCGGAATGTCCTCGATCCAGTCGGTCAGCACTGTGCATTCATAAAAATCCTCCAGGACGATCCCTGTCGCACAAGAGGACGCACGGCTTTTGCTCAAAGCATAGCACTTTCCGTTATAATCAAAAAATTCATTAAATCTGAGGGTCCCCTCATCTTCGATCCTTACAGCTAATATGGCCATATGACCGCCTCCTTCTTACACCTGATTCATCAAGCCAGTATTTTCCCTTACCCTTTACTTTCTTTCCGTTTTCAGCTACAATAAAAGATACTTTGTATTCCCCTTGCAAGGGGATACCTGCATGTGTACGTTCCGTACACAATAATAAGGAAATCCCACAAGGGGATACCTGTATGTGTACATCCGTACACAAAAACAAAGAAAGGAAGATTTTAAGATGGCTCAAAATCCTATTGTTACGATTACTATGGAAAATGGCGATGTTATGAAAGCCGAATTATATCCGGAGATCGCCCCTAACACGGTTAATAACTTTATTTCTCTCATCCAAAAAGGTTACTATGACGGTATTATCTTTCACCGGGTGATCAATGGCTTTATGATCCAGGGCGGATGCCCCCAGGGCAATGGCATGGGCGGTCCGGGCTACTCCATCCGGGGAGAATTTACCGGCAACGGCTTCACCAATTCCCTGAAACACACGCCCGGCGTATTATCCATGGCCCGCACTATGATGCCCAACTCCGCAGGCTCCCAGTTTTTTATCATGCATAAAACCTCACCTCATCTGGACGGCCAGTACGCAGCCTTTGGTAAAGTTACAGAAGGCCTTGATATTGTGGACAAGATCGCTACCGTTCCTACAGACTACAATGACCGCCCATTAGAGGAACAGCGGATCAAATCCATGACCGTTGAAACCTTTGGCGTGGATTATCCGGAACCGGAAAAAATGTGATCCTATGTAATCGTTCATTTGCCGCCGTTTGGCCAGCCGCATCCCTTCGGCTGTCTGAGTGAGGACGCCAAACGAGTACGCACCCGCAAAAAATCCATTAAAAATTTGACAGCCCGGGAAAGCACCTGGGCTGTCTTTTATTATACCCTTCTTTAGCTCTTTTGAAAACCCCTCCCCGTCCCTATCTGGCACTATAAAAATTCAAAAAACTGGATATGCTGACACAGCCAGTTTCGTGATACAATACGCTAAAACGAATCCAACTAAGAGGTGACATATAATGAATCAAACCCATTTAAAATCCGTCGTTATGACAGCCTTTTTTGCCGCAGTAGTCTTTCTCGGCATTCAGGCCTTCCGAATTCCCATGCCGGCAGCCGTAGGCACGCCATTCCTTCACTTTGGCCATATTTTTGTCGTTCTGGCTGTGCTGTTGCTGGGGCCGAAACGTTCCGCCATTGCCGGCGTGGCCGGGCTGGTAATCTTTGACCTGCTCAACGGGTATATCCATTCCATTCCCAACATTTTTGTAACCACCCTTGTTAAGTGCCTGGTGGTGGGATGTATTTTCGCGGCATTAAAAAAGAAAGCACAGGGCAAAGCCCATAAGGAATACATTTTTGCCCTTATAAGCGCCGGAATTTATGGCATTTTAAGCGTTGTCCTGGATTTTACATGGTCCACCGGCGAGCTGGTCCTTGCAGGAAGCTCTCTCACTGCCGCCCTGATCGCGGAAGCATCTTCCATCCCTGCCACGATCATTAATGCAGTATTTACGGTGATCGGCACAGCCATCCTTTATCTGCCTGTGAAAAGGGGGTACCAGCTTTGGAAATAAAGGCCTCTGCTTTGGAAATAAATAAAATACAGTCCTTATTACAGCAGTTTCAGCTGGATGGGTGGCTCTTTACGGACTTCCATGGCCATGATTTTATTTCCCGGGATTTTTTAAATCTCGGAAGCCGCACATGCACACGGCGGCTCTTTTATTACATTCCTGCCCACGGAGAACCCCAAAAGGTGCTATCCGCTATTGAACCTTTGCTTTTAGACCATCTTCCCGGTGAAAAGCATTTGTATAAAGGCATTGTCCAGCAAAAAGAAGTCCTCTCCCGCATCCTGCTGCCGGGAATGAAGATTGCATGTCAATATTCCCCCGGGGGCAATGTTCCTGTGATCAGCTCCATGGACGCCGGCCTGCTGGAATATATCCGCCAGTTTGGCATCACTCCTGTATCCAGCGCCGATCTGCTCCAATACTTTGGTGCTGTCCTTAATGACCGCCAAATTGAAAGCCATCGCCAGGCCGGAGTGATCATCCACCGGATCCTTTCTAATACATTTTCCTGGATCCGGGAAAATCTGGATCAGGGCCGCCAGATCGATGAGTGGATGCTGCTTAAGCAAATGGAACAGCTTATCGGGCAGGAGCCTATTTACATGGACTCCCCGCCATTTTTCGGTATTGACGAGCATGGCTGTGATCCCGGCTATGAGCCTGCCCCGGAAAGCGCCAAACCCATTCGGGAAGGCAGCCGTCTGATCATTGATATTGCAGGCCGACTGCCCCAGGACGACGCCGTTTACTATGACATTTCCTGGTGCATGAATGTAGGCCCTAAGATCGATCCGGAATATGACCGGCTGTTTCACATTGTCAACGATGTACGCCGCCAGGTACTTGACTATATCCGCACAACCCTTAACAGCGGGGCCTTCCCCAGGGGCTGCGATGTGGACGCCCTGACCCAGTCCATTTTAAAGGAACAGGGCCTTTCCCAATACATTATGCACCGCACCGGCCACAACATCGGCCACGAATGTCACGGTATCGGGGCGAACCTGGACGATTATGAAACCCACGACGACCGCTGTCTCCTTCCCGGCACCATGTTTTCCGTAGAGCCTGGTGTTTACACGGAAAAATACGGCGTACGCCTGGAATATGATGTACACATTACAATGGATAAGCAGCTGAAGATCTATGGCCCCATTCAGGATGAGATCCTTGTGATCTGATCCATTGGGGAGCTAACGCTTATCACGCATCTTTGCAAAGAAATCCGACATGAGGGCAGCGCACGCCTCTCCCAGTACATTCCGGGTCACATGGACTTTGTGATTAAAGCCATCCATTTGAAGCATGTTCATGACAGAACCGGCGCAGCCGGCCTTAGGATTCATGGCCCCCATGACGGCCCGCCCAAGCCTGGCCTGGATCATGGCCCCGGCGCACATAGAACAGGGCTCTAATGTCACATACAGGGTGCAGTCCTCCAGACGCCAGTCTCCCAGCACTTTTGAGGCCTTTCCAATGGCTGAGATTTCTGCATGGCCCAATGTACTGTGCTTTTTATTTCTCTGATTATATCCCCGGGCAATGATCTGTCCGTCTTTTACAATGACGCAGCCAATGGGTACTTCTCCCAGGGCTGCGGCTTTTTTTGCCTGGGTCAGGGCCGCTTTCATAAACCTGCGGTCATCGTCTTGGGACACAGAAATGGCAAAAACCCCCATGCCTTCCAGTTTCTTTATGGCCAGTCTCTGATTCTCAAAAAAGATACCATGGTAGCCATAGGACTTGGCCGCTTTTACATTTTTCATGGAATCATCTAAAAATACGCTTTCCTCCGGAAGTATGCCGTACTTTTTTTCCAGGGCCGAAAAAATTGCCCGGTCCGGCTTGATCTCCTCCACTTCATAAGAGATGACCTGCCCGTCCACCAGATCCATAAAGGAGAACTTCTGCCGCGCGATCTCAAAACTGGTATGGCCAAAGTTCGACAGCAGATAAATATTATATCCGGCAGCCTTCAGCCCATAGATCCAGGCCCGGGCATAATCGTATTCCCGGCAGATGCCCTCAATATTTTCAAACACAGCCATAACCTGGGGCCCTAAATGAGGCGCCAGGGCACAGCAGTGTTCCCAGATTTCCGGATCCGAAAGGCGGCTGCGGTCATACTCCGGCCACCATGGCCCCCGCACCGTCGCATCGGCCACCTGCTCAAAAACCTCTCCCTCAAAACCCAGCTCTTTAAAAAGCTTCTGCCAGCGAAACTGGGCCAATACATTTCCAATATCAAAAATAATATTTTTTATCATACCAATCCCTCCACTGTATGCGCTCTTAATGCCACTTGTCTCAACCCCCCATTTGTGATAAAATAAAAATACGTTACAAAGGAGGGTTTTTATGGAGATTAAAGGTTTAGCAAAAACAACGCTTCTGGATTATCCCGGACATGTAGCCGCAACGATTTTCACCGGCGGCTGCGACTTTAAATGTCCGTTTTGTCACAATAAATCTCTTGTTATGTATCCCAACCGTCTTCCATCCATTCCTATGGATGAAATCTATGATTTCCTGGAACGGAGGAAATCTGCATTGGAAGGCATATGCATCACCGGCGGCGAGCCGCTGCTGCAGGAAGATCTTTGTGAATTTTTATACAACGTAAAAATGATGGGCTACAAAGTTAAGATTGACACCAACGGCTATGATCCTACCCATTTATCCCATATTTTAAAAAATAACCTGGCAGACTACATTGCCATGGACATAAAAAATTCCCAGGAAAATTATGCAAAGACTGCCGGCATATCCAATCTGGATCTGACCCGCATCAAGCTTTCCGTAGACTTGCTTAAAGATTCGGAAATCGAATATGAGTTCCGCACCACCGTTGCCAAAGAACTGCACCAGTGGGAAGATATCGAAGCCATCGGCCAGTGGCTGTGCGGGGCCAGAGCCTATTACCTTCAGCCTTATGTTGAAGGTGATGATGTTATTATGCCAGTTTTTTCCAGCTACAGCAAGAAGGAAATGCTGGAAATGAAAGAAATGCTTTCCCTTTATGTATCCCATGTGGATATACGAGGATTTGCGTAAGAGATAGCGGAAATTGTATTTACTTCTTCCTCCGTATCTGATGCTTCTGAGGCTTCAGAGTGAGCTCGGTGACGCTCATGGTTTCAGGCGCGGATAAAACGTAGCTGACGCTGTCTGCCACCTGCTCCGGCAAGAGATAGGTGTCTGCGTCCTCGCCCTGGCAAAAGTCCGCGTTGCGATACAGATTGGTTTTGGCCATGTCCGGGTGGATGGCGCACACATGGACGCCATACTTTCTGGCTTCTTCAAACAAACTGGCACTGAAGCTGGAAAGCCCGGCTTTTGTGGCACCGTAGGCGCAGCCGTGGGGGTTGGCCTGTCTGGCGGTCACCGAAGAAATATTGATCATGTGGCCATGGTTTTTCTTAAGGGACCTTAGGGTCAGCTGAGCCAGCACCATGGGAACTTCCAGATTAATGGTCACCATTTCATGGATCTTGGCCGGATTTAATGTTTCGTGAAGGCCGTAGTAACCTACCCCTGCATTATTGATCAGGGCATAAATATTTTCCTGCTTTACCAGGCCCCGGATCTGCTCATAAAAGGCTCCGGTGCGGTTCATATCCATGACCAGCATATGAAATCCCCGGGGCCACGGCTCCGTGCCAAAGCTGCGGCCTATGCCGTAAACGTTATAGCCTTCCTCCAAAAGTCTTAAGGCAATGGCTCTGCCAATGCCGGAGGATGCCCCGGTCACCAGCACCGTTTTCTCACCATTTCCGTTTTGGGGCATTTTTTCACAATGATCCATGTTCATCCTCTCCATTCCAGACAAAAATCCGATCCTCATCCACGTATGTTTTAAGGATCTCCTTAACAGTATACGTCATTTTTTCAGAAAGAGCCGTGCCATAATGGTAAACGCCATGGCTGGTCATAAAAGGATACCATAAAAGTGCGCTGGCCGGCCGCTGGCGGCGCAGCTGCTTTAAATAATCCGCAGAAACCCTGAAAACGCCGATGCTGGCGTCTAACGGCTTTAAAGGCCGGGCAAAGACCTGTCGGATCATTTCTTTATAAACCGCTTCAAAGTCCTCCACCCAGATCAGGGGATCAAAGCAGACCCGCACGGGAAACCCTGCCTCACAGGCCTGCCAAAGCTGGCTGATCCGCACATCCAGGGATGCCGTATGATGCTCATATTTCTCAATGATCTTTTGAGGGGACAGTGTCCATGCAAAGATCATATTGGGCAATGGTTCCAGATCCTTCAGCTGTCCAAAGGCCCCGCTTTTGGTCCGGATCTCAATAACAAGTCCGGGACGCTGGCGGGCAAATCCATGCCACCGCCGCACAAATCCGGCGATCCGTTCAAATGCCATCAGGTCCGTATCATAAGAAACGCACAGATACACCGAGTGTTTTTCCAACAGCTGGTCCACTTCCCGGAAAATATCCTCCAGGTTCACAAAAAGCACCACATTTCCCGAAGGGTACATGCCCTGAAGGTAGCAATATTCGCAATCGTAAATACAGTTCATCATACAGGACGTATAATAAAAATAGTGATTGCCAAAGCTTTGGCACACCGGGGCTCCCGGGTAGACCAGGCGGCCGTCCTTTCTGGCCAGGATCAGGGCCGGAGACTGCTTCTGGTCATAAAAGCTTTGGTGTTTCCGGTTAAACACATCCTTATAATGATGGATGCCAACCACCTCTGCCTTTGGGAAATGTCCCAGGATTCGCACCGTTTCCGGATGGTCCAGGATCTGGCGCTCCACGTAAATATGGGAAAAATAACCTGCTTTCATTGTCATAATTCATCCCGCAGCCGATCCAGCCACTTCGTTCCTTCCTTTTTAGAATCACACATGTCAAAGCCATGCTTTTTTGAAAAATCTTCCAGGAACTGTTTCACATCCGTCCCTTTCAGCTTCTCATAATACAGCATCTGGTGCAGCTGCCCGGCCATAGCTGCCGTTGCACGCAGACGCCTGGCAAAATCCCGCTCTGCCGCTGCTTCTTCTTCGGAAAATGCCGCCGTTTCTCCGGCCATATTGGACATACATGTCTCATGGGCCTTAAAAAGCGCTTCTAAAAGCTCAGACGCGAATTTCTCCAAAAGATTGGACACCTGCTCCGGCAAAGTCCCGGAACCTTGGGTGTCATCCATGTCCGGAAGATCAAACACAGCCTTAAAAAATAACAGCTGATGCTGTTTAAAAAACATTTGGGCCGCCTGGTACACCCCGGCGCCTTCCATATCTGCCAGCGTGCAGGGCAGCCCTGCCATAGTTTTTGCCGGGACCGGCACCGTTGCCAGGCTCTCCTCAGGATATGTCCCTGAAATCAGGAACATATCCGGATAAAACCAGCGGTTTGCAGCCAGATCACAAAGGGTGTGGATCCGGTACATCTGCCCCTTTTGAGCCAATGTCCTTCCGGCGCAGATCCCTGTATTTACCAGGAAATCCTCAGGTCCCGGCGGATACTTTGCGCATATATAGGCCACAGCCGCAGCGCTGTTAATACTGTCGGGGCCGGTAATAAACAAAAGCACCTCCGGCCCGTCTGCGCCCTTACGGCGTTTAAACAACTGGAATTTTTCAAAAGCATTATCTCTTTTTAAGTCTAAAGCTTCAATAAAGGGACGGGCCTCATAATACAGGGCAAAAGCCATATAGATCACGAGCTCCAGACTCCCTTCCATTTTTTATATACAAGCATTCCTATGTAAAGGATCACCGGGAATATAATGGCAGAAAGGATGCCCTGCTTCAAGCTTCCGCCTACAAGATCCGTAGCCATGCCTACCAGACCGGGACCGGCGGCGCAGCCCATATCCCCTGCCAGGGCAAAAAAGGCAAACATGGCCGTGCCGCCCCGGCGGATGCTCCGGGCTCCGATAGAGAAGCATCCCGGCCACATAATGCCTACCGAAAGGCCGCACAGGGCGCAGCCTGCAAGGCTTAAAAAAGGCACCGGTGAAAAGGACGCCATTAAATAGCTGATAATGCACAGCACACAGCTTAACCGCATAAACCTTTCCAGACGGATATGCTCGCCAAACTTTCCGTAAAAGACCCGGGAAGCGCCCATGCACACGGCAAAAGCGCAGGGGCCTGCCAGATCGCCGATGGTTTTAGATACCCCAAGACCCATTTCCGCAAAGGCAGAGGCCCACTGGCTCATGCCCTGCTCGCTGGCTCCGGCGCACAGCATCAAAACAAACAGCAGCCAAAACATCCGGTTCTGGAACAGCTCCTTTACGGACATGCCCTTTCCGTCCTCCACAAGGACCCTGATAGGCACCAGAAGGAAATAAAAGCAGTTAAACAAAGGGATCACTGCCCATAAAAGAGCCATCGTGCGCCAGTGGTCGATGCCAACAAAAGTAAAAAACAGGGTGCTGGCCAGGACAACGAAAACATGGCCCCAGCAGTAAAAGGAATGGAGCAGGCTCATAACCGCATCCTTATGCTCTGTTGGACATGCCTCCACAATGGGGCTGATCAGAACTTCGATCAGGCCGCCGCCAATAGCATAGCAGATAATGGAGATCACAATGCCCGCATAAGGGTCTGCCATGGCGTCCGGCAAAAATGAAAGACCTGCCAGTCCTGCCGCACTGAAAATATGGGCGGCCACCACACAGGGACGATAGCCGATACGATCCACAAACCGGGCTGCAAAGAAGTCCACCAGCAGCTGCACCCCGAAGTTTAAGGACACCAGCAAGGTGATCTTGTCCAGGGAGATCCCGTAAGTGCTTTGAAATGTTAAAAATAATAAAGGTACAAAATTATTAACAATGGCCTGAGTTATATAGCCAATATAGGAAGCGAAAATCGTATGTTCATAATTGCTGCGAATCCCTTTCATTTTTCAAGCTCCTTCTCATAGGCCACCCTTTGGGTGCCGTCTTCCACATAAATAATGCCGCACCGGTCAAACCCGTGCTTTCTTAAAAACCGGTCCATACTCCGATTATCCCGGTGAGTATCCACACGGACCGCATAAATCCCCCGGTTTATACACATTTTTTCAATATGATCCACAAAAGCGGCAGCCACGCCGGTGCCTTTAAACCGGTCGTCCACGGCAATCCGGTGGATCACGCCATAAGGGCCGGAAGTTTTCCACCGGCCCTCAAAGATTTTTTCATAATTAGGCTCATCCCTCAGGGACAGGGCTGCGGTTGCGGCAATACAGCCGCCGATCTGGCAAATATAGCTTTCATTTTTCTCAATATCCTGCAAAAAACGGCCCCGGTCGGGATAATTCTCACTCCACTGGTCAATGTGGTTTTCCTTCATATAATTCACGGCCATGGCAATGATCTCCATGATCCTGGGCAAATCCTCCACATGGGAATGTCGTATTTTTAAGCTGCCCTGAGTCAATGGTATTTTTATGTCTCTGTCTTGTGCGAATTGTTCTTCCATAACGCCTCCGGCATGGCCCATGCCGCAAACCTGTAAAAAAGCCGCGGCATGTAAACCTGCAAATTATTATTGTGCTTTAACTTTTGTCCACAGCTCGGCAAAGAGCCGCTTGATCTCTGTATCCTGGTAAGCAAAAATCTCGTTTTTACTGTTGGATATATCCGGTACATAGGCATTGATCCCGGCATAAGTGGTCTCCTGCATGGCCTCATAGGCCGAGGAAACAACGGATGTATAACCTACATACTCTGTATTGGCCAGGGCCACATCGTCCCTGAGCATAAAGTCGATAAATGCATGGGCAAGCTCGGTTTCCTGGCAGTTTTTGGTGATCACCATGGCATCATACCACAGGTTTGTTCCCTGGGACGGAGTGCAGTAGCTCATATTTTCATTTTCACTCATAATATAGGACGCATCCCCGGAATAAACAATGGCCAGTGCCTTGTTGCCGCTGATCATATTGTCAATTACATCATCTCCGGCATATACCGGATCCATGGAATCCCGCTGGGTAATAAGCCATTCATAAGCCTCCCGGATCTGTTCCTCATCATGAGTATTCATGGAATATCCCAGGGCCTTAAGGGCAACCATAAAGGAATCCCGCTCACTGTCATACATGTACAGATTTCCCCGGTATTTGGGATTCATCAGCACATCCCATCCGGCGGCCATATCTTCCTCGCTGACAACGGTGGTATCATACAAAATGCCTACCGTCCCCCAGAAATAGGGCACAGAATACACATTTCCCGGGTCATAGCTTTTATCCAGCACTTCATCCATAAGCTTGTCCTTATTGGTAATAAGATCCCACTGGATCGGCGCCAGATACTCCTCCCGGATCAGCCGCTCAATCATATAATCTGACGGCACGAGTACATCGTAACGCTCGCCGCTGCTCAGCTTTGTATACATCATTTCATTGGATTCAAAAGTATCATAGATCACGGTGCAGTTGTATTCATTTTCAAACTGTGTCAGCAGATCCGGATCAATGTATTCCCCGGCATTGTATACATACAGCGTCTTTTTGCCGCCCTGGCTGGCTGCGGAAATCCCTGCCACCAGACAGATTAAAAGGACACAGGCCACGCCGGCAGCAATGTAGCTGCGCTTTTTGTGCTTTGAGTAGGATGCCTCTGTTTTCCTGCGTTTTTTCCGGATCACCGGGATCACATTAACAAATACCAAAATGGCCACAATGACAACAATAACAATGGTAGACAAAGCGTTAATGGTAGGGTTGATGCGCTTTGTCATGTTATATACAATGATGGAAATATTTTTCACGCCATTTCCGGATACAAAGTAGGAAATAACAAAATCGTCAAAGGACATGGTAAATGCCAGCAGCGCCCCGGCAAAGATCCCGGGACGGATCATGGGAAGGATGACCTTTGTCAGCGCCTGGAAAGGCGTAGCTCCCAGGTCCATTGCCGCATTGGCCAGGTTGGGATCAAGGCTGCGCACCTTAGGATATACGCTGGTGATCACAAAAGGCGTACAAAAGCTGATATGGGCTAAAAGCATGGTCCAGTAGCCTTTGGGCATTCCCACCGATGAAAACAGCAGCATCAGGGAAATGGCTGACACGATCTCCGGGTTCAGCACAGGAATATTGTTGACATTCAGCAAATATTCCTTTAAGAATTTCCTGGACTTGGACAGGCCCAGCGCTGTCATTGTTCCCAGCACAGTAGAAACGACGGTAGACAGCAGGGCCACAGTAACCGACACATAAACAGCGGACATAATCTCGCTGTTGGACAAAAGCTCCTCGTACCAGCGCAGGGAAAATCCTGTAAAGTTGGTCAGTGATTTGGAGGAGTTAAAGGAGAAGATCACTGTCACCACAATGGGGAGATAGAAAAATATAAAGCACAGCGCCATGTAAAATCGTGATAAAAAACGTCTCAATCCTTTCATCGGCCCCTCCTAGTTCTCTTTTACGTCGATTTTTTTCGTAACTCTCATGAAGATCAGGATTATGGCTGCTAAAAGCAGGGAAATGGCGCTGCCAAAATTCCAGTCTCCTACAGAAATAAACTGATTCTCAATAAGATTACCCACCAGCACATACTGGCCGCCCCCAAGAAGCTTGGGGATAACAAAGGTGGAAATGGACATAAGAAAAACCATCATACATCCGTTGATCACTCCGGGCATGGACAGCTTTAATATGATCTTGCGGAATGTCTGTACCGGATCCGCCCCCAGGTCATAGGCCGCCTCAATCAGAGAATGATCCATTTTGCTGAGGGATGTGTGTATGGGAATGATCATAAAGGGAAGGAAGTTGCACACCATTCCCAGGATCACTGAAAAATCCGTATACATCATTGTCAGCGGGCCGATCCCCAGCTTTGACAGCAGGTTATTGATAATGCCGTTGTCTGCCAGAAGATTCATCCATGCGTACGTCCGCAGCAGCATGTTGATCCATGTGGGGATGGTCACCACAAGAATAAGCAGGCCCTGGACTTCCTCCTTGCATTTGGAAATAATATAGGCCAGCGGATAGCCAACGACAAGGCAGATCACCGTGGTGATCGCTCCCATTTTAATGGACTTCCAGAACACATTCAGGTAGGTGGGCTCTATGATCTTGGCAAAATTTTCCAGTGTAAAGCTTACTTTTTTAACAACATTGCCGTCCGTCGTAAAGGCGTACAGGGCAATAAGCAGCAGCGGCACAACGATCATCAGCGCCGACCAGATCACATAAGGGTAGGTCAGTTTTTTAAAATGCTTCATCAGTACCCTCCCATCCGGCTCATAACATGAATGTCCTCAGGGCCAAACAAAAGCCCCACATTCCGGCCTTCTTCGGCATAATCCGTTGTATGGATCATGTAGGTGCGCAGCTCTGTCTCTACAAGGATCTCATAATGAACGCCTTTAAAGGTTACAGAACGGACAACGCCTGTGATCCTTGCCTGATCCGGCGCTACAATATCCAGATCCTCCGGCCGAAGCACCACTTCAATGGCTTCATTGTCCTCAAAGCCTTTATCGACACATTCAAACCGGAATCCGTCAAATTCCACCAAATAGTCTTTGACCATCGTGCCTTCGATAATATTGGACTCGCCGATAAAGCTGGCCACAAAACGGTTCTCCGGCTCGTTATAAATATCCGTAGGCGAACCGATCTGCTGGATCTCGCCGTCATTCATGACGACCACTGTATCGGACATGGACAGGGCTTCTTCCTGGTCGTGGGTCACGTAAATAAAGGTGATCCCCACCTCCTGCTGGATCTTTTTCAGCTCCCGCTGCATGTCCTTGCGCATTTTTGCATCCAGGGCGCCCAGCGGCTCATCTAAAAGCAGCACCTTAGGCTCATTAACCAAAGCCCGGGCAATGGCGACACGCTGCTGCTGTCCGCCGGACAGCAGGGTTACATCTCTGCTGCCAAAGCCTTCAAGGCCTACCAGCTTCAGCATGCGCTCCACCTTCTGGCGAATCACGTTTTTGTCCATTTTCTTAATATTCAGGCCAAAGGCAATATTTTCAAACACGTTCATATGGGGAAATAAGGCGTATTTCTGGAATACCGTATTAACCTCCCGCTTATACGGCGGCACTTTGGAAATCTCAATGCCGTTAAACAGCACCTGGCCGGAGCTGGGCTCCTCAAAGCCTGCAATAATACGCAGGGTCGTTGTTTTTCCGCATCCGCTGGGCCCTAAAAGGGTCAAAAATTCATTTTCATAAACATCCAGGTTAATGCCCCGCAAAACCTGCTGATCTTCAAAATTTTTCGTAAGATTTTTTAATTCGATCAATTTGTTCATCCTGTGCAGTCTCTCCCTTATCCTTTAAAATGACGGCGGTGTGGATACCCATAAAACCTTCGCCGTACTCTCCCATTCGTTACTTAAAAAATGGGGGCAGTCGCATTTAAAATAAAAGGTCTGTCCCTTTTTCACAATAAAAGTTTTCTCACCATAGTGCAGGGTTATCCGTCCGGCCAGCACATAACCGAACACTTCCCCTTCAAACGGCTCCACCTGTTGGGAACATCCGCCTTTTTTCAGTTCCAGCCGGATCGGCTCCATAGTATTTTTCTGGGCATTAGGCACAATATAAAAAATGTCAAATGCCTCCTGATGATTTTCAAAAAAATCCCCGGTGCCAAAGACGATCTTTTCATCCTTTTCTTCGGAAAAAAAAGCGCCCAAAGTTGTCCCCAGGGCCTCCAGTATATCCGCCAGGGTGGCAATAGACGGCGACGTAAGGTTGCGTTCCACCTGGGATAAAAAGCCCTTGGTCACCTCGCAGCGGTTAGCCAGTTCCTCCAGCGTCAGCTGGTTCTTTAATCTTAGTCTTTTCAGTTTTTCTCCGATCTGCATCCTCCACGCACCTTTCGCTTTTTCTTCTACAGAATCGGACCGGGGAAGTTCCTTCCCCGGTCCGGTCTTGGGCGATACTGTACTCCCGCCATTTCTCACAAGGCATAATTATACACGCATTTTAATCCGTGTCAACATTTTATGAACAAAAAGTTTTGTATATGTAAACTTTTAGTTGCTATTCACAGCCACATAAGCAGTCTTAGCCCCGTAAGGGGCGGGACTGAAGCGCGTAAGCGCGACGAATGTGCATGCGGGTGGGGTGGCTGTGAATAGTAACAACTCTTATTACTGTTCACGGCAGCCGGAAACAGCAGATCACTGTCCCCCGTGAACACAAAAAAATTTTCCGGGATATGTAGATCATCTACATATCCCGGAAAATATTTATCTCACACCACCGACCGCTCACCAGACGCGGGATCTTCCAGCGCCATACACCAGTATCCGAACCGCCCCGGCCCGGCGGCATTCACCCGCACCGGCTTAAATTGAGAAAAGCCAAACAGTTTTGCCATGAACCGTTCCCGCTCATCATCCACGCCGGGAATCCCGAAAATATATGTGCCATCCTTTTTCTGAGCCATGATCAAATGCCGGTAACTATAGTACCCGTGAAGCAAAAAGCTGTTTCCGGCCAAACGCCAGTATGGCATGGGAAGCAGGCCAATATCCTGGGGTTCCATGCGCACACAGGCTGTAATCTCATCATCTTCAAAAGGAAACATGCGCATTCCCCCGTCAATGATCTTTTCCAACGGCGACATTTTAAATACCGGATCTTCATGACCGGAAACAGGCTTTTGAGTCTCCGCAAGACCGGCGCCAGCTCCGGCATCGTCTCTGTCTGCAGGCTCCGGCGCCATATCCTCCAGCCGGGCTGCCGCCCCTCCCATAGACTCTGCCCTGAGATTTAATTCCTCCACAGGGACCGTGCTGTCCAGCTTTTTAGGCAGCTGGGGATCCATAAAAGCATTCCATCCGGATAAGGGATCCTCCTCCGATGCCCCTATGTTCTCCGGCGTCTCTATGTCCTCCGATGCTCCAGTCTGCACATCGGCGCCGGAAACCCTCTCCAACGTCTCTGTCTGGGCATCAACGGCGGCGCCGGGGGCAGGGGCATCGGTGGAGGCGGCAGGGGCATCGGCCCCGGCCTCTGCCTCGGATATCGGTGCAAACCGGTCAATATCCAAAGCTTCATCGTCCCATCCGGTGCCATAGATCTTTCCGTTATCTCCCCGGATGATCATTCCGCACACTTCATCTAATGTATAGCCGGAGCCCTGGATATTTTCACTATCAGTTACCCCGTCAAAGGTTCCCGTACTGTTTTGGGTCTGCAATTCTCCCAGCAAGATCCCCAGGAGACGCTTTTCCCGGCGCACAAACATATAGACCGAAAATTTCACATGGCTTTCATGATACATATTTTTCATGGTAATATTGACCCGGCACTGACCGCTCCGGCTTTCCACCTTGGCAAATCCTGTATTCATGGTTTTCATGCCCCGTTCGTACAAATAGATATAGGATATAAATCTATCATAATCGGCCATAAAAAAATTCCTCCTTCTCGCCACACAGCAGCCATCCCTGTCCGCAGCTTCATGCCAGGCCGGCCCTTTGGCCGGACGGACACAGTCACGAAATTTTATATAGTCTACTGTATGCCTCAAAAGAGGAATTTAGAACTTTGCCGTTTATAGAGATTTAAAGACAGCCCTCAAAACGGCCGGAAGGGCTGTGATTTATGCATTAAACATAAAACGTTCACTGTTAAAGGCCTTAACGATGATCCCTGAAATAAGGGCGCTGTACACAAGGGTGCTGCCTGTGGTCAGAAGGAAATGGACAACAGTCAGTTCCTGAGTAAAGATCTCGCCCAGAGCCAGGGCCACGTTATAAATGGGAACCAGATATTCCCATGTTTCATGACCGCCGGAAGTGGACAGCATGGTAAACAGGCCGGCCACAATAACAATAATGTACAGCGGGGATACATACGTCGTTGCTTCTTTCATAGTCTTGGCAAGCACTGCCACCAGCCCTACCAGAGCCACATAGAAAAACGCCAGCAGGATCATAAGGATCACCACCATAACGATCTGGGACGCGTTAAAGGAAAATTCCAGATCTCCCGTTCCCATAGCCTGGGGCATGGCCACCACAAGGGCAATAATATAAACAGCGGCGCTGAGCATGGACATAAAGGTCAGGGCAAGAAGCTTTCCAAGAACAATATCGCTGCGCCGCACAGGGGTCACAAGCATACTGGCCATAGTTCCCCTCTCCTTCTCGCCGGTAATGGTATCTGTTCCGAGACTCATAGTGCCGGCAAATAAAAGAATGGTGATCAGGTAAGGCAGCATCATGGACAGGATCTGTCCTGCTGCACGCTGTTCATCGATCACTGTACCGCCGCCGGAGGCATTCACTGTAAATACCTCAAGCATATTCATATCGCCGATACGCTGGGCCAAAAGGCCTGGACGGACGATCCCGTCTAAGGCTGTATTCAGCCGGGTCCATGCCTCGCTGGAATAATCCTCCGAAGGATTATAAAAAACCTGAATATCCGGGATCTCTCCCTGTTCTTCATAACTGTTGACAGTTTCCATAAAATTTTCCGGGAAGATCACGATCAGGTCAATACTGCCGTCCGCCACCTGGGCTTTCATCGCCTCCAGATCACTGCTCCCGTCAATGGGAATGATCTCTGACTGTGCCGCAAAGTCTGACATCATGGCCGAAATCTCCTCCGGCATATTTTCCATATAAACAATGGATCTGTGATCTTCAATATCCTGAGTCATGTTCTGACCCAGATACCCGATCAGTCCGTAAATTCCGATCATTAAGATCACCGGCAGGATAAACAGGGAAAAGATCATCTTCGGTTCCCGAAACACCCTGCGCATTTCTTTATTAAATACAACTTTTAACCCTCTCATCATTTATGCCTCCTTCCCATGCTGCTTATAAAGTTCAAAGAAGGCATCTTCCAGATCCCCGGTCTTTGTCATCGCTTCCAGTTCAGCCAGGGTTCCCAGAGCTGCCAGCCGTCCGTCAATAATAATGGCAATACGGTCGCACAGCTTTTGTGCCTCAGACATAACATGGGTAGAGACGATAATGGTCTTGCCCTGCTCCTTAAGCATGCGCAGATAATCCAGCACAGCTCTGGCAGTAATAATATCCAGACCATTGGTTGGCTCATCAAAAATTACGATCTCCGGATCATGGACAAGGCTTACGGCAATAGAAACCTTCTGCTTCATACCTGTAGAAAGCTCCTCTACCTTTTTATCCTTAAAATCCATAATGCCGAAATACTCAAACAATTCCTTTTTCCGTGCATTAATGGTATCTTCCTTCATTCCCCGGAGCCGTCCGAAAAAGGAAAATAAATAATCCGGCGTAAAATACGGATCCATCTTGATCTCATTGGTCAAAAAACTGATCTTGGCCCGCACCTTTTCCGAATCCCGGCATACATCCAGGTCATCTACAGTAATGGTGCCTTCTGTAGGCTTCAGCAAGGTTGCCAGGCACCGGAGCGTTGTGGTCTTTCCCGCTCCATTTGTTCCCAGCAGGCCGAAGATCTCTCCCGGATATACGCTAAGAGAAAGATCATCCACAGCTTTTTTCTGAGTATCTTTTGTCTTTTGTTCCTTTTGCTGCTTTTTACTCAGTCGGTAAATTTTCGTAAGATTTTGAATCTCGATCATAAATCCTCTCTTTCTGGAACGTATACATTGCCACGATTTGGCTTTGGCGGCGCCCGGTCAGGACTGCTCCTTCTCTTTTTGAGAAAATGCTGCCCTTGCACTGGCCACCATACGCTCAAGGCGCTGTATTTCTTTGTCCAGAACATCCCCCCCCTGGGTCGTCAGGCGGTAAATGCGGCGCTTGCCCTCTTGTCCGGCCTCGCAGATCCATCCTTTTTGGATCATACTGTTTAACGCACCATACATGGTTCCCGGACCAATCGTCACAAGCCCTCCAGACAGTATCTTTGCCCGGCTCATGATCTTATATCCATAATTGTCCCCCTGAGACAGGCATAAAAGAATGTAATAACAGCTTTCCGTCAAAGGCTCATATCTGTTTTCCAAATCTTATACCTCCCATCACTGCACAATTTTGGTTTGGCAAAAAGCCGGACAAAATATATCGTGTTCCGACATATATCGTAACACGATATATTTTTATTGTCAAGAGATCTCTTTTATCCGGCCAGCAGCTCTGACAGTTTGGCAAACTGATCCAGCGACAGTGCTTCGCCCCGCACCGTGGCCGAAAGACCCATGGCTGCAAGCGCCTCCTGCACCTGCACCTTGTCCATGGACAGCTCCGGCGAATTATTAATGGCATTGACCAGAGTCTTGCGCCGCTGGTTAAATGCAGCGCGGACAATACGAAACATTAAATGCTCATCCGGCGTATCCACCGGCGGCTTTTCATGACAAGTCAGGCGGATCACCGCCGAATCCACATTCGGTCTTGGCATAAAGCAGTTACATGGAACATTGGCCACAATGTACGGCTGGGCATAATACTGGACAGCCACAGAAAGGGCGCCGTAATCCTTGCTGCCCGGCCGGGCTTCCATACGCTTTGCCACTTCCTTCTGCACCATGACCGTAACATTATCCACAGGGACATGGCTCTCAAACAGCCCCATGATGATAGGCGTTGTAATGTAATAAGGCAGATTTGCCACCACTTTAATAGGCTTTCCGCCATTATACGCATCAGCAAGGCCTGCCAGATCCAGCTTTAATATATCCTCATTGATCACCGTTACATTATCATAATCCCCAAGGGTCTCCTTTAATACAGGGATCAGGTTCCGGTCGATCTCCACGGCCACCACCTGTCTTGCCGCTTCTGCCAGATACTGGGTCATCGTGCCGATCCCGGGGCCGATTTCCAGTACCATATCTTCCTTTGTCACCTGTGCCCCGGCAATGATCTTGTTCAGGACATGGCTGTCAATAAGAAAATTTTGTCCAAACTTTTTCTGAAAGTTAAAATTATATTTTTGAATGATCTCTATAGTTTTTTTCGGGTTTGAAAGTTTCTGATCGTTTTCCATAACTCTGCCTTTCTCTTTTTTAATTTTGTCCGTTTCCGGCCCCCGCTGACATATGTGCCCGATCCGGCGCGCCCCGGCATCAGGCCTTCCGGACGGTTACTTATTAACATCATACCAGACATATGCAATGCGGACAAGGGCTTGACTGGGATTATCCAAAAGTTATATACTATAGATATAAGGAGATTTCAGACATATCTTGCTTAAACCTTCATGCTGCGCTGTACGCGGCGCCGCCACATATTTTCAGGATAAACGGTGATCATTATGAAATATATTAAAAAATATTCAGGGATTTTTTTGACCATAATCATTTTCTGTGTATGCCTTTCCGGCTGTGTTGATGCCTTTGACCGGTCCGGCTACATACAGGGCATGCTGGATGCCACCTATAAGGGTGAATGTGAAGCTTATGCCCAGGCGACCAATTCCAGTATTGAGGCCATTGAAAATGATTATAATGATTTTATCCGCCATGAAACCGATATTTTTCTTCGCTTTTCCGGACTTACCGATGACGATGTGATCCCGGAGGATCTGAACAGCCAGCTTTTAGAAGCTATAAAAACTATTTACGGCCAGGTTCGTTACACGGTCAAGGAAGCCGACCGTTCCGGCAGCGTGGCCATTGATATTGAACCTTTAGATATTTATAATTCGGTTTACTCAGAATTTTTTAATTTTAACCAGGAATTTCGCCAACGGAATAATAATTATGAATTTCAGGATTATACGGATGAAGAATTTATACGGGAATATCTTTCCCCTCTTATTGAGATCCTGAAAAGTCATGAAGAAAACCTGGCCTATCGCGAGCCGGTCACCGTTACCGTAAACGTCGCGCCGGACGATGATGGCCGCTACACGATCTCAGACGAAGATGTAACATCTATTTATAACGCAATGATCTATTACAGCATTGACAATCCGTCATCCAACTAAGATTAAATCTCAGCAAATATAATGATGGCCAAGCCCGTTTTTGGACTTGGCCATTATTTTTTATTCAGATGCTGTTCCCCTGTACTGGCTGAAAGCTTCCGTCACCTTAGGCACCACATAGTGGCTTCCGTCACGGTCTAAAACATCTTCAACCATCATAAGGATCAGGATAGGATCTTCTGTATTATCAATCTCATAGGCCACAAACCAGCCCAGTTCGGTTCCGTCTGTATCATCCTGAGAATCTTTGATCTCTGCAGTTCCGGTCTTTCCGGCCAGTGTAACGCCTGCACTCTGAGCATCTGTACCGGTGCCTTCGGAAATAACGGTGCGCAGGTCTTCATTAACGATCTGTGCAGACTCAGCACTAAACACACCGGTTTTCCAGTAGCTTCCCGGCTGTGCCGCCTCGCCGCCTAACTCCTCACTATTTGAAACAAGATAGGGCTGAAGCATATTTCCGTCATTCATAAAGGCTGAATACATGGATGCCAGATGAATGGGGTTGACAAGCATTTCACCCTGGCCATATCCGCTGTTGGCAAGCATAACCTCATCGGAAGATTCCTCCAATGTCCCGTAAGTGGATGACCCCAGGGACATTTCAAATGGCATCGTTTCGCCAAAGCCAACGGTCTTAAGGCCTTCCACAAATGCAGACCTGCCCATATTTAATGTTTGCTGGGCAAAATAAATATTATCCGAATATGCCAGCGCCTTCTGAAGCGTTACATCTCCATACGTCACCAGGGTAGTTACAAACAAATTGCCCCAGCTGCTGTCCTTCTGCCAGCTTAAACCATTGCTGGCGGATACCTCATTGGGATCGATCGTCCCGTTATCCAGGCCGATAGCCGCTGTAATAGGCTTAAAGGAAGATCCCGGTACCCAGGTCGATGTATAGCGATTGTACATTGGCAGATCTTCATCAGTGCTTAAAGCCTCCCAGCTGCTGTTGGTAATACCGGCCACAAACTCGTTGGGATTATAAGACGGTGTGCTTACCAGAGAAAGGATCGCTCCGGTTTTCATGTTCATGGCCACAGCCAGACCATTGTCCCCTTCCAGCTGATCATACAGGATCTGGCACAGCTGGGCGTCAATGGTCAGGTGTACATCATTTCCATCCACAGCGGCCTGGTAGCCTAAGGTTTCTTTTACTGTACCGTCACTGTAAAGGATAAGGATCTCACAGCCATCGGTTCCCCGCAATGAGGATTCATAAATCTGTTCCAGTCCGCTTTTTCCTACAATACTGCTGCTTGTATAGCCCTGGTCCGCCATAGTTTCAAGCTCCTCAGCGCTGATGGCCTGTACATAGCCGGTTAAATGGGCCAATGTTTCGCCGTAAGGATATTCCCTGGCACTGGTCGTATTGACCATAACGCCGGAAATCTCCAGCACCTGGCTGATCAGTTCTTCATTATCTACAGCCACAGAGCGGATAGGCACGAAAACATCATCCGTTACCCATGACGCTGAAAGCTGCTCATTAATATAATCTACAGAAACCTCTAAAAGCGATGCCAGCTGTTCCAGGTCTGCATCCCGGGTCGTTTGGGAAATCTTCCCGGGCACAAGTCCTACGCTGGCCCCTTCACCGTCCTGAGCCAAAACATTGCCATTCACATCATAAATGGTTCCCCGCTTTGCATCCAGCGTATTGACCCGGACTGTATCTGTATCATCCAGCTGGGGAAAGATCAGGTTAGAGCTCCACATGATCTTAAACTGGTTTTCCGAATCCCTGCAGATCTGCATACTGTATGTATTATCAAGGCTTCCCGCCGATGTATCCATGGTCATGCGGTACCGGTAATACCAGCCGCTTCCGTCCTCATTTTCCCCGCTTTCCAGAAGGGTAAATGCAATATTGGAAGCGCCGATCCCTGTAAAAATGTTAGTATATCGGGCCGTAACCGTATCCTTGTCCACATTGGCCTGAACATCTTCATGGATCAGGTCATAGATTCCTTCATAATTACCATTGACCACATCCTGGGTATATTCATCATAGACCGCCTGGGTGGCCGCCTGTGCATCTTCCCGAAACAGGTAAAACCAGGCAACTGCGGCAATCCCTACAAAAGCAATGATCAAAAATACTGTGATCCCAATGACCACGCCAAGATGATTTCCACTTTTCTTCTTACCTTTAGCCATCCCATAACTCCTTTCCTTAATATTCCCATGCCCTCACGGCATCCGGCCAATCCCACGGGGGATTGGATAATTATTGTTCAGTGATCTGCGCCTGGTTCACTACAAAATCCACAACTCTCAGCGCCTTGGCATCTTCTTCCATGGCAGCTGCATCGTTGTCATTTTTATAGTCATCCAGCGTTTCGTAACCCTGCTGCTGAGCGCAGCGTTCCATTTCCTCGTCAGTAATATCTGCTCCGGTAATACTTTCAGCCTCTGCAATGGCATCAATGACCAGCTCATTTTTAATTTCATTTTGGGCCAGTTCTTCCACACTGGAATTATACTCATCCATGGTCATGTCCTGATAGGTCTGGACATATTCTTCCAGGGAAATGCCAAAGTCCTCAGCCGCAGCCTCGTCATAGCTTGTATATTCCCCAACAATGGCGTCAATATCCGCCTGGCTGTAGGAAATCACCTGGGCATTTTCCAAAACCTGCTCCCATACAGCATTGCGCCGGTTCATTTCCCGCTCATTCTCCCGGCTCCCTTCCAGAGCCTCACGGATCATCTGGCGGTATTCATCCACCGTTTCGCAGTCGGAAATGCTGGCCACAAATTCATCGGTCAGCTGGGCCTGCTCCTCCTGGACAATATAATTGACCGTCACCTTATATACGGCAGTCTTTCCCACCAGATCCTCCTGGGGATAGCCTTCCGGATAAGTCACTGAAATATCCACCGTTTCTCCCGGCATGACGCCCACCAGACCGCTTTCTGCCCCGTTAAAGAAAATACCGGATCCAATGAGCATGTTATAATCTTCCACAGAGGAATCCGGGATTTCTTCATCATCCATATAACCGGTATAATTTACGTTGACCGTATCGCCCTGGGCCACTGCCCGGTCCGTGATCTGTCCGGACACTGTGGAGTTTTCCACAGAGGACTGGACCATCTGCTCCACCTCGTCGTCAGTAACGTCCGGCAGGCTTTCCACAGTGACAGCAATGCCTTTATATTCCCCCAGCTTAACCTCATTTTTTGTATCTTCGGCAGCTGCAGACGCGCTTTGGGAGGCTTCCCCCTCAGAGGAGCATCCGGACAGCACCGCCGTTCCCGCCAGCATGATCACTGCTGCCATAGCAGCAAGCTTTTTTAACATCATAAAATCACCTCTCTACTCCCGTCCTTCATACGGTACAGGTCCATGGCATTTTTCCAGGTTACAGCTTCCACTTCCTCCCGGGACACGCCCTTGATCTGGCTGATCTCCCGGATCACCCAGGGCAGATTTAAGGAGGAATTGCGTTTTCCCCGGTTAGGCACCGGAGCCAGATACGGACAGTCTGTTTCCACAACGATCCTCTCCAGCGGTATATCTTCCACCACTGCCTTTATGGCTTTGGCATTTTTAAAGGTCACCACACCGCCAACGCCAATATAGTAGCCCATTTTCACATATTCTCTGGCCATTTCCACAGAATAGGAAAAGCAGTGGATCACGCCGCCCAGATCCTTTCCATATTCCTTCATAATATCCAGTGTATCCTTAGCCGCATCTCTGGAATGGATACTTACCGGAAGATCACATTCTCTGGCCATCTCAAGCTGGCGGATAAACCACTTTTTCTGGTTTTCCCGCACATCTTCTTCCTTATCCCAGTAGTAATCCAGGCCGATCTCGCCAACAGCCACGATCTTTTCAAGGGCTGTCAAGCTTTTCAGCCAGGCCAGCACATCCTCATTCATTTCCCCTGCGTCGCTGGGATGAACGCCTACAGCGCCGTAAATAAAGGGATACTTCTTCGTCAGTGCCACTGTTGCCTTTGTGGACTGGATATTGGCCCCAATATTGACAACCCGGCCAATATTATTTTCAGCCAGGCTTAAAAGAAGCCTTTCCCGGTCCTCATCAAACTGCTCATCATCGTAATGCGCATGTGTATCAAAAATCATTGATTGCCTCCATATCATTCCTCTTTATGCCCCCATTTTTCCCGGAAAAATAAGCAACTTTGAGGTGTTTTTTGACTCGCCTGCGTGCGTCAGCACGAAGCAGTCCGTGTATCATGGAGGCGCCAAAATACCTTTTGACGCCCCCATCATTATATAATAAAATCCCGGTTCATCCAACACCTTTAAGAAAATTTTAAGAAACCCGTCATAGTTCAGCTGCGGTGTTACAATCAAAGCAGGCCGGAGGTTGCTGCCTGTTTATAAAACAGAAACCTCCGGCCTGCTTTATTCTACTTTCTTTCTGTAGTCTTCTAATTGATGAAATATATCTGCTATTTTCGCATAGATGCAGTTTTATAAGTTATCCATGAAGATCTGAAATCGATATATTTACTTCTGACCAATCTGAATAAAAATGCATATATAAGATATGGTTTCCCTCCGGGCAGTCCCTTGAAAGCCCTATACTGAAATAATCATCCATCCTGCTTATTTGCCCAAAATGAAGCAGAAAAGAGGACGTATATTCCATACCATCATCCGTGATCGCTTTCCCTGAAAAATAATCAGGAAATACCAGAAAGTTCAAATAATAACCCTTTAAAGTGAGCGTTGGCATATATTCCTCTATATCTCCATTATTATCTAAAACGGGGACATCGCTGTAGGCCATGTTCACTCTCCGGGGCAGGGGACACAACAATAGGATCGCAGCTATGACAACTACAATAATGCAAATCCGGCGTTTTTTCATGGATTTTTCCTCCTCTCCTTACCGAAAACCAGCATCCATTAAAATATGCCAAATATCAGTATGCCCGCTGCCATCCCGGAGATCCATATAAGAAAATGTCCCCATCGTCATACCTGTTTTCGGTTCTCCCGGATGTATCCAAACGCTGGATTTCTTATGATAGATTTAATATTGTTACGGTCCTTTAATAGTTACTACTATTTTAACAAATGTATACTTCCGGGGCAACAGATTTTGCTTTGAACAGTGGCTATAAACGCAGCGGACCGTAAACATGTAAATATGTTTCCGGCCCGCCAAGATAAGAAAATATCCTCAATTATAGTTTCAGGTTTATACGTTATCCATAAAAATATATCACTCATCCCGCTTATACATCCCATAAAACCACCGCTGCCCCATTTTAAATAAAACCACTGCCCCGGCCACACAGCCTATAGTCGTTGTAAGCCATACCCAGTCCGGCACGGTTGGTGCTTCCTCCATCACCGATGGATGGATACGGACAGAGTGGTCCACCTCCAAAGGCTGGTATACGCTTTCCGTCTGAAAGGAAACACGTTCCTCCCAAAGGGTACCGTCCGCTTTTTCAAAAGTGATAACCAGCTCCCCGCTAAGCGCTCCCTCTGTCTCTGAGGAAAGCCGGATCACGGCATTTTCCCGTTGGGAAGGCTCCAGAGTCTCCACCACATACGGCTCCTGTTCCGTAAAATCCTCCCCTTCCACACGGATCTCTATATGATGTACTGCCACATGGCCGCTGTTGGTCAAAGGGATCTCCACCATGCCTGAACCGTCATCATAGGCCGCATTGATCCGCTCCGGGAAGGAAATGCTTCCCACAGTAAGCTGCTCTACCGGCGTGACTGCCACAGATGCCTTTTCTTCTTTTTCCCAGTAAGTGCCATAATAGCTCCCCACACCGGACATGCGTACCGTCATGGTGTATTCCCTCCCGTCCAGGTCC
>DVIT01000007.1 GCA_018711005.1 Candidatus Scybalocola faecigallinarum | reverse complement strand
TGATTGTGGGTTAGGGGTAATTCAACAATACACTATATATTCTAAAACTGCTACTTTTTTTTGATATTTTTGAAAAAAATAGCGGAAACATGAAAATGGGGCTAGCCGCTGCGCTAGCAGCTTGGTACAATATATATAACCTGTTTGTCCGGCTGTCGGAATAGGAGGTAACATGAAACAGTCGGATAAATTGACCGCATACTATTTTCGTGCGGCGCAACAAATAGATACTTTGTACCTTGACAATCAAATGCAAAAACTTCTTTACCACGCAAGCCAAAACGGGATTACCACTTTTGCGCTATATGTGGATAATGGTTATAGCGGTTTGAACTTTAACCGTCCCGCTTTTTCCCTCATGCAGCAGGATATGAAAAACGAGAGAATGGAAAAGATCGTTGTAACAGGTCTTGACCGCATTTCTCGAAACTTTTTAGATGTACTTACTTTTGCAGATTGCGCCGCTGGTAGGGGTGTTTCTCTTGAAGCAATCAACGGCGACCATGCTACGCTGGATTGGAGCAGACAGTTATATGCTGCACTTACCGCGAAAGGCGGTGAGCGCAAATGACAAAGACATTTTCTTTTCAGCAGATTGCTGTCCCCAAAGTGTTAAGCGAAGAAGTCCGCGAAGCCATTTCAAATAATGTTTTGCAATTCTATGTGCGCGATCAGCAGCAGGAAGCACAGGACGAGGGCATAACGGCTTTATATGAACGCCTTTCACAAGAGGACAAATTAGAGGGTGAGAGCAACAGTATTGCCAACCAAAAGAAGATTTTAGAACGGTACTGCCGGGAGCATGGAATTACCGCTTATCGACATTATGACGAGGACGACGGATATTCCGGTACAAACTTCAACCGTCCCGGATTTCAACGTATGCTTGCCGATATAAAAGCTGGAAAAATCAAGCGCGTTATCGTCAAAGATATGTCCCGTTTCGGGCGTGATTATCTGCAAGTCGGTTTCTACACCGATATGCTGTTCCCCGATTTTGGCGTGCATTTTATCGCGGTCAATGACGGAGTTGACAGTACGCGGGGCGAAAATGAGTTTACCGCAATCCGCAACGTGTTCAACGAAATGTATGCCCGCGACACTTCAAAGAAGATACGCGCTACTTGGCAATCAAAGGGAAAATCCGGCGAACACCTTACTACAATCCCGCCTTATGGCTATATGAAAGACCCCAACAACAAAAAGAAGTGGATTATTGACGAGGAAGCCGCAGCAGTTGTGCAGCAGATTTTCGCATTGTGCGTTTCCGGCATGGGGCCGACACAAATATGCCATTGGTTAGAGAAAAGCGAAATCCTCAACCCTACTTTCTATTGGCTGTCAAAGGGCATAAAGGTAACAAACAAGCCGAAGCCGGGGGCAAACCCGTACAAGTGGACGAATGAAACGGTTTCCCGTATGCTTGAAAAGATAGAGTATTTAGGGCATACCGTAAACTTCAAGACCCGCAAGCAATCCTACAAGAGCAAAAAGAAGTTGTGGAACGACCCGTCCGAATGGGTGATCTTTGAGAACACGCAGCCGCCGATTGTAGAGGAAAGTGTATTCCTCATTGTGCAGAACATACGCAAATCCCGCCGCCGCCCCACCAAAATGGGCGATATGGGTATTTTCTCCGGGCTGCTTTATTGTGCAGAGTGCGGCGGTAAAATGTATCAATGCCGAGCAACGAACTTCACCGAAGAACAGAAATATTTTATCTGTTCAACCTATCGGAAAGGCAAAGACTTGTGTACGACCCATTCAATCAAAAATGTTGTTCTGTATGAAATCGTCTTGAAAAATCTACGGGAAGCAATCGACTATGTAACAGAGTATGAAGCCGAGTTTGTGCAGGAAGCAGCAGACAGCCGTTTGCGAGAGCGCGACGTTGAGTTTTCCCGCAAGCGCGAAACACTTTCCAAAGCCGAAAGCCGTATTGCCGAGTTGGATAATCTGTTTAAGCATTTATATGAGGACAATGTAACCGGGAAATTGTCTGACGAACGGTTTATCAAAATGTCCCATGATTACGAATTGGAGCAGAGCAATCTAAAAGCTATGGCAGAAGTGCTACGGGAAGAAATCAAGCAGCAGGAAAAACAAAAGACCAACGTTAAAGCGTTTATCAGCGCGGTAAAGAAGTACACCGATATGCAGCAGCTTGACGCTGCTATGCTACGAGAGTTTATAGACCGTATCGAAGTTTCCCATACCGATAAAAAATCCAAGACAAGGGAAATCACGATTGTTTACAACTTCATCGGTGCATTTGATTTTGGACGGGCGAAAGAAAAAGCCCAAAATACAACGGAAAAACAGCAAAGAACGGCATAGCCGTTTGGCTACACCGTTCCTTGCTAAAATGTTTTCTTAATTCACCGCCCCATTCCGGGACTGTTTTTTTCTATTGTAGAATATGAGGAGGATCTGGGAAAAGCTCTGATTCCGCCGCTGATCGTTCAGAATTTTGCCGAAAATGCTATTAAGCATTCCCTGAAAATCGGAAACCGGATCACTATCCTGGTAGTGGCGGATTACTGCCCGGAGGATGAGGAGAAAAAGACGATGCGGATCCGCCTGGCTGATACCGGAGAAGGGATCAGCGATGAGCTGGTGGAGAAGATCGAAATTTTTAAAAAAACCGGTGTTCACCAGGAGGGGCTTGGTGTGGGAATTCAAAATGCCATTGAGCGGCTGAAGTCTCTTTATGATGATAAATCCACGGTGCGCATTGGGAGAGATGAAGCTTACGGGGGGACCAATGTGGAAATTATTCTTCCGATCTATTACGAACGCAAGGTAAAGGAGGAGAATGATGAAGATCCTGTTGATCGATGATGAGATCGTGGCTTTAAATGCCCTGAAAAAGAGAGTAGATTGGGTCTGTTACGGGTTTACAGAGATTTTTACGGCTCAGGATATTGTCAGTGCAAAGGAAATCCTGAAAAAAGAAAATATTGATATGATGCTTTGTGATATTGAGATGCAGGGGGAAAACGGCCTGTCTCTGGTGGAGTATGCCCGGGAAAATTATCCGGAGATCTGCAGCATTATGGTGACCTGCCATGCAGATTTTAATTACATAAAAAAAGCTATGCGCTATGGGGTAAAAGATTATGTCCTTAAGCCTATTGACTATGAAGAACTGGAAGGCCTGCTCCTGCAGTTTAAGGAAGAAAAAGCGCAGGAACAGGAGAAGCAAAAGTTTGGCCGTTTAGTGGAAAAGACAATGGAGGTTACCGGAAAGGATACAAAGGGCCGAGACCTGGAACATCTGGCAGACCGGAATAAGGTGATCAAAGAGTATATTGACAGCCATATTCAGGAAAAGATCAGTGTAAAAGATCTGGCTGATCTGGTCCACGTTAATGAACAGCATTTAATGCGGGTTTTTAAAAAGGAAAACGGCCAGTCTATCCTGGAATATATTAATGAGCGGCGTATTATTATTGCCAGCAATCTTTTAAAAGACACGGACTATACTATAAATTTTATTGCAGATTGTATTGGCTGCGAAAATTATTCATACTTTACAAAGATATTTAAAAAATATACCGGCTTTACGCCCAGAGAGTACCGGATGCAGTTTAAAAAGAGATGAAAAAAGCCCAGCAGTAGATCATACAAAACAGGGTCAGGCATTTAAAAATGTTTTGTATATACTGCTGGGCTTTTTTGGGGGATTTGAATAAAAAGTCATAAATGTGCTAAAAAACTGTCCGAAAATGGCAACATGTCTGTAAATGATTTGCTAAAATACAAAATGTAAGGTTCATTTGTACAGAACTATATGTGACACCAGGGTCAAATAGATATGCTTTTCATGCTTGCATGAAAATGCATATCCACCTGACCCGCAAAATACCGAAAAGACGCCATTTTTCATGGGAAAATGAACGGATTTGAGGTGCTTTGATGACGTGTTAAAAATATGGGGAAAAGGAGATTGATTAATTATGAAAAGCAAAAGATTATTAGCTCTTTTACTGGCATCAGCAATGACAGCATCCGCAATGCTTGCAGGCTGCGGCGGAAATGACAGCAGCAGCGGATCCGGCGCTGGCGGCGGGAATACCTCCGGAGCTTCCGGCAGCAGCGAAGCGGCAGAAGGCGGTGAGAGCTCTGACGGATATTCTACAGAGATCGATATGGAGGAGGAGCCTTATACTGTGGCTATCCAGGTGGTGACTCTGCCGGGAACAGATTACTCTGCAGGGCTGGCGAACCGTGAGGCGGCTATTAATGCTATTATTGAACCGGCGATCAACTGTAATATTGATATTCAGGAAGTGTGGATCAGCGAGATCGCCAATACCACCAGTATGGCTGTAGCAGGGGATGAGAAGGTGGATATTATCCATGTGGGAACGGTCAATGCGTTGTCCTCTTTGGTCGGTTCAGATATTCTTCTGGATCTGAATGAGGGAAATCTGCTCCAAAATCGGGGGCCTAAGCTGATGGAACTGTTTAGCGAGACCATGGAAGCCGGAAGCGTAGGCGGACGCCAGCTGGCGGTTCCTGCTCAGGTGTACAGCGCTAACTATAATGGTATTATTTATAATAAAACATGGGCTGATGAGCATGGCATCGAGGTGCCTGAAGAAATGACCTTTGAAGAGTTCAGTGATCTTTTATATCAGGTTCATGAGACAGATCCGGATATTATGCCTTTCTATACCGGATCAGGTTCTTTAGGCTATTTACCATTTTTCTATGGTTACGAATCCTTCGGCAGCGAAGCCTCCTACGGTGCAGTTCTTAATTCTGACGAAGGCCTTACAGTGGAAAATCTGTATGCATCCGATCTATTCAGAGACTACTGTCTCCAGGCCTTCCACTGGACTCAGGACGGCATCCAGCCGGGGGATCCTACAGATACCAATACAGCTCAGGATTATCTGAACTCTCAGGCTCTGTTTTGTACACCGGGCGGCGTAGGCCCTAAAGAGCAGGTAAGCTTTGGCTCAGCTGCGGCATCTGCTGGATTTGAGATTGGTGTCAGCCGTATGACAGAGACCAGAGAGACAAATGCTACTGTTACCCAATATATGTGGGGAATTGCGGTAAATTGTGAGCGTCCGGATAAAGCTATGGATTTATTAAATTATATTTATACAGATGCTAATGTAGCTAACATCCTTTTATACGGACTTGAAGGCGAGAATTATGAATTTGCCGAAGGATCTGATCGTGTGATTGTGGCCAACGGAACCTATGAACCGGGATTTTTAATTGTGGGCGATGAGTCCCAGATGCTGATCAAGTCTCCTGCTGGGGAAGATTATATTGACCAGCTTCAGGCTCTTAAGGACTCCGCAACGGTTTCTCCTCTTGTAGGCTATATGTTTGATGATACAAATTTCCAGACAGAGTCTTCTGTCATCTACTCTACCATTCAGGAATATCTGCCAAGACTTCAGAATGGTATGTGCGACAGTGAGCAGGCGACCCTTGACCTGATCGATGAGTTTGTAGCAAGACTTGACGCTGCCGGTATTAATGAGGTAATCGCTGCCAACCAGGAACAGTTGGACGCTTATCTGGCAGAGCAGGAATAAATAGCGGGAAACATAAATAGCCAGAATACTAAACAGTGGAAATCATGAACAGAAGTACATTAAAGGGCGTGCGGGGTTGAATCCGCACGCTTTTCAGATTTGAATATGTTATCATTAAAGAGCATAGAGTATGCTGCGAAGGAAGAATACGGGATCGGCGTTTGTGATAGAGCCGGGATTTTTCCGGTTAGGGTATGGGAGGCGTTAAAAATGATAGCCAGGGACGATGAGTTATTACAGGAAAGCGAGAACCCCAAGGAAAATAAGTCTAGTACGTGGGTGGTGCGTCTACAGCGTGAGATGTGCGAGTATGATCGGAAAGTCCGCCGGAATCAATGATGTCATCACGGCGAACCAGGAGCCGCTGGATGCTTATCAGGAAGATAAGGGGTGATGAATAAGGTTAAAAGGTGTGCGAAGTTGAATCCGCGCCCTTTTTAAATCTATTTATATGTCGTTTTATGTCGATGGATTATAATTGAAGTTTTTTCCGGCTGTTTGTCAGACGCATACAGCAGAGGGAGGGATTCTTTGGAATTTACCGGGGAAATAAAATATACACTGAAAAACAATCACATGTTTAAAGCAGTTTTTCAGAAAAATGAGAGAATACCTAAAAGGATAATTGCTTCACTTCTTCACATTTCCTTTTACGATATTCAATCAATACATATAGAAAATCCCATTATCTTAGGCGAAACTGTAAATAACAAGGATGTTACATTAGATCTCCATGTAATCTTAAATAACGATATGCGTATGAGTATAGAGATGAGAGCTTTGGATCTGAATCCTCCTATGGTGTTGTTCTGGACCCAGGATGATATTCAGCCTGTAGATCCTACAGATACCAATACAGCGCAGGCTTACCCCTCCTGCCTGCTATTTTCCCGTGCATACTGTCCCGGCGACATGCCGTAAGTGCGTTTAAACAGCCGTGAGAAGTGGTCCGTGCTGTCATAGCCTACAAGAGTAGCCACTTCGGTGACTTTAAGATCTGTATTTTTAAGCAGGTCGGAAGCTTTAGACATTCTCAGATCAATGATGATGTCTGAAAGGTTCCGGCCTGTATTTTTTTTCACTATGCTGCTTAAGTAAGATGGATTATAGTGGAATGTTTCAGCCAGGCTGTTCAGGCTGACTGAGGTGAAGTTTTTCTGGATGTAGAGCAGGATCTGGGTAAAGTCGCTTCGGCCGGCAATGCTTTTTTCTGTGTCGTAAATCTGGATGGTATGGCTGAAACGGCGCAGCAGGAGGGCAAAAAGCAAATGCATCCGGCTGGTGGCGCAGGCATTGGAATAAATGTCCGTGTCGTAACATTCCATAAATATATCTTTAATAGTATTTTTTACGTCAGGATGATCTGTCCCTGTGGAGAAGAACATGTAATTGGCATTTTCTGTATTGGAGTAAAGGATTCCCCGGAAAAAGGATGCCATCAGGTCCTCCTGGGCCAGGAGCTGGAAAAATGTCCGTTCAAAGGTGTTTTGCCGGATCATAAGGGAGACGGCGATGGTGTCATCATCGAAGGTAATATCGTGCCTGGAGCCTGGGGCGATAATGCATATATCCCCGGCAGAAAGGCATCTTTTCTCATTTTCAAAGACCATGTAGCAGGTGCCGGAAAAAACATAGTTGATTTCAAAGAAATTGTGGGTATGCATACGTTCAGCAATATTCCGTACATAAACAATGGCAAAAACCTCCAGATTTTCAGGCATGATGGACTCGGCGAAAATAGCTTTTCCCGGCTTTTCCGGAACTGCAAAATGGGGCTGAAGGAAAAGAGGCATAATAGGAAGCTCTGTAAGCACCTGAAAAAAAGACGTGTCATCCATCTGGCTCCATGTTATTTTACAGGGAATATGCGGAATATCGTATAAAAATTTTTTTTGGTGAAACAAATATGAGACAATGGTTTTAAAATCACTCTTTGTATTATATTTCCTGAAATGTTCTTCTGCTGCATGTTCCACTTGGCGATATGTAACAAAATAAATTTTCTCCATTAAGGCATCTCCCTTGAAAATCTGAAATATCCATGGGCTTTTTGACCAATACCCGTAAAATGTGTTCTTTTTTTCATGTTAGCACACAGATTTGTCTCAATGCAAGACCTATATCTAAAAATAAGTCGTTTTTTTTCAAAAGCAAAAACATTTAAGATCACAGCCCTCAGTGTTATAGTGTGTTTAAAGTTAAGCCAAAAGGAGACCGACACAATCCGGAAGCTATAAAGCGTGTTATAGCATGGGCGGAGTGTCAGGGCATATACAGGAGGATGACAGGGTGAATATCCGTTTTAGTGAAAAACCATTTTATTTAAGTAAAGAACAGACTGCGTTTGTTTTGGAAAAGCTTC
Organism: Candidatus Scybalocola faecigallinarum; assembly: GCA_018711005.1. Classification (GTDB taxonomy): domain Bacteria; phylum Bacillota; class Clostridia; order Lachnospirales; family Lachnospiraceae; genus Catenibacillus; species Catenibacillus faecigallinarum. Next base: position 73,878 of record DVIT01000007.1, on the reverse strand, counting down.
ATTCGCTGACGCTGGATGAGAAGATCGGCCAGCTGTTTCTGCCCATTAACTATATTGAGGATGAGCAGGAGCTGAGGGCATTTGTTAAAAGATTCCAGCCGGGAGGGCTGATGAACCGTCCGGCTCCCGCAAAGCTGAACCAGAAACGCCACAGAGTGATCCAGGACGAGTCCAGGATTCCGGCATTGATTCCCGCCAATATTGAATCCGGAGGAAACGGCGCAGCCACGGAAGGGACGGCTTTTGGAAATCCGCTTCAGGTGGCAGCCACAGGTGATGCTTCCTATGCTTTAGCGCTGGGCAGGATTTCCGGGGCTGAGGGACGTGCTTTGGGCGTAAATTATGCATTTGCCCCCATTGTAGACATTGATAATAACACATTAAACCCCATTACAAATACCCGTACCTTTGGAAAAAGTCCTGAAACTGTACTGAAAATGGCATCCGCCTATATTGACGGCCTGATGGAAGGCGGCAGGAACATGTGTTATTCCATTAAGCACTTTCCGGGGGACGGGGTGGATGACCGGGATCAGCATCTTCACACTACATATAATACTCTGTCGGTGGATCAGTGGGAAGCCAGCTATGGTATGATCTACCGTACTCTTATTGAGAAAGGGGCGCCTGCAGTGATGGTTGGCCATATCGGCCTGCCGGAATATGTGAAGGCAATTAACCCTAAGGCCACAAAGAAAGAAATCTTATGTCCCGGATCACTGTCAAAGGAGATCGTTACCGGGCTTTTGAGAGAACGGATGAACTTTAACGGTCTGATCATTACGGATTCTACCAGTATGAACGGCTTTTACGCCCATATGAGCCGGGAGCTGGCAGTCCCTGCGGCCATTGCCAACGGCTGCGATATGTTTTTATTTAACTTTTCAGTGGCGGAAGATTATGAATTTATGAAAGCCGGCATTGAAAAAGGCATCCTTTCCATGGAGCGGGTGAACGAGGTTGTAGCAAGAGTTCTGGCCCTGAAAACGTCTATGGGACTGTTTGAAGACCAGGCTAAGGGAACTTTAGTGCCGGGAGAGGACGCCCTTAAGGTTTTAGGCAGCGAGAAGGCGGCCAATCTGGCAAGAGACTGCGCGGATCGGGCAGTAACCCTTGTTAAGGACGAGGAAGGCAACCTGCCTATTTCTCCAGAGACCCATAAAAAGGTTATGGTTTATGTGATGGGAGACCGGGAGGATTTTTACGGAAATCAGAAGGTAGGGGATTTGTTTATCCGGGCTTTGGAAAAAGAAGGTTTTGATGTAGATACTTTTGATTATTCGGTGCATTTTCCGGATCCTGCAGATACCACAAAGGCATTTATTGAAAAATATGACTGTGCCATTTACGTACTCAGTGAAGGAACTTCCAGCAACCAGACAACGGTCCGTTTAAAGTGGAACCTGCCTTTAGCCAATGATGCCCCCTGGTTTGTCAATGACATTCCAACCATTGCCATTTCCTTCGCCAATCCTTATCATTTGCGGGATATGCCGGAGATTAAGACCTACATTAACGCATACACCACAAGCGCCTATACTGTGGAAGCGGTGGTGGACAAGCTGTTGGGACGAAGTGAATTTACCGGGGTAAATCCTGTGGATACAACCTGTGGATATTATGAACTGAATTTGTGATACCACAAAACACCGAAAAGGAGCAGATCATATGGTTATTGATTTTAATGGAAGGACAGCCCTGGTTACCGGAGGGGCCGGGGGAATCGGCATGGCTTGTGTGAAAAATCTTCTGGCGTCTAACGCTAAGGTGGCTGTAGCGGATGTATCGGACCAGGCCTTGGAAGCCGTCCAAAAAGAACTGGAGGGCAAAGGGACTTTTGCCTGTTATAAACTGGATATTTCCCATGTAGACGCCATTGCGCCGGCTATTGAACAGATACGAAAGGATATGGGGGAGATAGAAATCCTTGTTCAGACTGCCGGACTTCTTCGGGGAAAACCGGGATTGAAGCTGACCGGGGAAGATTGGGATACGATGCTTAATGTGAATGCCCGGGGAATGTTTTTTGTGATGCAGCAGGTAGTGGCTCAATCTATGTGCCATACCGGCGGGGCCATCGTCAACTTCGCGTCCATGGCCGGTATCCGGGGGATGCGGGAGTCTATGGCATCGGCCCATTACAGCGCCAGCAAAGGAGCTGTGGTGGCCATGACCATGCAGGCAGCCACAGAGTGGGCCAGATATGGAGTGCGGTGCAATGCCCTTGCCCCAGGCGGGGTGTTGACCAAGGCTATGGCAAATATGGAATTTCCTGAGGATGCCCTGGCGCCGGTGCCTTTAAAAAAACTGTCCACCCCGGAGGATATTGCCAATAGCGCTGTGTTTTTAGCCAGTGACAAGGCGGCCATGATTACGGGACAAACCCTGGTGATCGACGGCGGAAGCTCCATCGTGGGCTATTAAAATCGGGAAATAGTGAGGAGGAGATGGTTATTATGAAGATCGCGGTAGTGGGAGCCAATGGAAATCTGGGCGCCCGGGTAACAAAGCAGGCTTTAGACAGAGGACTTCAGGTGAAGGGATTTATTTACAACGGCGAAAGCCCGGATGCGCGGGCCGAGATCGTAAAGAAAAGCCTGTTTGATATGACAAAAGAGGACATTGAAGACTGTGATGTGATGATCAGTGCTTACGGCAGCGGCTTTAAGGCAGATCCGGCGCTGAACCGCCAGGCATTTTTAAAATACATTGAATTAAATGATAACACCCCAAGACATTTGATCGCTGTCGGCGGGGCGGGAAGCTTGTTTACCGATGAAACTCATACGGCTTATGTTTATGAAACACCGGAGCATCCGGACTTTTTAAGAGAGATTTCCAAAAACATTAAGCTTGGGATTGATGAATTGAAAAAGACAGAGCATATGAACTGGACAGTGGTGTGTCCATCGTCATTTTTCGACGGAGAAGGCCCATGGACAAAAAACTACCAGATCGGAACTGAGGGACATCTCATCTATAATGACGCCGGCGAGAGCCGGGTAACCTATGACGATCTGGCTATGGCCATGGTGGATATTGCCCGGGATAATACATATAACAAAATGCAGATCACAGTGGGAACAAAATAATGAAAGGAATAGTCAATGTCAATGGACTGAAGCTGGCGATCCTGACCATGTCAGTGATCCAGATGACCACCAATGCCTGCTCCGCTATTTTGGCGGATCTTGGAGCAAGCTTTCCGGAGGCCTCTGTATCCGCGGTACAGTATCTTATGACCTTTCCCAATCTTATGGTCGTGATCGTCAGCTTCTTTATTTCCGGTATTACAAAACATATTTCAAAGCGGACGGCGGCAGCATTCGGACTGTTTCTGGCCTGTCTGGCGGGGATTTTGTCCTGGCAGTTTCACGGCAGCCTGATCCTGCTGTATGTGTGGGCCGGGATGCTGGGCGTTGGGATCGGCATTGTGATCCCTACAGCGGCTTCTCTTATTTCCGATTATTTTTCCGGGGAAGAGAAGGATTCTCTTATGGGGCTTCAGACTGCGGCCGCTAATGCCGGGGGCATGGTCATGACGGCCCTGGGCGGGGTGCTGGCCTCGTCAGATTGGAGCTTAAACTATCTGGTTTACCTTTTAGGCGCTCCGGGGCTGATCCTTACATTACTGTTTGTACCGTCAAAAAACACTTCTTCCGGGGATAATCCGGCGGCGGAAACAGAGGATAAGAACCATGGCAGGGGATGCAAAAGGATTCTTGGGATTGAATCCTTTGCCTGGAAATACTTTATTATTGCCGCGTTGTTTATGCTGCTGTTTTATATCGGCCCCACCAATGTATCCATGCTGACAGCGGAGCGGGAACTGGGTTCTGCCGCTTCGGCAGGGATGGCGGCAACCCTTCTGCTTTTAGGGGGCTTCCTCATGGGACTGGTGTTTGGAAAGCTGGCGGCAAGGATCGGAGAAAATACCATTCCTTTAGGTTTTATGGTTCTTTTTGCGGGCTTTGGCATGGTGTATCTGATTCCAAATATGGCGGCTGTGTATATTGGATTTTTTATTGTGGGAACGGGAAATTCCCTGGTCCTGCCCCAGTGTATGGGACGCATGGCTATTAAAGATAAGGCAAGAAGTACATTTTTAATATCTGCCGTTTTCGCGGTGGCAAATCTTGGAACTTTCCTGGCTCCGGCGCTGACGGCTGTGGCCCGGCTGGTAACAGGCAATGATCTGGCAGCTTCCAGATTTCTTGTGGCCTGTATCCTGGCCCTGGTTCTGGCCATTGCCACAAAGCTTATGACCGGGAAGGAAAAGCAGACCGGGGCGGCAGTACAGGAGGTTTAATATGATCCGGCATATATCTATATTTTTTCTAAAAGAAAATGTTTCTGAAAACGAGAAAGCTCAGGCGCTGGAGGCCCTTCGCCATGTGGGAGACGGCATGGATGATGTTTTAGACTGCCAGGCCGGAGCAGACTGTATGGAGCGGCCCCCCAAGGGACTTCCCGGACTGCCGGAATTTGGAAATCTGGTGCAGGTGATTGATTTTAAGACCCGGGTGATGTACGTAAAATCTCCGGCAGGGGAGGATTATATTGACCAGATGCAGGCTATGGAAGATGAAGCAACGGTATCTCCTCTGGCAGGCTATATGTTTGATGATACCAATTTCCAGACAGAGTCTTCTGTTATCTATTCTACCATCCAGGAATATCTGCCACGACTGCAGAACGGTATGTGTGACAGCGAGGAAGCAACGCTGGACCTGATTGATGAGTTTGTAGGCCGTCTGGAAGCTGCCGGCATTAACGGTGTGATTGAGGCGAACCAGCAGCAGCTTAATGATTATCTGGCGGCGCAATCCTGAATAATGGTATAAATGTCAAAAAATAATGGAAAAACAATGCAACTAACAGGCAGAATGTCAGGATAGTGCTAAAATTAAATCAGTATTTGGCAACTTTCTTTTGTCGGGTTTGATACAATTATTTCAACATATAGGAAATGTATTGTACAAAATGAACACGAAAAGGAGTAGTGGCTATGAAAACTAAAAGATTATTAGCACTTTTGTTAACATCGGCGATGACAGCATCGATGATCCTTGCCGGATGCGGCGGCGGAAGCAGTGAAACAAGTTCCGGAAGCGGCAGCACAGGTTCTGATTCCACCGGAGCTGAATCAAGTGCAGAGGGAACGACAGAGGGTGTTTCCACACAGATTGATATGGAAGAAGAACCATATACTGTAGCCATCCAGGTAGTTACCCTTCCGGGAAGTGATTTTTCTGCCGGAGAGGCAGCCCGTGAGGAAGCCATCAATGCTATCACAGTACCGGCCATTAACTGTAAGGTAGATATTCAGGAAGTGTGGATCAGTGAAGTTGCCAATACAACAAGTATGGCTGTTGCCGGAAGTGAGAAAGTGGATCTCCTCCATGTGGCAACCGTAAATCCGTTATCTTCCCTGGTTGGCTCGGATATTCTTTATGATATGAATACAGACAACCTTCTTCAGAACCGTGGACAGGCTCTTGTAGAGATTTTCGGGGATGAGCTGGCAGCCGGCAATGTAAACGGCAAGCAGCTGGCTGTTCCGGCGAAGACCTTTAATGCTACCGGAAAAGGTATTATTTACAATAAGACCATGGCAGATGAAATGGGCATTACCGTTCCTGAAACCATGACCTTTGAAGAACTCAGCGATCTTTTATATCAGGTACATGAAGCAAATCCAGATGTAATGGCTTACTATACCGGAGGCGGAGAACTGAACTATCTGTTCTGGTTGGAAAGCTATGAAACCTTTGGTACAGAGTCTTCTTATGGTATCATCCTGGATGCCAGCGAAGATCCTACGGTGGTTAACATGTATGCCACAGATATGTTTAAAGATTACTGTCTCCAAACATTCCATTGGACACAGGACGGCATCCAGCCGGGCGATCCTACAGATACAAATACAGCTCAGGACTACTTTAATGCTCAGAACCTGTTCTGTGCAGTAGCCAGTGTTAATCCGGAGCAGATGGCCAGCTGGGGCGCTAATGCATCCAGCGCAGGTTTTGAGATCGGCAGCTCCATGCTTGTAGAGCCGACCATCACCAACAGCGCTATTACTGAGTATATGTGGGGCATTGCTATTAACAGCGAACGTCCGGACAAGGCTATGGATTTCCTGAACTTCCTGTATACAAATGCAGAAGTGGCAAACCTGCTGAAATATGGTATTGAAGGCGATAACTATGACTTTGCTGAAGGCTCTGACAAAGTTGTTGTCCTTAACGGTACTTATGATCCTATGTTCTACTATGGCGGCAATGAAGCGGATATGTTTATTAAGTCCCCGGCAGGCGAGGATTATGTAGACCAGCTCCAGGCTATGGAAGATGAAGCTACTGTATCACCTTTAGCAGGATATATGTTTGATGACAGCAATTTCCAGACAGAATCTTCTGTGATCTATTCTACGATTATGGAATACCTGCCAAGACTTCAGTGCGGTATGTGCGAGAGCGAAGAAGCTACGCTGGCTCTTATTGACGAATTTAATCAGAGACTGGACGCTGCAGGGATCAACGATGTTATTGCTGCGAACCAGGAGCAGGTAGACGCTTACCTGGCAGCACAGTCCGGGACAACCGCAGATACTGCAGCAGCTGAATCTGCCGCAGAATAAATGAAATAAAGTAACCTGATGACCGCGGGAAGGGTGTAAAAGCCCTTCCCACATACATTCATAGATGAGGTGAGGGTATGAAAGCACAGGCAAAAGCAGTGCCGGCCAGCCCGGGAAAGAAGAAAAAAAAGAACTGGAAACACTGGCTTCCGTTTTATATTATGTTTATTCCGGGCTTTGTCTATCTTTTTATTAATAACTATATGCCTTTGTACGGCCTTCAGCTGGCATTTAAACAGTTCAGCTATCAAAAAGGGATCACCGGGAGCCCGTGGATCGGCTTAAAGAACTTCCAGTTCTTATTTGCGACGAATGATGCTTTTATCATGATCCGCAATACATTGCTTTACAATATTGTGTGGATCATTCTCGGTGTTATTTTTGGTATCGCAGTTGCGATCCTTTTCAATGAAGTGACCAGCAAGCTGGCCAAAAAGTTCTATCAGACAGCGATTCTTCTTCCGTATCTTATGTCCATGGTTGTTGTTGCTTATCTTGTATATGCATTTTTATCCACAGATACAGGTCTTATTAATAACACCATTATCAAAGGCCTTTTAGGAAAGGAAGAAGGGATTTCCTGGTATACGGAAAGCGCTTACTGGCCATTTATCCTGACATTTGTTCAGCAGTGGAAACAGATCGGCTTTGGTATGCTTTTGTACTTGTCCAGTATCCTTGGCATTGACCAGGCTTACTATGAAGCAGCCATGCTGGATGGGGCGTCTAAATGGCAGCAGATCCGAAAGATTACCATTCCGCTGTTAAAGCCCACCATTATTATGCTGGTTATTTTAAATCTGGGACAGGTTTTCCGTTCCGATTTCGGTCTGTTCTATCAGGTTCCTATGAACCAGGGCGCTCTTTACAGTGTGACCCAGACCATTGATACTTATGTGTACCGTGCCCTGCTGGTTAATAACAACCTGGGTATGTCTGCCGCAGCCAGCTTCCTTCAGTCGGTTGTAGGATTTATCTTTATTGTAACTGCTAACGGTATCGTCCGTAAGATGGACTCCAACAGTTCACTGTTCTAGGGAGGTGTATGTATGGTTTCAAAAGATTTAAAGCGGTGGAAAGTATTTGCTCATATCGTAATGATCATCCTTTCCCTTTGTGCCCTCCTTCCATTTGTATTGCTGATCATTGCTTCCTTTACAGATGAGACAGTGGCATTGTTAAACGGCTACAGCTATTTCCCGGAGAAATGGTCCCTGGATGCGTACCGGTATATTTGGACAAATGCGTCCACATTCTTAAGAGCTTACGGCGTGACTATTATCGTAACGCTGATCGGTACAGCAGTATCCATTATTATTACATCACTGACAGCTTATGTTTTATCCAAACGCCAGCTGCCGGGGGTTAAGATTTTAAACCTGTATGTTATTTTTACCATGCTGTTTAATGGCGGTCTGGTACCTACATACATTAACTATGTGACGGTTTTCAATATTAAAGACACACTCCTTGCATTAATCGTACCAAACCTGTTAATGAATGCATTTATGATCATGCTTGTACGCAACTATTTTGAACACAGCATTCCGGAAGAAATTTATGAATCTGCCCGCATTGACGGCGCCAGCGAGATCAGGATCTTTTTGACCATCGTTATGCCTTTGTCTGTGCCGATCCTTGCGACGGTAGGTCTTATGAGCGGTATCGCTTACTGGAATGACTGGCAGAACTCCTTGTACTATATTGATGATAAAGCCTTGTACAGTATCCAGGCTGTACTCAACTCCATTAATGAAGGTGTTTCGGCCCTGGCATCTCTGGGCGGTTCCAGTTCTGTAAGTGCTGCGGATCTTCCATCAACAACCATCCGTATGGCGGTAGCTGTTGTGGGTATCCTCCCGATCCTCATCATTTACCCCATCTTCCAGAAATACTTTGCAAAAGGTATTATGGCAGGCTCTGTTAAAGGATGATAGACCATAATCGTGTATATGACGCCGGAATTCATAGATTTTATGAGTTTCGGCGTTTTTTGCGCAACACGCCTGCATGGCAGCAGAGAGCTGCCTGCGGGCAGGGAGATACTAAAAGTCGGAAATTTACATATAAAAGTCATATACGTACATAGCAGCAAAAAAACAGTTATGTTAAAATAAAGATCAGGAGGTTTCTATGGTAAAAAACTATGAAGAAAAGATCAAAGACCTTTTAGATAAAATGACCGTTGAGGAGAAGGCCGGACAGCTGCGTCAATGCGGCCCTTCGCTGGTTGGCGCATTTGAGGTAAGCTTTGAAGAACTTTTAAATATGATGTTTGACGGGCGGATCAGCCAGGAGGAATTTGGCCGCCTTATGAGTACGGCCAAGCAGGATTTCCGTGAGGAGGACCTGCGGGCCGGAAGGATCGGGTCTTACAATGGGATTAAAGACGCCCGGACAGTGAACCGTCTCCAAAAGATCGCAGTGGAAGAAACACGGCTTGGGATCCCTCTTTTATTTGGCTATGATGTGATCCATGGCTACCGCACGATTTACCCGATTCCCCTGGCGGAATCCTGCGCCTGGGAGCCGGACCTTTGGGAGCGGACCGGACGTATGGCGGCCCGGGAGGCGACGGCTGCCGGCGTTCATATGACCTTTGCCCCCATGGTGGATGTGGCCAAGGATGCCCGGTGGGGCAGAGTCAGTGAGGGGGCCGGCGAGGATACTTATGTAAACTGCTGTTATGGCGAAAGCAAGGTGAAGGGCTTCCAGGGGGATGATCTGACAAAAGAAGATGCCATGGCTGCCTGCGTGAAGCATTTTGCCGGTTACGGCGCCGGAGAGGCGGGCCGGGATTATAACCGGGTGGATATGTCTATGCAGCGTTTTTATGAAGAATATCTTCCGCCCTATAAAGCGTGTATTGATGCCGGGGCAAGAGCCATCATGCCGGCGTTTAACGATCTGTGGGGCGTGCCCTGTTCTGTAAATCCATGGCTTTTAATGGATGTTCTCAGAAAAGACTGGGGCTTTGATGGCCTGACGGTAAGCGATTCCAATGCCATTGCCGAATGTGTGGATCACGGCATTGCCAAAGACCGGTCCGACGCGGCAGTCCAGGCGATTTATGCAGGCATGGATCTGGATATGTCCTCAGACGTTTATCATGAAAATCTTGTACAGCTTGTGCATGAGGGCAAGGTGCCTGTGGATGTTTTGGACCGGGCGGTGGCCGATGTGCTGCGTTTAAAGTTTGAGCTGGGACTTTTTGATCATCCTTATAAAACCTCTGCGGAACGTGAGGCGCAAACCCTGCTGACAAAGGAAAATCGCAGTCTGGCCCGTGAGGCAGCGGTAAAGTCTATGGTGCTTTTGAAAAATGAAGGCCATATCCTTCCCCTGACGCCTGGAACAAAGATCGGCGTTGTAGGATCCTTAGCAAAAGAGCGGGCAGAAATGCTTGGCGCATGGGCCATCGGCGCTGAGGGGGAAGATTGTGTCAGTCTCGTTGATGCCCTTGAAGAAAGAAAACAGCCCTTTGAATATTTTGAAAATGTACAGGATGCCCTGGATTTTGATGGAGTGATCATTGCTGCCGTGGGCGAGCGCAAGGATATGAGCGGTGAAGCGGCCAGCCGTGCCTGTATTGAGCTGCCCAAGGATCAGGAAGAAATCCTGAAAGCTTTGGCCGGGGCAGGAAAAACGGTGGTTGCCGTACTGCTTAACGGCCGGCCGCTGGCTATGCCATGGACTGCCCAAAATATCCCGGCAATCCTTGAAGCATGGCACCCGGGTGTGGAAGGGGGAAATGCCATTGCAGACATTTTATTTGGGGATGAAAATCCCGGCGGGCATCTTACCGTCACATTTCCCGGGGCTTCCGGACAGTGTCCCATGTATTATGCCCATATAAATACCGGACGTCCGGGAGGCAGGGGCAAATTTACATCCAAGTATCTGGATGCGCCTATTGAGCCGGTGTATCCTTTTGGCTATGGCTTAAGCTATACAGAGTTTGAATACGGCGACCTGAAGGTAACGCCGTCCGGGGATAGCCTTGAGATTTGCGTCACTGTAAGAAATGCGGGAAAAAGGACCGGTTCTACGGTGATCCAGTGCTATTTCCGGGATCTGGTAGCGAAACGGGTACGTCCGGTGAAACAGCTGGCAGACTTTGCCAAAGTTACCCTGGAGCCGGGAGAATACGTCCAGGTGGCCTTTTCACTGGAATATTCCAGGCTGGGCTATTATGATATGGCGATGAACTACGTTTTAGAGGACGGAGATTTTGAAATATTTGTGGGACAAAACAGTCAGGACTGCCTGTCTGAAACAGTAACACTGACGTTTTAATTGAAGGAGGTTTACATTCTATGATCCAAAATCCTATTTTGCCGGGGTTCCATCCGGACCCATCCATTTGCCGGGTGGGGGATGATTTTTACCTGGTCACATCCAGCTTTAGCTTTTTTCCGGGGGTACCCATTTTCCACAGCAGGGATCTGGTCCACTGGGAGCAGCTTGGCTATGTCTTAGACCGGAAGGAGCAGCTGCCCTGCGGCTATGAGATGCTTTCCGGCGGTATTTTCGCACCGACGATCCGCTATAATAACGGAACGTATTATATGATCACCACCAATATGTCTATGGGGTGCAAAAACTTTATCGTTACTGCAAAGGATCCCAAAGGGCCATGGTCAGACATGCATGTGATCGAAGGGGCTGACGGCATTGATCCGTCCCTGTTTTTTGACGATGACGGAAAGGCTTACTACACCGGTACGACCCGGGTGGATGAGGCGGACGGATCGTGTCAGGCTATTTGGGGCAGCCAGATCGATCTGGATGAAATGAAGCTTGTAGGCGAACGCAGGATTTTGTGGAAGGGCGCCCTGGCCCATGCCTATGCGCCGGAAGGGCCGCACATTTATAAAAAGGACGGCTGGTATTATCTTATGATCGCGGAAGGCGGCACAGAGCATATGCATTCCGTTACTATCAGCCGCTGCGACACAGTGCTTGGCGCCTATGAAGGGTATCTTGGAAATCCGATCCTGACCCACCGTCACCTGGGAAAAATGTATCCCATCTGTAATGTGGGCCATGCCGACCTGGTGGAGCTTCCTGACGGCAGCTGGTATATGGTCATGCTGGCTTCCCGTTTGATGGACGGCTACCATAAGATCCTGGGCCGGGAGACATTTATTGCCCCGGTGACATGGGAGGACGGCTGGCCGGTAGTATGCCCGGGCGAAGGAAAGGTTTCATGGACCTGTCCCCAGCCGGAGTGCCTGGCGCCGTGGCAGCCGGAGACCGGACTGCCGTTGGAGACACGGGAAGATTTTGACGGAGGAAGGCTTGGCCTTGAGTGGAACGAGATCGGAAATCCGGGAGATGAGCCATTCTATAAGATCGAGGATAGCTGCCTGAAGTTAAAGCTTCTTAAAAATGAACTGGTCCCCTGGGAGCTGGACGGCTTAAGCGCCAATGTTTTTGAGCGTATCCCCATGTTTGGCAGCGGCGGTACAAAGGTAAGCTTTCTTGGACGGCGCCAGCAGCATATGTGCTTTGAGGCTCAGGCAGAGCTGGTATTTGATCCGGAAAAGGAGGAATGTGCCGGCATGACGGTGCTTCAAAATGACGCCAATCAGCTGCGCCTGGAGATCCGACGGGGTGAGGAAGGACAGCTGAAGGCCTCAGCCATTTCCACAAAAACAGTGGTTCGTGAAGGAAAACAGTATTTTGAGGAGACGGTGCTTGGAAGTGTGTCTGCAGCCTGCCACGGCCCTGTAAAGCTTCGCATGGATGGGACATATACAAAGTACAGCTTTTATGTGAGCGTTAAGTCCGGGGAATGGCTCAGCGTGGCCCTGGATGCCGACGGTTCTTTTATGGGATCGGAGACAAGCGGCGGCTTTATCGGGGCGTATATTGGCCTGTACGCCTACTGCGATACTCAGGATAAAGATAAATATGCAGCATTTGACAGCTTTTCTTATACGGATAAATCGGAGGTATTTGTATGAAACAGGTAAAATTTAATGATGGCTGGAAGTTCTGGCTGGATAAAAATGCATTTGCCCTTGTATGGAATATTCCGGAGCATGCACAGGAAGTGACCTTGCCCCATGACGCCATGTTGGAGAGCAGGCCTTATGCAGAAAGCTTAAACGGGGGAAATACCGGCTACCGGGACGGCGAGGTGTATAATTATGTTAAGATCCTCCACCCGGAGGCTGAGGATGCAGGAAAAACGTTAATGCTGAAATTTGAAGGCATTTATATGAACGCCCTGGTCTATGTCAACGGCCAGCTGGCCGGGAAATGCCCTTATGGCTACACAGGTTTTTATGTGCCTTTAAATGATTATCTTAAGTTTGGCCAAGACAATGAGCTGAGAGTTATCGTACGCAACAGCGCCATGACCAACAGCCGCTGGTACAGCGGCGGCGGGATCTACCGGGATGTTTATATGCTGACCGCAGAGCCGGTATATATCCAGCCGGAAGGCGTCCGGGTAAAAACCGAATGGGCCGCAGACGGGGAAGCGTCTTTAAATATTAAGACAATGTTGAAAAACCGTTCCTGCCTGCGTCGTGAATTGACGCTGGAAACTGTGATCACCGATCCTGACGGCCATGTAGCTGCTCAAAATACATGCCCGGTTGTGCTCTATGAAGGAGAGGAAAGAACCTTTGATTTCCGCCTTTTGGTGACAGATGTCCGGCTGTGGTCTGAGGATACGCCGTCCATGTACCATGTAACGACCCGGCTGATGGATGGAGAACATGTGGTGGATGTGTCCGCAGATACTTTTGGTATCCGTACCCTTACGGTGGATCCGATTCATGGCTTCCGCGTCAACGGCAAAACCGTAAAGTTCCGGGGCGCCTGCATCCATCATGACAGCGGCCTGCTGGGAGCCGCCACCTTTGAGGAAGCTGAATACCGCCGTATTTCCATTTTAAAGAAGGCAGGCTTTAATGCCATCCGTATGTCCCATCATCCGGCAGCTCCGGCACTCCTTCGGGCCTGTGATGCCCTGGGCATGTATGTGATGGATGAAACCTTTGATATGTGGCAGCGGTGCAAATCCGATTCCGACTATGGCCTTTATTTTGACGAATGGTGGGAAAAGGATGTGGAAGCCATGGTAGCCAGAGGCTACAACCATCCGTCTGTTGTTATGTATTCTGTAGGCAATGAGATTCCTGAGATCGGTACAGATAAAGGGGCAAAAATTTGTCAGGACATTTGCGCCAAGATCAAGAGCATGGATGATACCCGCATGACCCTGGCGTCTATTAACGGCGTTTTTGCTGCCGGTGATGCCATCCCTGAAATTCTTTCAGACCTGGAAAAAGAGCTGAAGGCAACCGGCGAGATTGACGCCAATGCCAATGTAAATGACTTTATGACCGTGATGGATACCCAGATGGATAAGATCGTTGTCCATGATGCTATTACAAAGCGGTTGGACAAGGCCTGCGCCTGCACGGATATTGCCGGATACAATTACATGACTGCCCGGTATGCCAAGGATCAGAAGGAGCGCCCCAACCGTGTGATCGTGGGAAGCGAAACATATCCGCCGGAAATTGCCAGAAACTGGGCATGTGTGAAAACCATGAGCCATGTGGTCGGCGACTTTACATGGACCGGCTGGGATTACATTGGCGAAGCCGGCGTTGGTATTCCGGCCTACAGCTTTGGCGAGGGCGGTTTTGGCGCCAAGTTCCCGTGCCAGCTGGCATATAGCGGAGATATTGATATTACAGGCTTCCGCCGTCCGGCCTCCTATTTCAGGGAGATCGTCTTTGGCTTAAGAAAGGCGCCTTACATTGCGGTTCAGAATCCTGAAAGATATGGCCAGCCGCTGATCAAGACCCCATGGGTCATCAGTGATTCCATTGCTTCCTGGACCTATCCGGGAATGGAAGGTAAACCGGTGATCGTGGAAATCTACGCTCCGGGAGATCAGGTGGAGCTTATCGTCAACGGCAAGAGTCTGGGAATTAAGGATGCCGGAGAAAAAGCCGGATATATGGCTCATTTTGAAACGGTTTACGAGCCGGGAACACTGGAAGCCATTTCCTACATTAACGGACAGGCGGCAGAGCGTTCCACCCTTTCCACAGCTGCGGGCAATATTACCCTTAAGGCGGCTGCCGAGGAATCCAAAGGGGAATTGGTTTACATAAATATAGAAAACAGTGATGATGAGGGCAACGTAGATACATCCACAGTGCTTCACTTAAATGCATGTGTGGAAGGTGCCATGGAAGTGCGTATGGGCAGCGGCAATCCAAAGCCGTTAAATATGTACACAGAGCCGGAAGCCGATACATGGAACGGCCGTGCCCTTTTAGTGATCCGCAAGAATGATCCGGCAGATACCGTCAAGGTTTCTGTGCAGGGCGGCGGACAGCAGATCAATATGGAGGTGTAAGATCATGGAGACAATGTCATTGGAAGAATTACAGAAAATTTTCGGAAGCTATATGGCGTGGAAGCTGGACAGCAAAACATGGATCATCCAGTTTATGAATGGAACAGAGTACATGTATCTTTTGGAGGGAGATGAAAAGGCCCTCCTTCTGGATACGGGCTACGGCACCGGAACATTGAGGGCTTTTGTGGAAAATCTTACAGACAAGCCGGTGATTGTGGCCAATACCCACTATCACCCGGATCATGCCGGCGGCAACGGGGAGTTTGAAAAAGTATATATGAGCCGGGGCGCGTCTATTGACGCACCTTCTGTAGATGGGGAAGGGGCTGTGCCTTTTGATATTTCAAAGCTGCCTTACCCGGATTATGAAAAATGTTACGTGACCACCGGCGACAGCTTTGATTTGGGCGGCCGCGTGGTGGAAGTCATTGAAGCAAAACCGGCCCACTGCAACAGCACGCTGTTTTTCCTGGACAGAGGACACGGTATGGTCTTTACCGGCGACGAATTTGAGTCTGCCCAGACATTAATGTATGACAACTCCGGTAATCCGGATGCGCCTTATGATGTGAAAGACCGCCTGGACAGTCTTTATGAAAATGCGAAAAATCTTTATGAACTGAGAGACAGCTACACCTATGTCCTTCCCAATCATAACGGAACGCCCATGAGCGTGGACTACATTTCCGACTATATGGAGCTGGTGGAAGCCATCTACCGTGGAGAAGCCATCATTGAAGATAAGCTGAACCATTTCTTTATTGAAATGGATCCCAAGGCGCCTACACTGTGCCGCGTTCGCTGGAACCATGTAAGCATCTTCATTGTTAAAGCAGAGCTTATGAAGGTTTACGGAACCCGGAAGTAACTGTAACGTATTTCATTGATTTTCCGGGATATGTAGATGATCTACATATCCCGGAAAAACTATACAGGAGGATAGGATCATGGATGTTCAAGTCATAAAATTATATGAAAACAGAGACGATGTAACTTTAACAACTTATGTTTTGGCTGATTCCAAAGAAATGCTTAACGGAAAGGCCCGTCCGGCAGTGCTGATCTGCCCCGGCGGCGCGTATATTTCCTGCTCAGACCGGGAGGCTGAACCGGTGGCCATGGCTTTTGCTGCGATGGGCTATCATGCCTTTGTGCTGCGCTATTCTGTTTACGGGGAGCAGGTTTTCGCCACAGGCTTTGACAAAATGGAGCCTAAAAAAGAGTGCCAGTTCCCAATGCCTATGCGGGAGATCGGCCAGGCTATGATGACCATTAAAGAAAATGCCCAAAACTGGCATGTAGATCCGGATCGGATCGCCATCTGCGGATTTTCTGCCGGCGCTCATAACTGCGCTATGTACTCTGTATACTGGGATAAGCCGGAGATCACCGACTACTTTAAGAAGGATAAAGAAGTATTCCGCCCGGCGGCCTGCATTCTGGGCTACTGCCTCAGCGATTACCTGTACATGAAGGAAAATAATACGGATAAAGCGTTTTTCGATGGTTCCAACATGGGCTTTTTAGGAACAAAAGATCCGTCCGACGAACTTCTGGCCAAGGTGAGTCCGGCCCTGAACGTGGATGCCAACACCCCGCCAACCTTTTTGTGGGCAACCGCTGAGGACAATCTGGTGCCGGTACAGCATTCCATCCGCATGGCCCATGCGCTGGCAGACCATCACATTCCTTTTGAAATGCATATTTTTGAAGAAGGCCCCCACGGACTGGCTGTATCTACCCAGGCATCTGCGGCATCCAGATCCCAGATCTATCCCGACGCCGCCAAGTGGGTGCCTCTGGCTGACGCATGGCTTTCCAAGCGCTTCGCCTTCGATCTGCCGGACATGACAGACTTTGAGCGGATGATGGCGGAGAAAGCGCTGTAAGGCTTTGCAGGAGGGAAAATAAAATGACACAGTTTACAGTTGAAAATTCCATGGAGGATATGCGTAAAATTCCCCAGCTTCAGGAGATTGCGCCCTATTTACTTTATTCACGGGATCCGGACACATCTGCTTTTGATTCTATGCCTGTAGCAGGAGTAAGAAATATCGGATGGAGTCCGGAGGGGATGGTCAAAGGAATCAACTTTCTGATCCATCAGTTTGAAAACGGCGCGAAAATGTACCGGCTTTACACAGCTGAAGAATGTAAGGATGATCCTCAGAAAGAACATGTTAATGTGATACGGCTGATCCCGGAAAAGGTGGATACTGCTAAACCATATATTGTCCTTGCGGCCGGAGGCGGGTATAACGCGGTTTGCTCTGCCACAGAGGCTTATCCTACAGCAGTAACCTTTGTCCAGCGGAGATATCAGGTGTTTGTACTGACCTATCGGGTTGGGGAAATAGGCATACTGCCAAAGCCTTTGGAAGATCTTGCCGCAGCTTTAAGATTCATCGGCCGTCATAGTAAAGAATTTTCCTTAAATCCGGATAACTACGCGGTTGGCGGATTTTCTGCGGGAGGAAACCTGATTACTATGTGGGGGACCGAAAATGCAGGCTATAAAGCTTACGGCCTGCCCCGTCCGACGGCACTGTTCCCGGTATACCCTGTGGTGGATATAAAAGCCCTGGAGGAGCATGAGAAAGACCGGGAATTTATAAAGATCATGCTGGGAGAGGATTACACACAGGAAGCCTTGGAAAAATATAATGTGGCTCAGCACATTGGAGAATGCTATCCTCCCTGCTACATTGTCTGCGGCAAAGACGATACAACCGTACCCTGCAGAAATTCTGAAATTTTAAAAGAACGCCTGGACGCCCTGGGTACTGCAGCCGTGCTTGAAGAAGGCGAACACGCCCCCCACGGCTTTGGTGATGGTACAGGCACTGATGTGGAAGGCTGGCCGGAGCGGGCGGCGGATTTTCTGGAGAAGGTATATAGCGCTTGAGTTTGAAGGTATTTTTTGTTATACTGACAACAGGAACATAGTAAAATACTTACGCTGTCTGGATTTTCAGACGGCAGATAAAATGACTTTTCCCTCTGGCACAAAGACATTAATATACACAAGATAACGATACTCACTGCGTGAAGAGAAAGATATGATTGGATCCTCATAAATAAAAATGGCTCACACCTATTTTGGCACAACACTTTTGCCATTTTTCGGTATTCATGAGCCGATTGCCGATACGGGACCTACAGAGGCTTCTCTGCTGACCATCACTAAAAAGTACATGGATTTTACGTTCCTCACAACCTCAGGAAAATACCTGCACTTTGAATTTCAGTCAACAGATGGGGGGATTACCGATCTTCGCCGCTTTCATGTGTACGAGGCGCTGCTGAATTATAGCAGCGGCCGGGATGTGATTACTTATATTATTTTTACCGGAGGCATCGAAGATGCTATCTATGAATATACCTGCGGCATTAATACATATACCACATATCCCATATACATGGAGGCGAAAGATGCTGACCGTATCCTTGAAAATCTTAAGGCGAAAAATGCAAAGCATGAACCTTTAACAGAGGAAGATCTGGCTATGCTCACATTAACGCCAGTTATGGGCAGCCGTTTTTCCAAAAAGCATCGGATCATGGAGGCTGTAAAGCTGTTAAAAAGTGATAGCAGCGAAAAATCAGCCCATGCCATGGCGATGCTTTACGCTTTTGCTGAAAAATTTATTACGGATTCAAAGGATTTAGAGGAATTAAAAGGGGTGATGTTAATGACAAGGCTTGGTCAGATGATTTTTGACGATGGCCTTGAACAAGGCCATGAAAAAGGACTCGCCGAAGGCCGCGAGGAAGGTCGCGAGGAAGGCCGCAATCAGATCCAGGCGCTGAATCTGCGCCTTTTGGATGATAACCGTCTGGAAGATTTAAAGCGGGCAGCTTCCGATTCCGTTTTTTGCCAGCAGCTGCTGGAAGAATATGGTCTGCTGACGCCAACGAAATGATATAGCTGACACCAGCGTCTGACAGTGCCGGTTCAGTTAGCTGAACTGGTGCGCTGTTACAACAAACCACAAAAGATAAAACGTGTTCCTAATAAGGGGCCTTATCGGGCAGTTTTTTCTGTCGGATAGGGCCCTTTTCTTCTTTCTATTCATTTATGCTTCTTTCTGCTTTACACTATTTCCTTCCATCATAATACAATTGGTGATTAGTCGGGATTTAAAGGCTTCTGGACTGCGGATTTCGTTATCTAAAAGCAGCATCGTAAGGATGGCTCGATTTTCATGAGGCACTTTCAAAGTGGTCAGTTGACAGTTGCCCATCAGGTAAGAAGGGAGCTGGTCAATCCCGATCAGGCTTACATCCTGGGGGATATTAATATTAAGATCTCTCAGGGCATGAATGACGCCAATGGACAGGTGATAGCTTTCCATAATGTATGCATCAAAGGAATGTATTTTGTGCCAGTTAATTTTTACTTTCTGGTAAATTTCGGCGGTTTCCTGGCCAATATGCAGGATATGCCCTTTAGAGCAGGGCAGGTTGTGGGCGGCCATGGCATCCAGAAAACCTTCACGGCGCTCCTGATAATTAAATATATTCCGTGTCATGGCTAAATATCCAATATTGCGAAAACCTCGCTGAACCAGATAATCTACGGCAAGTCGGCAGGCATTGCGGTTATCAATCGTCACACTGGAATAGGCCATGGTTTCAGATATATTATCATAAAGGACAACTGGCTTGTGAATACCCTGAAAATACTGGATTTCTTCACCAGAAAGCTCAGAGGCAAAAATAATGATACCCACCGCAGGGGAATGATTACATTCTTCCACCACATCGCGGATGGATTTGCTTCGTATGTCCGGAAATGTAATTTCCAGGCGGTATCCCAAATGATTGGCGGTCCTTTCCAGAGGTACTGTAAAATCTGGAAGCAGATCCGGTTCTGGAGACTGGACAAGGTTTAGTCCGGTTAATGGGGCCACAACCTTGATAATATTCCGGGAAGGAACTGGGATGTTGCTGGGATTAGGATCCGGCGATTTTGTCGAATTTTCCATTTGGTAAGCACACTCCAGAATTTTTTTTCGGGTTGCCTTGCTTACGCCAGGTTTATTGTTTAAAGCAAGCGAAACTGTTACTTTGGATATTCCAAGCTGTTTGGCAATGTCTACGGCTTTTAGCATCATATCTCCAATCTGCTGCTTTCAGGCGCGGTTCCCATGAATTCGGCCATACGCGTTTGCAAGCAGCTTTTCTTTTTATGGTCTATCTAAGTTTAATTTTAAACTGAAAAGTTTATTTATCAAGGAAAATCTTGGGAAACTTATGAATAATTAAGCGTTATATCTAATTAAAATAAGAAAAATAGAAGGAAAAGGTCAAAAATAACTGAAAACAATACTGGTAATTTGAGGGGTAAAGTTTAGTAAGTTTAAAAATTGTGTATATGTTGACGAAAAGTTTGGGCGAAAAAACTGATAAAATTCCATAAAAATAGTTAAGATGCATAAATTATCAAAAAATAAACAATATTTATTGACAATAATGACGATTGGATTTAAACTATACTCAACAAAAAACGAGGATGGTTTAATAAAATGCAAAAAAATAGGGGGAGGTTTAAAATGTTTGACTATAAGTTTAAAGTTCCTGAACAAAAGCGGATACGGATGATCGTTCACACGGACTGTAAAAAAGGGGAGACGGCAAAGGCCAGTTATGATGAGGTGAAAGGTACGTTAAGGCCTTGCGATGAAAATCCCAGATATATTTCCTTCGTCTGTGGAATATGGAAAATGCTGGATTTATCTTTTAGGATGGTCGCAATCTGGAAGTTACATGTCAAGATTACTTCAGTCTTTTGCCTATTTACCGGAAAATACAGAAAATGGCCCGCTGTTTGATGGGTGGCTGGAAGCGGGGGCAGATGACGCGCTGGCGCCGATTAACGCCTATGAGCCATCGCCGGCAGATGGGATGATCGCCAGGGATGGTGCTGTGCCTAAAGGCGGCGTTCTTCTTCCCCGGGAGCCATATATTGCGATTAATACAGAAAGTGAAAACCGGGGTGCCAACTGGATGGGAGACAGTGATCTGCCGGATTATAAATTCCGTACATACCAGATTCCGGGGACCAGTCATGATGCTTTCTACAACATGATCACATATTATGAAGGTTATCTTCATGATGACGCAAAAAATAACTGCTGTGAACTGAAATTTTCCGGGTGTCAGGGTGAGCCTTTAGACACACCTTATGAGTATATATTTCATGCAGCCTTAAGAAATCTTTTTGTATGGGTCAGGGAGGGCGTTCCGGCGCCTCACGGGCCTAAAATTCATACCGTACCGGCCGGTCCCGGGGATTTTGACGCACTGGGACTTATGCAGAAAGGCCCTAAAATGAAATATGAAAACCGAAAGGATGTTTTTGGACGAAGAAAGAAATAGCCATTTCCCTGGCGGGCCGGGTTGAACTGTTACCTGCGTTTGTACTTTTCTGAAAATTTTCCTTGCATTTTCCACCATTATAGTGTATTATAAACAGTGCTTGGGGGCATAGCTCAGTTGGGAGAGCGCTTGAATGGCATTCAAGAGGTCATGGGTTCAAGTCCCACTGTCTCCATGCATTGAGCCCGCTGGATGCGGGCTTTTTTCATTTCTTATGAAATATGCCCGGCAAGTGCTTGTACGAGCACTTGCCGGGCAATGAACAGCTCACAACGGGCAGTGAAGAATCCCTTCTTGTCCCATCGGCAGATTATCCCATAACAGCTTCTACATGGACAACCGTTCCTGTATGGGTGAGAGGAATTTTGATGCCTTCAACTGGCACACCGTTTACAGTTAAAGTGTGGATTCCCTTTTCCACATGATGCGGATTTTTTACCTCAATTTCATAACGGATGCCCCGGAAATCACGGGATACATGAAAACCGTCAAGCGTATTGGGGATACATGGATCAATGATCAGTCCGTCATAATCGGGACGGATTCCCAGGATATATTGAGAAACGTTAAGGAAGGTCCATGCTGCTGTTCCTGTCAACCAGCTGTTTTTGGCTTCTCCGAAATGGGGAGCATCCTTCCCGGCGATCATTTGAGAATAAACATAGGGCTCTGTACGGTGTACATCACTGATATTTTCAATATAAGCCGGACAGGTTCGCGTATATACCTGCCATGCACGGTTTCCTCGGCCAATTACAGTTTCAGCAATGGAAATCCAAGGGTTATTATGGCAGAAAATACCCGCATTTTCTTTATAACCTGGTGGATATGAGGAAATTTCTCCGAGCTCTACATGGTATTTGCGGTAAGGTGGCTGAAGGAGAACAATGCCGTAGGGGGTATCCAGGTGTTTTTCCACAGATTCCATAGCCTTTTGAGCAAGGCCATCTGCTTTGCCAATGCCGGCCATAACGCAGAAACCCTGAGGTTCGATAAAAATCTGCCCTTCTTCACATTCAGAGGATCCGACCTTATGTCCGAAATGATCATAAGCCCGAAGGAACCATTCGCCATCCCAGCCGGCATCAATAACTGCTTTTTCCATAGCCTTAATTGCCTGTTGGGCAAGTTCAGCCTCCTCATCCTGACCGCAGTGGCGGCACAGCGCAACGTAATCCCGTCCATAAAGGACAAACATTCCTGCAATAAATACGGATTCTGCATTGGGCCCTTCAGAGGGACCATAGGTCTGGAAGGACTGGCCGGGCTCTGTGGAAAAGCAGTTTAAGTTAAGACAGTCATTCCAGTCTGCACGGCCGATAAGAGGAAGATTGTGGGGTCCAAGGTGATCCATAATAAAATGGAAGGATCGGTGAAGATGCTCCATAAAAGAGGTTGCTTTAGTCATGTCATTATCGTAAGGGGTCATTTCATCTAAAATCGTGTAGTCACCGGTTTCTTTAATATAGGCAGCTGTACCGGCAATAAGCCACAGCGGGTCATCGTTAAATCCGCTGCCAATATCTGAATTGCCTTTTTTGGTCAAAGGCTGATACTGATGGTAGGCGCTCCCGTTTTCAAATTGAGTTGATGCAATATCAATAAGCCGCTGGCGGGCCCGGTCCGGAATCAGATGGACAAAGCCAAAGAGATCCTGACAGGAGTCTCTAAAGCCCATGCCCCGGCCAATACCGGATTCATAGTAGGAGGCGGAGCGACTCATATTAAAGGTAACCATACACTGGTATTGGTGCCATATATTAACCATAGTGTTAAGCTTATCTTCCGGGGAATCCACAACAAAGTGAGATAAGAGATTATCCCAGTAGTCCTTTAAAGCATCAAGAGCTGCAAGAGCTTTTTCCTTGGTATCGAACTTTTCCAGGAGCCTTTGGGCCGGCTCCCGATTAATATGGCCGTCTTTTGGGTCGCCGTCCCATTTTTCTTCCTGAGGATTTTCTATATAGCCTAAAACGAAAATATATGTTTTCGACTCTCCGGGAGCCAGGGCAACATCCAGCTGGTGGGAGCCGATAGGATACCAGCCGCTGGCTTTGGAGTTGGAGCAATGGCCGCTTTCTACTGCTTTCGGAGCGCGGCTGTCTCCATAAACCCCGATAAAGGTATCCCGGTCAGTATCAAATCCGGCTATGGGGACATTAACACTATAGACAGCATAATGGTTTCTGCGTTCCCGATATTCTGTTTTGTGATAAATAGCGGAGCCGTGGATTTCTACTTCTCCGGTAGAGAGATTACGCTGATAGTTGGTCATATCATCCATGGCATCCCAAAGGCAGAATTCCACGTAAGAAAATACGGAAAATTCCCGGGGACGGTCAGAATCATTTGTCAGAGTGAGCATTTCTACTTCGCAGTTTTCACCAATAGGAACAAAGGCTGTAAGCTGGGCACAAATGCTGTTTTTACTGCTTTCAAATACAGAATAGCCTAAGCCATGACGGCAGCGGTAACTGTCCAGATTTGTTTTAGAAGGCATCCATCCGGGATTCCAGATGGTATCCCCGTCTTTTATGTAGTAGTAATGTCCATTGCTGTCCAGGGGTACATTATTGTAACGGTACCGGGTGAGACGCAGAAGCCGGGCATCTTTGTAGAAGCTGTAGCCGCCGCAGGTGTTTGAGATGAGAGAGAAAAAGTTTTCACAGCCCAAATAGTTGATCCAGGGCAGAGGTGTTTGGGGAGTAGTGATAACATATTCTTTATGTTCACTATCAAAATGTCCGTATTGCATTTTTTATCCTCCTAGCATTTACTTAAACGATTAAGTTAATTGTTTCTTTGAAAAGTATATAATTTATATAGAAAAAAATCAATATGAATTTTGAAATTCCTTGTATATTTATATTTCCGGAGGTATACTTAAAAGACGAAAATGATAGGGCAAGGGGAATATCCCGGCTATATGGAGAGAGCGGGGGATATTTCCCTTTCTGTGGTGCAGCTGCGCTGTGCGCAGCATAACGTTTTTATAGAAAAGAGGCAGCTATGGTATCGATGAAAACGATCGCGCAAAAATGCTGCGTTTCTACGGCAACGGTCAGTAAAGCGCTGAGCGATCAGAAAGACATTAGTGAAGAAACAAAAGCCAGGATTCGAAAGGCAGCACAGGAGTTGGGGTATTTTCCTAACGGAACCGCCCGGGCGCTGAAGACCAGCCGTTCGTTTAATATTGGAGTCCTTTTTGAGGAAGAAGCCGGATGTGGCCTTACCCATGAATATTTTTCCGGGGTGCTTAACGGCTTAAAAGAACAGGTGGAAAAGCAGGGATATGATCTGACGTTTATTAATACTTGTTTTGATGACCGTAAAATGTCTTATCTGGCTCACTGTAAGTACCGGAATTTTGACGGCGTGGCCATTGTCTGCGGAGATTTTAATTCCCGGGAAGTCATTGAATTAATGAACAGCGATCTGCCTGTTGTGACGGTGGATTATATCCATCAAAATTGTACGGCGGTGCTTTCTGACAATATTGGAGGAATAGAAGCACTGATGCGCTATGTTTACGGCTGCGGCCATCGCCGGATCGCCTATATTCATGGTCAAAAGACATCCTATGTTACAAAGGATCGTCTTGCAAGCTTTTATAATGCTGCGAATGTACTTGGCCTGGATCTCCCTAAGAACTATGTGCGGGAAGCGGCGTATATGGATACCCGGAAAGCCCAGACGCTTACCGGAGAACTTTTAGACATGGAGCAGCCTCCGACCTGTATTCTATATCCGGATGATACGGCATTGATCGGCGGAAGAAATGAGATTGAAAAAAGAGGGATGCGCATCCCTGACGATATTTCAATTGCCGGTTATGACGGGATCCGTATGTCTCAGCTCCTTTATCCCAGATTGACTACAGTGCGCCAGGATACAGCTAAAATTGGCCGGGAAGCAGCAATCCGTCTGATCTGCGAGATTGAGCAGGCAAAAACAACTCAAATCCAGCAGGTCATTATCCAGGGAAAACTGATTCCCGGCCAGTCTGTGGGGCATTTTAACAGAGATATCTGTTAAAGTTTTTTCACAAACAACGCCCGGATGGCGTTAAGCACGGCGATGATCATAACGCCTACATCGGCAAAGATGGCCAGCCACATATTGACAAATCCCAGGGCGCCCAGGAGCAGGCAGATGATCTTAATGCCCAGGGCAAAGGCAATGTTTTCATATACAATACGAAGGCATTTCCGGGAAATGCGTATGGCCTTGGCAATTTTCAGGGGATCGTCATCCATAAGGACGACATCGGCGGCTTCAATGGCTGCATCAGAGCCCAGGGCGCCCATGGCAATACCAATATCTGCCCGGGAAAGGACAGGGGCATCGTTGATGCCGTCGCCGACGAAAGCAAGCTTACCTTTTTCCGGCTTGGAGGCCAGGAGCTTTTCCACCTGTTCGACTTTATCACCGGGAAGCAGCTCGCTGTGGACTTCGTCCACGCCAAGCTCCCGGGCTACATGATCGGCAACTTTGGCAGAGTCTCCGGTGAGCATGATGGTTTTTGTGATCCCGGAGGCTTTTAATGCTTTGATGGCTTCTTTGGCATGGGGCTTTACAATATCCGAAATAACAATATGTCCGGCATATTCTCCGTTGATCGCCATGTGGATGATGGTACCTACGTGGTGGCAATCAATATAGGAAATTTCCAAAGATTTCATCAGCTTATCATTTCCCGCAGCCACAGGAATGCCGTCAACAATGGCAGTGACGCCATTTCCGCTGATCTCTTTAATATCCTTGACCCGGGAACGGTCGATTTCTTTTCCGTAAGCCCGCTGGATACTTTTACTTATGGGATGGGAGGAAGCGCTTTCTGCCAGGGCCGCATATTCCAGCAGCCGTTTTTCCTCCATGGTGTTGTGATGAACGGCATTGACTTCAAATACACCCTGGGTCAATGTTCCTGTTTTATCAAATACAACATATTTTGTTTTTGATAAGGTTTCCAGATAATTGGAGCCTTTTACAAGGATACCGGCCTTGCTGGCCCCGCCGATGCCTGCGAAAAAGCTTAAGGGGATACTGATGACCAGCGCGCATGGGCAGCTGATCACAAGGAAGGTAAGGGCCCGGTAGACCCATACGCCCCAGTCTGCGGGCAGCCCGAGAAAGAGCATGCGTACCAGGGGCGGCAGGATGGCCAGGGCCACGGCGCTGTAGCAGACCGCCGGGGTATAATATTTAGCAAATTTTGAGATAAAGTTTTCGGACTTTGATTTTCGGGAGCTGGAATTTTCCACAAGCTCCAGGATCTTGGAAACTGTGGATTCCCCAAATTCCTTTGTGGTGCGGATCTTAAGGACGCCGGTCATATTAATGCAGCCGCTGATCACCTCATCGCCGCAGCGGGCGTCTCTTGGGAGACTTTCGCCGGTAAGGGCGCTTGTATTTAATGTGGAGTCACCTTCCACGATAATGCCGTCAATGGGAACTTTTTCTCCCGGCTGGACGACGATCACTGTGCCTACAGCCACTTCATCCGGATCGACCTGTTCTAATTTGCCGTCTTTTTCAATATTGGCGTAATCCGGCCGAATATCCATCAGGGCGCTGATATTGCGGCGGCTTTTTCCTACAGCGTAGCTTTGGAACAGTTCGCCGATCTGATAAAACAGCATAACAGCAATCGCTTCGGTATAATCGCCGTTTTCGTAGACGGCAATAGCCATGGCGCCAATCGTTGCGACAGCCATGAGAAAGTTCTCGTCAAAGACCTGACGGTTAATAATGCCTTTAAAGGCTTTTCTTAAAATATCATACCCGACGATCAGATAGGGGATCAGGTATAATATAAAGCGGACATAGCGCTGGACCGGAATAAAATACAGAATGACCATAAGTACGGCCGCAACAATGATCCGGATCAGCATCTTTTTTTGTTTTTTGTTCATAACCGCTGACCTCCTTAAAAGCAGGGTGCCTTTATGTGCTGTACAGATCTGGCCTTAAAGATAGATTTCGCAGTCGTCTTCAACCTTTTTGCAGTTTTTAAGAACATTTTTCATAACAGCTTTGGGATCCTGGCCATCTTCAAATTCAACGATCATTTTCAGAGCCATAAAGTTTACTGTGGCATCTTTAACACCATCGGTACGCTTTGCGGCATCTTCCATTTTATTAGCACAGTTTGCACAGTCTACATCGATTTCATAAGTCTTTTTCATAATAAATACGCTCCTCTCAATAATTCTTAAGATCCGCTTTTGCAGGCGGTTTTTGGCTGACTTTCATGTCACAACGCTTTTAAACGATTAAATAATTGTTTAATCATTATGCTTATACTATAGCCGCTTTACTCAAGGAAGTCAAGCTGTTTTGGTCAAATCCTTCTGTTTGGGCGAAAAAGATTTCTAAATGGAGCGAAGGGGCTTGTGGCAGCTGGATGAACAGTTA
Organism: Candidatus Scybalocola faecigallinarum; assembly: GCA_018711005.1. Taxonomy (GTDB): domain Bacteria; phylum Bacillota; class Clostridia; order Lachnospirales; family Lachnospiraceae; genus Catenibacillus; species Catenibacillus faecigallinarum. The sequence continues at coordinate 46,042 of DVIT01000007.1, read as the reverse complement.
CTGCTGTTTAAATGGGCGTAGAGGAACGGTTTGCAAATCCACTGCTGTATGATAAACTATAGAATAAATGATAATCCTAAAGGCATAGCAAGGAGGAACAGACTATGGAACAGGAATATTTACCTCATGATCATGGGCAGGAAATTGAAAATATATTGGGCGATATGCCTCAGACACAGGATTTTCAGACCGTTTCAGACATTTTTAAGCAGCTTGGGGATCCAAGCCGGACACGGATCTTCTGGCTTTTGTGCCATTGCGAAGAATGTGTGATCAATATATCGGCCATTGTCGGCATGAGCAGCCCGGCAGTTTCCCATCATCTGAAGCTGCTGAAGGCCAGCGGCCTTATTGTCAGCCGCAGAGATGGCAAGGAAGTTTACTACAAAGCGGCAGATACCCAGGCGGCCCAGCTGTTGCATCACATGATCGAAAAGCTGGTGGAGATCACATGTCCGCTTTCATAGGAGGTGAGGGAACTATGGATGAACCTGCAGTTGCCGTGGAAGAAGTCTCTGTGTTTCCGGGAATACAGCTTTCCTTTCGGGATTACAAGGGTGAAAAATGCTGTCTCCGCCATCATGCAGAGGAAGGCGTTATGCACATCCACCATTCCAAAGATGGGCGGATGGGCTGGAAAATGAATGACGGCATGACGTATTATCTGGGGCCGGGAGATCTGCTGCTCCATATGTCGGACTGCTGTGCAGGATCTGAAATGAATTTCCCGTTAGGCTATCATCGGGGGCTTTCCATTGCCATTGACCTGGATATTTTGACCCGGGAAACGCCGGAAATCCTAAAAGAAGCAGGGATCGACGGCAGTCAGCTTTACAGGAAATTTTTCCCTGAGGGCCGTCCGGTTGCCATGGCGGCCAGCGACAAGATCGAGCATATTTTTTCAGAGCTTTATGACCTGCCGGATCAGGTGCGCCTTCCCTATTTTAAGCTAAAGGTTCAGGAGCTTATTTTGTTTTTATCCATGATGGAAATGCCCAAGAACCGGGAAATGGGCCTGCAGCCGTCAGCTCAGGCAGATGTGATCCGGGAAATACACCAGCTTTTAGTGACCCATCTGGACCAGAGATTTACGATCGAAGCGCTGTCCAAACGTTATCTGATCAATACATGTACCTTAAAAACGGTTTTTAAAGCGGTTTACGGCATGCCCATCGCGTCTTATATGAAAGCGTACCGGGTAAAAGAAGCGGCAAGGCTTCTGCGGGAAACCGGGGACAGCATCGCCGTTATTGCCGGCAAGGTGGGCTATGAAAATCAAAGCAAATTTACAAAAGCATTTAAGGACATTTACCATGTGCTGCCTACAGAGTACCGCAAGGGGATGTCCGGCCGCTGACGGCTCGCGCTTCAAAAACAGGCGGCCAAAGCTGTCAGCGGTATTTTTTCCGGTATTCCCGGGGCGTTGCGGCGAAATATTTCCGAAAGCACCGGGAAAAATGGTCACAGCTTCCAAAGCCGGTGTCATAGGCAATGCGGCTGATCTTTACATCGGTTTCTTTAAGGAGATGAGCTGCGCGCTCAAGCTTATAGTGACTGACGATTTCTGTATAAGTTTTGCCGGTAAAACGGCGGATTGTCTTGCTTAAATAGCTTTTGTCATAGTGAAAGTGGTCTGCCAGCGCTTCAAGGGTCAGCTGGGAGAAATTTTCCTGGATATATTGAAGGATGTAGGGCATGGCCACAAATGCTGCCGGAGTGGAAGTGCGGGAAAAATACCGGTAGGTTTCCTCCTGGCTGCGGATGATCTGAGTGAATAAAAGGTTGAGGCAAAGGCTGAACACTGTGTCTGAGTAGGAATCCGGCCGGACAATTTCCTGGAACAGCCGCTGAAAGATCTGGCAAATTCCCGTGTCCGGAGGGATCATAAAAAACATGTGCCCCCGCTCATTTTGCACAAGAGCCCTGCGGAAAAATTCTGAAAGAAAATTATCTTTTCCAAGCAGAGTTAAGAAAGCATTTTCAAAATGCTGCTTCTCGGCCATAATACACAGGACAAAGTCATTTTCCGTCAGCAGATGGCGGCGGATAACCCGGGGAGAAATAATACACAGTTCTCCCTGGTGCATTTCATGCGCGGTGTGATCCAGCTCCAAAAGGCAGGAACCTTCGTAAACATATAAAAAGACAAAACAGTCGTCAATATGGGGAGACGTATGGATGTAGGGCATTTCCCGGGAAATAAAAAAGGGCCGGACCGCCTTAACATATGGGAGTTTGGGATCGATCTGAGGCATAGCGGATAAAGGCGTGACACTGGCACCGGATACGGGGATCTGATCAATAAGCCGGGCCAGTGCCTGTGGATCCTTGGTATCCCACGCCATAAAATCCGGTATCAGGGCACTATCAGGGCCATATTCTTTGCCAGACTCCGGCACTTTAGGATCGTTTTGACGCCCCTTTTCAAAAATAAGCTGCTGGTATATATTATAAAAATCTAAAGATATATCCGGATGCTGCTGATGACATTTAATCGCGTATTTTCTTATATCTCCAATACAGATTTCAGGCCTGATCATGGCATTACCTCCTTAAAAACACCATATTTCCAATACTTTTTTCAGATCTTTGGCATACAGATCCACAGGACATTATATGTCGTAATTATACCATGAATCTACAAGTAAATGAAACAGGAAGAAGGTATACTTAAGGCAAATAAGGAGGAATGCATATGCAGATTGAAACATTAAGTTTATGGGACGACAGAGATGATGTAACTTTGACCACATTTGTATCTAAAACCCCGGAGATCATGCCCATGCCCCTGGTGCGTCCGGCAGTGATCGTATGCCCTGGCGGCGGCTACAATACCTGCCCGCGTCACGGCGATGAAGGGGATCCGGTGGCGATGGCCTTTGCAATGGACGGCTACCAGGCATTTGTCCTGGAATATAGTGTGGCAGCCACGGCGCCTTTGGAAAAGACCCTTTTCCCGGCTCAGGTGCGGGATCTTGGGAAAGCCATACTGACCATTCGGGAGCATGCACGGGAATGGGAAGTGGATGTAGATAAGATTTCTATAATAGGTTTTTCTGCCGGAGGCCATCTTTGCGGTATGTATGCCACTGCCTGGTACACGCCGGTGCTTTCGGAATTTTTCCACGAAGCCCCGGAAGTGTTTAAGCCGTTGACAGCCATGCTTATTTATCCGGTGGCAGACTATGTGGTCCAGGAGGCGTTTCGCAAGAGCCATCCGTCCCCATTGGGAAATGTGGACATGAATACCCATGTTTTTGGCACAGCAGATCCCGATGAAGAACTTCAGAAAAAATACAGCCCGGCCTATTATGTGTCAGAGCATACAGTGCCGGTGTTTATTGCTGCGGCAAGAGATGACGGCCTTGTGACAGCGCAGAACGCCCTGGCTTTGGCAGTGAAGCTTCAGGAACAGGGAATCCCTTATGAGCTTCATATGTTTGAATACGGGGATCATGGTTTTTCCCTGGGCAGAAACCTTATCCAGCCTTACCGGCAGGACAAGGCCCACGCCTGCGCCCAGTGGCTGCCCATGGCAAAAACATTTTTAATGCACCACATTGCCCCGGAAACTACGGAATATGAGACCGGGGTGTTTGCTAAGATCGAGGAGATGAGGAGAGCGTAGCTGAAAGCACGGAGGATTGCGCTGTTAATAGCCGTAGGATTTCATTCCGCTTCCCCCAGCCTATCCCCCATTTCCACAATGAGCTGTTCCAGCTCCAGCCTGTCTTTCCACTGTTTTGGGATGGCTTCATATCCGATCCGGGCGCCAAGGATATTTCCGGTGACAGCTCCGGTGGAATCGCTGTCGCCGCCATGGTTGACGGAGACGATCAGGGCTTTTGAGAAGTCATTTTGATATTTCAGGCAGCAATAAAGGGCAATGGCAAAGGTTTCTTCTGCCACCCAGCCCCCGCCAAGGGCGGCAATGTTTACGTGATCCGGCAGGGTGTTTTTTGAAAATTCCACGGCCTTGTCCACAAGCTGGAAAAAGCGTTGGATATAGGGATTTGCCGGATAAAGGTCCCACATGGTTTTGCGCATTTCTGCGGTAATGGCTTCCAGGGTATTTCCAAGAGTGCATCCCCCGAAAACAATACGCCGGATCATATGGACCAGCGCGGCAGCAGGAATATACCCTAAGGGATGGCCGTGTGTAATGGCTGCGGCCGCGGCGCCAAGCCTGTCAACATCTTCAACAGGTACAGAAGGATCAAAATACAGGGCGATTGGAGCAACCCGCATAACGCCGCCGCAGCCCTTGCTGTTATTGATCGGCTGTTCCGGTGTGCCCAGGGTTTCCTGACGCAGGGCATCCAGACATGTATTGCCCGGCGCCCGCCATGCCCAAAGCTGGGGAACCTGAAGCAGGCGGCTGTCATGATCTTTCAGCGTCTTTGCATCCATGGAACCGGTCTGGGTGAAAAGCCAGTCTTTGTAGGCCTGATAAATACTGGAGCAAAGGCTGTTGTGCCCATCTGCACCGCCGGCCTGGTTTTTGCTGCGGCTGCGGATCAGACCCTCAGCTGTGAACAGCGTCATTTGGGTATCATCGGAAATAATGGCTGTTCCCTGTTGGGGATCATATTCATATTGAGTAATGCCGCTGCTGCCGTAGCGGTTAAGGATCTGGCTTCTGGATATAAATTCCACCGGATAGCCCAGGGCATCGCCGGCGGCGCCGCCGATAAGGCAGCCCCGGATTTGGTTCGTCCGGCGGGACTGTCCCTGCCGGGCTTCATCGGGCCGGGATGTGCAGGCAGAGGCTGTCTGGTGAAAATAGTGGCGAAAGCTTTTTAAATTATACTGATCCGGCGTCCGGTCTAAAACTGCAAAGCACACATGGCCAAAAGGCGTATTGCCATGAATATAGTTTTGTTCAATTTCCCGGAAGGCACGGGCAAATAATTGAGCGACAATATTTGCATCATTTCCAAAGGCGCCGCAGCCCCAGGCGCCGAGGACGAGATAGCGGTAGCCGTAAACAATGGCTGTGGACAGGATGCCTGAAATACGCCGGTAGAGTATTCTTTGCAGCCGCTCGTCTGTTGGGGCAAAGCCGCAATGGCGGGCAACAGGGGCAGCACAGGTAAGCACTGCAACGTCTGTGGTGCCGTCGGGAAGAAGCTGGCCGTTGGCATTTCTTATAATTTCCACGTTGGGAGAAAGGATCATCGTATCGGAAGCCAGAAAATCGTTGTGTTTACGGTGAAGGGCATAGTAAAAGCTTGCCTGGCTGCTTTCCAGGGAGAGTAAAAGAGTGCTCTGGCGGCACAGATCTTCCTCCTGGGCTCTGGCGCCCCGGCGCACGCCGCCTCCGGGGTGGACAGGATTGGCAAAGTTTAACACAAGGACTTTTTGCTTGTGAGATGATGGCTGGCCCTGGCGGCTGAGCCGACGGGCAGCAGTGAAGGTGTCCTCACCGGTCGTTTCAATGGTGAAAGGGCCGGGCGCGGCATTGGCAGGAAGGGTGATCATTTCCGTGATCTGATCCCGGTTTTTTTGAACCTGTGCAGGTGCTATGACGATAGCGTCTGAAAGGCGTTTTTGGTCATATTTTAATGGGATTTCCTTGCCGTTGACGAAATACTTTCCCTGCGATGCGATGGATAATGTTTCTGTGAGCAGAGCGATATTATTTCTTTGGCGCTGATATAAGTTGGGGTGTTGTTTCATAAAAATTTCCATTCCTCCGCTGGTTATATGATAAGTGCCTGACAAATGGGCGTGAGACTCCACTTGTTTCATATATCTATCATAGCATAAAAATGTAAAAAGGTATATGAAATCCATTCATTGACACCATTTTTGAGGCGGGATATAATTAAAGAGCATCTGGTAGAGAAAACGGATAAAAAATAAACAGGATGCAGTTGAATGCAGCTATTATTTTTACAAAGATAAGGGAGGAAATTTATGCAGGAAAACAAAATGGGCGTTATGCCTGTCAACCGTCTGTTGCTGACCATGTCTGTGCCAATCATGATTTCCATGCTGGTGCAGGCTTTATACAACATTGTTGACAGCATGTTTGTGGCGATGCTCAATGAAAACGCGCTGACAGCCGTATCATTGGCTTTCCCGGCCCAGAATCTTATGATCGCGGTGTCTACGGGAACCGGAGTTGGTATTAATGCACTGTTGTCAAAGAGTCTGGGAGAAAAAAATTACGAAAAGGCAAATAAGACAGCGGTTAATGCTCTGTTTCTGGCGTTATGCAGTTATATTGTTTTTGCAGTTGCCGGGATCTTTTTTTCAAGGAGCTTTTTTCTTGTTCAGACCGATGTGCCGGAAATTGTTGAGGGAGGAACCACTTACCTGATGATTTGTACAGTGTTCTCATTTGGACTGTTTTTTCAGATCATATGTGAACGTTTACTTCAAGCTACCGGGCGGACAATTTATACAATGATCAGCCAGGGGATAGGGGCAATTATTAACATTATTTTTGACCCTATATTTATTTTCGGATTGTTTGGGGTACCGAAGATGGGTGTTGCCGGGGCAGCTATTGCAACGGTTTTCGGACAGATCGTGGCAGCAATTATCGGCATTGTTATTAATATCAAGAAAAACAGTGAAATCCACATTTCTTTAAAAAAATTCCGGCCAAGCGGGACGATCATAAAAAATATTTACATGGTAGGTATTCCATCAATTATCATGGCATCCATCGGATCAGTGACGACCTTTGGCATGAATAAAATTTTGATCGGATTTTCAACAACAGCGACAGCGGTTTATGGTGTTTATTTTAAGCTGCAAAGCTTTGTCTTTATGCCGCTTTTTGGTATGAATAATGGTATGGTGCCTATTATTGCCTATAATTATGGTGCTAAAAAGCCAGACCGCATGGTAAAGACCTTAAAGTTAAGTATTGCCTACGCGGTTGGGATCATGGTGATCGGATTTATCGTTTTTGAAGTGTTTGCCGGGCAGCTGCTTTCAATTTTTAATGCTTCGGACTATATGCTGTCGATCGGTGTTCCGGCGCTTCGGACAATCGCTGTACACTTTTTAATTGCCGGATTTTCAATTGTTTCATCTTCTGTATTTCAGGCATTGTCCCACGGATTTTTCAGCCTGTGGATTTCTCTGGTGCGACAGTTGATCGTGCTGCTTCCGGTCGCTTTTCTTCTTTCTTTAACGGGGGATCTGGAGAATGTCTGGTGGTGCTTTCCTGTTGCGGAGCTGGTATCAGCGGCAATGTGCGCGTTTTTCTTAAGATATACGTTTAAAAAGGATATTCATCCTTTGCAGAAAGCGGTGCAGATGGAAGAAAACCGCTGAAAATGCTGCCGTTTACGGTGAGAACAGCAGCGACATTTCCCCCTGTCCATTGCTGATCCGGCAGGGGGAAATTTTTTTGGAATTTTTTTCGGATTTTTGAAAGGATTCCCCCTTTCCAATCGTATCTCTATTGAAAACGATAAAAAGCCGGGATGCCAAACCTGATCAAAAAGCTCAGGCGGGCGTCCCGGGAGATGAAGCGATTGGAGGAATGTTTTATGAAAAAAATGATCATGGGAATCACAGCGGCACTTTTGGTGACAGTATTTGGAGGAACTGCGGCATTTGCATCAGGTCAGATGAGAGACAGCGCCACGACGGACCTGGCTCTGGAGACTGTATGGGAAAGTGATGCAGAAGGCTGCACTTACGGGCATCATGTAGATGGCTGCAACGGAGACTGCCAAAACAGCACTTCCGCCACAGGATGCCACAACAGCGGCAGCTGCTATAGCAGCAGTTGTTATAACAGCAGCTGTGCCGGTGGTTACGGCAGTGACCACCACAGCAGCCATCACGGCGGATGGCATGAGTGATCTGCATAAAAAAGGGTGTGAGCAAAGATATGCGCAGTGAAGAAGATGCGGAAAGAGCCATTGAATTATATTCAGATACAGTACGGCGGATCTGCATGGTGCATTTGAAAAATTATTCAGATACGGAAGATATTTTCCAAACGGTCTTTTTAAAGTATGTTCTTCACTCGGAACCCTTTGAAAGCGAGGCCCATGAAAAAGCATGGATCATCCGGGTGACGATCAATGCCTGCAAAGATCTTTTAAAAAGCTTTTTTCGGGCGAAAACCGTACCTTTGGAGCAGGCGGCGGAAATTGCCGGGAAATCCCCCGAGGATCCGGGATATGATGTGCTGGAGGCAGTGCTGGCGTTGCCGGAAAAATACAAGGATGTGGTCTATCTTTATTATTATGAGGAATACAGCGCCGTGGAGATCAGCCATATCCTTAAAAAGAATGTGAATACAGTCTATACACTGCTGGCCCGGGCCAGAAATCTTCTTAAGGAACAGCTGGAAGGGGGATGGGACAAATGAGTGAACTTTGGAAGGATGCTTTTGATTCTGTCCATGCGGAAGAACAATTAAAGCGTCATACAAAAGAATATTTGCGCAAGAAGGTGTATGCCCCCAGAAGAATGCGGCGGCCTTTATATGGCGGAATCGCGGCGGCAGTGCTGTGTCTGATAGTCATTGTTTTTTCCGGCGGTTATTATATGTATACAACGCCTGCAGCTTATATTCGTATGGATGGAGATATGTCTGTGGAATTAAGCATTAACCGGTTTGGACAGGTCGTTGGGGCCCGGGGCTTTGACCGGTCGGGAAATGCTCTTGCCGGCGTGTCGGATGTGGTGCATATGGATTATGGAGATGCTGTTGCAAAGCTTATTGGCGATGGTGAAGCTGCAGGGGATTTGGAGACTGGAGAACTGACATTGACTGTTTCCGGAGAGGATGAAGCCTGGTGCAGGGAAATCCTGGAAGCTGTGGCAGCGGACACATCCGCTTACGACAATATTCAGTATCAGCTGGGCGATGATGTTACGGCAGATGATGGAAGCATACAGGATGGCCAATCCGTGGATACAACGGATTTCATTCAGGAATCTGGCGGGGAAAGCGTCCAAACGCCTCAAGGCCATCACAGTGAAGGCGAGGGGCATAATCACAGATATGGAGAGTAAAAAGAGAGCCGGAAGACCGCATAAACGGAGGTATTTCCGGCTCTTGGTATGTTTCGTGATACTTATAAAAAAATCAAGAGCGGCAACCTCTATATTTCATAGATTATGCCACTCCTTCCAAAGAGTTCTCTCTTTCAATTCTGATGTAATTATATGCTCAAGGAGTCAAATTGTCAACTACATCTCTAATTCACTACTGGTAGCAGGATGGTGATTACTGTCATTGTGGCGATTGGGAAGCTATATGCCGTAAAGGGACTATAAAATGCGTACTCCACAGGAAAAGAATCTTGTGGAATACGCATTTTTGAATGCAAGGCTGGATTTTTGGAAGATTAAAAAATCAATCATGGCAGCCACGGTGCTGTCGTAGGATAGTATACTTATAATTGTTCGTTACTTTCCGCAAACGTCTGCTCCTCCTGGAACTGCTGTTTGCAAAGGTGATAGTAATACCCCTTCTGATCCAGCAGATCTTCGTGCCGGCCCTGTTCGATGATCTTTCCGTCCCGCACCACAAGGATCAGATCCGCGTGGCGGATGGTGGAAAGACGGTGGGCAATGATAAAGGATGTACGGCCATGGAGCAGTTTTTCTGTGGCCTTCTGGATGAGCTGCTCTGTCTGGGTATCGATGGAGGATGTGGCTTCATCCAGGACAAAGATGGCCGGATCGGCAATAATGGCTCTGGCAAAGGAAATAAGCTGTTTTTCACCGGTAGAAAGACGGCTGCCGCCTTCACCTACATCGGTCTGGTAGCCTTTTTCCAGCTTGGCCACAACCTGGTCGGCGGATACGGCTTTGGCCGCAGCGCGGATTTCTTCATCGGTGGCATCCAGGCGGCCGTAGCGGATATTTTCTTCAATGGTCCCGGAAAACAGATGGGGACTTTGAAGCACATAGCCGATATTGCTGTGGAGCCAAAGCTGGCTCCGCTCCCGGTAGTCCTTTCCGTCAATAAGGATCCGTCCGCCGGTTGGCTCAAAGAAACGGCAGGCCAGGTTGACCAGGGTGCTTTTTCCGGCGCCGGTTTCTCCGACAATGGCTACAGTCGTTCCTGCGGGAACCTTCAGGTTAAAGTGGCTGAGGACTTCCTCAGAGCCGTCGGGGTAGTGGAAGGATACATCCTGAAAATCAATATCCCCTTTAATGGGTTCCCAATTTTCTTTTTTCGGGTGAAAGGTGTCTCCGTATTTTTCAATAACTTCCGGAGAATCGGAAACTGTCGGCTCCTGATCCAGCAGAGTCATGACACGCTCAATATTGGCCTGCATGGAAATAAGCTCTGCCAGGTTTCTTGCCAGCATTTGGATTGGCTCGAAAATACCTACGGCATAGGAAGTAAATGCCGAAAGTGTACCAATAAGCAGCATTTGATCCAGAACCATCTGACCGCCCCGGCCAAGGACAATGGCTGTGGCCAGGGAGCCGCAGAACAGGATCAGTGGCACGTAAACGGCGCTTAAGCGGGCTGCCTTTACGGCGGCAGTGCGCATTTCACTGGTCATGCCTTTAAATTCTTCCAGATTTTTGTCCTCGATCACAAGGGTTTTGGAAGTCTGGGCGCCCATAATGCCTTCATTGTAGCCGCTGGTGATCTTGGAATTGATCTTGCGCACACGGCGGTTCCATTTAAGGATTTTATTTTGGAAATACCAGGTCAGTATGGCCAGGGCCGGAACAATAAGCATAATGATCAGGGCCAGCTGCCAGTTGAGGGCCAGCATGGCGATAAATACCCCAAGCACATACACCAGCGCCCACAGCATGTCGGTAAAGTTCCAGGCCGTCATTCCGGCAATCCGGTCCGTATCGTTCATGACACGGGACAGGATATAGCCTACCGGAGTGACATTATAATAAGAAAATGAAAGCTTCTGCAAATGGACAAAGCAGGCCCGTTTCATTGTCTTGCTTACAAACATTTCCAGGGAAGCGCTGCCCCGGGTAAACATAACCACACTGAAAAACTGGAATGCCACAACGATCAGGTATACAAGGCCAAAGCCCCAGATGCCGTCAAGGGTCTGTTCATTTATAAAATGGTTGATGGCGTATCTTTGAAACAAAGGCAGGGCAATGTCTACCATGGAGCAGACCAGGTTAAAGATCAAAATAATGGCCACCGTTTTCTTAAAGGGCTTTAAAAATGGCAGAACCCGTTTCCAGATGCGTATGTCAAAGTTTTTTGTATACTCCTGTTCTTCTATTCGCATACAACCCCTCCTTCCTTTAACTGTTCATCATCTATGTTCATCTGAATGTCATAAATCTTGCTGTAAATGCCGTTTTTCTTAAGCATCTCCTCGTGGGTGCCCATTTCCGCAATGCGGCCCTTGTCCAGGACCATAATACAATCTGCCTGCATCAGTGTTGTGATACGGTGGGAAATGAGGATCACGGTGCTTTTGCCCATGGATTCTTTCAGGGCGGTACGGATCTTCACATCGGTTTCTGCATCCACAGCGGATAAAGAGTCGTCAAATACCATGATCGGCGCTTTCTGCATAAGCATCCGGGCAATAGCTACCCTTTGTTTCTGTCCGCCGGACAGTGTAACGCCCCGTTCGCCTACCATGGTTTCGTAGCCGTCGTCAAACTGAAGGATGGCGTCGTCCACACAGGCAATCCCGGCCGCTGCCCGGATTTCATCCCATACCGGATGTTCTTTGGAAATGGCAATGTTTTCGCCGACAGTCCGGGAGAATAAAAAGGGCTCCTGTAAGACCATGCCGATATTTTTTCTAAGCCATCCCTTCTTTATATTGCGGAGATCCACGCCGCCGATGGTGATGCGGCCATCGTTTTCGTCCAGATCGTAGAGACGGTCCAGAAGATGGACAATGGTGGATTTTCCGCTGCCTGTGCCGCCAAGGATAGCAAAGGTACTTCCGGCGGGAATGGTAAAGCTGACGTCATCCAGTACCGGAGCGTCGTGTTCATAGGCAAAGTGTACATGCTCAAAGGAAATGTCTTTATCCATAGGCACTTCTTTTTCCCAGGGCTCGTCCATTTCCTCGCGGGCGTCCAAAATGTAAGTGACACGGTCAATGGATACGCCGGCCTTACTCATATTGGATAATACACGCCCCAGGCTTCGGATAGGCCAGGACAGAGATGCGTTATAGGATACAAATGCCATAAGATCACCCAGGGAAATTTGTCCCTGTACCGTGAAAATGGTTGCAGTAATAAGGATGGTTGCAGCCTGGATTCCTGTAAGGAAATCTCCGGCGCCCCAGTATACGCTCATGAACCGTCCCACACGGATCCAAAGATTGGCAAAGCGGTTGTTTTTCTCATCAAAACGGTCGATCTCGTACATTTCCCGGCCAAAAGCACGGACAACACGCACGCCGGTAAGGTTTTCCTGGACTTTGGCCGTCAGGTCGCCTTCCGCCTCATCGGCTTCCAGGAAGCTTTTGGATATTTTTGAATAGAAGTAGAGGGAATAGCCTACCACCACAGGGATAAATGCCACGGCGATCAGGCTCAGCTGCACGTTCATGGAAAACATGATACTCATATACAGGATCACCAGAAAGACGATCCGGATCACTTCCATAAGCTGGCTGCAAATAAACTGGCGGATGATCTCAACGTCATTGGTACACCGCTGGATAATATCTCCGGTGCGGTTTTTGCCGTGCCAGCTGTAGGGCAGGCGCTGGATATGGCGGTAAAGCTGATCCCGCATTGTTTTTAAAAATCCCTCAGAGCCTTTAGCCAGGCTCACATTGCTGATATAGGTAAATATGCCGGCGCAGGAAGCGCTGACAAGCACAGCTACAGCGGCCATGATCAGAAAATTCCCCTGAATATCTGTGCCTAAAAGCTGTGCGAAAATCTTTCCGAAAAACCCGCTGTCCTCTGTTCCTTCCCCGGTCAGGTGATCAACCGTATAGCGGATGATCTGGGGCGTCAGGGCATTAAACATGGTCGTCAGCATCCCGGCAGCCAGGGCCAGGACGAGAAAGTGGCCATTGCCCTTTAAAAACCGGGCAATATCCCTGAACTTTTTCAGTCGTTTTCCCTTTACATTCATAATGTTCTCTCCTCCGTTTCTTAGTAAGTATAAGCATAGAGCCCAGCCAGCTGACAGCTGGGCCTGATAGCAATGAGCCCAGCCAGCTCGCTGACGCTCAATGCTAAACAAAAAAGCATCTCCGGGATCGGAGATGCTTTTGGGGCTGAGTTGGGGCAGGCGTGGCCCACCGTGTTTTATTCAGTTTTGCGGCGTACGCAGATACAGAGCGGTACGTGACCGTGGCGGCCCTTTAAAGGGCGCAGTTGGATGTACTTAACTCTGACTGGCCGGCAAAAACGATAAAAGCAGACAGCATGATCCGATATATTGATCCATATGAGTTTTGTGAGTGTAGGTTTTGTGATTTCGATTTTTTAACGCATTTAATACGCGATTTGTTAAGATCATACTGACTGCCTCCTTTCGTTATTTTATGGGCTGCCCACCATGGAAATTTGTGGGTGACCGTTTATAAGTTTACACCTGTGTGCGGGGGCGTGTCAACAAAAATTTATGCGTAGTTTCTGAAAAAAAATGAGTAACCGTTGTTTCGGCCCGGATCTTCATTTTCCGTTTTAGGGCCGTAGGATTTAGCCCACTCCTTAGGCCTGATTCGGCATTTTGCGGATTTCAGCCGTAGATTTTGGATCATACTTTGGCTTATATTGAGATTTTGCGATTTAGGGTCTAACGATTTAAGGAAAAATTAGACCCTGATTGACATTTTTCTGATTTGAGCCGAACACATACGGAAAATTCTACGGCCCAATTATATAAAATGCGGTTTACAGCCGAAGTGTGCCGTGTAATGTTTTCTAAAGAGGGGCGCAAATGGTCATGTAAATGGATTTTGCACGCCGAGATCACATGTTACGCTGGGAACCGTAATTGTTCCCGGCTGCCCGGGAATAAGTAACGAATCGTCCCTTATCAGGAGTAGAGAAATATGGTAAAATTAAATGTGAGATGTTAGGGTCAAAAGGTATTTTGACCTTTTGACCCTGGTGTCATCAAATGCGTTGAAGAAGCAGAAATCGGGCCATGCCGGCCTTTGAATGAATAGTAACACCAAAAAGGAGTATAAAAAGCGATGAAAAAGTTGGCAGTTATTTTTCCGGGGGTCGGGTACCACACGGATAAGCCGCTGCTGTATTACAGCAAAAAGCTGGCGGCAGAGAGCGGGTATATGATCAAAGAAGTTTCTTATGGGAATTTTCCTAAGGGAATGAGGGATTCCAGAGAAAAGCTGGAAAAAGCATTTTTCGGTGCCCTGGAGCAGACTGAGGAAATCCTTAAGGATGTGGATTTTGGCGGATATGAGGAAATCCTGTTTATTTCCAAAAGCGTAGGGACGGCGGTAGCGTCGGCCTATGGGCAGAAGCATCATTTAAAGACAAGAAATGTTTATTATACGCCGGTAGGCGATTCCTTCCGGTTTATGGAGCAGCCGGGCATTGCGTTTACCGGGTCAAAGGATGATTGGGTACCCCTGGATACTGTGGAGCAGGGATGCCGTCAGGGAGGATTTCCACTCTATGTGGTCCGTGAGGGCAATCATTCACTGGAAACAGGGGCTGTCAAACAGGATCTGAAAAACCTTGAGGAGATCATGGAAATTACCGAAGCATATATCCGGGGAAATAACACAATGACCGGAAGATGGCTGTAGTTTAGGTCGAAAGATGGCTATAACTGCTGTAGCTTAGGTTTGCCGATGGGACTAAAAATGTAAAAGAAGGATTGGAGGAGCGTATCTATGAAAATTAAAAATCTGCGTGTGAATCATGTAAGCTGCCCTGTGGGCTTTCAGACCATGCCGCTGAGCCTGTCATGGACCGTAGAGGATAGCGGAGAGGCCAGGGGGCAGATGTGGGCCAGAGTGCAGCTTTTTGAAAATGACACTGAAATTTTTGACAGCGGGGAGGATAGCCTGGCGGATCCTGTGGATTTCCAGATCCCGGAGAGTGTGACATTAAAGCCACGGACTGCCTATACATGGACGGTGACTGTTATGGCAGATAGCGGGGAGACGGCTCAGGCCGGGAGTTATTTTGAAACAGGGAAAATGGAAGAACCCTGGCAGGGGCAGTGGATCTCACCGGAAAACAGCACAAGCTCTGCCATATTAAGAAAGAAATTCACCGTGGAAGCTCTGGGGGCAGCAAGGCTTTATATGTGCGGTCTTGGGCTTTACGAGTGCTATATTAACGGGAAAAAGGCGGGAAATGAATTTCTTTCCCCGGGGTATCATTCTTATGACTTCCATCTTCAGGCACAGACCTATGATGTGACAGATTTGCTGGAAAACGGTGAAAATGAAATTGCCATATGGCTTGGTGAGGGCTGGTTTAAAGGGCGTCTTGGCTTTGGCGGCGGTTACACGAATCTTTACGGAGATCGTCTGTACGCCATTGGCGAACTGTATATCAGCCAAGGCGGGCAGGAGGCGTGCGTGGTCTGTACGGACAGCACATGGGAGTCATGCCCGTCGCCGGTGACCTTTAACAATATTTATGACGGAGAAATTTATGATGCCCGCAGGGAAGCGCTGGCGCCGGAAGGGGGCGTATGTGTAAAAGCCCCGGAAAAATGCGGGAAGCTTGGCGACCGGTACAGTCTGCCGGTGGTGAAAAAGGAGACTTTTGCCGTAACGTCGCTGATCAAAACCCCTGGCGGGGATACGGTCCTGGATTTTGGCCAGAATCTTACCGGCTGGGTGGAATTTGACTGTGATCTTCCGGAAGGGACGGCCATAACGCTGACTGCCGGGGAAATCCTGCAAAAAGGCGAGTTTTACCATGAAAACATGCGCACCGCCAAAACGGAATTTACCTATATTTCCAATGGAAAGAAAGCCCATGTGCGGCCGCATTTCACATTTTTCGGCTTCCGTTATATGAGGGTGGACTGTGCCTGCCCGGTAACAGCGGATATGTTTACAGCTTATCATCTGCGCAGTGATTTTGACCAGATCGGATGGATCGACACAGGCCATGGCAAGGTGAACCAGTTATTTTCTAATGCTTTGTGGGGCTTAAAGGATAATCTGCTGGATGTTCCCACAGACTGTCCCCAGCGAGATGAGCGGCTGGGATGGACCGGAGATGCCCAGGCCATATCAGAAACAGCCTGCTACAGCTTATATATGCCGGAATTTTACCGGAAATATTTATGGGATATGCGGGCGGAGCAAAGTATTTTAGACGGCGCCGTCCCAAACGTGGTTCCCCGTTTAAAAGAAGGCATGGTTGCAGAGTACGGCGCATGCCCGTGGGCGGATGCCGGAGTGATCATTCCGTGGAATACATATCTTCATTATGGAAGCAGAACCCTTTTGGCAGAAACCTATCCGGGAATGAAAGCATGGGTAGACTACCAGAGAACACAGGAGGAGGCCCAGGGCGGCCCCCATTTGATCAAAGGCGGGTTCCATTTTGCAGACTGGCTGGCTTTGGATCATGAGGATCCATCACCGTTTGGGGCAACAGATCCTTTATATATTGCCAGCGCATATTATTATAAATGCGCGGATATTGTGGCAAGGTCTGCCAAAATTCTGGGATATGACGAGGCTGACCGTTATGCCGCCCTGGCCGGAGAGATATTATCTGCCATCCGGGAAAAATATTTCGATGAAAACGGACACTGCATTTGCCAGACACAAACCGGTTCTGCCCTGGCCATTCAGTTTGACCTGAGCGAAAATATCCGGGAGGAAGGCGAGCTCCTGGCCCGGCGTATCCGGGAAAATGGAGGATACCTTAACACCGGATTTGTAGGAACGCCGCTGCTGTGCCAGGCGCTGACCAAAAGCGGTCATCATGACATGGCTGTGGATCTGCTGTTAAATGAGGATTATCCGGGATGGCTTTACAGTGTAAACCTTGGTGCTACCACCATATGGGAGCGGTGGAACTCGGTCCTTCCAGACGGCACCATCAGCCCAGAGGAAATGAACAGCCTGAACCATTACACCTATGGAAGCATTGAGGCGTGGATGTTTGCCGATGTATGCGGCCTCCGGCCGGAAGCTCCGGGCTTTCGATCCGCGGTGATCGCACCTCATCCGGATGCCCGTCTGGGACACCTTCATGGGCGTATTGAGACGGCTTCAGGAACCTATGAAAGCGGCTGGGAGTACAGGGATGGAAAGCTTTTCTACAAGATCACCGTGCCCTTTGGCGCACAGGCCCGGATCATCCTGCCGGGAGAGGATTCGGTAAATGTCATGGCAGGGACATACACGTTTGAGGAAGGAGATTACAGGTAAGGTTATAACTGTTCAGCCAGCGAAACAGTAACTTTTAACCGTAAGTTTTCTTCCACAAACGCATTGACATTTTTCGGAAAATATACTAAAATGAGCCTGTCATGGGATTTCATTGCTAAGAGTTGAGTTTCCATGCAAATATTCTTTTTGACCACCTGCGCCGGAGTCGCCGGCCTACAGGTTAAGGCCATACGGACAGCCGGGTCAGCTGCCGATTGGCAACGTTTTGTTGCCTTATTGATTGAGTTAAGAGCTCAAATTTTATAAGTTGGTCACTTTATAACCAGTGCGGATACGCACATCAACTTGTGAAACGATCAATAAGAGTAGTAAAAGTGAGATATTTGCTATATAGACTCTGAGTGAAGGAATCCATCATCAAGAAAAAGTCAGAATGCGTTTGCGGCGGCAGTATGCCAGGAATATGTCCGTACTTTTGCATTTCAGGACTTTCAAAATAATGGAACTTCAGGCAAGCAGAACGCAAATATTCTGCTTGCCTTTATTATTTTCCGGCACAAGGCGATCGCCGGCCGGGGTGGTTTAACATGCCGCAGGGGAGGCGGCAAAAGTTCTGAGAAACCAGGAGGGAGAGCCGCGGTGGATAAGTTAAAATTATATGGATTTAATAATCTGACAAAGGCTTTAAGTTTTAACATTTATGATGTTTGTTACGCAAAGACGCCAAGGGAGCAGAGGGATTATATTGCCTATATTGATTCCCAGTATAATTCAGAGCGTCTTACCAGTATCCTTACCGATCTGACAGACATGATCGGAGCAACCGTGCTGAATATTGCAAAGCAGGATTATGAGCCCCAGGGGGCGTCTGTGGCGATCCTCATTGCAGAAGGATCCATGAAGCCGGCAGGGCGGACCCAGCTGGCCCATTTGGATAAGAGCCATGTGACTGTACACACATATCCGGAGTACCATCCGGAAACATGTCTGGCCACGTTCCGCGTGGACATTGATGTGGCTACCTGCGGCGAGATCACTCCATTATCCACCCTGGATTACCTGATCTCCTCCTTTGACTCGGATATTATCACCATGGACTACCGGGTGCGGGGATTTACAAGAGATGTGAACGGCAAAAAGCTTTTCCTGGACCATAAGATCACATCGATCCAGGATTACATTGCCCAGGAAACGCTGAACCGGTACGACACTGTGGATATTAATGTATATGATTCCAATATTTTTCATACAAAGATGATGATCAAGGAGATCGATCTTCAAAACTATCTGTTTAAGACAGATATTTATGAGCTTCCGCCCAAGCTGCGGCTGGAGATCATGAACAACCTCCGCCGGGAAATGATCGAGATTTTCAGCGGGCGGAACATTTATGACGAGTAAACGTTGAAAGAAAAGGAGATGGAGGGCATGGAAAAGCTTTCTCAGGAAAGAGCACCCATCTATGAAGCTTTAGAGGAGTTTCGGAAAATGCGGGTGGTGCCTTTTGATGTGCCCGGCCATAAAAGAGGCCGGGGAAATCCGGAGCTGACGGCGCTTCTTGGAGAGCGCTGTGTGGGAATGGATGTTAATTCCATGAAACCTCTGGATAATCTCTGCCATCCGATTTCTGTGATCCGGGATGCGGAGATTTTAGCGGCCCAGGCATTTCATGCGGCCCACGCATTTTTAATGGTAGGCGGGACGACCAGCGCAGTGCAGGCGATGGTACTGTCCGTGGCCAAACGGGGAGAGAAGATCATCCTTCCCAGAAATGTCCACCGCAGCGTTATGTGCGCCATGGTATTGTGCGGGGCTGTGCCTGTATATGTGAATCCCGAGTGCAACGATGAACTGGGCATTCCTCTGGGCATGAGCGTGGCCCAGGTGGAAAAGGCCATCCGGGAAAATCCCGACGCCAAGGCGGTGTTTGTGAACAACCCTACATATTATGGTATTTGTTCAGATCTGCGTTCGATTGTAAAGCTTGCCCACAAATACGGCATGTACTGCCTGGTGGATGAAGCCCACGGCACCCATTTTTATTTTGGGGAAGGCCTGCCGGTGTCCGCCATGGATGCGGGAGCCGATATAGCGGCAGTTTCTATGCATAAGTCCGGCGGAAGTCTGACCCAAAGCTCAGTGCTGCTGACCGGGCCGACCATGCCGGAAGGCTATGTGCGCCAGATCATTAACCTGACCCAGACCACCAGCGCGTCTTATCTGCTTTTATCCAGCCTGGATATTTCCAGGAGAAATCTGGCGCTGCGGGGCAGGGAGGCCTTTGCCCAGGTGATCCGCATGGCGGAATATGCCCGGGAGGAAATTAATAATATTGGCGGCTATTACGCCTATTCCAGAGAATTGTGCAATGGAGACAGCGTGTTTGATTTTGATGTGACCAAGCTGTCCGTAAACACTTTACCTATCGGCCTGGCAGGGATCGAAGTGTACGACCTGCTCCGGGATGAGTATGATATACAGATCGAATTTGGCGACCTGGGAAATATTTTGGCCTATATTTCCATTGGGGACCGGGCCAGGGATATTGAGCGGCTGGTCAGCGCCATGGCGGAGGTGCGCCGCCGTTTTGGCAAGGAAAGATTCCATCTTATGAGCCAGGAATATATTGAGCCCCAGGTGGCGGTATCTCCCCAGGATGCATTTTATGCGGATAAGGTTTCTTTAAAGCTGGAAGAATCCGAAGGATGGATATGCAGCGAATTTGTTATGTGCTATCCGCCCGGAATCCCCATCCTTGCGCCAGGTGAGCGGATCACCCGGCCCATTATCGATTATATTTTATATGCTAAGGAAAAGGGCTGCTCCATGACCGGCCCGGAGGATGCAAATATAGAACGGCTTAATGTGATCAAAGACTGACAAAAAGCCGGCTTACAGTCTATAGGAGGTAACCCCCTGCGGGGATACCTGTATGGCTTTAAAAAGATAGCCAATAGGAGGTAACTATGGAATTTTGGTTTTCAGAGAAGCATACGCCAAATGTGAAAATGTCCATCCGTGTGGACCGCCAGCTGTACAGCGGACAGAGCGAGTTTCAGCGGATCGATGTGTTTGAATCGCCGGAGTTCGGGCGTTTCCTCACGCTGGACGGCTATATGATGCTGACGGAAAAGGATGAATTTATTTACCATGAGATGATCACCCATATACCCATGGCGGTGCATCCCTGTGTGAGAAACGTCCTTGTGATCGGCGCCGGAGACGGGGGCGTCATCCGGGAGCTGGTGCGTTATAAGGATATAGAAAATATTGATATGGTGGAAATTGATGAGCAGGTGGTGGAAGTGTGCAAACAGTATCTTCCTAAAACTGCGGGATGGCTGGATGATGCCCGGGTCCATATTTATTATGAAGATGGCCTGCGTTTTATCCGTTCCTGCCATGACCGGTATGACCTGATCATCGTGGATTCCACAGATCCCTTCGGGCCCGGGGAAGGCCTTTTTACACGGGAATTTTACGGCAACTGTTTTAAAGCTTTAAAAGATGACGGGATCATGGTCAACCAGCATGAAAGTCCTTTTTATCCGGAGGACGCTATTGCCTGCCAGCGGGCTCACAAGAGAATTGTGGAATCATTCCCCATCAGCCGGGTGTACCAGGCTCACATTCCCACATATCCTTCCGGCCACTGGCTGTTTGGCTTTGCCTCAAAGAAGTATCATCCTCTGAAGGATCTTCGGGAAAAGGAATGGAATGGGCGGGGGATTGCCTGCCGTTATTATACGACCACCCTTCATAAAGGGGCATTTTATCTCCCGGCATATGTGGAGGAGCTTTTGGCCAATGTAGAGTCCGTGGAAATCTGACGGACATCATGACTAAAGGAGAATATGCATTATGGAATTTATGATCAATAATGTAGAGACATTTTTAGAGTGTGACAAGCCTTTTAAGCAGGCTCAGATTGCCTTGTTCGGAGCGCCCTTTGACTCTACCACTTCTTACCGGCCGGGAACCCGGTTCGGCAGCGGCGCCATCCGGCGGGAGTCTTTTGGTATTGAAAGCTATAGCCCTTATCAGGACAAAGACCTGATCGATGCACCGATCATGGATTGCGGCGATCTGGAGCTGTGCTTTGGAAATACAGAAATGGCCTTAAAGGCTATTGAAGATCAGACAGCTGCCATTTTGGAAGCCGGAAAGCTGCCGTTTATGCTTGGCGGCGAGCATTTGGTGACTTTGGGCGCCTTTAGGGCGGCGGCTAAGGCTTATCCGGATGTGGCGGTCATCCATATGGATGCCCATGCGGATCTTAGAGATGAGTACCTGGGCGTGTCATTATCCCACGCCTGCGTGCTGCGCCGGTGCTGGGAGCTGATCGGTGACGGACGGATCTATCAGTTTGGTATCCGCTCCGGTGACCGGGAAGAATTTGCCTGGGGCCGGGAGCATGTATTTACCAACAAGTTTAATCTGGACGGCCTGGAAGATGTTGTAAAGGCTCTGGGCCAGAGACCGGTGTATTTTACAGTGGATCTGGACGTTTTAGATCCATCGGTATTCCCCGGAACCGGGACGCCGGAGCCGGGCGGCGTAAGCTTTGATGCTTTGCGCCAGGCAGTGACTTATGTATGCAGCCATGCCAATGTGATCGGCTGTGACGTCAATGAGCTTTCTCCCCATTATGATGCCAGCGGAGTTTCCACCATGGTGGCATGTAAGCTGGTGCGGGAAATGCTTTTGGCGCTGAAATAGAAGGAGGAACCCCCTGCGGGGATACCTGTATGGCCTTAAAAGGAGGAAAAAAATCATGGGAAAAGCGTTGATTATCGGATGCGGCGGCGTAGCCAGCGTGGCTATTCACAAATGCTGCCAGAACAGTGAAGTTTTTGAGGAGATCTGCATTGCCAGCCGGACAAAGTCCAAATGCGATGCATTAAAGGAAAAGCTGGAAGGCCAGACAAAGACAAAGATCACCACAGCTCAGGTGGATGCCAACAATGTGGATGAGCTGGTGGCTCTGATCAATGAAGTAAAGCCGGATGTGGTTTTAAATCTGGCTCTGCCGTACCAGGATCTGACCATTATGGATGCCTGCCTGGCAACAAAGACAAACTATGTGGATACAGCCAACTATGAGCCGGAGGATACGGCGAAATTTGAATACAGCTGGCAGTGGGCTTACCGTGAACGTTTTGAGAAGGCTGGGATCACAGCCCTTCTTGGCAGCGGATTTGACCCGGGTGTAACCGGCGTATTTTCTGCCTATGCTTTAAAGCATGAGTTTGACGAGATCAATTATATTGATATTCTGGACTGCAACGGCGGCGATCATGGCTATCCATTTGCCACCAACTTTAATCCTGAGATCAATATCCGTGAGGTTTCTGCCAATGGTTCTTACTGGGAGGACGGCCACTGGGTAGAGACAAAGCCTATGGAGATCAAGCGTGTTTATAATTTTGACGGCGTTGGCGAAAAAGATATGTATCTGCTCCATCATGAGGAAATCGAAAGCCTTGCCTTAAATATCCCGGGCATTAAGCGGATCCGTTTCTTTATGACCTTTGGGCAGAGCTATCTGACTCATTTAAAATGCCTGGAAAATGTAGGCATGACATCCATTGAGCCGATTATGTTTGAAGGCAAGGAAATCGTTCCCCTTCAGTTTTTAAAGGCTGTGCTTCCGGATCCGTCCACTTTAGGCCCGAGAACCAAAGGAAAGACCAACATTGGATGTATTTTCCAGGGCAAGAAGGATGGCAAGGAAAAGACATATTATCTGTACAATATTTGCGATCATGAGGAATGCTACAAGGAAGTTGGTTCCCAGGCAGTTGCCTATACTACAGGCGTTCCGGCCATGATCGGCGCTATGATGCTCATGACCGGTACATGGAATAAACCAGGCGTTCATAACATTGAAGAATTTGATCCGGATCCGTTTATGGATGCGTTAAACCGCTGGGGACTTCCCTGGAAGGAGTCCTATGATCCGGTGCTGGTGGACTAATGAGCGGCGGAAATTGGTGGGAAAATGTCAAAACCCCATGTTTTGTTGTGGATGAGGAAAAGCTCATCCACAATCTTGAAATATTAAAGGGGGTTATGGACCGCACCGGCTGTAAGATCCTGCTGGCCCAAAAGGCATTTTCCATGTTTTATGCCTATCCTCTGATCCGCCGGTATCTGTGCGGGACGACGGCCAGCGGGCTTTATGAGGCGCGGTTGGGCCATGAGTATTTTGGAAAAGAAACCCATGTATACAGTCCCGCCTACCGTGAGGATGAGTTTGACGAGTTGCTCACCTATGTGGACGATATTGTGTTTAACTCTCCCGCACAAGTGGATAAGTTTGGAAAAAAGGCCAAAGATTGTGGAAAATCCATCGGCCTTCGGTTAAATCCCCTGTGTTCCACCCAGGAGGGCCATGCCATCTATGATCCATGTGCCCCGGGTTCCCGTCTTGGAACGACTCTGGAGAATTTCAACCCAAAGATCATGAGTATGCTGGATGGCCTGCATTTTCATACCCTGTGCGAGCAGGACTCCGATGCCCTGGAGCAGACAGTGGAAGCGGTGGAAACTCAGTTTGGGCCATGGCTTTCCATGGTGAAGTGGATCAATCTTGGCGGAGGCCATCATATTACCCGGCCGGGCTATGACATTCGCCGTCTGGAACGGATCATTAAGCATCTTCAGGACACATATCAGGCAGAGGTTTATCTGGAGCCGGGCGAAGCCGTTGTCTTAAATGCCGGATACCTTGTATCTTCGGTTTTGGAAATTTTGGAAAATGACATGCAGCTGGCTATTTTGGATACATCTGCGGCGTGCCATATGCCGGATGTGCTGGAAATGCCTTACCGTCCCCCGGTGATGGGTTCGGGAGCGCCGAAGGAAAAGCCGTTTACCTACCGTTTTGGCGGGCCAACATGCCTGGCCGGTGATGTGATCGGGGATTATTCCTTTGACCAGCCGTTGATGGAAGGCAGCCGGGTTGTTTTTGAAGATATGGCCCTGTATACTATGGTCAAGACCAATACATTTAACGGAATGCCCCTGCCAGACATTGTGTGGCGGGATAAAGACGGAAATTTAAAAACTGTAAAAACTTTCGGATATGAAGATTTTAAAGGGCGCCTGTCGTAAAGGCGCCCTTATTGTGTCTGTGGCGATGTTTTTTTGATGTGATTGTTATTCATAATCCTTCCAGCAGGGCAAGGGCAGATTTTTTTCCATACAGTCTTTAATAGCGCCATAATACCGGAGCTTTTTCTGGAGATGGGCATAGTCCCTTTGAAGCTCGTCCAGCTGTTTTCGGACAATGACCTCCTGGTTGCCAAGAAGCTCTAAAACATCATCAATATGATTCAGTTCATCTGCTTCATAAGCAAAAAAGGTTTGAAGCTGGGCAATGGTCATGCCGGTATTTTTAAAGCACCGGATCTTGTGGAGCCGCTCCACATGGGCGTCTGTATAAATACGCTGGCCTGCGGCATTTCTTTCCACCAAAGGCAAAAGGCCCGAGTCCTCATAATAGCGCAGGGTGGAAGATGGGATCTGAAACATTTGGGAAAGTTCCCGGATAGAATATTGTGTCATAATCGTTACTTATCTCCTGGCCGTCTACGGCGGCTGCCTCCGGTATGTGTGGTATAGGACCAGCTCCGGGGGAAGCTGCCGGGCGGCCTTCTCCTTTCTTTTGCCGGGGATCATGCTAAAAATCTGGATCTCCGGTTTTTTATAAAAACTCCTTGACTTCAAGTATACTTGAAGATGTACGCTAAGTAAAGAAAAATCAGGGCAACAGTTTGGGTTGAACTGTTGCAGATCAGGAGGAGATTATTTATGTATCAGGCATCGGAAAACCGTTATGATTCTATGGCTTATAACCGCTGCGGAAAAAGCGGTCTGAAGCTTCCGGCAGTATCTTTAGGACTGTGGCACAATTTTGGCGACACATCATCTTATGAAAATATGAAACAGATGTGCTTTACGGCTTTTGACAATGGCATCACTCATTTTGACCTGGCCAATAATTACGGGCCGGAGGCAGGAAGCGCGGAAAAGAACCTGGGTCTCATTTTAAAGGAGCATCTTTCCCAGTACAGAGATGAGCTGATCATCAGCACAAAGGCCGGATATGGCATGTGGGATGGCCCTTATGGAGACTGGGGAAGCCGCAAATACCTTTTGGCCAGCCTTGACCAGAGCTTAAAGCGCCTGGGACTGGACTATGTGGACATTTTCTATCATCATCGGATGGATCCGGAGACACCCCTTGAAGAAACCATGGGCGCTCTGGCCCATGCGGTTGCCAGCGGCAAGGCATTATATGTGGGACTTTCCAATTATGACGGGGCAACACTGGAAAAGGCGACCGCCATTTTGGAAGAACTTCACTGCCCGTTTATTATTAATCAGAACTGCTATTCCATTTTTGACAGAACGATTGAAAGAAATGGCTTAAAAGAAACATCCAAAAAGCTTGGCAAAGGCATTATTGCATTTAGTCCCCTGGCTCAGGGAATGCTTACAGACCGCTATCTCCATGGTATTCCGGAGGACAGCCGCATCCGCACAGACGGACGCTTCTTAAATGAGTCTGCCCTGACGTCAGAACGTCTTGAGCAGATCCGCAGACTGAATGATCTTGCTGCAGAGCGTGGCCAGACTCTGGCAGAAATGTCTTTAAGCTGGATCCTTAGAGATGGTATTGTTACCAGCGTTTTGGCAGGCGCATCCCGCCCATCCCAGATCCTGGACAATATTAAGGCCATTAACAATACAAAATTCTCAGAGGATGAACTGAAATTAATCGATGAGATTTCTCTGTAAAAAGGTATCGGGAGGGGCAGTCTTAAGGCTGCCCCGGTCTTTGCGCGCCCCATCCGGAGCGTATATGCGCTCACTTCTCAAGCATTTTTAAAATGTAATCTTCTATTTCATCCAGATTTTGGGCCTGAGCGATGCTTTGGTAAGTAGACCGGTCAAAAACAAGTCCGTGATCTGTTTCCAGAAACGCAAAGCGTACGCCATCATAAAATCCATAATCCGCAATATCCTTTAAAAACAGGGTGGCGCCATTTTCCTCCAAGACAGAGTTTTCATCGTAAATCATGGGCATGAAAATTCCTGTCATGCCTGTTTCCAGCGCGGCGATGGTATCTGTATCCTCCACCCACAAATTACCGCTGATGGGACAGGGCAGCAGGACGGAAACAAGATCCCCTTCCTGACATGGTCCCCGGTAAAAGCATCCGGGAAAATAAGGCAGCGGCAGCAATGATCAGAGCGATGCCTGCAGTCAGCACGATCCGTAAACGGGAGCGGAAAGGTATTTTGAAAAAATGACGTTTTGAGGATGGAGCATACTTTTAACTTTGGATTGACTCATATCATAGTAAAGGGAAATTTCCCGGATAGAGTCCATAAAGTAATACCGTCCGATAAATGTGTTTCTGGCCTGGGGAGACAGTGTGCGCAAAAAGGTGCTGATCGCCTCTGCTAGCATATGAAGCTCTGCCTCCTGAACCGGATCGGGGAAAACCGTATTCCATTCCCTTGCTTCCCTAAGACAAAGGGCATATTGGGAGGGCTGGCGTTTTTTGCTGGTTCGCTTTCGGAAAATGTCGATAGATACCTGGCGGGTGATCTTGCCCAAATAAGTTGCCAGGATCCCCGGTTTGTGGGGCGGCATAGAGTTCCAGGCTTTTAAATAGGTATCATTTACGCTTTCTTTGCTGTCTTCCAGGTCTGCCAGAATGTTCAGGGCAATTTTGGTAAGATAATGGCCATATTTATTTTCCGTTTCCCGTATGGCCTGCTGATCTCTTTTCCAGTATAATTCAACAATCTGATAATCTTCCATAAGCTCCCTCCTTTTCTTTTATAATATATCCCGTAAAATGCCAGTGGATGGTTGCGGGAAAGCGGCAATATTTATTGCAATAATGCCTCATCAGCAATATAATAATAGTAACAGTTCAGGACGGCAGGATAAAGAGGGAAAAATGGGCCGCCCGGAATCGTTAAGAAAATGCGGCGTATGACCGCAGCAAGGAGGAAAGTTATGAAAGGACTATTGTGTGTGGCAGCAGCTGTGCTGGCTGTGTCTGTGGTCAGCGGTCCGGCAGCCTATGCCATGAATGTGCCGGTGCTGGCCGCGGAGGATGAAAGCGGCAGCTCTTTAGATGAGATTCTGGATGATCTGGAAAATTCCACTCCGGCAGAACTGAATTATGCCAATCCTATGGGATACTGGGCCGGAATGACCTATGTTAATGAGAATATGGGCATTTCCCTGACCCTTCCGGATTCTTTTGAAATCCTGGAAACACAGAATGACTCTCAGGTCAGCTATCTTGTGGCAGCGGCGGATTCCCAGGCTCAGGAATTTTTTCAGCTGGTATCTGTGGATCTTACCGTGTCTGATGATGAGGATCTGACAGAACAGGAGTGTCTGGAGCTGATGGGAGAAAGTTTGGTATCTTCAGCTGGGTTATCTGTTTCCAATGAAGCATTTTCAACGGCAACCCTTGGAGGCCAGGACTGGACACAGATGTCTGTGGATATTTCTTCTGAAGACGGCGCAGGCGGACAGGCCCGGTGCTACTGCCTCAAGGATGTGAGCACTGCCTATATTGCAACGGTTATATCCTTTGAGGGAGGAAATACCGGTATTCAGGCAATCCTTGATTCCATTACCCCTCTGGAGCAGGGCGTATGGAACGGAAATGTTTATATGAATGAGGGCATGGGTATTTCCATGACGATTCCGGAACGGTTTGCCATTACAAAAAATGACAGCTCCTTAGCGGATGCGGGGCTCATCTTTTATGCAATGGCTCAGGATACGGGCGAAACCATTCAGATGTTCTCAATCTCCACAGAAGATGGGGTGCCTGAAGACTATGATGAGGAGGATTTGCTGAATGATGTTTTGTCTGGAATGACAGAATCCGATGAGTACACTTTAGGTGAAGAAAAATTTAGTGATGTGGAAATCTGCGGAACGGACTATACTTTAATGACAGTGACTGCATCTTATGGCGAGGGCGCGGATATTGGTTTTAATTATTACGGCCGCCTGACAGACGATATGGCGTATGTCCTTGTATGTACAGGATTGGACAGCCAGGCTCTGGCAGATGAGGTAATCCAGGCTGCCATTCCCTGTGAAAGCGGATCATTTTATGGAGAGACTTATCTGAATACATCTATTGGCATCGGCTTTACTCTTCCTGAAACCTGGGATGTATTATCCGGGTACACACAGGAGTCCGGCTACGATCAGGCCTTTATGGCAGGAGATGCTGACAGCGGCGAAAGTATCCAGCTTCAGGTTTACAATCTGGAGGAATTAGGCCTTTCCGATCTGACAGAGGAAGTTTATGGTCAGCAGATCATGGAAATATATGAAGACCAGGGACTGGATGCGGAAGATACGATTGGATCCATTGCTATTGGATCTGCACCTTATTCTGTAGTCACAGCAACTGGCAACATAGAAGGATGGGCTGTGAAAATGAATATTTGCTACAGGATCCAGGATGATCATCTGTATGTATTCTTTTTCACCTGTGATCAGGCAGAACAGACAGAAGGCTACAGCGACATGCTTGCTCAGATGGGCATTACAGGAGAAATGTGATCATGATGCAGGACGGGCCGGTTCAATACGACATTGAGCATAAGCATGTTACCGTATTTCCCGGCAGGACGCCGGGCTGTCCGGTGGTGTACCTGAATACATTTGCCGGGGAGCTTCCGGCAATCTGTGAAGCATTACAAAAGAGGGCCGGAACGGATTTGCCGGCTGGGACAGATCCGGGAGATGTGTTGGACTTTACTCTGGCGGCCATTACCGGTCTGGACTGGAATCATGATCTGGCCCCCTGGGACTGCCCGCCGGTCTTTAAAAACGGGGAGCCCTGTACCGGAGGGGCGCAGGATTATCTTAAGGTGCTGACAGAGGCTATTATCCCCAAAGTGGAAGAATCTTTCTCATGCCCCGCCTGCTGGCGGGGCATTGCCGGCTATTCTCTGGCCGGTTTGTTTGCTTTGTGGAGCCTGTATGAAACGGATCTGTTTTTGCGGGCGGCCAGTATGTCCGGCTCCCTGTGGTTCCCGGGATTTAAAGCGTATGCATTTTCCCATAAGCCCAAGGGCCCTTTGGAGAAGGTTTATTTTTCTCTTGGAAATAAAGAATGCAAGACCCGCAATCCCCTCCTTCAAACCGTGCAGGAGAATACTCAGGCAATAGAAGCCTTATATCAAAGCTTGGGGATCCAAACGGTATTCCGTCTGAATCCGGGAAATCATTATAAGGACGGGGACAAGCGGACCGCAGACGGGATACGGTGGATGGTGGAGGGGTGAAGAAATACGGCTGCTCCACCAACCGCTTAAATTGCCTTTTAAGGGTTCTGGTTTTCCGATTCCTTCAAAAACATTTCTTTGAATATCTTTTATAAGTGTATTTATTCTTTTTAATGTTTTTTATCTTGGAGTTGCCAATATAAATAGTCTTCCCATGCTCGATCTTCCCATAATAACCGCATTAGTCTACCTCAATCAGATTGTGTTGAGAAAAATGAGCATTGCCAGTTTTAATATCCTCCATGATCCGCTCTAAATAGCGGATATTATTTTCTGAATAAAACGGATCGACAGAAACTTCAAAAGGGATTCGTTTTTCGCGGCCTACTTTTTTGGCAAATATTGTAAAAGCGGCGCTCATGGAGAGTCCTAATTCTGAACAAACTTGCTCCATACTTTTTTTTACATCTTCATCTAAACGGAAATTTACATTTACCATCTGAGCCATATCGATTCCTCCTTTTTTATTATTATATGCAATTATAAAGATAAATAAAAGTATTTATCTTTATAATTTAATGAAATAGTGACACATTTCCACTTGCTGAACTATTACCTGCAAAAATTCATTTAAAATCGTCTGCGGCGATGAGATTTTTGCGCTCCTGAATCATTTTTTTACGGTCTGCGCAGTAAATGCGCAGACCTGGCTGAATAGTTACATGAAATAACCAGAAGTTACTGGTTATGAAAAAGGGAAGAATAGCATCTCCACTGCAACCTCCCATTGCAGACCGCCGGGTTTGTATGATATACTATCATTCAGAGAAGGAGGAAATTTTAATGAAAAAGATCATTTTGACCGGCGACCGCCCAACGGGAAAGCTTCATGTGGGACATTATGTAGGGTCGCTGAAGCGCCGGGTGGAGCTGCAAAATTCCGGCGAATATGATGATGTGTTTATTATGATCGCCGATGCCCAGGCATTGACAGATAATGCAGACAATCCGGAAAAAGTGCGCCAGAATATTATTGAAGTGGCTCTGGACTATTTGTCCTGCGGCCTGGATCCTGAAAAGTGTACCATGTTCATTCAGTCCCAGGTGCCGGAGCTGACTGAATTGAGCTTTTATTATATGAACCTGGTGACCGTGTCCCGTCTCCAGAGAAATCCTACAGTAAAATCCGAAATTCAGATGCGTAACTTTGAAGCCAGTATTCCGGTAGGATTTTTCACGTATCCCATCAGCCAGGCCGCAGATATTACGGCATTTAAGGCCACGACAGTGCCGGTAGGTGAGGATCAGCTGCCTATGATCGAGCAGACCCGGGAGATTGTCCACAAGTTTAATTCCGTTTACGGAGAAACGCTGGTTGAGCCTCAGGTGCTCCTTCCGGATAATAAGGCATGTCTGCGCCTGCCGGGAATTGATGGCAAGGCGAAAATGAGCAAGTCCTTAAATAACTGTATTTATTTGTCCGACAGTGCTGAGGATGTGCGCAAGAAGGTTATGTCTATGTTCACTGACCCCAACCATCTGAGAGTGGAAGATCCGGGACAGGTGGAAGGCAATCCGGTATTTATTTACCTGGATGCTTTTTGCAAAGATGAGCATTTTGAAAAATATCTTCCGGACTATAAGAACCTGGATGAGCTTAAGGCTCATTATACCCGGGGCGGTCTTGGAGATGTGAAGGTGAAGAAGTTCCTGAACAAGGTGCTTCAGGATGAGCTGGAACCGATCCGCCAGAGAAGAAAGCAGTTTGAGCAGGATATTCCGGCCGTTTACCGGATCCTTGAGGAAGGCAGCAAAAAGGCGGAGGCTGTAGCTGCCCAGACACTGGCAGAGGTGAAGCGTTCCATGAAGATCAATTACTTTGAGGATCGCGAGCTGATCCAGGCTCAGGCTGAAAAATACAGAGAAGGGCAATAAGCTGTTTTTTACAGCCACACTACGGTTACAACAACAAAATCCCGAACCATAAAGGACCCGTTCAGTCTGGCTGAACGGGTCCTTTTTAAGGGCTTATGAAATTTTAATCGCTTCCCGGTCGCAGTAAAGGGATGCGTTTTCAAAGGTGAGCAGGGCGGTTGCCGGAATCTGCTCGTCCGGTGCTGTGGCATTTAAGATTTTGGAAAGGATTTCTGCTTTGGCAGCGCCGTTGACCATGAGGACGGTGCGGCGGGCCTGGCGGAAATTGTCAATGCCCAGGGTGATGCCGCCGGAAAGGGAGGCTTCACTGGAAAAATACTTTTGGCCCACTTTTTGGGTGACCGGATCCAGTACAGTCACATGAGCCCGGCTGTCAAAGGATGTTCCAGGTTCATTTAAAGCCAGATGGCCGTTCATGCCGGCGCCAAGGACAAGATAGTCCAGTGTGCCGTTAACTGAACGGGTCTTAATAAATTCTTCCACATCCCGGCATTCTTTTTGGGTATCCGAAACCGTTCCGTCCCAGAGACGGACATTTTCCGGAGCATAATTTACATGATTCAGGAAATGCTCTCGCAAAAAGTATCCGCAGCTTTCTTTTGTCCGGTCGGACATATAAAGCCACTCATCCATGGCGGCAAAGCTTGCCTGTGAAAAGTCTGCCTTGCCCTGCTGATAGTCCTGGATAAGGATATCTTTAATGAAATCGGTGCTGAAGTTCCAAAGACAGTGGATGAGCTGGAAGATATTATGGCTAAAGCGAAAGACGCAGGATATATTCCTACAGAATGTGCCGGCGACGTATACCATCAGATGCTGTGGATCGTGTGCAGCATGGTATTAAACTCCGCACCGAAGGAAGAAATCGATGACTGGTATTATGGCAGAGAATGCACAGATAATGTGAAAAATGCTTTTATTGATGCATATACAAGAGTTCTTGACTGGTACAATAAGGGATACTTCAGAGAAAACTTTGAAGGAACCAAGATTGATGATATTCCGACGCTGTTCAGCCAGGGCGAGACAGCCTTTGTTGTCGGCGGCGACTGGGATATTGCCAACTATGAAGCATCCGGCTTAAATGTAGGCGCTTTCGTATTCCCCGGATTTTCCGCAGATGAAGATCCTTACATTGTCAACGCTACTGACGGCGCATGGGCATTAAATGCAGACCTGACACCGACAGAAAAAGAAGCGGCTGGCTTATGCGTTCGTACTGCCTACCCTGGTCTTGTTTGGGATTTTTGTAGTATGGCCTTTGATCCAGACCGTATACTTAAGCTTTAACAGCTGGAACGGCATTGGAGCCATTGAATTTGTAGGACTTAGCAACTATGCGGAATTTTTCACAGACCCACATGTCCTTCAGTCGGCATTAAATAACCTTCTGTGGATGGTGGTTGCCTGCTCGCTGCCGATCATTATCGGCCTTGTTCAGGCATCTCTGCTGGTCAATTCGGGGATCAAACACGGCAAGATCTTTCAGCTTATATTGTTTTTGCCCCAGGTATTTTCCAGCGTTGTTGCATCTGTTATCTGGTCATGGATGTATAATCCTGTTTTAGGCCCCATTAATACATTCCTTGAAGCCATTGGTCTGGGCGATTTCGCCCAGGCCTGGCTGGGAAATCCGGATACGGTTATGCTCGCTTTGCTGATCATGGCAGTATGGATGGGGTATGGTTTTAAT
The DNA here is from genome assembly GCA_018711005.1 of Candidatus Scybalocola faecigallinarum. Classification (GTDB taxonomy): domain Bacteria; phylum Bacillota; class Clostridia; order Lachnospirales; family Lachnospiraceae; genus Catenibacillus; species Catenibacillus faecigallinarum. Next base: position 12,874 of record DVIT01000007.1, on the reverse strand, counting down.
ACGGTGGTTTACAGTGCAGCCATACAGGGCATTGATTCCGACCTTTATGAAGCTGCAACCATGGATGGCTGCGGACCTTTCAGAAAGTTCCGCTATATTACCATTCCGTGCGTACGCACAACAACAACGACACTGCTTATGTTCGCCCTTATCGATTCCTTTAAGGTATTTGATATTGTTTTCCAGATGACCAAAGGCGGCCCGGGATACAGCTCCCATGTGCTTTCCTATTATCTGTACAATGAAGCCTTTGTCAACCGGCGGATTGGCTATGGCTGTACCATTGCAGTAATCCTTACAATATTTATCCTTATTGTATCACGACTGTTTTTACGTTTCAGAGAGCGGGGTGACAAAACATGAGAAAAAAGAAAAATTACAAACCGCTGGTTTATCTGGTGCTGTGCTTCTTCTGTGTGTGTACATTGATTCCATGTGTGCTTATTGTCATCACATCTTTAAGAACAACCCAGGAGATCGTCAAGGACGGTTTATTTGGAAATATTACAACCCTTCACTGGGAAAACTATATTGAAGCATGGCAGGTTGGCCGCTTCTCTCAATACTTTCTTAACAGTGTCATTGTATCCTTCTTTTCTGTTGTCGGTGTCCTTTTGTTTTCACTTCTTGGGGCATATGCACTGGCAAAACTGGAATTTAGGGGAAAAGCAATTTACAAAACACTGGTTGTCATGGGACTGGTCATTCCGCTGGAAATTATTGTCATTCCTCTGTTTTATGACCTGCAGTCCATGAATCTGATGGATACTCACTGGGCCATCATCCTGCCGACAATCGCCATGAACGTACCTTTTGGAACTTTCCTTCTGTCCGGTTTCATTAAGGATATACCTGGCTCATTGCTGGAATCGGCCAAGATCGATGGCGCCAGTGAATGGAAAACCTTGTGGCGGATCGTAGCGCCTATTATTAAACCGGCGTTAATTTCTCTGCTGATCTTTGTATTTATGTGGTCCTGGAACGCATTTATGCTGCCAAACATTATGGTGCGCAGCGAGGAAATGCGGACACTGCCGTTAGGTCTCGATTTCTTCCGTGGCAAGAATACCCAGAATACCCCGCTGATCGCAGCGGCTTCCAATATTATTTCCCTGCCGGTCATCATTATTTATCTGGTATTCCAGAAGAACCTGATCAAAGGTATGATGGTTGGCGCGGTGAAAGGCTGAACCGGTTATGTCCGGAAGATAATGACAAAAAACATACTTCTAAGGCTGCCCTGTCAGGTATTGAAAGGGCAGCCTTTGTGCGTTATGATGGATGCAGAAAGACTGCCGGGCGCTTTTGTGACAGGAGGCCCGGGTCTGCAGTTTATTGAAACAGGCGGAGGATAAATAAAATGATGTTAAGAGATGAATTTCCAAGACCGGATTTTGTACGTGAGCACTGGATGTGCCTGAATGGAGAATGGGAGTTTGACTTTGATCCGGAAGGCTGCAAAAGCATCCGGGACGGGCTGGACGGGGATTATGCCCATGTGATCCAGGTGCCCTTTTCCTATCAGTCCCGGTTAAGCGGTATTGGCAGCGATGAGGATTGTGATGTTGTGTGGTACCGGCGTAAAGTGACTTTAAAGCCGACGGCAAAGGCTGCCGGGGGAGATGGCGCCGGTGATAGCGCCGGCGGGCGGATAAATGGCGCTGATGGCCGGATCCTTTTAAAGTTTGGGGCTGTGGATCATGAAGCCAATGTGTGGGTCAACGGCATGTTTGTGGGAAACCACAAGGGCGGGTATACGCCTTTTTCACTGGATATTACCCAGGCGGCCGCTGCCGGGGAAAATACCATTGTGGTGCAGGTCCGGGATGATCAAAGCCCGGATAAGCCCAGAGGAAAGCAGACATGGACGGGAGAGCCATTTGCCTGCTGGTACACGCCGGTGACCGGAATATGGCAGCCGGTGTGGATCGAGTATGTGCCCCAAAATTATCTGGAACGAGTAAAGATCACGCCGGATGTGGAAAAAATGACCGCTTCCGTGGAGCTGTTTACCGTTTCCCATGGGACGGTTTCCTGTCAGGTCCGTATGTATACGTGTGAGGATGGCCGTGAAACCCAGCTGGGAACTCAGACCGCAGTGTGCAAAAATGGCTATGGCCGGATGGCAATTACTTTTGGCGGGCTGGATGTGCGGCCGGACCGTCTGCTGTGGTCCCCGGATCATCCCAACCTGATCTGGGTGGATATAACAGTGGAGGATCCCCAGGAGGGCTGGGACGATCATGTGACCACCTACTTTGGTATGCGCAGCATTGCGGTTCGGGATGGACGCATCCTTTTAAACGGGGAGCTTTTATTCCAGCGCCTTGTGCTGGATCAGGGCTACTGGGAAGAATCCCTGCTGACGCCGCCGTCAGGGGAAGCGCTGGTAAAAGACCTGGAGCTGATCCGGGCCATGGGCTTTAACGGTCTGCGCAAGCACCAAAAGATCGAGGATCCTTTATTTTATTATTATGCTGATAAACTAGGGCTGCTTGTGTGGGGCGAGCTGCCAAGCGCATACACCTATAATGACCGGATGGTGGAAGGCTCCATGAATGAAATGATCCATTTTATAGAGCGGGACTTTAATCATCCCTGCCTGATCACATGGGTGCCGGTAAATGAAAGCTGGGGTGTGGGAAATGTGCGCACAGACATGGTCCAGCAAAGCTATGTCCGGGCAATGACCTGGATGATCAAGGCCATGGATCCTACTCGTCTGGTCAGCGCCAACGACGGCTGGGAGCAGCCGGAATGTACAGATATATGTGCCATCCATGATTATACCTATACCGAGCATACGCCGGAAAAATTTGATAAAAACTGGGAAAATATCCTGTCCTTTGGGCCGGATAAACGATTTTTATTTATTAATGGCTGCCATTACCAGGGCCAGCCGGTAATCTTATCCGAATACGGCGGCGTGGCATTTGCAGCAGACAACAGCGGCTGGGGCTACATGGACAAAGTCCGGGATGAAGAAGGCTTTCTGAAACGTTTGGGGGCGGTGACCGGAGAGCTGATCTCGTCCGGGAAATTTGCCGGATTCTGCTACACGCAGCTGACAGATGTGCAGCAGGAAGTCAACGGCTTGCTGACCATCCGGCGGGAACCTAAGGTTGCTGTGGAAAAGCTGAGAAGGATTTTTGGGCAGGAGCGGTAGACATGCCGTGCCGGATGGGGCGAATGCTTATTGGGCGTAATGCCGGATAAAATAGCGGTTCAGAGGGGACTTTTCCCAGGCAGCAATGCCGTAGTCGCTCCGGGCCAACAATATGGCCTCGCTGTCCGACTCTGCCGTCATGTGGATATGGTTCTGGGTGTAGGCCCGGATATTTTCCTGAAGGGTATTTCCATACTGATAAGGAATGACCTTGGGGTGGAGAGTAATCAGGCATTCATCTGTGAGCGTATGAAAGCTTACATGGGTCCTGTCCCGGAGCGGGTGGGACACAGGTACAAGGGCATAGCTGTGCATGCTTTTGATCTTAGTAAAAATACAGTTTTTCATATCCTGTATCATTTCTTTTGTTGCGATCATAAGGTCGATCTGCTTATTTTCAAAAAGTGTTTTCAAAGTAAAGTAATCCTGAAGAAAAATTTTCGGATGGATGCAGGGGTACTGCTTTTGTATCCCTGACAGCACCGAAACCATCCGGTCCAGTTCCGTGTGGGTAACACAGCCAATGCGCAAAAATGTAATATTGGTCTGGGCAAGAGTTTGAAGGTTTTTCTGGGCAATATCCATTTTAGCTATGATCTCTTTGGCATCATTATAAAAGACCGTGCCTGCCTCTGTCAGCTGCACTACCTTGGAATTTCGGAAAAACAGCTGAGTATGGAGTTCTTCTTCCAGGGCTTTAATATGATGGGTCACCGTAGGCGTGGAAAGAAAAAGCTCCTCTGCGGCTTTGGTAAAATTTAATTTATCAGCGACACATAAAAAGCAATGAAGCTGCTGGCTGTTCATAACGGTTCCTCCTGAAATTGTGTGCTACACTTTAATCCGTGATGTCAGAAAACCAATGGTTTTGCAGCGGCCCAAAGGCCCCGGGCCAGCGTCAGCTGATCTCCATTGCCCGTGCCGCAGTGGCAGATCCTCCGGTTATGGTTCTGGATGAAGCAACTTCCTCCATTGATACCCGTACTGAAGCTTTGGTACAGAAGGGCATGGACAATCTGATGACAGGCCGCACGGTCTTTGTTATTGCCCACCGGCTGTCTACAGTGCGCAACTCCGACGCCATCATGGTTCTTGAGCAGGGCCGCATTATCGAACGGGGCAGCCACGACAAGCTTATTGATGATAAAGGCGTATATTACCGGCTGTACACCGGAGCCTTTGAGCTGGAATAAAATAAAAGAGACCCTCCCCTATGATCGCCGCTTTTAATGCGGCTTTCACGGAGGGTCTCTCTTTATTATCCTTTAAAAGGAACAACATCCTTTACGGCGTCAGCCAGGGAGATTTGGGTATCGTCGTGGTCAATGTCCACAAGACGGTACCTGTCATTGCCCATGCCCAGCTCCTTCATGTAGGTAAGCTGGCGCAGGCCGTGGCGGGACTCCATACGTTCCACCAGGGCGTGGCGGTCGCTTTCTTTAAGGGCATACACAAGATCCACGGAAGCCTGGTCAATGGCAAGAATATCTGTGGAAGCCAGGATGCCGATGTTGGGCGTTACTACAGGTTCTGCGGCAACACCTTCACAGTCACAGGAAACGGACATGTTGCGCAGTACATTGACAAAGGTAATGTGCTGTCCGAAATGATCCACTACAGCTTTGGCAGATTCTGTCATACGCTCCATAAATTCTTCGTTGGAAATATCCCACATATCATCGGAGCCTGGTGTGGTGTGGATCATAGCCTTGCCGATCCGGCCGTCTGCGCAGCCGATACCGATGTTTTTATTGGAGCCGCCGAAGCCGCCTTTGGAGTGGCCCTTAAAATGGGTCAGTACAAAAAGGGAATCATAGTTGGTCAAATGGCCGCCCATGTGCATTTCGGTAAACCATTTTCCGCCGTTGACCGGGAAAACCACAGTGCCGTCCTCATCCATAATATCTACCGGACAGAAGGTCCAGCCGTTGATCTTTAACGTCTCACGGTGCTGGGCTGTAGTGTACCGGTCCCCTTCATAATAGCTGTTGGTTTCCACAATGGAAGCATCAGGAAGATCGCTTTTGATCAGCGCTTCCACCCATGGCCTCGGAATAATATTGGGGCCGTGGGCCTCTCCGGTGTGGAGCTTGATGCCAACCTTTCCGGTCATGCTGCCGTTGATCCGTTCATAGATCTTTTTAAGGCCCTGAGCCGAAAGATCTCTTGTAAAATAGACAACAGATTCTTCGCCGGAACGTTTTTCATAAGGAATATAATGATCCCCGCCGGTTCCGGGTGCTGGTTTGTGATCACACATATTAAATTCCTCCTTTATGTTGATCGATTCATGATCCATGCCGCCCTTTTGCGCCAGATAAAAAGGGCGGTTATAGATTTATTATAGAACTTAGAGCCGGGTCTATGTCAATAGAAAGATTTTAAGGGCATAGGCCTTGACACAGGTTTTCTTTGTGATAAAGTGTCAGGGAGAAACTAAAAAACGGACGTTGCTTATGGAGGATTGAGCAAATGGAAAGAAATTTAACACAGGAAGAAGAAAAGATTAAATCGGGGATTTTATTTTGTCCTTCAGACCCGGAGCTGGTGGCTCTTAAACGCAGAACCCACAATTTGAATGTTGATTATAACATGACGTATGAGGATGAATTTGAAAAGCGGGAAGCTATTCTCAGAGAAATTCTGGGTGAAATGGGAGACGGTGTGCGGATTCAGGGGCCTATTGCCTTCCATTATGGGAAGCATACGAAAATTGGAAAGAATGTTTTTGCTAATTTTAACTTTACGGTACAGGATGATGGGGAAGTCACCATTGGGGCGGAGGAATGCTGATGTTTAATCTGCTTTCTCTTGATTCTACCCCAATGGATATGCTATACTTACCGAAGATATGTCAAGAAAAAAGGAAGTGGAATATATGATACAGTCCAGGACCCATACATGTAACCAGCTTCGGGCCGAAAATATCGGTGAAAAGGTTACTTTAGTGGGATGGTATGAAAACCTGAGAAAGGTTTCCAAAAACCTCGGGTTCCTTATCCTTCGGGATTTTTATGGAACAACCCAGATTGTTATTGAAACAGAAGAAATGATGCAGGCGCTGGATGGCGTCAATAATGAATCCACACTGAGTGTGGAAGGTATTGTGCGGGAGCGTTCCAGCAAGAACAAAAAGCTGCCTACCGGTGAGATCGAAGTCGTGCCGGAGAAGATCGAAGTGCTGGGCAACTGCCGTTATAATGCCCTGCCTTTTGAGATCAATCATTCTACAGATGCAGATGAAAATATCCGTCTGAAATACCGCTATCTGGATCTGAGAAATCCTTCTGTAAAGGATAAGATCGTTTTAAGAAGCAAGATCGTAGCTGAGCTGCGCCAGCGGATGATGGATCTGGATTTCCTTGAGATCACAACGCCTATTTTAACATGTTCTTCTCCGGAAGGAGCCAGAGACTACCTTGTGCCTTCCAGAGTACATCCGGGCAAGTTTTACGCTCTGCCCCAGGCACCTCAGCAGTTTAAGCAGATCTTAATGGCTTCCGGTTTTGACCGGTATTTCCAGATCGCTCCATGCTTCAGAGATGAGGACGCCCGTGCCGACCGTTCACCCGGCGAATTTTATCAGTTAGATATGGAAATGGCCTTTGCCACACAGGAGGATGTGTTTAATATTATTGAACAGGTGCTTCCTCCGGTATTTGAAAAGTACGGTATTTATAAGGCTGCCTCCAAGGCTCCGTTTACACGGATCCCATTCCTGGAAGCCATGGATAAGTATGGTTCAGACAAGCCGGATCTGCGCATTGACCTGGTGCTTCAGGATGCCACAGAAGTTCTGTCCGGCTGCGGCTTCGGACCGTTTGAAGGCAATGTTGTTAAAGCTATTGTTGTGGATCAGTTTGGGGCAACCCGCAAAGTCATTGATAAGATCTGCAATGATGTAGAGGTTCAGACAGGAAATAAAGCTTACTGGTTCAAGCTGGACGATAAAGGCGAGCTGGTGGGCGGCATCAGCAAGTTCCTTGTAAATATTAAGGATCAGGTCGTTGAAGCTCTTGGCTTAAAGCCGGGAGATTTTATCGGTCTTACTGCCGGACCAAAGTTAAAGGCTCAAAAGACTGCCGGCGTGCTGCGTAATCTTTTAGGTGCCAACTGCGAGGCCCATATGCGTAAGGACTGCTATGAGTTCTGCTGGATCGTGGACTTCCCAATGTATGAGATCGGCGAGGAATCCGGCGAGCTGGAGTTCTGCCATAATCCGTTTTCCATGCCGCAGGGCGGCCTGAAAGCTTTAAATGAGCAGGATCCGCTGACGATCCTGGCTTACCAGTACGACCTGGTGTGCAACGGCGTAGAGCTGTCCTCCGGCGCTGTCCGTAATCATGATCCTGAGATCATGGTGAAAGCATTTAACCTGATCGGTCTGGGCGAGGAAGATGTAAAGGCTAAATTCCCGGCTATGTACAACGCCTTCTGCTACGGCGCACCGCCACATGCAGGTATTGCACCTGGTGTAGACCGTATGATCATGCTCATTACCGGTGAGGACAGCATCCGTGAGATCATTCCGTTCCCGATGAACAAGAATGCCATGGACGTTATGATGAATGCGCCTGCGTTTGTCGATCAGAAGCAGCTGGATGATGTGCATATTCAGATCAAAGTGGAAGATAAGGAAGAAGAATAATAAAAATTCGATCATAGAATAAGTGTTTTAAATATCAGGGGCTGTGTGTCAAATGGCACACAGCCCCTGATGCTGTAAAAGGGAAAATTCTACGGCCAAATCATACAAAATGCGAATTTCAGCCGAAGTTACCGTGCAAAGTTGGAAAACCAGTCAGCTTACCCCTGCCCCCTCATACCCTTTTTCAGGAGCGGACGCGCATATGCAGCCGTTCTGCCATAATAACCATAAGGACCAGAAAGACCACAAGAAATACCGGGAAAAGGGAAATGGATATGTACTGGGCGATCAGGCCAAACAGGGGCGGCATAAGGCAGGAGCCGGTATAGGCAAATGCCATTTGTATGCCGATAATGGCCTGGCTCAGTTCAGGTCCGAAATTAATGGGTGTTTCGTGGATAATGGAGGGATAAATAGGTGCACAGCCGCAGCCGATAAGGATCAGCCCGGCCAAAAGCAGGCCGTCGCTGCCCGGTAAAAATACGCATACGATGCCAACAGCGGCGACGATCTGACCGAGCCGGATCATGTTCCGGTCATTCACCTTCATGGTAATAAATCCGCAGATAAAGCGGCCAATGGTAATGCCCAGGTAAAAAAGGCTGGCCCACCGGGCTGCGGTTTCCGCGGAAATCCCCCGCCAAAGGGTGCAGTAGCTGGCAGCCCACAGTCCTGTTGTGGATTCCAGGGCGCTGTAGCAGCAAAAGCAGATAAGAACTTCCTTGATGCCCCGGCGCTTTAAAATCTGGCCCAGGCTGAGGGGCTTATCTGGAGCCGGCTTTGCATCCGGGTTTTCACTGGCCTGGGATACAGGCTTCATGTTTTCATAAGGGCTTTTAGCCTGTTTCCACAATGGAAGGGTAAAGATCAGCACTGCCGTTAATGCCATCTGCAGGACGGCAATGATCATGTATCCGCCATTCCACCGAAGGCCTGTGGTAATAGCCCAGCCCATGATCACCGGGCCCACGCTGGCCCCGACGCCCCACATACAGTGGAGCCAGCTCATATGCCTGGCCGGGTAGTGGAGGGCTACAAAGTTGTTCAGGGCAGCGTCAACACTTCCGGCGCCCAGACCGTAAGGAATGGCCCACAGGCATAAAATCCAGAAGGAGTGGCTTGTGGAAAAGCCAATAAGAGCGATGGCAGTCATGGCGACACTGACGGCAGTGACCTTTCCGGTGCCAAACTTCCGGGTCAGACGGTCGCTGGACAGGCTGGAAATAATAGTGCCTGCGGAAATGATCATGGAAAGCCCTCCGGCCCACGAGACGGAAGCTCCCAGCTCCGTATACATGACCGGCCAGGCTGAACCAAGCAGCGAGTCCGGAAGCCCAAGACTGATAAATGCAAGATAGATGATTACAAGCAATAAAGATGTCATTGCAAAAGTTCCTTTCCCTGTTCCGGATCTTTGGAACAGACGTATAATAATAACGGAAAACATTATATCCTACCTGTCTGTCAAATTCTATACTTTTTTGCAAAATTTCCCACATCTTGGCGCTGCCATGCTATAATAGCCATAAGGCAGCTGCTGCATCCTCTCATTAGTACGGCAGGGAACGACCTGGGGTGCAGCGGCTGGAAAAATGATCATCCGAGAAGGAGGAGTATGATGAATAAGACTGTTTTAAACAATTACACCACGTTGGCACAGCGTTCACAGCTGAGGCTCGATGAGAAAAATGGCATTATATATGGCCAGCGCAGCGGTTTTCCGGTGCTTGTTTATGCGGCAGATGCCCGGTATCCCTATCTGCTTACCGTGTCGCTGTCTGCGGCCCGTGTAGGCGGCGCCCTGGACAAGGATGCATGGAAAGCATTTTCCAAAGAACATAAGCCGGTGCAAAATGTAAAAAATGAAGGAAATATTGTTGCCATGCACCTGGCAGCCAACAATAATGTGGACAAGCTGTGCGAAAACTTTAACCAGTCCCTGGATGCGCTCATAGGATTTCTTATGGCTAACGGTTATACAAAAGTATGCCAGTTCTGCGGACAGGAAATCGATACAGAGCCGTATTATGTGGGAAGCAGCCTGATGCATTTATGCCCTTCCTGTGCGGCAAGGGTGTCCCAGGACATGCAGCTTTCCAGCCAGAAGCAAAAGGAGAAAAAGGAAAATGTGGCAGCCGGCATCGTAGGCGCTCTGGTAGGCTCCCTCATCGGTGTGCTGTGTATTGTCCTTGTCGGGCAGCTGGGCTATGTAGCCGCAGTTTCCGGCCTTGTCATGGCGATTTGTACACTGAAAGGCTATGAGCTTCTGGGCGGGAAGATTTCGGTTAAAGGAATCGTGATCAGTGCAGTTCTCATGGTGGTCATGACTTTTGTAGGGGACCAGATCGACTGGGCCATTGTGATCATGCGGGAGCTTGGATATGATCTTATGTATTCCTTCCGGCTGATCCCTCTGCTGCTGGCCGATGGTTCCATCGTCGCTTCATCTTATTGGGGAAATCTGGCCCTTGTATACATATTTGCCGTGATTGGCGCTGTGCCATGTGCCATGAGTATGATCAGAGGCCAGAAGGAAAAGAGCCGGATGTTTAAGATCGGGACGATGTAAAAGGAGAAGGACTGAATGAAAAAAGAAGAAATCAACATCCGCGACCCATACGTTCTTGTCCACGACAATAAGTATTACATGTACGGCACCCGGGCAGCCACCTGCTGGGGCAAGGCGGACGGATTTGATGTGTATGTAAGTGAGGACCTTGAAGAATGGAGCGGCCCTGTGGAAATTTTTAAGCGGCCGGAAGGCTTCTGGGCTGATCAGAATTTCTGGGCGCCGGAATGTATTTTTTATGCAGGAAGCTTTTATCTGATCACTACCTTTGGAAATGGCAGCCGCAAAGGCATCCAAATCTTAAAGGCATATCAGCCGGAAGGGCCTTTTGTGCCGCTGACGGAGGATGTGGTCACACCAAAAGACTGGACCTGCATTGACGGAACTGTATATATGGATTCCCAGGGGACGCCGTACTTGATCTTTTCCCATTCCTTTGAGGATGTGCCGGACGGAGACATGTGCATGATAGAGCTGTCCCGTGACCTGACCCGGGCTGTGGGCGACCCGGCCGTGCTGTTTTCTGCCAAGGATGCCCCATGGACCAAGCCGGTGCCATTTGCCAAAGAGGAGTTTCATATGGACGGGGATGTATATTTCACCGATGGGCCTACGGTTTACACAACCGGTGATCACCGTCTGATCGTTATATGGTCCAGCTGGGGAGATCACGGCTACAGTGTAGGTATGGCTGTTTCTGACAGCGGGGATATTAAAGGCCCCTGGCGCCATCTGGAAAAACCACTGTTTCCGGAAAATGGCGGCCACGGCATGATGTTTACGGATCTTCATGGAGAGGCACGGTATGTGCTCCATTATCCCAATGATTTTTACAAAGAACGTCCCCATTTTTACCGGTTAAAGGAAGCCGGGGACGGATTAGAGCTTGAATAATGAAATGACCTGCGGCGCTGTATTTCCTGAGATTTCGGGAAATGCAGCGCCGCATTTTTGGACCTTGCAGGCACATGTTTACAATTTTGCAATGGTACTGACAATGTGAGTGCCGGATATTTTTTCATAAAAAAGCCGTTTATGAAGGACGGCCATAATGGCGGCAAAAAATAAATAGAAAAAGTAAATGCCGGAAACCATAAGGCTGAGGAGGGCCAGCCCGGCGGCAGCTGCGGACCGTCTGTCAAGCCATGGGATAAGAATCCGGTAGAACAGCCATGGAATCACATACATGACCAGCAGAAAGCTTCCGGCTCTTAAAGGATACTGATACCACCGGGTACGGACATTTTTAAAGGATGCGATCCGGGTTTTGGTAATGAATTTTCCAAAAGTCCGGCCCTTAAATACCATAGGTACCAGGGAAAAATAAAGGAACAGGACCATTGCCTCAAAGTGAGGGATGTCCAGGTGAAAACGCCTTAAAGCAGCAAAGGCCAACCCGCCTAAGGCAGCGACAACGATCAGGTCAAACATGGCGGAAACCAGGCGCCGGGTCAGGGAAACCTGCCGGCCCCGGTGGAAGCTGACCTTGTCGATCCGCTCCCGGGAGGGCAGTATTTTTAAAAATGGCGAAATAATGGCGTAGCCCAAAACACCCCCTAAGGTATTTGCCAGAAGATCGTCTACGTCAAAAAGCCGGTAGCTTCTTGGATAAATAAAGTAAAGTCCCGAAAGCTGGGTCAGCTCAAAAAACAGGGACAGGCAAAAAGACAGGATCAGTGTTTTAAGAAAACGGCATTTAAAGTAATACCTTAAGTAAATCCCAAAAGGCACGGTCATGATCACATTAAATAAAAACTGGAAAAATGCCGGGTTAAAGATCCCTGTATAGGTCCGGGGCTGGGACAGGACGATGTGGGCCCGTCTCAGAATATCTCCCACAAATTTAAAGGGAACCAGCTGCATCCGGGCTCCGGTCATGGCGGAAACTTCGGCGATGGAAGGCAGAGGCAGGATCACCAGAAAATAAATGCACATTAAATAAAGGATAAATGAATAAACGATAATAATGCGCAGACTTAAAACAGATCCGTATTTATGATAATTAAAAACCACATAAGGCAATGTAAATAAAAAGGCAACAATAGGAAAAAGTATAAAAGCCTGAAGGATGACTACCGGATAGTCGCCCATAAAAACCTTCCTTTCATTTGGGGCCGGTCTAAATAAAAAGACAGGGCCGGATTTCTGGTCATATCATGCCAGGGCTTGGACTCTGGCATCATCTAACCATTTTATCACAAATTATTCTCACTGTTCCTGAAAAAAAGCATAAAAATCTTAAGATAATTTAAACCTCTAAGATCATCGAAAGCTCTAAGGCGATTTAAAGGAACATCTGTCAGGGCCGATGCCCTAAAGGGACGTCACAGGCTATGAACGGAAAAAATTTACCCGGACCATTTTTCCTGGCGGAAGCGCAGGGGCGTTATCTGGTATTTTTGGCGGAAGGCCCGTATAAAGCCGGTGCTGCTGCCGTACCCGCAGGTCCGGGCGATTTCCTCAATGGTGGCGCTGGTATGGACCAGCAGTT
>DVIT01000006.1 GCA_018711005.1 Candidatus Scybalocola faecigallinarum | reverse complement strand
CTCGGCTTTTCACACTTGAGGATGCCCTCTCGTGCGCTTATGCGGTATTAGCAGTCATTTCTAACTGTTATCCCCCTGTGTGAGGCAGATTACCCACGCGTTACTCACCCGTCCGCCACTCAGTCAATCCTGATTCCACCCGAAGGCTTCATCAAGACTGCTTCGTTCGACTTGCATGTGTTAAGCACGCCGCCAGCGTTCATCCTGAGCCAGGATCAAACTCTCATGTTTAAATTTGATTCTTTCCAGAATAACAACCAGCTGTTATCATTCCCGTTTTACTTTGGTTTTTGTTCTTAAAAATTCTACTCTCCAAACTCACAGATCCTCGACCTGCTTGTTTGCAGTTTTTGGAATTTTCGGGATTGTTTTATTGTTTAACTGTCAATGTTCTTTTTTATTTCCTTGCCGCTAACTCAAGCAGCTTTGATATTATATCATGCTTCGTTTTTCTTGTCAAGCACTTTTTTGAACTTTTTTATTTTTCGTTCTCAGTCACTGCTCAGCAGCAACTTTGATATAATATCATGTTTTCATGTAAATGTCAACCAGTTTTTTTATTTTTTTCAAAACTTTGAAATTTACAAAACGGAGAAAGAGGGATTTGAACCCTCGCGCCGGTTGCCCGACCTACACCCTTAGCAGGGGCGCCTCTTCGGCCTCTTGAGTATTTCTCCGAATTCATATTTCCATATGAAATTTTGCAGTTCGTTCAGCTGCATTGACAATTATAGCTAAATCGTCGGCGTTTGTCAATGGCGTTTTATGAATTTTTTTAAATATTTTTACATTCCGGATTTTTCTTTATTTTTACGGCAATTTTTACAGTTATTGTCCCCTCAATGCAGGCATTCCTGTCGGATAATAGCTGAAATATCCTTTTTAAAGTGTATCAATCGTACGATACTGTTTTACAACTTCATCATAAAGGTTATGTCCTAAAGCGTCGATAACGACAATGGCCGGAAGTTCTTCTACCTCCAGCTCCCGGATTGCTTCTGTTCCAAGATCATCATAGGCGATCACCGTTGATTTCTTTATACACTTGGATAATAAAGCGCCGGCTCCGCCTACCGCTGCAAAGTATACCGCTTTGTTTTTGACAATACCATCAATCACCGCCTGAGAACGGCGTCCTTTGCCGATCATACCTTTTAAGCCATGATCTAACAGCAGCGGCGTGTATTTATCCATCCTGCTGCTGGTCGTAGGCCCGGCAGAACCGATAGGCCTTCCCTCTCTGGCCGGACTTGGTCCCATATAATAGATAATATTATTTTCCAGATCCATAGGAGTCTCCTGCCCGTTATTAATTGCCTCATACAGCCGAAGGTGCGCCGCATCCCTGGCCGTATAGATCTTTCCTGTAATGTAGACATAATCCCCGGACTTTAACGCCGAAATTTCTTCCTGAACCATAGGTGCATGTATAATACGTTTCATCCTTATCCCTCCATAACTATATTTCACGTACACAGTGACGGTTTACATGACAGCAGATATTTACAGCCACAGGCAGACCGGCAATATGCGTGGGGTAAGTTTCTATATTTACAGCAAATGCCGTGACAGTTCCTCCAAGTCCTCCCGGCCCAATACCCAGCTGATTAATCTTATCCAGCATTTCTATTTCCAGATCCCGCACATAAGGCACCTGAGAATGTTCCCCTGCAGCCCGGGTCAGGGCATGCTTTGCCATAATCGCACATTTTTCGAAGTCTCCGCCAATACCAACACCTACCACCATGGGAGGACATGCATTAGGTCCGGCAGCATCTACGGTTTCCAGGATCACTTTTTTCACGCCTTCAATGCCGTCCGCAGGCTTAAGCATAACCACCCGGCTCATATTCTCACTGCCAAAGCCTTTGGGCGCCAGGGTGATCTTTACTTTATCCCCGGGAACAATATTATAATGAATAATCGCCGGCGTATTATCTTTTGTATTCTCCCGATAAATGGGATCCTTAACAACGGACTTTCTCAGGTATCCCTCCACATAGCCGCGGCGGACACCTTCATTGACCGCATCCTCCAGGGCGCCTCCGGTAATATGCACATCCTGTCCCACTTCCAGAAATACAACAGCCATTCCTGTATCCTGGCAAATAGGGATCATATCCTTTCCGGCAATTTCCAGATTTTCTTCCAGAGATTCCAGCACCTGGCGACCCAAAGGCGACGTTTCCCGGGCTACAGCATTTTTCAGGGCGCACTTCATGTCCTCAGACAAAAAATGAACCGCTTCAATGCACATTTCCCGGATATTTTCTGAAATCTCACTGCATGTTACTTCTCTTACCATGCTTCATTCCTCCTATTCAATGCTGTCCAGCCATGCTTCCATTTTCTCAAAATACATGCCTACATGATACCCGTCCATTAATGCATGATGCACCTGGACAGAAAAAGGCATGGTCATATTCCCTTCTTTATCCCGCAAATACTTGCCCCAGGAAATCCGTGGGATATTGTCTTTGCCTCCATGCTCCACAGTTCTTACAAAATGGGTATAATGGATCCACGGAATACAGGACATATAAAGGATTTCCACTTCATCCTTCCCATGCATATACGCATGCTCAGCCTCATGGGCCATGGCCTCAGCTTTTTCCTTGGCCTTTTGGCAAAAAGTGATCATATCCGCCTCAAAGTCCTGCTCCACCAGGTAAAACTGCTCCTCACCCTTGGGCAGATAGGTAAATACCGGTGTCAGGCGGTCGCACAGCACAGGCTTCCCATCCACCAGACGGTATTTAAAGTTTTCGATTTCAAGAGCCATCTTGGTTGCTCCGTAAATCATGGCACAATAAAAAGAAATACCGTGCCGTTTAGAAAAATCATACAGCTTTGTCACATCAAGCTGGGCTCCAATATTTATATAAGGAAATACATATGTCGAATATTTTTCAATTAATGGCTTCCTCTGCCACGTTTCCACATCAATCCACTGCATTTTATCAGCCTCCCTGCATTATTTTACATGAATGGTCTGGACTTTACAATGACGAATTATTATAATAGGGATACTTTAGCAGCTGTTCAGCGAGCTGAACATTTATTGCTTCTTTAATATGGAGGATCTATGAACAAGAGAAATATTCTGAGAATCGTTTTATGTGTCATTGCAGCGGCATTTTTAACGGCTGGCATTCTTCAGGGAGATTTCCGCACCACATGGACCAAGGCTATACGCATTTGTCTGGAATGTATCGGAATTGGCTAGATTAACGTTTCCCACAAAAAGAAAACTCATCCAGCTTGCCAGCGCTTTGATCTACAATGCCAATTTAAAAGGATTCGGCGACGTATCCATTTACCAGGGAAAGATTAAAGGGCTTTGTGTTCCCGGCCTTAACTGTTATTCCTGCCCGGGAGCCATCGCTGCCTGTCCCCTTGGAACACTGCAAAATGCCTTAAGCAGCGCTCCCAGCCGTTTCCCATTTTACATCCTGGGATTCCTTATTTTAGCGGGGCTGTTTTTAGGACGCCTGATCTGCGGTTTTTTATGTCCTTTTGGCCTGATCCAGGAATTGCTGTACAAAATTCCTTTGCCAAAACTAAAAAAGAATAAAATCACGCATATTTTGTCCTATACCAAGTATATGATACTTATTATATTTGTTATTTATATCCCCTTATTTTTCGCCTTTAAAAGCGGCTTTCCCCTGCCGTCCTTCTGTAAATATATCTGTCCGGCAGGAACTTTGGAAGGGGGCCTGATCCTTGTCCTTGGAAATCCGGCAATGCGCTCCATGGCCGGGGTACTTTTTTCCTGGAAAGTGTTTGTATTAGCGGTGGTTTTAGTAAGTACCTGCTGCATCTACCGTATGTTCTGCCGGTTTTTATGTCCCCTGGGCGCTATTTATTCCCTGTTTGCCAGGATTTCTGTTTTCGGGATCCAGGTGGACGAAAGCAAATGTACCCACTGCCAGCAGTGCGTCCGCCACTGTCTTATGGATATAAAAAAGGTTGGAGATAAGGAATGTATCCAGTGCGGTGCCTGCCGCAGCGTATGTCATTTCGACGCCATTTCATGGAAAGGGATCCGCCGAAAAGAAAAAGCGGCGCCAGCCCCAAAGAAAGGAACAAGAGTATGAAAAAGATTCTAAATGTGGAGGAAATGAAAAATATGAAGAAAATCGTAAAAATCTTGATTTTAAGCTGTACTGTGACCCTTCTGGCCGCCCTTACCGCCTGCAGTAATAATGTCAGCGACACCATCCGAAGCGACAGTGCGGCCGAAACAGCGGCCGATGACAGCCAAGGCACCTCCGGCGAAGTCAATAATGGCGCTGACGAGACCAGCGAAAGTGAAGAAAAAATTGAAGCCGTGGACTTTGAAGTCACGCTTGTTACCGGAGAAACAGTAAAGCTGTCAGACTACAAAGGAAAAAAGGTGCTGTTAAATTTCTGGGCTACATGGTGCGGTCCCTGTATTCAGGAAATGCCTGCATTCCAGCGGCTTTGGGAGGATTATCCCGATGATTTTGTACTTCTGGCCGTAAACTGCGGCGAAACAGAGGACGAGGTCAAAGCTTTTGTGGAGGAAAACGGCTATACCTTTCATATCGCTCTGGACGAGGATCTGGCCGTATCCAGCATTTACCCGGCCAGCTCGATTCCTCTGAATATTATTGTAGACGAGGAAGGCTATATTACTTATGCCAAATACGGCGCCTATGATGAAGAAACCACATATGAACATTATAAAGAGCTTCTGGAATTAGAATAAAAACCAGCGCACACAAACAGGCCGGAAAAAGGAGTTAAGGCACTCTCTTTTTTCGGCCTGTTTGTATACGTTTTTCATTTTTACCATCGGGTATCTTCCAAGCCGCAGAATGGATCAACAGGACTTATACCCATAAAACCGGATTTTCCCGTCAGCTTGTCCAACAGAGCATCTACCGCTTCTTCTGTATTTGTATAGCAGTTAATAGCCGTCTTTACTCTTGGCGCATCCGCCAAAAGATACGGAGAGTTCATGGAAATCAAAAGGGTAGGTACATACATGTCGGTATACGGTCCATCATCCGAGCAATGTCCTTCATAGAAAAGCCGCTCTGACCGTCCGTTTTCATTTTGTCCATTTGCAAAATGGATCACCAGATCGTATGCCTTTACAGCTTCTCTGGAATGATAGGCGCTAAGTGCGTTAAATAATGGAAAATCCTTTCGGCAAACCTCCACCAAAAAGCCAAGCGCCTCAAGCCGTCCGCAAAAATATCGAAACAACTGTTCCTTATCCGCTGCATCCTTCTTCTTTCCCCCGGGCCGTCCGGCAGGCGACTGTACATGGCCGGATACATGGGAATACAAAAGTATTTTGGGATAACGCTCCGGCGTTATTGGAAACAGTCCGGGTCTTAAATTCTTAACTAATGTAATGCTTTTATTCATTGCTTCCCTGGTCCACAAATCAAAAAGCCCTGACGGTTCTTTTGGAAGCTGCTTTTTCTCCCATGGCAGCCCTAAAGCAGCTTTTAAGGCTAATATTCTTAAAACAGCCTCATCCAGCCGTTGTCTTGAAAGTCTTCCCCTTTCCAGCCCTTCCTTCATGAACCGGAAGTCCTCATCAAAATCCCTGTAAAATAAAAACATATCACAGCCTGCTTCGATTGCTAATGGTACTGCCTCCGCTCTGGGAAGGCATCCTGCCATACCAGCCATATGTGTGGCATCCGTCATAATCAGTCCGTTAAATCCGAGCTTTCCTCTTAAAAGATCCGTAACCAACTCTTTGGAAAGCGTTGCCGGCAGACACTCGCCATAGGTTAATCTGGGATTTAAGCGCATGGAATAAGAAGGCATCGTAATATGGTCCACCATACAGCACATAGCCCCTGCATCAATAGCCTTTTTATAAACATACCCAAAAGATGCATCCCATTCCTCACAGGTAAGACTATTTACAGAAGGCGTTACATGCTGATCTCGGAAATCCACACCGTCCCCCGGAAAATGCTTAAAGGTCGCTGCCACATGTTTTTCCTGAACCCCATGGATATAGGCAGATACCATATCAGCCACCAGTTTGGGATTTGAGCCATAGGACCGTGTACCTATGACACTGTTCATAAAATTTATATTCAGATCTGCCACAGGCGCAAACGTTTGAGAAATCCCCAGAAAATTTCCTCCTTCGCCGCAGATAACTCCCTGACGATAGGCATAAACAGCATCCTGGCACGCTCCTACGCCCATATTGGACAAATAATTTCTTTCATCAGAGGCAATATCCCCTATACCATGGCAGATATTCGCAGAAATCAACAGAGGGATTTTTACACATTCCTGAAGCTTTTGTGTGAACAACTTTATAGAATCTGTCTGGTCGGCACGTAAAGTCACTCCCCCAGGTTCAGCTTTTTCCAAATACGGTTTTATATAAGATAAATCATTGCTGACACATTCAAGGACAAATAGCTGCCCTATTTTTTGTTCATCAGTCATACAGGAAAATATGTGCTTTACCCAAGCAATCCCATCCTCCTTTAAATAAAAAGGTTTTTCCTGCATCCAGTCCATATTCATCCATTCATCCCTCCCATTGGCTCACAAGCTTTACGGACACCCTGGCCGCACGGGACAACACAGGAATATAACCTTTTGCTAAACGCTTAATACTTCTGCGCAGCCATGTCACCGTCCGGCCTACACCTAAAGCGGACACGATCGTGGCAATGCCGATGCCCTCTAATTTTCCAACAAAGATCAGGCCGATGATGCCGGCGATGATAACGCAGGTTCCGTCATAAAGAATCTTAACCCAGCCAAAATCCTTATCCAGCCGCTGGCTGACCAGCTTAACAAAACCATCCGGAGGATTCTGGATCAGATTCATGCTCACCATACAAAGCATCCCAAGGGCTGTAAAAAACACACTAAATATCAATGCAGCAATACGCATGACCCATGAATTTTCGTCAATAACAACCCAGCCCTGCAAAACGTCGATCACCCAGCCAAAAACTACGGCTACAATAACTTGAAGGATAATCTTTGTATCCGGCTTTCCTTTTAAGAGCATCTGTAATAAAATATTCGCGAAATGAAACAGCATGGTCAGTGTTCCAAAGGAAAGTGGGATAATGTTTTCCAGAACAAAGGGAATACAACTGATAGGCGAGATACCAAAGCCGCATTTTTTGCAAAGCACAATACCAAGAGATACCAGCCATATGCCAAGAATATATAGACTTAAGCGTAAAATGATCGTTTTTTTAATATAAACTCACCTCTCAATTCTTTTTCCGTATATCAATATACTGGATCTCATTGGGTTCCAGGACAATATCAAAAGCCAGACAGCCTCCGCTTACCTTTTGATCTGTAATAGTAATTTCACTAATACTGCTTTTTTCCAGATAATCCATTTCCTTCATTGTTAAATTAGATTCCATGTTTAAGGCGATCCATTTATCCTGAACACTGCCGCTGCTGCGGTTGACACGATTTTTACGTATGGAATAATCCCCGTCCTCAAGACGGCTGATCATAACCTTAATGGTTAAAAATTCCCGGTCATCTAAAAGGGCTGGCAGATCTCCCACAGTAATCTGATCTTCTTCCGTAATATAGTAATTATAATTTAACCGCTTAAAGTTATGACACAATATACGAAAGGCATTTCCTCCTCCCCGGGTGATCATAATATTTTTCTGTTTTAAAAGAACCTCACTGTAAAGCTTATTAAAAAACTCAAAGGCATAATACGACGGTTTAGGTATACCATCCTTAGATAACAGACCGCATCCGCCAAATAACACCGTTCCTGTATCTCTGGCATCCGCATAAATGTCTGAAAAGAGCCAGTGTCCTGAAAGATCCGCTTTTTCCTCCTGAGAAATCATATCAGAAACTAAAAAAGCCCCTTTTATACAGCTGTCATTAACAACATTTCGATTGGAAAGGCTGAAGCTGTATTCAGAGACATGAAGCTTTTGATTTTCCCAGTCCGAGACCTTTAATGCCTTTTGAGCCATGGCAATATTCTGGCTGATAAATCCCATATCTGTAACCCTTTTTTCATAATAGCGTTTTCCGTCTTTTTCCAGACTGTAGGGGTAACATGTAATGGATATAAAATCCGGCTGTTCATCTTCTTCCTTCCACATGGAGAGAATTTTTGCAAAGCCCTCCGCCCCGTACATACGCACCGGAAATCCTCCGCCGCCGATCACAGCTCCCGGTACGATCTGCCGTATGGCCCCTGCCACCTGGTTAAACAGTGAAAAATACGCCTTATGATCTGCCTCAGACATTTCCTTAAACTGATAATCTGTAGGATTTTTAAAGGTAAAATTCGTCCGCTCCCACAGTTCAAAATACCAGCTGGATACTTCTTCCTCACCATAACGGCTCACAAAATGCCGGGCAAGTCCCTGATAAAAGCCTTCTAAATGCTTTTCAGAAAAAAATTCCAGATCGCGCCTTATATAACTGATAACCTTGCCGGTATTACTCTGCACCTGGATCGGTTTAGCTCCCAGATCAATATAAGGCTTAAGATGATGCTTCACAAGAAAATCTGTAACTATATCCAGCTTGCTGTAGTTTTGTTCCTCATAAGAGGCATTGGCATCCAGATACAGCTCCGGCGCATAAATATCCCAAAAACGTACATAAGAAAAGCCCATGGCTTCCCTGCGCTCTATGATCTGCTGGCACAGTCTGGTATTAAGCAAATTAGAGGCCAGCCCTGCATTGATCATCTGCAGACTTCCTGTATCCAGCTTTTCTTGAGCAGGTTCATCAGCTTTTAACATGACAGGGAGCTTTTCCACAACATCAATACCGGGGGCCTGAGGATATTGATTTAAGTATCGATCCACGCTTTTTTCAATACGCTTTTTCTTTTCTGCTTCCTGAGGTGACAGCTTATGTTTCCCGTGGCTGCGCTTCTTGCGGAACTGGGAAGGCGTCATATGATACGCGTCCTTAAAAGCTTTATTACAGGCTGCCACACTGGAAAAACCGTTATCCAGGGCAATCTTCATGATCGAACTGTCAAAATATAACAGATCCTCCACCGCATGGCTGAGCCGGACAGCTGTAAGCAGCTCCATAAACCGCATACCGCAGTGCTTGCGGATATATTTCGATACATATGTGGGTGAAAGGTACAGTTCCTTTGCCATATCCTCCAGAGTAATATTTCTGCTGTAATTGGTCCGGATATAAGCAAAAATCTGCCTCAGACGGTCATCCTCTAAGTTTCCCCGGACCTCCAGCCTGTGATCGTCTACGGACAGCAGAAAATTCTCTGCCAGGAGGTTCAGCATTTGATAATACAAACTGTTTAATGCCAAACTATTAGTTTCCGACTGGGACATGGATTGATTAAAGATCCGGCAAATGATCTTTTTCAATTCCTCATAAGCGCTGTTCATATCCTCAGCCGTATTACACCAAAACAACACCTCACCCTTTTTAAGAAATTCCCGGATTTTGTTATAGGATATGAGAAAACGTCCCATGACCAAATCCGGGCTTCCCGAATAGCTGTGATTCCGATTCACATTAACCAAAAGCATGCCGTCCTGACTCAGCCGGTAAATATTTTCTTCCACACGAACTGCAACCGTGCCGCTGATTACAAACAACAGCTCTATGTCCGAATGAGCATGTATCCCCATATGTTCCTCTGCAATAAAATCAAGCTCCACAAAGCTGTCCGGACGCAGATAATTCCTCTCCATAAAAAACCACCCTATTCAAATACAATGCTTTCCATGGTCTGTGCAGATTTCCGGCAGGCCTCCATAACTGCCAATACACGGCGTACCTGAGGAATGGTGACTAAAAATTCTTCTTCCCCGCGAACAGCCTTAAAATAATTTACAAAGAACTGGCTTTGTTCACTGTTTACACTGGGCAGGTCTTCTGTCACGATCAGCCCCGGCTCCGGAACTCCAAAGGAGCGGGTCGGGCCGTAGGATGCCAGGGATTTATCCTGATCCTTAGCTACATTTTCAAGCAGCCGTGTGGTCCTGACAATCTTTCCCTGAGGATCAAATTTATCCACATACATGGAACCGGTATTTCCGCCCACAAACCAGTGGCGTTCAAACCAGTCCTTTTGATCCGACAAAAAATATGTGCCAAGCTCAATTTCTGCTGTGACCATGTTTTCAAATCGAAGCAGGATCTTAAAATAATCATCCACTTCTTTATTAATAACGTTACGAACATCAGCATAAACAGAAACCAACCGGCTGTCAACCATATAGAGGATCTGGTCAATGAGATGGACGCCCCAGTCATAAAGCATCCCTCCGCCTTCGGATTTGTATACATGCCAGTCATGCATATTTCCATTATAACCATACAGAGCGCTTTTAATGGTATAAATATCGCCCACTAGCTTTTGATTGTAGCACTCACGGACACAGGCGAAATCCTTATCGAATCTCCGCTGCTGATGTACTGTAAAGGTTACTCCCGCATCTGCGGCCGCCCGGGTCATTTCATCCAGTTCTGCCACCGACAATGCCGCCGGCTTTTCTACTAAAATATGTACGCCCGCCCTGGCTGCCATCACTGCCAGTTCTTTGTGCTGATTATTATTGGCTGCAATGATCACGCCGTCCAGAGGTACACAGTCCAGCATCTCCCTGGCGCTGGTATATACAGGGATTTCCGGATAGAGTACCTTCACTTCTTCAAGACGTACCGGATTAATATCGCAAACCGCACTGCACTCAACTCCCGGAAAGCACTTTAATGTATTCACATGCCGCCTGCCGATAAATCCGTATCCGATCACCCCGTACCGTAATTTTTTTCCATCCATAATCATTCCCTCGATTCATTCTTTTTCGTCGTAAATGGTATATTCTTATACTGTACGGCCAGAACAAAAGCAAGCACAGCTCCGGCCAGATAGCCTGCAAAGGCAGCAAGTCCCGGCAGAGTAAAAGTATTCCCTGCCATATAAAAAATGCCACACACACCTGCTGCCAAAAGGCATATGCCCCGGATCCAGGGGACGATCCTCAGCAGACCGTTAATATAGTTATAATCCATACGGGTGGTCTGATATGGAACTATAAGAAAACGGATCACACCAAAAAGCTCCAAAATATGGGCTGCCAGGGAGAATATCCCGGCAATCGCCGTCAATGACCATGTATTCAGGCCTGCAGGGATAAGCGCCGTTCCGATAAAAAGTACCAGGCTGATGATACTTAGTCCTGTCAGCTTCTGCTTTTTACTTTTTAAAAGATTTTCCGGTATATCCCATATATACCAGGGGCCATCATACACATACCGTATCTTCACTTTTCCGCCCGGCTGTGCCACATAAGGCACAGCCTCATAATCTTCTTCAAATTGTTCTCTTAAAGATTTCATATCCATTCACCTCCCGTCTGGATTTAGTCGTTCAGCTCGTGTACCCGGCAGCAGGAGCAGAAATGGCCCTTGCTCACCTGAGTCAGCTGCACCGGTTCATGACATTTTTCTGTGACATACGGGCATCTTAAGGCGAAACGGCAACCTGGTTTAGGATTAATAGGGGAATTGATTTCACCCTTGACCAGGATCCGCTGCTTTTTATGATGAATATCCACCGTAGGGATCGCCGAAAGCAGCGCTTTTGTATAAGGATGGAGCGGATGCTCAAAAAGCTCTTTGGTTGGTCCGGTTTCCACCATCTGTCCCAGGTACATAACACTAATGTTTTTTGAAATATGCCGTACCACAGAAAGGTCATGAGTAACAAATAAATAGGTCAGCCCATACTTATCCTGAAGGTCCATAAGCAGATTTAAAATCTGCGCCTGAATGGACACATCCAAGGCCGATACCGGTTCATCGCATACGACAAACTTTGGATTTAGCGCAATGGCTCTGGCAATACCTACACGCTGACGACGGCCACCATCCAGTTCATGAGGATAAGACAGCCAAAATCGCTTTTCCAGGCCTACCAGCTCCATAAGTCTTGCCGTCTCTGACTCCAGCTCCTCTTTTTTAAATCGTCCGGAAAGCTTTAACGGCTCCATGACCGTGTCCTGAAGGGTCAAACGCGGATTCAGAGAAGAATATGGATCCTGAAAAATAATCTGCATATCTTCACGGACCTTTGCCAGACGCTTGCGATCTAAATGAGTCACATCTTCTCCTTCAAAACGTATATGACCGCCTGTACTTTCCAAAAGATGGATGATCGTACGGCCAAGAGTTGACTTACCGCAGCCGGATTCTCCTACCAGCCCCATAGTTTCTCCTTTTTCAATAGAAAAGGATACATCATCCACCGCATGAACCATACCCCTGGGGGATGGAAAATATTTTTTCAGATGATCAATTTCAAGTAAGGCCATTACTTACTCCCCCTTTCTCCGGATATATTTTTACAAAGCTCTTTGCACCGTATACACCGCACCTGATGGCCGGGACGAAGTTCTGTCATAGGTATGGGTGCTTTACTGCACTCCGGGGTTGCATGGGGGCATCTGGGTGCAAAGGAACATCCCTCCGGCAGGTTGCTTGGATCCGGCGGAAGCCCTTCTACCGGAGACAGCCGGGCCACATCCTTACTTAGGTCTGGCAATGCCCCAAAAAGTCCAATGGTGTAAGGATGGGAAGCATGGTCAAAAATGTCCTCCTTACTTCCATACTCTACGATTTTTCCCGCATAGACCACAGCAACGCTTTCACATACGTCTGCAACAACGCCAAGATCATGAGTGATCAGGATCATAGCTGTCCCGGTTTCTTTCTGAAGATTTTTCATAAGATCCAGAACCTGAGCCTGTATGGTCACATCCAGGGCAGTCGTAGGCTCATCAGCAATCAAAAGCTGTGGATTACAGGCCAGGGCAATAGCGATCACTACGCGCTGCTTCATACCGCCGGAGAACTGATGCGGATATTCATAGGCTCTGTCCTCAGAGATACCTACCGTTTCCAGCATCTTTATGGCTGCTTTTATAGCGTCATGCTTGCTTAACTTTTGATGGAGATGAATCCCTTCTGCAATCTGGGCCACTACCGTCTTTACCGGATTTAAAGCTGTCATAGGATCCTGAAAGATCATGGAAATACTTTTTCCCCGGTATTTGCGCATGTCATTTTCCGGCAATGAAAGCAGCTCCTGGCCGTCAAAATAAATTTTTCCCTCCACAGATCTTGTGGCATGATCCGGAAGGATCCGCATAATGGCCTTGGCAATAGAAGTTTTTCCGGCTCCGGTCTCGCCCACAAGACCAATGGTAGAGCCTTTCGGAAGCTGGAAAGACACACCATTGACTGCATGAATGGCTTCTCCGCCAGACGTATATTCTACTTTAAGGTCTTCAACTGAAAAGAAAACATCCTGATGATTTATTTTTTGTTCCATTTTGCCCCTCCCGTCAATCTCTCAGTTTGGGATCCAAAGCATCCCGGATAGCATCGCCTACCAGGTTAAAGCTAAGGACAGTCAGCATAATAAATATTCCGGGAATGATGACCATGTGAGGATAATCCCGCATATATCCTCTGGCTGACGCCAGCATTGCGCCCCACTCCGGCGTAGGCGCCTGAACACCAAAGCCGAGGAAACTTAAACCTGAGGCAGCCAGGGCTGCGCTGGCAATACCCATAGCAACCTGCACGATCAAAGGTGCAATAGCGTTGGGAATAACATGGCGCGTAATGATACGAAAAGTCGTACAGTTAATGGATGATGCTGCTTCAATATATTCTGAATCCCGTATGGTCAGAATGTTTGCCCGCATCATCCGGGCAAATGCAGGGATACCGCTGATCCCGATGGCATAGATCACCTTATCAAATCCTTTTCCAAGCACTGTGGAAATAGCAATGGCCAAAAGGATGTTTGGAAATGCCTGGAAAATATCCAGGATACGCATGATCAATGTATCAACAATACCTCCGAAATATCCGGAGATGGCACCTAAAATAATACCGAATACACAGCTAAAGGCGGTTGAAAGAATACCAATGCTTAATGTAAACTTGGCGCCATATAATATTCTGGATAAAATGTCCCGTCCCACCTCGTCGCACCCAAGGAGATGCTCAAGGCTCGGCAGGGCGAAACGGGACTTCATAACGATTTCCTCATAATCATACCGGCAGATGAACGGTGAAATAAATGAGAGGATAAAAAGTACAATGATAAAAAATAGACCAAACATGGCTCCCGGACTTCTCCGAAGCCTTGCCCATATATAAGGGAGGGAGCCTGGCTTCATGCTTTTTTTCGCTTTAGTTTTCACTGACCTTCACCTTCCTTTTCTTTGCTGCCCCGCCTACATACTGGGCTTTGATCCGGGGATCTACATACGCGTAGATCAGATCGGTTATAAGCATGATAATGGCAAAAATAAATGCAATGTAAATGATACTTCCCTGAACAATGGGGTAATCACGGCTGTTAATACCATTAACAAGATACGTTCCAATACCGGGAATGGTAAATACAGATTCAATAATAACCGTACCGCCAAGCATCATTCCGAAACGGCTTCCGCAAAGGGTAATAATGGGGATCAGTGCATTAGGCAGAGCATGCTTCCAAATCACTTCATTTTCCGGAAGCCCCTTGGAGCGGGCTGTCACCACATAATCCGACCGGATTACCTCCAGCATACTGGATCTGGTCTGGCGGGTAATATCTGCCAGGGAGCCAACAGAATTTGCCACCACAGGAAGGATAAAATACTCCAGTCCGTCCGCACCATTGGACGGCAGCCAGTTCAGCTTTACCGAAAACAGAAGAACCAGCAGGAGGCCAAGCCAGAATCCAGGCATGGAGTTTCCAAGCATTGTAAGGAACATGAGGATCTTATCCGTGAGCTTATTGGCATGCATCGCACACTGGATCCCCAAAGGAATACCGATAACAATGGTAAAAAGAATACTTAAAGATGACAGGATCAGCGTATTTGGAAAACGTTCCAGCAGATCCGCACCTACCGGCGTTCCTTTCATATAAGAAGTACCAAAATCAAGATGGCATATTCCGGCAAGATATTTGCCAAGCCGTATAATATAAGGCTGATCTAATCCCAGCTGTGCTTCAGTTTCTGCGATCTGTTCCGGCGTGGCATTATCGCCCAGGATGATCTGTACCGGATCTCCGGGAACAAAATACATCAAGGTAAAGATCAGGATAGCCACGATGATCAGGATAGGGATCATCTGAAGCAATCGCTTTATAATATAACGAGACATGAAATCCCTCCAATTTCCGTTTTTTGTAAAACGGCGCCGCCTTATTTTGGCAGCGCCGTCACCATTTCTTTACTGTGCTACCGACTGATAGTCCTCTGCAAAGGTAAAGGCATTGACTCTTGGATTCATATTACCATTCACTGCCAGATCCAGGATGCCATCCTGGCCTACAATAATAGTTTTTGCAGTATATAACCCCTTAACACAAGCCAACTCTTTTAAGTGCTGATGGAAATTTTCAATATCTTCCTCGCTGCCTGTAGCGGTAGCACTATCCAGCAGATCAATCAATTCATCATCATGGGTAAAGCATACAGTATTTCCGTTGCGGTTTGCAGGATTAAAGTTATTATCCCAGCAAGTTACAATATTTCCTGTTGCGCCTTTACTATCCAACATCATATCCCACTGGGAAGGATCCAGATTATATGTACTAAACAATGCCTGATCGTAAGTCAAAAGCTCTACATTAAATCCTGCTGCCTCCAAATTGGCTACCATAACCGAATGAACACCATCCGGGATGCTTGTCCGGCTTAACAGGCGGATCGTCACTTCCCCATCCGCGTGTCCCGAGGCCTGATAGTATTCTCTGGCAAGGTCCGGATCGTAATTAAAATAGTCCTCTGACCAGCTGTCATTATATCCGGTCATTACCGGAGTGCCAAGACTGTAGCATACAGAGCCGGTATCCAGATCGAAGTTTCCGCCGTAAAGAATGCTTTCCGAATCCAGGGCGTACAGTGCTGCCAGACGGAGATTTTCATCCTCCGCAAGGGAGCCTTCGCCAGGTTCCATATTAATAAATACAACATTGCATGCTGTACCCTCAGCCATGTTTACCGTATAGCCGTCAATTGCCTGTCCATCAGAATAGTACCGCTTTAACTCGCTGGCATCAATAACGGTTCCGTCGATTTCACCGTTTTCCAGGGCAATACTGCGCATAGATGTTTCTGTAATTACACGATATTCAATGGTTTTTACGTTTTGTGTATCTGCTGAACAGCGAAGACTGTCATCCGTCTGCCAGTAATCTTCCACAGCCTCAAGGGTAATGCTGGCGCCCTGGGTATAATCTACGATCTTATAGGCCCCTGTGGCCGCGGGATCGTTATATTTTTCTTCGTCTGTAGAACTTTCATACCATTCTTTGTCGCATACACTTAAGGTATAGTTGCCCATAAGATATTCCATCACACCGGGACCACTTTTCTTTAAATGAAAGATCATAGTGTAATCATCTACAATTTCAATATTATCCAGATAAGAGCCGATACGCACATCGCCGCCTTTTTCGTAACACATATCGTAGCTGAACGCAATGTCTTCAGAAGTAATGGCATTGCCCTTGCTGTCATGAATATAATCATATAAAGTGACCTGATAGGTGAGATCATCAATTTTCTCGCAGCTTTTGGCCAGCCACGGCTCCATTTCTTCCAGAGTCGCCCCATAAAAAGGCGTGCAGTAAAGGGCAGCGTAAACATTCTGGACCATCCAGTTACGTGGTTCGCTTCCTGTGGCAAATGGGGACATATCAAAATCACTGGCTGTTAAAGCGAACACCACCTTGTCTACCATCCCTTCCGCGGCTGCCTGATCGCTTCCCCCGGATTCTGAACCTGTGCCGGACGCTTCGCTTGTTCCTGATGCCTCACTGGCTCCGGTGCTGTCTCCGGAAGAACTTCCATCGGATGAACCGCCGCATCCTGCCGCTGAAAGTATCATTGTGCCTGCCAATACCATGGCTGCTAATCTTTTAAACTTCATATCTTCTCCTCCTTTAGGTACCTCCCCGGGTATTTTACTCAAATTTTATGGTTTCATTTTTTTCTGAAGCTTTATAAATAGCATCAAGAATCTGGGTTACCTTAAATGCTTCCTCCGGCTTTACACATGGCTCTGTATCATTAATAATGGCATTGATCCACTGCTTTGCTTCTACAACTCCAGGTGCTTCATTTACGCCTTCAAAATAATCCACCAGCGCTTCACCGGATAAGGTTTCGTGGCACATTTTTCCGTGCCGTGTATGGTTAAACCACAATTCCGATGTAGGATAGCTGCCGCCGTGCTTGATTTCAGCCCCTTCCAGTGTTCCGCATAATGTAGTGGATGCTTCTCTGGAATCCAGCATATTTAATGCCCAGGACGCTCTTAAATTAATCAGCGCGCCATTTTTCATTTTAATAAATCCCATAGCAGAGTCTTCCACTTCAAAATGTTCCGTATCCCACGGTCCGTAAGTATTGCCTTCGGCAGCCTCCGGCAAATGGCCCAGCTTATAGAAAACCTGTCCGCTGACACTGTCCACATCATAATTGTTCATACACCATAAAGTAATATCCAGAGCATGTGTTCCAATATCAATCAGCGGTCCGCCGCCCTGCTTGGATTTATCCGGAAATACTCCCCAGGTGGGCACTGCCTTTCTTCGGATGGCATTGGCCTCGCCATAGTAAATATCACCCAGTTCTCCGGCATCACAGGCTTTTTTCAAAACCTGTACATCATGACGGAAGCGGTTCTGGTAGCCTACAGTAAATTTCTTTCCGGATTTTTTCCATGCTTCAAGCATCCGGGCTGCATCCTCTGTGGTGGCAGCCATAGGCTTTTCACACAGTACATGCTTTCCGGCTTCAAAAGCATCCACGGTGATCTGACAGTGAGAAACATTCGGCGTACATACATGAACCACATCAATGGCCGGATCCTTTAACAGCTCCTTATAATCTGTATAAATTTTTGCGTTTTCCAGACCGTGGCGTTTTGCTGTCTCAATGGCCTTTTCCTCCACCAGATCACATAAAGCCACAACTTCCACTTTATCTGCAACCTTTGCCAAAGACGGCAGATGTTTATTATTGCAAATTCCGCCAGTCCCGATAATCCCTAACTTTAACTTCTCCATATATATTTTCCTCCTTCTTGGCCTGCCCTTTAAGGCCATACAGGTATCACCGCAGGGGGCTTCCTCCTTCTTGCCCGCCTTTTCAGGCTTCCAGCAGTCTCTTTAACATTTCCTGATGCTTTCTTACCTGATCCACTTCACTGATCAGATCTTCAACGCCTCTGTCCTGGAAACGGCGCTGTCCTTCATATTCTGAATTAATATATCCTTCGTAGCCACATTCCTTTAATACTTTTATAGGGCCTTCATAATCTATGGCAATATCCTGATATTGTCCCGATTTTCCAGGAATTTCCGACATGTTGTAAAACTTTCCATGGATGCTGACAATATAAGGCATCAGCGGTTTTAAATCTTCCGGTTTTGTTCTGGAAAGTAAAAGCGCCTGTCCCATAACCTCAAAATCAATGTCCGTATACCCCGGCACATTTTCCTGGATGAGCTTTTCCATTTTTTCAAAAGCAGGAATCAAATCTGCCGGAGCATCACCATGCTTTAAATATCTGTGGAAAAAGGACTCCACATTTCCGGCAGAATATAAGGAAAGGTCAATGTCGTTCAGCTCACTGCTCCTGCCTTCATAATTATCCATGCAAAGCTGAGTCACTAAATCACAGCTTTCACGCTTTGCGCCCTGGCGCACATACCAGTCTAAAGTCACCTCAGAGGGCCGGAAAGCAAAGATTCCCCAGTCCGGTACGATTCCCAGATGCTTTGTCCCGGTGCGATCCACATAGTCCACGATTTCATTAACAAACTGTCCGTTTAAAGGAATGGGCGCATGAATTTCTTTTCCAAGGCGAATATCACACTCCTCTGCTACAGGCAGTGCTTCGATCATGATTTCTACAGGTGTTGTGGCTAATGTACGCACATTTTTAAACCCCAGCTTCTTAGCAAGGCGTATGTCGCTTTTTAAGCGCTGAGCACATTCATGGTAGCTCATAACATGATCCCGGAATTGTAAAACATCGCAAAAAACATCCATAGTTACCGGGGTTGTATGATAATCTGCCATCCACTGATGCCATTTTTCAAAAAATTCTTCCGGCGGATTGGGATATTTACGGATGCCCTGCTCATCTAAAAGCTCAATGCCATCAGCACCAAACAAATTTGTGCCAACCTCCCGGATTTGTCCTTCCAGATCCAGTTCTTTAAAAAACTGGGCCTGCTGGTAGCTGTACAGCGAAACACCTCTTTTGATCTTACCCATGTGTCTTCCTCCTATTCCTGAAGCATAAGCTCATATGTAACAATATTTTTCGTTTTATCGGAGCCTGCTCCTGTCCCCGGTTCCGGCGGGTTTTTCACCCATTCTTCATCTGTCGGCAAATAACCGTAAGCCGCCAGTACCGACTGCTGGAACTCGATCTTATGCATCCCCGGTGTCAATCCGCCAGGCTTTTTCACATGAACGATCCCTTCATCATCAAAGTCCCAATGCTCCCATACTGCTGTTTTAATTTCTTCAAAGGTTCTGGGCTTTTGGCCGTTAATCTCAAAAGTCTGGACATCTCTTTTATACTGCACACCATCCACTTTAATGTAATAACCGTTATGCAGTGACAAGTAAACGCCGCGGTAGTTGGCATTTCTGGCAGCAAACATAAAACCGGTTACATTTCCATTTTCGTCAGTTTCATTCCTCAGACTATCTTTCCGGATTAAAAAGTTATCAAACATAGTTCCTCCTTCTTTGTACATTGCTTAAAGCTTTGCCATGATGCCTGTTTTAAAATACTTTCCGGCACCACCGTCTTAACATGGTTTTATTATAATGATTCCTCTGTTTTGCTTCCTTTTCATTTTTGCGCGAAAAAAAGCGACTTCTGGCCATCTTCTTTAATTTTTCAGACACAAAAAAAGAGTATAACAAGAATTATATGTTTATTCTTGTCATACTCCTTTTTTTAATTATAAGTACGCCTGCTGCACTTTAAAATCTGTCCCCCATCATCCCCCGCGTTTATACCACCGGAAGATTCACCGCTGACGGATACTCTTTTCCGCTGTAAATGGTCTGGACTGCCTTTTTCGTCTTTTCCTGAAGGGCCCATACACCGGGATAATTGGTGTGGACACTGTACTGAGGAAAGTCTGATGAAGAAATATCCACACGGATCCGGGATCCTTTCTTAATTGTCCACGCAATATCCCATGTATCCACATTGACTTTTACGATTTCTCCCGGCGTGTAGGTCTGACGTTCACTGGAATGTCCCCGGTACGCCAGCGTTGTAATTCCGGAACGGATATTATAAGCCTCGCCATTTTCCAGCACTTCCATAATCTTAACAGAAAATGCCGTATCTTGTGCATCTGAGGATACATAAAGATCTACATTGATTTTTCCCATAATCGCTATATCCTCTGTCACAGGCTGTGAAACAAAACTAATCACATCCTCCCGGTAATCCGGCTCCGGCTGCTTTAAGCTGCCGTTGGCTGTCCAGCTTTTCAGACAGGACTCTGTGCCATAGGAGGGCACCGGATTTTCCGGATCGTACACAAAGGAACGCTGGCTGTCCTTTGCCTGCTTGTCCCGGCATAACGACTTGTCAGCCATATTCAGGTACAAATGCTTTGTATCCCTTACCTTTGGCCACTGCTTTTCATTGATCCACCGGTCCTCTCCGATCACATACAGGCTGACACCGGACTCCGGCTCCTTTCCTTCCTTAAGAAGGGTATTGAAAAAGTTATAAATATCTGTGATCTGGTTACTTCCCCCATTTTTGCACGCATGGGCATTGGCCACACTATATTTGCCATGATTCCAGGGACCGATGCGCAGCAGGCATTTTTCAAGACCTTCCCCGGACATAGTACGGTAGCCGGACAATGCGCTTCCCAAATGATGATCGTACCAGCCTTCCTCAAAAACAATGGGAATTTTTACCCTGGAAGGCATTTCTCTTAACACGCTCCAAAATCCTGTGTTCCAGTAATCGTCCGTACCATCCGGACTGCAGATCATCTGCTCATACCAGGGCAGCTTTACACCCCAAAGGTCTTCATCCACCCGAACCTGGGGCTTATAGCAGCAGGATTGGATATAATCCGCAGTCACAGGAACGCCGGCATTGTCCATCGCCCAGGAGGTAAGCACATCCTGGCGGAACAGACCGTCATTAAATGCGGAAACATACCGGTTGGTTCCATATACAGACAGATACATGCCTTTGACCTTATCTGGCAGACTGTCGATCATGGCCCAGCCGGTCAGAGCAAGATAGGAGGCGCCGTAATAACCGATACTCTCCACCCAGGGCTGGTCTGCAAGCCAGTTGATCGTATCGGTTCCATCAGAGCGTTCGTGGAAGTTTGGCTCCCATTCGCCTTCTGATCCTTCTGTTCCCCGGCAATACTGGATCACAGAAAAAAATCCGTGGGCCGCAAAATTTCTGGCTTTCAGGAAATCTCCGGCCTGATTACCTGGATAGCAGGTGCGCACCAGAAGTGCAGGCGCGCAGGCAATGCCTTTTTGCCGGAAAATGTATGTTTTAAGCTTAACGCCATCGGACATAGGCACCATTTCCACAGTTTCTTCTACATCCTCAAGACCGCACCGGGCCGGAAACTGGTCAAATTCCTGCTGGATTTCCGCCAGCATTTTCTTTTGGATTTCCGCCATATCCACCTTTGCTTCAGCCATGATCACACCTCCATCTCAAGCAGGGCAAAGCCCAGCGTTTTTCCATGCATGTCTACGGCCAGGGATCGGGTCACGCCGCCGCCTAAAGCATCTTCCATGACAAAATTCAGGGCATGGATATTGGGCAGTTCATAGCGGGTCACTTTTCCGTGAACGATTTCTTTAAAATAATCCGCCACAGCTTCCTCTGTGACTTTTTCTTTAATATAGTCAAAATCCTCCGGCTTATAGGCGATCACAGAGATCACGGAAATATTTCCCTTATCGCCGGTTCTTGAATGGGCAATTTCACGAAGCTTCATGTACCTACACCTCCATATAATCTACGTGGATCTGAATATCTTCCCGAGGAATCAAAATTGACGCAATGGATATGATTTCTCTCACAGATTTTACAGCGCCCCCGCCGCCGGCCGGGCCGTTGGTATACAAGGCTTCCACTTCATTGCCGATGATTTCGGCATTTTCCCGGTCTTTGGTACGAGCAGCCACTCTCAGGCGCACCTCCGCCGGCCGGGCATCTGTAATATGGCTGCTGACAGCATCATGGTATAAAGAGTTGACTCCCATTTCGTCGATCCGCAGCTCCTCATATTCACATCCGGCAATTTCCAGACGTTTTTTAATAATAGCTGCAGCCAGCCGGGCCCGCTCCAGAGCTGTAGTACCGCCGTAGCTGATCTGGCCCTCGCCAATATAGCAGTCCTTATAGCCAATACTTGTTTTATACATGCCATTGTGCTTATTTCCCGTAACGCCGCTGATCCTTACCCGGTCTTTGCCTTCCTGATGGACGCTGACCTGGCTGAAATCTGCCGTACAGTCCGGCGTAAAGTATTTTGAAGGATCCTGAAGCTCGTAAATGATCTGCTCCTTACAGGTCATTTCATTGACCACGCCTCCGGTATTTTCAAGCTTTGTAATCACCAGGCTGCCATCCTGGGAAAACTCTGCAATAGGGAAGCCCAGGTTCCACAGATCCGGCACATCTTTTTTGCCCGGATCACAAAAATATCCTCCGGTGACCTGTCCGGCACATTCCAAAAGATGCCCGGCAATGGTACACTTGCCAAGCATATCATAATCCTCAAAAGAATATCCAAATTCATAAGCTAAAGGCCCTACCACAAGTGCAGGATCCGCTACACGGCCGGTAATAATTATGTCTGCGCCATTTTTCAGTGCTTCCACGATTCCGGCAGCTCCAATATAGGCATTGGCAGAAAGCTTTGTGCCCTGAAGCTCTTTTAAGGGCTTTCCGGTTTCTATAACAGTATAGTCTCCATACTGATCCAGCTTATCAAATACATCATCTCCGGTGACAGCAGCGATCTTAAGATTGCTAACCCCCAGCGCCTTTGCCATTTCCACGGCCTTTTTCATGGCAGATAACGGATTGGCTGCCCCCATGTTTGTAATGACCTTCACCTTTTTGCGGCTCAATACCGGCAGAATCCGCTTCATCCGGTACTCAAACAGGTCATTATACCCCTTTTCCGGGTCTTTCAGCTTGCGAAGCTGTGCCAGGGCAATGGTCCGCTCTGCCAGACACTCAAAAATAATATAATCCAGATTTCCCCGTTCCATCAGGTCTATGGCCGGTTCGATCCGGTCGCCGCCGTAGCCGGCCCCTGATCCAATACGAATTGTTTTCATACGCTGCTCCTTTCCTTATTTCTGTCGCACTTTGTGCGACAATAGAGGTATCCCCTTGCGGGGTTTCATTGTTTCTGTCGTGCCCTTCACGACATCCAGGTATCCCCTTGCGGGGTTTTCCTTATTTGTTTATCTTAAGTATAACGTTGTACTTAAATGAAGTCAATACCTGTTAAGCCTAATTTTTTATCTGTTTTCGGCCCTGATCTCCATTTTCCACTTTATGGCCGCAGGATTTTGCTGCTGCAGTCTACTCTGTCTCTATTTGATTTTCTTCCAGCCACGTATCAAATTGACGTTGCTTTTCCTGTATGATCTGGTTAATCCCTGCATCTTCAAGCTTGTCATTAAATTCATCCAGCATTTTTATATCCAGCTCTCCGGTGAGAAGTCCCGGCTCGTACTGCTCCACAATCTTCTGGCATGCGGATACTTGTGAGAAAACCGGGGTATTGTCATAGATAAATCCCAAAGCGCTGGATCGGGCGGCGGTTTCATTGGCCTGGGCCTGGATCTCATAAAGGTCCAGGACGTTGCCTACCTTTACATAGTCCAGCAAGGTATTGCCAAACAGCCAGGTCTGGCTGCATGGATAGGCGCTGTTCTGGGCAGTAATGCCTTCCGGATAATCCACGGTGCCATCTTCCATAAAACGGTAATGCACCCCTTCAATACCGTAAGCCAGAAGATTGACCACATCTTTATCCGTATACATAAGATTCAAAAACTTTACCGCGGCTTCCGGTTCCTGACAGCATATAGGCAGGGCATTAACGGTCTGGACATTTTGCCCGGTATATAAAAGGGGCTGCATTACCTGCACTGCCGTAAAGTCATACCCTGTTGTCTGCTTATACTGAGCCTCCACGCCCTGTTGGGTCACATCTATGTAACAAAAGGCATTTCCTGACATAAGGATATTTCCAGAGGACGCTGTATTTACAGCAGCATCCTGCATTATATATCCCAAGCTGTTCCACCGGGACGCCAGCTCTACTGCCTGACGGTATTCCTCTGACGCGTAGAGATTTTCAATAGTATAACTATTGCCGCCCATAATCACACCGAGACTGTCACCCATGGAATCATAGGAAATCAAAGAGTCCAGATTGGATTGCCCCACATTGGTAACGCAGATTTCCGCTTCCGGATGATTTTCCCCGACTTTCTCAAAAATCGCCTCGATCACATCCAGAGTATCTCCCATATCTGAAATACTGTTCACCGGAGCGATCTGTTCCACATCGATCCCGGTTTCTTCCAGCCAGTCTGTGCGCATGAGAAAATGGGCGCTGATGGCCTTTCCTCCCATCACGGTCACGCCGTAGATTTTTCCGTCCCTCATGGTACCGGAAATAAATTCCCCCACAGCGTCCAAAATGCCCTGTCCATAGTCTTCCATCCATCCGGTCATATCCAGAAGCTGATCCTCTGCCAGCATATCCATATAATCATCAGGAACAGTCACCAGATCCACTTTTTCATTTCCGGCCAGGACCAGGGACATTTCCTGGGAAAAGGCAGAATAAACCACAGGCTTTAGTGTTACATGAACGCCGATCTTTTCTTCCGTAATCTCATTAATGGCTGCTTCCACATCGTCAATGCCGGAGGAAATTGTTCCATACCAGGGATACATATAAACAATATCAGCAACATCGTCATTATCTCCGGACTCAGAGCTGCTGCCGGCAGTTTCCGGCAGCGTTACCTGGGGATTTTGCTCCAGGCAGCTTCCTGTCAGAAACAGGAACAGGCAGGCAGCGCCTGCGCCTATGACGTTCTTAAATAATCTATTCATTTAAAGCCCCCAATACCCTTCCATCTTTAAACAAGCGGGTCAAGCCGCTATGCTTTTTCATGAAGGCACGAAAAGCATAGCTATTTGCCCCTGGTATCTGAACACATCATAGCATGATTTTCCCTTAAAAACAATGTCCCCGGGTACGCCTTAAACACGTATGTTAATCGTTTGTTCAGCCAGCTGAACTGTTGCCGCATATTCCTCTTATTGTCACTTACCCGATCAGCTTATTTTTTTCGGCAAGCTCCTTAACATTTTTCCAGCAGGCCACTCTGTGTCCCGGTTCTTTTTCTGACAGTACAGGCATTTCATGACGGCACTGTTCTGTGGCATAAGGACACCGTGTAGAAAACGCGCATCCAGCGGGACGCTGCATGGGACTTGGCACTTCTCCCCGGATGATCTGACGCTGTTTGCTGGCCTCCAGTTCAGGATCCGGAACCGGAACAGCGTCCAAAAGGGCCTGGGTGTATGGATGCAGCGGATTATCATAAAGAGATTTCCAGTCCGCGATCTCCACCAGCTGTCCCAAATACATCACTGCCACATGGTCGCTGATATGGCGCACCACCGACAGGTCATGAGCAATAAACAAATAGGTCAGACCAAGCTTATGCTGCAATTCCTCCAAAAGATTGATTACCTGAGCCTGGATGGATACATCCAAAGCAGAAATCGCCTCATCACATACAATAAATGCCGGGTTGGTGGACAAGGCTCTGGCAATAACCAGACGCTGACGCTGTCCGCCGGAAAACTCATGGGGAATCCGTTCCCGGTAAGCCGGGTCAAGGCCTACAAGTTCAAACAATTCTGTAACCCGGTCATCCATTTCCTTTTGGGAAAGGCCCATGTCAAAGTTTTTCATAGGCTCCATAACAATATCGCCGGCCCGCTGTCTGGGATCCAGGGAGCCATAGGGATCCTGGAAAATCATGGCCATATTTTTCCGTATAGGACGCATCCTTACATCGTTAAGTTTTGTAATATCCTGGCCGTCGAAAATGATCTTGCCTCCTGTAGCGTCATTAAGACGGAGCACGGTACGGGCAACGGTTGATTTGCCGCATCCCGACTCGCCTACAAGGCCAAAGGTTTCTCCTTTAAAAATATCAAAGCTTACATCATCCACGGCCTTTACATCGCCGATCTTTTTCTTTAAAAGACCTCCGGTCACGGGAAAATAGACCTTAAGATTCTGAATGGACAGTATTTTTTCATTTTTGATCCACGGTTTTTCCTCGCCATAGTCCCGGATCTCATTATGCCGTTGTACTGTCACCTGAGCATTTTTCTGAATATCCCTGTGACAGGCGGCAAAATGATTTTTCTCCCCCGGAATTTCATGAAGCTTCGGAGTCTTTCCTTTACGGCAGGCATCGGTCACGTAAGGACACCGGTTCATAAACGCACATTCGTCCTTGCGGTTCACCAGATTGGTTACAAAGCCGTCAATAGGCACAAGCTTCCGGTCCTTTGGATCTGTAAGGCTTGGAACCGCCTTGATCAGGCCGATCGTATAAGGATGTCTCGGACTGTTAAAAATTTCCGTGGTCTTTCCTGATTCAACGATCTCTCCGGCATACATAACATAAACCCGGTCCGCGTATCTGGCCACAATACTCAGGTTATGGGTTACAATAACCAGGGCTGTCCTGGACTTTTTAACAATATCCTTCATCAGCTCCAAAATCTGGGCCTGGGTAGTTACATCAAGGGCCGTTGTGGCCTCGTCGGCAATAAGCAGCTTAGGATTACAGGAAAGGGCCATGGCGATCATGATCCTCTGGCGCATACCGCCGGAAAACTGATGGGGATAAGCATCCAGTCGGCTCTCGGCATCCGGTATGCCAACCATTTCCAAAAGCTCTTTTGCCCGGTTTCGGGCATCCTTTTTGTTCAGCCCCATATGAAGCTGTATTCCTTCCATCAGCTGTTTTCCTACAGTCATAACCGGATTTAAAGAGGTCATAGGCTCCTGGAAAACCACACCGATCTGTCCTCCGCGAATTTTTCGCATTTCATCGCTGTTTTGTCCGTACTCTAAAATATTATGCCCGTCAAAAATAATCTCTCCTCCGGCAATCTTTCCGGGAGGTGTAGGAATCAGCTGAAGTCCTGAATACTGAGTCACGGATTTCCCGCTGCCGCTTTCTCCTACAAAGGCGACGATTTCTCCCTCATCCAGATAATAAGAAACGCCATTTACGGCTTTTAATATGCCCTTATCCTGCTTAAATTCTGTCCGGAGATTTTTTACTTCAATTAAATGTGACACAATACCGCCTCCTTTGATCTATCGTGTACTGCGCAGTTTTGGATCCAGCGCATCTCTTAAAGCGTCTCCGCATACGTTAAAGGACCATACAGTGATCAATATAAAAATACCTGGCGCAATGGCGATCACAGGATTTCTGCTCAGGTAATTATAACCTTCGCTGACCATGGCGCCCCAGGATGGTGTAGGCGGATTAATGCCCATACCAAGGAAGCTTAAAGATGCCTCTGTTAAAATAGCGCTTCCAAGG
This sequence comes from Candidatus Scybalocola faecigallinarum, assembly GCA_018711005.1. Classification (GTDB taxonomy): domain Bacteria; phylum Bacillota; class Clostridia; order Lachnospirales; family Lachnospiraceae; genus Catenibacillus; species Catenibacillus faecigallinarum. The sequence continues at coordinate 50,980 of DVIT01000006.1, read as the reverse complement.
TTCATAGTCATAAGTACCAGGTTGGGAGAAAGACAGTTTGGAAGAATATGCTTCACTGCATTTTTCAGCCGTGTAGCGCCGCCGATCTTTCCGGCAGTAACATAATCCAGCTGTTTTACCGAAAGCACCTGTCCACGGGTAAGGCGGGCATAGCTGGGGATCATAACAATACCAATACAAAGCATAACGTTTCCAAGGCCTTTTCCAAGGACAGCCCCAAGGAACAGGGCAAGAATGATGACAGGAATGGACATCATGGCATCCATAATACGCATAACCACAGCGTCTACCACTTTTCCAAGATATCCGGCTAAAAGTCCAAGCGCGATCCCGGCGCCTCCGGCAATGGCTGTAGACACAAGTCCTACAGAAAGAGATGCCCTGCTGCCGTAAATGATTCTTGAAAGCATATCTCTGCCCAGGGCATCGGTTCCTAACGGATGGGCGGACGATGGGCCGGCAAGAGCGTTAAGAAGGTCCTGGGTATAGGGATCATAAGGCGACAGTATTGGGGCTGCCAATGCGCATATGATCATAAGCACAATAATGATAAACCCTACAATAACCGGCTTTCTCGAAAAGAAAGCCTTGATAAACTGCTGCCGCCGTTCCTGCTTTGGCGTTAATACTTTAACCTTTCCAGAAGCTTTAAGAGCTTTGGCCGATGTTTTTCCAGACATAAGGCTCCTCCTTTCTTTAATCCACACGGATACGCGGGTCGATATACCCGTATAAAATATCCACTAACAGGTTGCAGACCATAACAAACAGGGCAATGATAAATACAACATTTTGAACCACCATATAATCTTTATTTAAGATGGCGGTCATCATCAATGAACCCACGCCGGGAATGGAAAACAGCTGCTCAATAAGCACTGTACCTCCAATAAGTCCGCCCACAGACATACCCAGAAGGGTTACAATGGGAATCAGGGCATTTCTCAAAGCATGGCCTAAAATAACCTTTTTCTCTTTCAGACCTTTAGACCGGGCTGTACGGATGTAATCCGATGAAATCACTTCCAGCATGGCGGAACGGGTCTGGCGGGTAATGGATGCTGTGTGGGACAGAGCCAAAACGATCACCGGCATGATCAGCTGGCGGATTCCCAGAACAAAATCTTCATTTAAAGGGGTATAGCCCTGAACCGGAAGCCACTTTAAGGTAATGGCAAAAATCAGCACAAGTAAGATACCTACCCAGAAAGCCGGCATGGCAATACCCATATTGGCAAATACGGAAATCGCAGAATCTAAAATTCTTCCTCTGTGTGTGGCACACAAAATTCCCAGGGTTACACCCAGAACAATAGAAATGATAAATGCAGGCACTGTCACAGAAAGAGTTGTCACAATACGCTGAGGAAGAAGCTGGGTTACATCCATAGAAAAGCTGATGGAACGTCCCATTTCTCCCTGGAATAAGCCTGCAATCCATTTTAAATACTGAATATACAGCGGCTGATCCAGGCCAAATTCTTTTGTATACTTGGCAATCTGTTCAGGCGTCGCTGTTTCTCCCAGATAGATCGCTATAGGATCTCCGGGGATCATATGCATGACAAGAAATACAAGAATCGTTACAATAAATAACACAATAATGGACTGACCGATTCTTTTTAATATATACCTGCCCATAAACTTATCCTCCTGTCTATCCTGATTCACAACAGGCCCGGGCGCCATAAAACGCCTGGGCCTGTATGGTTTTTGCAGCTATGTCACTGCCCGCATACCTTTACGCGAAACAGTTATTTTTTATTTATCCAGCCAGCACTCTGCCGGGGTCCATGTAGCTACATGGTATTTGGTAAAGTTATCATCCTGTACATAAGAGTATTTCAATGTGTTAATGGATGAAATGTACAGAGGCAGACCGAATAAGGCGTATTCGTCATAAACGAGTTTCTGAAGCTCAAGCTCTGCAGCAACCTTTGTCTCATCATCTTTTGCTGTACGGATCTCCTGGAGCAGTTCCAGACAATCCTCAGGGTGCTGGATGCCGTCTGCATGGTAAGCGCCGTCCGGATCAAGATGACGGCCCATGTAAAGGCCAAGATCCGGGCTGACAGATGCATAATGCCAGTAAATGCCGTCCCAGCCGTTAGTCATAAAGTCATTTCCTTTAGTCGCGTCGATCATTTCCACAGAAGTGCGGATGCCTACCTGGGTCAGCTGATCGGCAACAGCAGTTGCCCAGTTTTCCTGACCGCTGGCAGCATAAATAACAGTATCAAATCCATCGGGATAACCGGCCTCTGCCAAAAGCTCTTTCGCTTTTTCAGGATCATATGTATAGCCTTCAACGTCTTCATTATAGGTAATCGCTCCAGGAGCAGCCCACTGATTTGTCCGTGTCAGATAACCATAGCCAAGAGCCTCAACAATAGTATCCGCATCAATGGCATAGCACATTGCCTGACGGACTTTTGCATCATAGAATGGTGAAGACTCATCGTCACTGTTGGGGATCACGCCTGTAGTTTCAACACCCATACCATTTTCATTGGTCTCCCGGACAAAGTTTCCGGTTTCTTCCAGATTCTTTAATGTATCAATGCTGGCATAAGAAATCATATCGATTTCACCGGCGGTCAACGCATTTTCCAAAGTTGCTGTTTCAGAGATAATGGAAAATTCCACACCGTCCAGATAAGGCTTTCCTTCATCCCAGTAATTTTCATTTTTCTCATATTTGATACTAACGCCCTGCTCAAACGAAGTAAGAACAAATGGCCCTGTACCTACAGCATTAAATCTTGCCCATTCAACTCCGCCATTTTCCTCAAAAGCGGTGGGGGACATATAATATACAAAAAATCCAATAGATTCCAGTGCTGATGAACGCCATGCCTCTAAAGTGATCACAACTGTATTTTCATCCGGACACTCGATTGAGGCAATATCGGATACCTCGGTTCGTCCAGCTTCCTGATACTGTTCCAGGTTCCACTTTACAGCCTCTGCATTAAAATCAGTCCCGTCGGAAAACTTTACGCCGCTGCGCAGATGGAAGGTAATGGTGGCTGCATCAGCATCTGTTTCCCAGCTTTCTGCCAGCTCCGGGGCAAGATCTCCTTCTTCATCATAGAAGCACAGAGAATTAAATGCTGTACGAAGAAACTGAAGAAATGAGTTGTTTGTGATTTCCGGAGTATAACCAATAACCGTCGGGCTTTGTCCGGTGCCAATTTTTACCACGCCGCCGGACTTAGGTTCACCGGAAGATGTCTCTGATGCCTGGGCATCACTGCTGTCTCCGGAAGCATCACCTGCAGCTGCTGTTGTATCACCTCCGCCCGAGCCAGTGTCTGACTGGCCGGACGACGATGTGCCGCCTCCGCCGCAGGCAGAAAGCAGCATTGCGAAAACAAGAAGAACTGAAACCATGGTGGATAGTCGTCTTTTCTTTTTCATAAAACTTAAAACCTCCTCATACATATGTTGCTTTTTGTCTCTTACAAGACCCGTATCTTATTTACACGTTTATTATATTTTTTTCTTTCCTGTTTATCTGCTAATAAACCATGGAGTTATTAACACTTTTAAGAACATTTTCTTATCTTATCTGAGGCTGTCATGAGATTTTTCTCAAAAACTAGCATTTTTCCGAAAAAACTAACATTTTTCCGTGATTTCAGATAGGATATACTGCAGGTATATTGCAAAAAAAGTGCGGCTGTCTTCCTTTACTAAGGTTGACAGCACGCACTTTAAAGAGATGCCCGATATTCTCTTGGCGTTAAACCGGTGTGTTTCTTAAATAGCTTTGAGAAATAAGAAAAATTGTCGCAGCCCACTTCCACTGCCACCTGACTCACATTCAGCCGGGTGGTCTTCATCAGCAGAACTGCCTTCTCCATACGTTCGTCAATAATATACTGACTGAGATTTTTTCCTGTAACGCTTTTAAAGATTTTGGATATATAATCCGGACTTAAATTCACATGCTCTGCAATAGATCCCCGCCCCAGGGATTCTCCCAAATGATTCAGAATATAATTTTTCACCTTTTCGATCACCGCCTCATTATACGTGGGATTTCCTGAGGTCTTCTTTTCAAACATATCGTCCAGGCAGCTTTTCACCCACCGGTTCATCTGCTCCACCGTTTCCACAGACGCAAAATTCATTAAAGGCAAATGATGGGCCTGGATGTGTTTGCTGTGGAAAATGGCACGCAAAGACACTTTAATGTAGAAATGCAGGTGGAACGGCCAAAGTCCCCTTCCCCGAAGGACCAGGTACTATCATTCTCAGATGGATATGGATCTTTTAGCATCCGGAGCGGATTATAACCTTTTACCCAATACTTATGTGATCTTTATCTGCGATTTTGCCATCTTCCGGAACGGTCCCAGATTATACCGGTACCCTTTCCGAAACCGGTGTGATAAAGGCAGAGCCAGCAGAATTCCAAACTGAGCCGACGAAATCGTAGCCCCGGTCGTTGGGGACACAAACTTGTTCATACAAAGCTGCTGCATGATCAATCCCGCTACACTCATTCCCACACCGGTACATAAAATCGCCAGAAGTCTTGGCAGACGGGATATTATAAAAATTTCCCATTGTTCACTGTTTCCTGTCAGCAATGATGACAGTTCAATATCGATCACCCCCACAAAAAGTGAGATTACCGACAGGATCACCAGGCTTACAGCCAGGATCAATGTCAACATCCATTGCTTTCGTATGCTAATCTCCTCCTTCTAATTAGTTATGACTAACTACAAATCATAAAAAAGTGCAGACAGAGTATCCGCTGGACTTACGATACTCTCTGCACACTGCTGTTTGAATATACCATACGCATTTTCTAAAGTCAATGTTTGGAACAAATGAAAAATTCTCGATAAATGAATATGTGTTGCTGCGCATCCCGTGATCAGTAACGAATGTTGGCCGGTAAACAGGCATACAATGATCTGCAGTAAACAGCCCAGGCGATTTGAAATTCAAAGCTCACTTTAAACCTCTAAATCGCCTGAAAAATTATGCTGTCAGGCTGCAGGCGCAAGTTCTTTTAAAAAGGACAGTCCCCAGCTGATCCAGTCCCAGGAGGTCTGGCGCTGATTGGTTTCTGTAATCACCAAACGGTCCGTGTCATTAAAAGCAAATGAAACCACATCCATTCCAATATCTGAAGCCATCCACAGGGCATGGATTTCTTCATCGCGCCAGTCATAAATGTAAATGTGCTGGCTCCATGCAAGCTCATCATGTTCCACCCAGAAAGGCCGGGCATTCCCGTATCTTCCAATGCGCCAGCACAGCAGGATCAGTTCCGGGGTTTGATCGTGATCAATATCACACCAGAGAAAATCCTGGACAAGTACATTTTCAGGGGATTCCCATAGCGTTTTCCCCTGATCTTCAACTATAACACGGCGTTTTTTCAGGCTGATGGAGGAAGGGCCGGCATCTTCTTCCGGTTCCAGGTTTTTTGTCTCCCATTGGATCCATTTTGGAAGAAATACGCCCCGGCTCCATGCAAATATCCACAGGGCAGCAGCCAAAGCTGCTACCCCGAGAAAAATAAGGATCCATTTAAGTTTCTTTTTCATTTCATTAATAGCTATAGGTAAACCGATAAGACTGTGTCCAATCCGGCTGGGCAATAGCAGAATCCAGATTGTAAGTGCCGTCATCGGTTACTGAAATGCCCATCATCTGACGCCACTGACTATCTGTAAGCCGTTCAGAAATCGGCTGTTCAAACTGATAGAAGGAATACACAGCGCCTACGCAGATATGCAGCTCTCCGTCAATAGGAACAATCACATAAATCGTGGATGGATTGCCTGTAGCTACTTCAAGACAGGTGCCGTTAGGATCTGTGGCAACGTCTGTGACAATGGCTGCCGGGAAATCACCGGAAGTGACATTTTCCCCTTCATCCTTAAATGCTTCCAGCCAGAAATGCTCCAGGTTTCCTCCATAGTTACGGATCAGATCATACTCTTCATCAGTCAGGAGAGTATTGGACAATTCTTTTTCAGACATGGTCTTAAACTGGTCCGCCATTTGGGCAAGACGGTTCAGATTTGTCTCATCTTCCTCACTTAAAAGTCCGTAGGATTTTAACCCTTCAGCAGTTTTTGTGGCAAGATTTGAAAATCTTGTCCATACTTCGACTTCCGGTTCCACATACCCCCGGTCATCCCACTGGGGAAGCTCGCCGCCGCCCATTTCCGCCATGACCTGTTTGGAATATAATACAGTATCATGCTTAAGTTCCGCATAGCTTCCCGCAAAGGTTTCCAGGTTTTTCGCAGACCACTGGGTGCTGCGCATAAAGCTTGGGTAACCTTCTCCTTTTTCCTCAAGCAGCGGTGTCAGAGTATGAAGCCAGTTGGCGTAAAGGCTGGATGTCCATAAAGTATCCGGAGCCTGGGAAATACCTGTCCGAAGGGAATCCATGTTTTCTGTATATCCCGGATAGGCTGTATCTCCCTGCTGCTCCAGGATGGAATAGGCCGTATCAGAGCCAAGAGCCGCAGCTACGTCTAAAGTATCCGGAAGCATCCGCTTATTTCCGTTGGCATCTGCCTGGACATTATCGTAGATCAGCTGCTGGAAGATGGCTTCGTCAATGGTAAAACGCTGTCCCATAAAGCGAAAGCCTTTGTTGGCGTCCGTTGTCTTTGTTTCTGAATCCCCGTCGTCCCTTGTTGGAATAGAGTTGATCGCCGGAGGAGCCATGGCCGCTGTCAGCGAACGGAAGGTATTCCATGCGTCTGTATTTCCGATCAGGGCAGACGCTTCCGGAACACCGCCGTAAGCAGCTTCAATAGCCGGCAGGTATTCATAATAGGTCAGGTCATCACTGGCTCCGGCAAAAAATGATGTAACCACATAAATAGATTCCCACTGCTGGAAGGCATCGCCATTCATGGCCAAAGTCATCAGAAGGGCGCTCCGGTCAAGATCCTCATCGGACTGGATAAAACCGATCTGCCCGTACCACATCATTGCCCGGAAGTAGGCTTCCAGCTGAGCGTCCCCTTCATAGTAGCCTCTTGGAGCAAACTGGGAATAGTCGATCATGGTCCCGGTAAGGGGGGATGTGCTGATCTGGGAAGCACTCATAATGTTGGAAAGCTCCTGAGAAACAACCTCAGATGCCTCAGCGGGAACAGCCGTATCCGGATTTTGAAGGCTGGCGCCTACGCTGAAAAATTCCACATTTCTTAAAGCCGCGCTTTCCCATTCAGAACCTTTTAAGGCCTCATACTGTGCCTGGCTGGCACTGAGCATGGTCTGGCTCACAGAAGACAGGGCAGAGGCAAGAGAATTTCGCTCTGTGTTTTTCATGAGATAGCTAAAATACAGGTGATAAGTATGCATCATGGAATCCACGGTGACAAAATTGGGCGTCAGGGAATACCGGTTGTTTTCATAGGTTTCAAAAAATTCCTTATTGTATCCGGAGGTCACGTAAAACAGGTTTTCTGAAAGCAGACGCGCCTGTTCGCTGTCCGGATCCAGGTAAAACTGATCCCTGTTGTAAACATTGCTTAAATCCGGCTCAACCGTGTACTCACCTACCGATGGGGTCACGGTCGTATCCTGTGCTTCAGAATCACTGTCATTGCTGCTTCCAAGAAGTACCGGCCGGGTAATGGTATTTACCTGGGGGGTACCGGAATCGGCTACAGTTTCTGTGGTGCCGTCTGAGGTGTCCGTGCCGTCGGTTCCTGCCATCATGTCCAGGCCATTGTTCAGGTTTTCAATATACCGGTTGATCTGCTGGCGTTCCTGGCTGCTCAGATCCGCAGTTTCAAGAGCGTCTTCCAGTACCTTTGACGCGCCGGTCTTCTGGGCCATGCGGTCATAAACCTGGGCCAGCTTAATATAGGCGCCTACCTGCTTGGGATTTTCCTCAATGGCCTTTAAAAACGCCGCTTCTGCCTGCTCATAATCCTGGACATCCATATAATTCTGGCCTTCAGACATATATCTGGCATAAGCTTTGTCCGAACCGCTGTTTCCAAGGAATAAAACCGCAGTAACGATAATAGCTGCCACAATGACGCATCCGGCCACAGAGCCAAGGATAATGGCCAGCTTCTTTTTGCTTTTCTTTTCATTTTCAGGTTTCTGAGGCTGAGCGCCTCCAGGCGGTGCGATATTTACCGGCTGGCCTGTATGCGCCGCCGATTGGGCGCTATTTTGCTGGCCGGAGCCGCCCGGCTGATGGGCGCCTCCAGGCTGGCTGACAGGCCCAGGACCTTGGCCCTGGTTTAGGGGCCGGGCAGCCGCCCCATTTTCAGGCTCCTGCACAGGATAGCCGCATTTTGGACAGAATTTCACGCCGTCTTTTAATTTGTTGCCGCATCTTACGCAAAAAATTTTAACCCACTCCCTTCGTTTGAAGATAGATATTTAAAATGCCGGACACAAAAGATGATGTTCGGTAACTTTATCTTATCAAAAATGATGCATAGTGTCAAAAGGATATAGATTTTCCACACCATTCAATGTACCAGTTCAATGCACTGTTTGCCCGTCATATGCTCAATATCCAGGGCAAACATGTGAAAACGGTCATACGATCCTTCAATTTCCTTCTTCATAGCCTCATCCAAACCAGGTGAGTATTTTCGCCCAAGAAGGACAATGGAAGCGCGTTTTTCTTCCTCATCCTCAACGACGCGCATCCTTCCAAAAGCAATGACGCTTTTATATAATGTGGTAAATTTCTCAGGCAATACATGATCCTGCCGGATCACGCAAAAGGAAGCTTTATTATGCTTTTTTATAGCATCCAGCTTATGTCCTTCCTTAGCACCATGAAAATAAATCTTATGATCTTCATAAACATAACTTAAAGGCACTGCATATGGGTAATCCTCATTTCCCAGCAGGGCCAGCACGCCGCAGCTTCCCTTAAGAAGGATTTCAATACTCTCTTCTTGGGTAAGCTGCTGTTTTTTTCTACGCATTTCAGGAAACACGATAACTTTCTCCTTCCGATTTTTTTGCATGGTTTCCACCAATAAAGTTATTTCTATTATACTGAAACACTTAAGGGATTTCCACAATTCTTTTTCTGATACTGTCCAATATATTCTTGTGTTTGCAAGAATGGTTCTTGTTAATTTGTCTGTAGTCTGATAAAATTACTTTTTAAAAACGAAAGCTATACACACTATTTGAGGTAATGTTTAAATGAAGGTAAGCTATAAAAAATTGTGGAAACTTCTCATTGATAAAGACATGATGAAAAAGGATTTACAAGCAAAGGCACAAATCAGCTGGGCGTCTGTGACAAAGATGTCCCAAAATAAAAACGTAAGCATGGATATTCTACTCAAAGTGTGCGAAGCGTTGAACTGTGGAATAGAAGATGTCGTTGAGTTTGTGCCTGACGATATTACAGACAAACATAGGCATTAGAAATATATTTTATTCTGAAGATGATGAAAATAGAAAGCCAGGTATCGCTGATGAAGATTTTTGATAATATCACGGAAATTGTTCGTGATGATTTACAAAAGACAATTAAAAAGAATGGTAAAGTCTCTGTGGCAGCAGCCTGTTTCTCAATGTATGCCTATCAGGAACTTAAATTACAGCTTGACCAGATAGATGAATTTCGCTTTATCTTTACCTCCCCAACTTTCATCAAAGAGAAAGCAGAAAAACAGAAGCGTGAATTCTATATCCCGAGACTCCACCGTGAGAACAGCCTGTACGGAACAGAGTTTGAAATCAAGTTACGCAACGAATTAACACAACGTGCTATTGCCAAAGAATGTGCAAATTGGAGATAACGAAAAAATCACTATCCTTAACGAAGTCAGTATCATGACTCCGGAGCATATTCATATTAATTCGTTTATGTATGAGCCACTTCTAGATATGGATATTAACGAACTTTTGAGTCTATATCAGCGAACAAAGACTTTATAGGTGGTAAAATAGTAATAGAGAGGAAACAACATTATGGATAAGATGAGAATGGAATCAGTAGATATGACTGCTCAGAACATGGAAAAAATCGGAGCTTTGTTCCCAAACTGCATTACCGAGACGAAAGACGAAAATGGCAGGCTGAAAAAAGCAATCAATTTTGAATTATTAAAACAGATGTTATCAGAGGACTTGATTGACGGCGATGAAGCATATGAATTTACATGGGTTGGAAAAAAGGCTGCTATCGTGGAGGCTAATAAGCCAATTCGTAAGACACTCCGGCCTTGTAAAGAAGAGAGTGTTAACTGGGATACTACGGAGAACTTGTATATTGAAGGTGACAATCTTGAGGTGCTGAAGCTTTTGCAGGAAAGTTATCTGGGCAAGATAAAAATGATCTATATTGATCCACCGTATAATACTGGCAACGATTTTATTTATAATGATGACTTTAAGATGAGAGGGGATGAATATGCGACCGAAGTCGGGGAGCTTGACGAAATAGGTAACCGTATGTTTAAAAATACAGATACAAATGGGCGCTTTCATTCTGATTGGTGCAGTATGATTTATTCTCGTCTAATGCTGGCAAGAAATCTGCTTACAAATGATGGGGTTATATTTATCAGCATTGATGACAACGAGCAGGAAAATCTTAAGAAATGCTGTGATGAGATTTTTGGCGGACAAAATTTTGTGGCACAATTGGTTTGGGAAAGGGCATTTTCTCCCAAAAACGATGCACGGTTTGTTTCTAATAGCCATGATTATGTTCTTATGTATGCAAAGGATATAACGCAATTTATTATCGGGAGATTACCTCGAACAGAAGAAGCTAATGCGCGTTACTCTAATCCGGACAATGATCCACGTGGTGTATGGATGTCAAGCGATATTTCTGTAAAAACTTATAATGCAGAATGTGATTACCCTATTACTACGCCCTCAGGGCGTGTAATAGAGCCTCCAGCAGGACGCTGCTGGAGTCTCTCCAAAAAAGCGTTTTTGGAGAGACTCCAAGATAATAGGATTTGGTTCGGGCCGGACGGAAATGGAGTGCCTAGAATTAAGAGATTCCTTACTGATTTGAAACATGAAGGAATGGCTCCAACCTCTATAATGTTCTTTAAGGATGTAGGTCATAGCCAAGAAGGCGCACAAGAGGTGTCAAAGCTTATGGATGGCGGTTTTTTTAGTGGTCCGAAACCACAACGCTTATTGCAGAGATTAATCACCCTTGCAAACTTGAATTTGGATTCAATTGTACTAGATTTCTTCTCTGGTTCAGCTTCAACCGCTCATGCTGTAATAAGTAAAAACGCCACGGACGGCGGAAAACGCAAGTTCATTATGGTACAACTCCCTGAGCCTTGTGATGAAAAGGGGGAGGCTTTCAAAGCTGGTTATAAAAACATTTGCGAAATCGGCAAAGAGCGCATCCGCCGTGCCGGAGAAAAAATCAAAGAGGAGAAACCGCTCACTACGCAGGATTTGGATATTGGTTTCCGTGTACTGAAACTCGCTGACAGCAATATGAACGACGTATACTATGGCGTTAATGAGTATAATCAGGGTATGTTGTCTATGCTTGAATCAAACATCAAGCCTGATCGCACGGACTTAGATCTTCTCTTTGGCTGTTTGCTGGAATGGGGACTTCCACTTTCCCTTCCGTATTCCTCTGAGACTATTGAGGGCTGCACTGTGCATAACTATAACGACGGCGACCTGATTGCTTGTTTTGACGAGAATGTGCCGGACAGCGTCATCAAAGCCATTGCTAAGAAGCAGCCACTTCGTGCAGTGTTCCGAGATTCCAGTTTCGCCAACAGTCCGTCAAAGATTAATGTTGGTGAGATATTCAAAATGCTTGCTCCGGACACACGGGTAAAAGTGATTTAGGAGGGATGATTATGGCAAAAAAAGAATTGACTCCTATTGATCACAATTTTCTGGAAAGTGTCGCTGAGATACTCACCCAAGCGCGAAAAAATGCAAAAACCGCTGTCAATCTCTCCATGGTCTACGCTTACTTTGAAATTGGCCGGATGATTGTGGAGGAAGAACAGCACGGTGCGAACCGCGCTGCATACGGGACCCAGCTTTTAAAAGAACTGTCTGCCTATTTGACGGAAAAATATGGTAAGGGCTTCTCTGTTGGAAATCTGAAAAATATCCGGCAGTTTTACAAGGTCTACGCGAATGACCAAATTGGCGAAACAGTGTTTAGCCAATTCAAAAATCTTCCTGCTGTGAGCACCGGACGGAAGTTTTTTCTAAGCTGGTCGCATTATTTAAAGCTTATGCGGATTACTAATATAGATGAAAGGCATTTTTATGAGATTGAGGCGGTCAAAAATGATTGGAGCCTTAATGAACTGAAACGACAATATAACACTTCTCTTTATGAACGGCTGGCACTCAGCACAGATAAAGAGAAGATTTACTATGACCGCAAGGTTAAGCTGCCGGATGAAAATCCGACAATTGGTATCGTCCTTTGTAAAGATAAAAACAACGCGGTCGTAGAAATGACACTGCCGGAGGATAATGCGCAGATTTTTGCCAGCAAGTATGAGACCGTTTTGCCAAGCAAGGAGTCTCTGCAAAAACTGCTTCAAGAACAGATGTCAGACGCAGACGGAGGTGAGGGCGAATGAAATTACAGTTTAAACACCAAAAATTTCAGGCAGACGCCGCTAAAGCTGTGGTAGATGTGTTTGCCGGACAGCCATATCTTACCCCATCTTATATGATGGATCGTGGTTCGGGCTATTATCAGCAAAGACTTACTGAAGAAGAGGATTTTACCGGCTGGAGTAATCACAAAATTGTTCCCGAGCTGAATGACAACATCATTTTGGAGCACATCCAAAAGATTCAGCGGGCGAACCAGCTTGCCCCGTCCCCTAAGTTAGAGGGAAGATATAATCTCACGATTGAGATGGAAACCGGCGTTGGAAAAACCTATACGTATATCAAAACCATGTTCGAGCTGAACAAGCACTATGGCTGGAGCAAGTTTATTGTTGTCGTTCCAAGCATTGCCATCCGTGAGGGCGTATATAAGTCTTTCCAGGTGACACAGGAGCATTTTGCAGAGGAATATGGAAAGAAGATTCGCTTCTTTATATATAATTCTTCACAGTTGACAGAGATCGACCGTTTTGCGTCCGACAGTTCCATCAATGTCATGATTATCAATTCGCAGGCTTTCAATGCCCGCGGTAAGGATGCCCGTCGCATTTATATGAAACTGGATGATTTTCGTTCCCGCCGTCCGATTGACATTATTGCAAAGACGAATCCAATCATAATTATTGATGAGCCGCAATCAGTTGAGGGCAAACAGACTAAGGAGAATCTGAAACAGTTCAACCCAATGTTAACACTGCGCTACTCCGCTACCCATAAGAGCGACAGCATCTACAATATGGTCTACCGCCTTGATGCAATGGAGGCATACAATAAACGCCTTGTTAAAAAAATTGCTGTAAAAGGTATCACGGAGTCCGGCACCACAGCGACAGAAAGTTACGTGTACCTTGAAGGTATTAACCTCTCAAAGTCTGCGCCAACAGCAACCATCCAGTTTGATATAAAAGGTGCGTCCGGCGTCCGTAAAGTAACCAAAACGGTGAATGAGGGATTTAATCTTTATCCGAACTCCGGTGAGATGGAGGAATATCGGGATAATTTTATTGTTAAGCGTATTGACGGCCGTGACGATTCTGTGGAATTCGTAAACGGGATAAAAATCTATGCCGGTGATGTAATCGGAAAAGTCAGCGAGGAGCAGCTGCGCCGCATTCAGATTCGTGAGACCATCCTTTCCCATATTGAACGGGAACGGCAGTTATTCCATAAAGGCATCAAAGTCCTTTCTCTTTTCTTTATTGATGAAGTGGAGCATTATAGGAAATATGATGCAGCCGGGCAACAGCAAAACGGCATTTTTGCTCAGATGTTCGAAGAGGAATATGAAGATATTATCAACAATCTCCAGATCAGAATCGGTGAGGAGGATTATCTGAAATATCTGAATTCCATTAAGGCCAGTGACACCCATGCCGGATATTTTTCCATCGATAAGAAAGGTCATATGACCAACAGCAAAATCAAAAATAAAAAGGAAAAGACTTCTGACGATATCGATGCCTATGACCTGATTATGAAGAATAAGGAGCTGCTGCTTGACCGTGATCCAAAACGTTCGCCGGTGCGTTTTATCTTTTCGCACTCAGCTCTTCGTGAAGGGTGGGATAATCCGAATGTGTTCCAGATCTGCACCCTGAAACAGAGTTCCAGCGAAGTGCGCAAACGGCAGGAAGTTGGCCGGGGATTACGCCTTTGTGTAAATCAGGACGGAGAACGCATGGATGCGAATGTGCTTGGCGCTGACGTTCATAATGTAAATATTCTTACGGTTATTGCCAGTGAGAGCTATGATAATTTTGCGAAAGGACTGCAATCCGAAATTGCAGAAGCTGTGGCTGACAGACCGAAGAAAGTTACTCCCGATTTGTTCAAAGGAAAGGTTATTAAGGATATTGATGGCAATGAACAAATCATTGATGAAGACATTGCTATTATCATTTATGAAAGCCTCATTGAGAATGGTTATGTGAAGAAGGGACAGTTGACTGACAAATACTACAAAGATAAAGCGAATGGCGAGGTTGAAATGGCAGAGGAGGTCTTGGATTCTACAGAATCCATTGTCAATATTATCGACTCTATTTATGATCCTCGTGCCATACAGCCGGAAAATGCACGCAGCAATAATGTGGAGCTTCGAGTTGATGAGGCCAAGTTGGCAATGCCTGAGTTTAAGGCGCTCTGGTCACACATCAATGCCAAATCTGTATATGTGGTTGATTTCGACACAGATGAGCTTGTTCAGAATGCTATTGCAGCACTGGATTCTAAACTGAGTGTACCAAAGATTTATTTTAAAGTTGAAAGCGGTGTTATGGAACAAATTAAATCCAAAGACGATCTTTTGTCGGGCGCCTATTTTGTACGCGAAGAATCCGCCCAGTATGGTACAAAGATTTCCGCAAGCAACAATGTGAAATATGATCTGATTGGAAAACTTGTAGACGAAACCGGTCTGACCAGGAAAGCCATTGTTCGGATTTTGCAGGGAATCCAGCAGCCTGTATTCAACCAGTTTAAGGACAATCCGGAAGAATTTATTATCCGTGCAGCTGCGATTATTAATGACGAAAAAGCGACAGCCGTTATTCAGCACATTACTTACAATGCATTAGATGATTGCTACGGAACGGATATTTTTACCGAGCCGACGATTAAGGGAAAGCTTGGCATAAATGCTATGAAAGCAAAAAGGCATCTGTATGATCATATCGTTTATGACTCCACAAATGAGCAAAAATTTGCGGAACAGTTGGATACAAATAAAGATGTTGCTGTATATGTAAAACTTCCAAGTGGATTCTATATTTCTACGCCGGTAGGAAGGTATAACCCAGACTGGGCAATCGCTTTTTATGAGGGCAGCGTGAAACACATCTACTTTGTTGCCGAAACAAAAGGCACATTGGATACAATGAAGCTCAATCATATTACGCCGACAGAACAAGCTAAAATCGACTGTGCAAAGGCACATTTTAAGGCGATTAGCACGGATGATGTTGTTTATAGCGTCGTAGACAGCTATCAGGCACTGCTGGAAAAAGTTATGAAATAAAAAATACCGACCAATGGGGCTCAACCTCCAACTGGTCGGTTTTTTCTCACGCAACATTGGACCCGGATCCGAACCAATAACGCTATTAAACACCTCAACCGTGAGATTACCCCCGTACAAAAGCGATCGGTGCTTTTCCTGACCTTCTCAAATAAATTGGAGTGCAAGACCTTGCAAATAAGACTCCACAAACTCTGGTTAAAATTCCTTACCCTTTGACGGTCACTTTTCCTTACCGCCAGTGAACTTTTTACAGTCTGTCAATTTTCTTTAAGAAAATTTTTCTACCGTCCAGACTGTTACACTTTCTTTCTATAGTTCTCCAACTGATGGAAAATACCTGTTACATATACGGAAGTATTCTCTATCCGAAATATAATCACATAATCCATATCAGTCAAGACCGCCTCCCGATATCCTCTGCTCCGCAGACTCCATCTCTGCTTTCGGGAAACTGAAAAGGATTTTCTTCCAGCCTGTCATAAATCCTGTCGATACTGTCAAACAGATGTACAGCTGCTTGAGTGTTTTTCAGTTTTTCGTAACATAGATAGGTTCATCTGTACGATGACACATTTCTGATATATCAGAAGTATTTTTCAAATCTTTTATTGGGATAATCTTCGGCATTTTATACACTCCTTTCTTTTATGGCTTAATTATGCCATTATTATGTCATCATTATCAATCAATCTTTATAAAAACCTGTTTCTCCAAAATCAAAATGGAAAACTTAATTGCAATAAATTGCTTCTAAGTTGCAATTCATTGCAATTAAGTTCCAAGTTGGTTCCAATTAGTTCCAAGTTTTATTCTCAAATCAATACGCAAAACACCCGCTCCCCAGCAAGAGTGTGTGCTAATTACTGTTAAGATATATGTCTTGACACATATCTTGTCTAATAGTATAATGATGAAAACCCAAAAACACCATACCATGAAGATAGGATGAGAAACATGGAGAAGCTCTATGACGTTGTCATTGTAGGCACCGGGGCAGCAGGCCTGTACTGTGCCCTGAACCTGCCTTCCAGGATCCGGACGCTGGTGATTTCCAAGGAAAAGGCGGATGAATCGGATTCTTTCCTGGCCCAGGGCGGCATATGTATGCTCTGTGGCGAGGATGATTATGAACCTTACTTTACCGATACCATACGCGCCGGCCATTTTGAAAATGACCAAAAAGCTGTGGATCTGATGATACGCAGCTCCAACAGCATTATCCGGGATCTGATCGCCCGGGGTGTGGAATTTTCAAGAAATTCCCAGGGTGGATTGAATTTTACCCGGGAAGGGGCCCATTCCCGGCCCCGGATCCTTTTCCATGAGGATGTGACCGGGCGGGAGATCACCAGCACCCTCCTTGACCAGGCCCGGCGTCAAAGCCACATTACTATTATGGAAAATACAGCCATGATCGACCTTATTGCCAAAGATAATATTTGCGGAGGCATTGTGATCATGGATGAAAATGACCGGATCCACACGATTTCCGCTGACTATGTGGTCCTGGCCTGCGGAGGGCTTGGAGGCCTTTATAAAAATTCCACCAATTTTCCCCATATTACCGGAGATGCCCTGGCCATTGCCTTAAAGCATCATATTACTTTGGAACACCTGGATTACATACAGATACATCCAACCACCTTATATTCCACAAAACCCGGGCGGCGTTTTCTCATTTCAGAATCCGTTCGTGGAGAAGGCGCCCTTCTATATGATAAGCACGGACAGCGTTTTACCAATGAGCTTCAGCCCAGGGATCTGTTGAGCCAGGCCATATGGAAACAGATGGAAATTGACGGAACGGATTTTGTCCTGGAGGATATGCGCCCATTGGGACAGCAGACGATTTTGGAACATTTTCCAAATATTTATCACCACTGCCTGGAGGAAGGCTATGATGTGTTAAAGGAGCCTATTCCTGTGGTCCCGGCACAGCACTACTTTATGGGAGGCATAAAAACCGATCTGTCCGGGCGGACCTCCATGAAGCGGCTGTATGCCTGCGGTGAGACCAGCTGCAGCGGCGTTCACGGGAAAAACCGTCTGGCCAGCAATTCTCTTTTAGAGTCCCTTGTCTTTGCTCAGAGAGCCGCAGATGATATTTTATTTGGCAGCAGCCAAAATCCCTGTCCGGCAGATCTTCCGGATATTTCAGCCTATCCGGACCGGCAGACCCTTTTTTCACAATTTCGCCAGGATGTACAAAAGGCCATCCAAAAAGCGGAACAACATGCCGGATAAGGACACGGCATAAATACAGAAAGGAACGATGAACAATGAACGATATTACTATGAAGCTTAACGCAGATAAATACATTTTAATGGCCCTTCAGGAGGATATTACCAGCGAAGATGTATCTACCAACGCAGTGATGCCAAATGCCCAAAAGGGTACCGTAGATCTGATTGCCAAGGAGGAAGGTATTATTGCCGGACTGGATATTTTTGCCCGGGTCTTTACCCTGCTGGATGAATCTACAGAGATTTCCTTTCAGTGCAAAGACGGGGATAAGATTCAAAAAGGACAGCTGCTGGCCACAGTTACCGGGGATATTCGTGTCCTCCTTTCCGGAGAGCGGGTGGCCCTCAACTATCTTCAGCGCATGAGCGGTATAGCCACCTACACCCGGAAAATGGTCCGGCTTCTTGAGGGAACAGGGATCACCCTTCTGGATACACGAAAGACCACCCCAAACTGCCGCATTTTTGAGAAATATGCCGTCAAGGTGGGCGGCGCGGGAAATCACCGGTATAACCTGTCGGACGGAGTGCTTTTAAAAGACAACCATATCGGCGCTGCCGGAAGTATTACAAAAGCCGTTGAAATGGCCAGAGCCTATGCCCCCTTTGTACGAAAAATCGAAGTGGAGACAGAAACCCTTGACCAGGTCGCAGAAGCTGCAGAAGCCGGCGCGGATATTATCATGCTTGACAATATGTCCCCGGAAATGATGAAGCAGGCTATTGACATCATTCAGGGCAGGGCACAGACTGAGTGCTCGGGAAATGTAACCCGTGAAAATATCAATCAGTTAAAAGCCCTTGGTATTGACTATGTTTCCAGCGGGGCTCTAACCCACTCTGCTCCCATCCTGGATATTTCCATGAAGCATCTCCACGCCATCTGAGCCGGCGGCGCCATTCCACGATAAAGGAGGAACACACATGACTACATCTCAGAGGCGCAGCGAAATCTTAGATATTTTAAAAAATTCAAATACCCCCACTGCGGCAAAAAAGCTGGCCACTCATTTCGGCGTCAGCCGCCAGGTCATTGTTCAGGATATGGCAGTGATCCGGGCATCCACCCCGGGAATACTTTCCACCGCCAGGGGCTATATTATCCGTCAGGAATCCAGCTGCACCCGTGAATTTAAGGTAAGGCATTCCCAGGAGGATGCTTCCAGGGAATTAAACATTATTGTAGACTGCGGCGGTTATGTCAAAAATGTCAGTATCAGCCATCGGGTATACGGCCGGATCACTGCGGAAATGGACATCCGTTCCAGAGAGGATGTCAGAGAATTTATTGAAGCCTTAAACAGCAGCAAGTCTCATGTTTTAAGCACTGCCACTTCCGGCTACCACTATCATCTTATTGAAGCCGCAACACCAAAACGTCTTGACCTGATTGGTGAGAAGCTGGCAGAGGCTGGTTTTCTGGCCCCATTGCAGCCCTGGGAAAAAGGAAAGGAGATACTATGACTGTCCGTGAAATACAGGATGAAATCCTTCGTTTAAAGAAAGAAAAAGATATTTACATATTAGCTCATGCTTACCAGAAGCAATCTGTTCTGGAAATTGCCGACGCTGTAGGGGATTCCTATGGACTGAGCGTACATGCATCTCAATGCAGCCACCAGGGCGTTCTTATGTGCGGTGTACGCTTTATGGCTGAAACCTGTAAGATCCTGTGTCCGGATAAGAAGGTGTGGCTGGCAAATCCCATGGCGGGATGCCCTATGGCCCAGCAGCTAGATCTTGAAGGTCTAAAAAAACTGAAGGCCCTTTATCCCGGCTTTACAGTGGTGGCCTATATTAATACAACTGCCCTTTTAAAAACCGGATGCGATGTATGTGTCACCTCTGCCAGCGCTGAAAAAATATGCCGGGCACTGGATTCAGATCATATCCTTTTTATCCCAGACCCCAACCTGGGACATTATGTAGCCCAAAAGATCCCGGAAAAGACTTTCGCGTTTTATGACGGCGGATGTCCCAGACATAAGGTAGCCACCAAAGACCATGTTCTTAAAGCCCGCAGCCTTCATCCCAATGCTCTCCTTCTGGTCCATCCCGAATGTATCCCTCAGGTAACCGAACTGGCAGACTATGTGGGTTCCACCACGGGTATTATGGACTACGCAAAAAAATCCACTGCCCGGGAATTTGTCATTGGTACAGAAAACAGCATTGTGGAGCATCTCCAGTTTGCCCATCCGGACAAAAAGTTTTACCCTTTAAGTTCTGAGCTGACCTGCATGGATATGCAGCTGACAACTCTTATGGATATTTATAACTGCCTGAAAGGCAACGGCGGCGAGGAGATCCAGCTGCCTGAAAATGTGATTGAAAAGGCCGGAGCCTGTATCCGACGGATGATCCAGCTCGGCGGATAAAATAAGATTCAGGCAACGCTCATCTCGCGGCTTTGCCCCTGGCCAGGCGTATCGACAAAAAGGGAGCGCAGTCAATTACTCATGCGCTCCCAAATCCTCTTTATGATCTAAATTCACTTTTTCCGTGCCTGCCGCAATAGCCTTTTTGTAATATCGCTCTTTATGCTCCAGTTCCTTTAAATTACACTGAAGAAACCGGATCTGCTCCTCCACAGATTCTTTTTGCTTTAAAATGATCTCCAGGCGTTCTTCAAGGCTTTCATCCCCCTTTTGACACAGTTCAAGAAAACGCCGGATTTCTTTTAGGGACATTCCTGTATTTTTCAGACAATTAATCACCTGCAGCCATCCAATGTCCTCATCCTTAAAGACGCGGCGCCCATTAACGCGCTGTACAAAGGGCAGCAGTCCCTCTTTGTCATAAAAACGTAATGTATATGCTGAAATGCCCATCTTTTCTGCTATTTGTGAAATCGAATATGTCGCCACGGCTTTTACCTGCCTCCTTCCGTTGTTTTAATTTTACAACCTAGAGGAAGGTCTAAGTCAAGTTTTTTTCAATTTTTATATAAGATCAGGGCCAAAAGCACCAGATCCCGGCTGCCGCAGTTTTCAACACCATGAAATTCTCCTTCACGGCAGAGGTTCATATCCCCGGGATTTAAAAGAACGGTCTCAGCTCCGTCTGTAACTGTGGCTTCGCCTTCCAGCACATAAAAGGCTTCAAACTCTCCCACATGCTGATGCACGCCAATCGAGCATCCCGGTGGTATCACCAGTTTGGAAAATACTCTGCCAAGTCCGTAAGCTTCATCCTTTGTCAGCCAGTCGTGAAAATAAATTTCTCCTTTTCCACCCTGGGCTTCTTTCACCGGGCGTACCGTAATATTCTCTTTACGTTTAATCATTGTGTTTTCCTCCTTGCCTGGAAATTTAATAATAATCCTTAATCCTAAAACTTCTGTCTTCTTTTAAAGGAATATTTTCTACATCCATCCGTTCCACATCAATATAATGATTGCCTTTTTTTAAAGTTTTTAAATATGCATCTACCACGTAATCTTTTCCTTCAACCTCCATGAGTACGCTTCCATCATAAAGATTTTCCACGAAACCCGTCACATTAAACCGCTGGGCATGCATTTTTGCAAAATATCGAAATCCAACGCCCTGGACATAACCAGAAAAGAGCACCCGCTTACGAACATACGCCATAATTTCCCCCTTCTTGTACACACAGACAGCTCTTACATGCCTTTCTTTTGCTGCAATTTCCGTGCCAACATTTTACACTTTATAAACATTTTTTAATTTTTCTTCAGATTTTTTTCACGGACGATTCATAAGATGTCCACAGAATGAACACAATCTCCTTTTATAATAAAGCCATAGTTAATAAACATCCTCCCTCATTGTTATTAACTTTTATATAAATCTTTTCATTTTCATAACCGGGGGATGCATTGTTCATCCCCCTCTCCCTCCTTTAAAAATACAACTTAAGCCGCCGGTATCTTAGATGCCGGCGGTATTTCCATGTAATAGTATTATTTCATAAATTATTTATCTGTCAAGATATATAGATGATCTACATATAAAATCATCGTCGTAACCGTATTCGCCCCGTAATAAGTCGAACTGTTACTCGTAATCTTCAAAATCCCCATAGAACACTTTACAAAAATATATTATAATGTACTATGAAAGCTTGGCAAGCGCCTTCACAAACGGATAAGCCGGCTTGGACGGCTGTGAAAGCCTTTGGCGGCAAATGTGCAAAAAAATTAAAGGGGAAATCAGGGAATGCATGAATTAATCAGACGTTTAAAACATATGACATACACATCCATTTTCGGTCTGCGGGTACTGTTTAAATGGATTCTTTTCGGAACACTGACGGGTATTGTGGTAGGTGCGGCAGCCACGGCCTTTTTCTATTGTCTGCGTTTTGCCACAGATTTCCGGACAGCCCATCCTATAATTATCCTTGGGCTTCCAATCGGAGGTGTGCTGATCGTTGCTTTATATAAGTTTATGAAAAATGATCTTGGAACCAATGTTGTTCTGGCTTCGATCCATAAAGATGAAAAGATTCCCGGCCGCATGGCGCCAATGATCTTTACTGCCACCTTTCTCACACATTTTTTCGGAGCCTCTGCAGGAAGGGAAGGCGCAGCCCTCCAGCTTGGCGGAAGTATTTCTGCCCAGCTTGGCAAGCTTTTAAGGGTTAATCCCGATGATCGCCATATTGTTATTATGTGCGGCATGAGTGCGGGATTTTCAGCCATTTTCGGAACGCCCCTGGCCTCCGCTATTTTTTCCATGGAGGTCATCAGCATTGGTATCATGCATTACTCAGCGCTGGTTCCCTGCGTTTTTGCTTCACTGATCGCCAGTATTTTCTCCAGAAGCCTTGGCGTTGTCTCTGAATCTTTTTATGTTTCCATTATCCCTGACTTTAATGTGGAGCATTTTATTAAAATGATCTTTCTGTCCATTTTTTTCGGGGTTTTAAGCGCCGCCTTCTGTCTTATGCTTGAAGGCTTTAAAAAGCTTTTGGGAAAATATCTGAAGAATCCTTACCTGCGCATTATCACGGCCAGCGCCATAATTATTCTTCTGACACTGATCTTTAGAACCACCGACTACATGGGCGCCGGAATCGAGATCATCGAACGTGCCTTTGAAGAAGGCGCACGGCCGGAGGCATTTTTGCTGAAAATGATTTTTACCAGCCTTGCCCTTGCTGCAGGATTTAAAGGCGGTGAGATCGTCCCGGCATTTTTTATCGGAGCCACCTTTGGCAGTGTTGCCGGTCCTATCATCGGTCTTCCAGTTGCCTTAAGCGCAGCCTGCGGCATGCTGGGTGTATTTTGCGGAGCCACTAACTGTCCCATCACCTCATTGCTCATTGGTTTTGAGCTGTTCGGTTTTCAGGGTATGCCCTATTATCTTGTAGCCGTTTCCGTCAGCTACATGATGTCCGGCTACCACGGACTTTACAAAGAGCAGAGGATCATTTACTCAAAATATCAGACAAAATTTATTAACCGAAATCCAAAGTAACAGTTTGGCAGGCTGAACTGTTACAATCCAAAAGAATCAAAGGAGGATACTATGACAAAAGAGAGAATCTACGATTACTTCATCAACAAAGATTTTAATTGTGCCGAATCTATGCTTCACGCCTTAAATGATGAATATGATCTTCAAATTCCAGACCATGCCTTTAAGCTTATCGGAGGATTCGGCGGCGGCATGGCCTGCGGCAAAAACTGCGGCGCTTTATGCGGCGGCTGCGCGGCCTTAGGCTGGGCAATGATTCAGGATCGAGCCCACACGACACCGGGCCTTCGCGAAGCTGCGGCTGAATATGCTGTAAAATTCACCAGGCATTTTGGTTCTGACCGATGTGATTGTCTAAGCCCTGTTTACAAAAAGCCGGATACCCGGTGCCTTCAGCTTCTGGAACAGGCTGCAGATATTTTTGACCAGGTATGGGGAGGGATAAACATTGGAAAATAAAATGTCCGGCAATTTTACTGAAGGAAAAATCTTATCTCCCCTGGTCCGCTTTATGCTCCCCATTGTCGGAGCCCTTTTCCTCCAGGCCATGTACGGCGCTGTAGACTTAATGGTTGTTGGATTATTCGGAGATGCCAGCAGCTTATCTGCGGTATCCACCGGCAGTTCGATTATTCAAATGGTGACCATGTTTGTCTCCGGCCTTACAATGGGAACCACGATCCTCATTGGGCGCCATATTGGTGAAAATGATCCCAAACGGGCTGGAAAAACCGTTGGCGCAGCTATCTGTCTTTTTGTTGTGGTAGCCGTTGTTGTCAGTGTCCTTATGTTTGCCCTTGTTATGCCCCTGACTCAGGTGATGCAGGTTCCTGAAGAAGCCATCGGTCAGTGCGTCTCATACCTGCAGATCTGCGGTGCAGGAATGATCTTTGTTACCGCCTACAACGTGATCAGCGGCATTTTCCGGGGTATCGGCAATTCAAAGCTCCCCCTTATATTTGTTGCCATTGCCTGTGTTGTTAATATTATCGGCGACCTGCTCCTGGTAGGCGTCTTTCATATGGATGTTGCCGGCGCAGCTCTGGCAACCATTGCGGCCCAGGCTGTCAGCGTTATCCTTTCCCTTGTCATTATTAAACGAACGGGACTTCCATTTGAGTTTAATAAGAAAATGATCCGCTTCCACAAACATGAAATCAAATCTATGCTTATGCTTGGCCTTCCCATCGCCTTGCAGGACACACTGACAAGCCTTTCTTTTGTCCTTGTCAATTCCATGGTCAACAGCCTTGGACTGCTTTCTTCTGCCGGATACGGCATTGCTTCAAAAGTCATCAACTTTATCATGCTCATACCATCCGCATTTATGCAGGCCATGTCTGCATTTGTCGCCCAAAATATTGGCGCAGCCAAACCGGAGCGGGCCAAAAAAGCCCTTTTTCTCGGAATGGGCACAGCCCTTTGTGTTGGTACAGTCATGTTCCTGATCGGCTGCTTTGGCGGCAGTCTTTTATCTGCGATCTTCTCCACCGATGCCCAGGTTATCGCTGCCTCTGCCAGTTACCTGAGATCATTTTCTCTGGACTGTATCATCACCTGCGTCCTGTTTTGCTTCATGGGTTATTTTAATGGCTGCGGCCGTACAAAATTTGTCATGATCCAGGGACTGATCGGCGCCTTTGGCGTCCGTATCCCCCTGTCATATCTCATATGCCGTACCGTAGGCTCCCTTTTCCTTATGGGCTTTGCGACCCCTGCGGCATCCCTTGTCAGCGGTATTATTTGTATATTCTATTACAGGTATTTGAGAAATAAGGAATAAGTGTATTGCACTCTATAATTCATAAAAAATCTAAAACCCTGCACATCTGCGAAAGCGCATGTGCAGGGCCTTTATCTTTTGTGAGACAGGATTCCTCATAAACCATCTTGCCTAAAGACTTATGCCTTCAGACACATTGTATTGTCTCCTGTGATCCTTCTCACTTTTTCTTTTGAGTGTGTGGTCAGCTTTTTACGCAGCCGCTGACTTTCATCTTATGTATAATGCTATACCATTCTGCCAGATAAACGGCCTCACAAGATTTTCACTGCATTTTCTCTCGAAACTCATCGATGGATGAGACTTTCGCTGCAGTGATGAGCCATCTTTTAAGCACTGTTTCATCCGTCTCATCATTAATTCGGGACCGTATGTCCTCCGGAATCTCACCATACATTTCCAAAAGTTCAAAAATGCCATCCCGGCGGCCTTCCTTCCGTTCATCCTTTAACATTAATTCCAACAGCATAAATCTCGCCTCCCAATCACGGTTTGCTTTAATGGCCTGTACACGCCGTTCCACCTGGGCTACAAAACTGTTTCTGTTCACTTTGTGAACAGAAACATGCGCTTAAAACATGCAAAATTCGCTGCGCGAATGTTTTAAGCGCACACCTGAATCACTTTCTTACGCCGGAAACAGCAAGTGTTTCCGGCTACCGTTAACAGTACAAAACAGTCGTCACATCTTCCACATCTGGCGGAAGGTTATCCGGATCTCCAACATACTTGAGGAAATCTACAAGTTCTTTGGGAACATCATCCTCATTGCGCCCTTTGGTGCTTAAAAATACAGTCTTTTGCCCCTGGTTAAGGGGAACGCCGTTTTCACGGCACACTGTTTCGTAAGTGTAGCGGTACAATTCATCCGGAAGCCATGGCAGATCTATCTTCCGTTTTACCTGCATTTCCACATTAAAGCGCCGCTTTGATCCTTTTTCATCCGACATAACAGCGGCAAACATAAATGAATCCTTGATCGTCAGTTCCTGAAAGTTTCTCGACATATATTCCTCCTGATCAGCATTAACGAGAGGAATCCTGTGATTTAATTATACATAAAATAGTTCTTTGGTGCAATCCCCCCCCCCTTCAAGTAAAAACCCGCCAAAATATCCACACTCGGCAGATATTTTGGCGGGTTTATCCACAAAATTATACTTTATTCTTCAGAATTATCCTCATCCCCTTGAGAATCCCCATCTAAGGCATTCTCAGCATCCTGAGACACTTCCTCAGCTATCTCAGAAGATCCTTCTGAAAATCCATCTGCACCTTCGACAGCTTCATCATCTGTATTCTTCTCTACATCCCGGCGGACTTTGGCAATACTTGCCACTTTAATGTCCTTTTCCACATCAATGTCAATGAGCTTTACACCGGATGTGATGCGGTCCAGCATGGAAATGCCGTCCACTGGCATACGGATGATAATGCCGCCGGTAGTGATCAGCATGATCTCGCTGTCCTCATGAACAGCCTTAACACCGATGACATTTCCCGTCTTTTCAGTGATCTTATAGCACTTCACACCTTTACCGCCACGGCGCTGTACAGCAAACTTATCCAGCATGGTCCGCTTTCCAAGGCCGTTTTCAGAAGCAATCAGAAGCGCTTCGCCCTGGGTATCCAGCTGCATACCTACAACCTCGTCATCCGGATCCAGGTTCATGCCGATCACGCCCATGGAAGCGCGGCCGGTAGGACGCACATCGTTTTCATTAAACCGGATGCACATGCCGTGCTTTGTCACAAGGAAAATATCATTATGATGAACCGTTGTCTTAACCTCGATCAGCTCATCGTCATCTCTGAGATTAATCGCCGTCAGACCGGACTTACGGATATTTTGATACTCCATGATGGCAGTCTTTTTCACCATACCGTTCTTAGTCGCCATAAATAAATACTTATCATCGCTGTAATTGCGGATAGGGATCATGGCAGTAATCCGCTCCCCGGCTTCCAGCTGCAAAAGATTAACAATCGCTGTTCCTCTGGCAGTTCTTGAAGATTCAGGGATCTCATAAGCCTTCATCCGGTATACCTTGCCCTTATTGGTAAAGAACATAATATAGTGATGGGTGGAGGTCATCATCATATCTTCGATAAAATCATCGTCAATGGTGGCCATACCCTTAATTCCCTTGCCGCCCCGGTTCTGGCTGCGGAAATTGTCCTCTGTCATACGTTTAATATAGCCTAAGCGGGTCATGGTGATCACTGTATTTTCATCCTTGATCAGATCCTCATCAGTGATTTCATCGTCATCCATACCAATGGATGTCCGGCGATCATCCCCGTATTTATCCCGGATCACAGTGATCTCATCCCGGATCACCCCAAGAAGCAGCTTCTCGTCACCCAGGATGGCCTTTAATTCTTCAATCCGTGCCATAAGCTCCTTATACTCGCTTTCAAGCTTCTCTCTTTCCAGACCTGTCAGCGCTCTCAGACGCATATCTACAATAGCCTGAGCCTGAACCTCAGTCAGAGCAAAGCTTGCGATCAAACGTTCCTTGGCTTCTGCCACATTTTTTGAAGAACGGATGATCTGGATCACCTCATCTATATGATCCAGGGCAATAAGCAAGCCTTCCAAAATATGAGCGCGCTCCTGAGCCTTTCCCAGCTCATAGCGGCAGCGCCGGGTCACAACATCTTCCTGATGGCGCAGGTAAAGCTCAAGCATCTGCTTTAAGTTCAGCACCATAGGCACGTTGTTCACCAGGGCCAGCATGATCACGCCGAAGGAATCCTGCAGCTGTGTATGCTTATATAAATGATTTAAAATAACATTGGCATTGGCATCCTTCTTAAGCTCGATGACCACCCGCATACCCTGGCGGTTAGATTCATCTCTCAAATCGGAAATGCCTTCAATACGCTTTTCATGAACAAGCTCAGCGATTTTCTCAATCAGCTTGGCCTTGTTCACCATATAGGGCAGTTCGGTGACAACGATCCGCTGACGGTTATTGCCCATAGGCTCAATATCTGTCACAGCCCGGACCTTGATCTTGCCCCGACCGGTACGGTAAGCTTCTTCAATGCCCCGGCGGCCCAGGATCATGGCGCCTGTAGGAAAGTCCGGCCCCTTGATCACATCCAGAAGCTCCTCAATCTCTGTATCCCGGTCATTTTCCACCCGGTTTTCAATAAGCTTTAACACACCGTTAATGGTCTCCCGAAGGTTATGGGGCGGGATGTTTGTTGCCATACCTACAGCAATACCTGTCGTACCGTTGACCAGAAGATTAGGAAAACGGGATGGCAGAACCACCGGCTCTTTCTCGGTTTCATCAAAGTTTGGCTCAAAATCTACCGTATCTTTATTAATATCCGCGATCATTTCCATGGAAATGCGGCTTAAACGGGCCTCGGTATAACGCATAGCCGCAGCCCCGTCACCGTCCACGGAACCAAAGTTTCCATGACCGTCAACCAGAGGATAACGTGTGTTCCACTCCTGAGCCAGGTTGACTAAAGCGCCGTAAATAGAGCTGTCACCATGGGGATGGTATTTACCCATAGTATCACCAACGATACGGGCACACTTTCTGTGAGGCTTATCCGGACCGTTGTTCAGCTCGATCATGGCATATAAAATACGTCTCTGCACCGGTTTCAGACCGTCCCGGACATCGGGAAGCGCTCTGGATGCGATAACGCTCATGGCATAGTCGATATAAGATTCTTCCATGGTTTTTTGAAGATCCACTTCCTGAACCTTATCAAAAATATTACTATTTTCGTCCATTTCCATATTTCCTCCGTTCCCGTTTTAAATATCCAGGTTTCTAACGTACTGGGCGTGAGTCTCAATAAACTCCCGGCGGGGTTCCACCTTATCACCCATAAGTGTATTAAATGTCTGGTCAATGGTTGCCCGCTCTGCATCATCAATGGTTACTCTGAGAAGGATACGCTTTTCAGGATCCATGGTCGTCTCCCAAAGCTGCTCTGCATCCATCTCGCCAAGACCTTTGTAGCGCTGGATCTTGTTGTTCTGATCTCTGCCGATCTCTGTCAGGATCTTATTCAGCTCAATATCCGAGTAAGCATACCATACCTTTTTGTTTTTCTCGATTTTATACAGAGGCGGCTGAGCCAGGTAAACATAGCC
Source organism: Candidatus Scybalocola faecigallinarum (assembly GCA_018711005.1). Classification (GTDB taxonomy): domain Bacteria; phylum Bacillota; class Clostridia; order Lachnospirales; family Lachnospiraceae; genus Catenibacillus; species Catenibacillus faecigallinarum. Next base: position 21,743 of record DVIT01000006.1, on the reverse strand, counting down.
GTCCTCAATAAGCTGAGGCATAAACCGGTATAAAAATGTTAAAAGCAATGTTGCAATATGGGCGCCGTCCACATCCGCATCGGTCATAATAATGATCTTATGATAGCGAAGCTTTGTAATATCAAAATCGTCGTGGATGCCGGTTCCAAAAGCTGTGATCATAGCCTTGATCTCTGCATTGGTCAGGATCTTATCCAGTCTTGCCTTTTCCACATTTAAGATTTTGCCGCGCAAGGGCAGGATCGCCTGGGTTGCTCTGGAACGTGCCGTCTTTGCAGAACCGCCGGCGGAATCACCCTCAACAATATAAATCTCGCAGTTTTCAGGATTTTTATCAGAGCAATCGGCAAGCTTTCCGGGAAGGCTGGCGCTTTCTAAGGCAGACTTTCTCCGGGTCAGGTCCCTGGCCTTTCTTGCTGCATCTCTGGCTCTTTGAGCCATCACTGCTTTTTCAACAATAACCTTGCCCACAGCCGGATTCTGCTCCAAAAAGATCATAAGCCGCTCGCTGACCAGACTGTCCACTGCGCCTCTGGCCTCACTGTTGCCAAGCTTTTGCTTAGTCTGGCCCTCAAACTGAGGCTCCCCAAGCTTTACACTGACAATGGCTGTAAGTCCTTCACGAATATCGTCTCCGGTCAGGTTCTGTTCATTATCCTTAAGCAGCTTGCTCCTTCTGGCATAATCATTAAATGTCTTTGTCAGGGCATTTTTAAAGCCTGCCAGATGGGTTCCCCCTTCCGGGGTCGTAATATTATTTACAAAGCTGTAGCAGTTTTCATTGTAAGAACTGTTATGCTGCATAGCCACTTCCACATAAACATTATCTTTCATGCCCTCACAATAAATGATCTGCTCATAAAGAGGATCTTTATTTTTATTCAGATACTCCACATACTCCTTAATACCGCCTTCATAGTGGAAAATCCGCTCTTTTTCCGGCGTTTCCCTGGCATCCGTAAGAACGATCTTCAAGCCCTTTGTCAAAAATGCCATTTCCCGAAGGCGCTGTTTAAGGATCTCAAAATCAAAGACAGTTTCTTCAAAAATCTCTTTATCCGGAAGGAACGTCACCGTTGTTCCTCTCCGTGAGGTTTCGCCATGCTCCTGAACCGGACACATAACTTTCCCCCGCTCATAGCGCTGGAAATACTTTTTTCCTTCATGATGGACCGTTACCTCCAGCCACTCGGAAAGTGCATTAACTACCGACGCACCCACGCCGTGAAGACCGCCGGAAACCTTGTATCCCCCGCCGCCAAACTTACCGCCGGCATGAAGGATAGTAAATACAACCTCAAGGGCTGACTTTCCTGCCTTTTTCTGAATATCTACAGGAATTCCGCGGCCATTATCAACGACCGTAATGGAATTATCCGGATTGATGGTCACTCGGATTGTGTCGCAGTAGCCGGCCAGAGCCTCATCCACCGCATTATCAACGATTTCATAAACCAGATGGTGCAGTCCCTTTGATGATGTACTTCCGATATACATGCCAGGTCTTTTTCTTACTGCTTCAAGCCCCTCAAGAATCTGTATCTGACTCGCATTGTATTCTTCACTCATAATGTTCCTCCTACACTCAATCACTCACCGTTTCCAGGGTGCCTTCAACCACCTTGAAAACTTTATTTATACTAAAACGGTTATTTACAAACTCGTCCAATCCGGTGCATGTAATGACCGTCTGAATATCTTTAATACTTTCAAGAAGATAATTTTGCCGGAAGCTGTCTAATTCAGATAATACATCATCCAGCAGGAGCACCGGCGTATCATTGATCCGCTGGCGCACCAGCTCAATCTCAGCCAGCTTCAGAGACAGGGCCGCGGTGCGCTGCTGCCCCTGGGAACCAAATTTGCGGATATCGATCCCATTGACGATAAAATTAATATCATCTCTGTGGGGCCCCACTGTGGTAGTTTTCAGGCGTATGTCATTATCCCGTCTGGCCTGAAGCGTCTTTCTGAAGCTTTCAGGTTCCACACAGGGCTCATAGATCAGCTTTAACTTTTCCTTTTGCCCGCTGAGCTTATCATGGATGGGGCCGGCCAGGGCATTTAACTCCCGGACAAAACGGCGCCGTTCTTCGATCACCTGGCAGCCATAGGTCACCAGCTGATCGTCCCATACATCCAGAGTATCTTTCAGTGCCGGTGAAAAAACCAGCTGGCGCAGAAGATTATTTCTCTGGTTCACCACCTTCTGATAATTGGTCAAATGGTGGAGATAAATCTTATTAAGCTGACACAGCTCAAGGTCGATAAAATGCCTGCGCTGTGCCGGACCGTTTTTAATAATGCCCAGATCCTCGGGAGAAAAGAAAACTACATTTACAATACCAAATAACTCACTGGATTTTTTTACGATCAGGCCGTCAATGGCCGCCCCCTTTGTCCTGGAGCGTTTCAAATGCATATCGATCTTATGTACTACGTTTTTGCGTTCTATATGCATGCAGATATGGGCATCTTCCGTATTAAAATTAATGATCTCCTTGTCCCTGCTCCCACGATGGGATTTTGTGGTGGCACAGACATAAATAGCCTCCAGAATATTGGTTTTGCCCTGGGCGTTATTGCCATACAAAATATTCGTCCCTTCACTGAACTCAATGAAAAGATCTTTATAATTCCGATAATTTTTTAATTCCAGCGATTTAATAAACACAATCAAACATCCTGTCTATGATTATTTGTACCTATCCAGTCCTGCATCCTGCATCACTGAATAGGTACGATTATTTTACGAAGCATTATACAGGGCTTTTCACGGTAAAAGACGAACCATTAAACGATACAACATCACCGTCATGAAGCTTTTTGCCTCTTTGCAGTTCAACCTGTCCGTTGACTGTCACCTGGCCGTCCTGGATCACAAGCTTAGCCTCCACACCGGAATCCACCAGCCCCACAGCCTTTAATGCCTGTCCAAGCTTAATAAATTCATCTCTTAATCTTAATTCTTCCATATCCATCAGCCTCCCACATTAAAATTTACCGGAAGGATCAGATAAATATAAGACTGGTCCTCATTGCGGATAAAACAAGGCGCCTTTGGATTTACAAGATAAATATCAATATCCTCATCATCGATCACACGCAGGGCATCCAGGATAAACTTCGGATTAAAACCGATCATAATATCCTTTCCCTCTTTGGAAATATCAATATCCTCGTTCATAGAACCGATGACGGAATTGATTTTTAATTCCAGAGAATGGTCTGCAATATTAATAATGATGGGCTTCTTTTCACCTTCACGGATCAGCAGAGAAGCACGTTCAATACAGTTTTGCAGTTCTTTCTTATTAATCGTGATCTTTGTTTCATAATCACTGGACAGCATCTGGTTGATCCGGAAATACTCCCCTTCGATCAGTCGGCTGACAACCACTGTCTGGTCAAATTCAAAAACAATATGTCTGTCTGTAAAGAACAGGTTTACATAATCTTCTGTTCCTCCGGTAAGGATCTTGCTGACCTCATTTAAAGTCTTGCCAGGAACAACAACTTTAATCGGTGCATACTCTTCTTTTAATTGAATTTTTCTTATAGAAATACGATGGCCGTCCAAAGACACCACCTTCAGTTCGCTGCCATTGATCTCAAAAAGTTCGCCGGTCATCAGTTTGTTGCTGTCATTATCTGCAATAGAAAAAATGGTCTGGCGGATCACTTCTTTTAAGGAAAACTGGGATAATGCTACAAAATTACTTTTTTCAATTTCCGGAAGATAGGCGAAATCTTCTCCGGACTTTCCGGCAATGTGAAATTTTGCCTTTTCACACCGGATAAAAGCTTTGAAATTTTCATCAGTTTCTATAGAAACTTCACTGTCCGGAAGTTTGCGGACGATTTCAGAAAAAAGCTTAGCCTCTAAAGCAATCTTTCCTTTATCAAGAACATCGCCTTCGATCACGGTTTCAATACCCAGTTCCATATCATTAGCTGTAAGTTTGATCTGACCATCTGTTGTATCAATAAGGATACACTCCAGGATCGGCATGGTTGTCTTTCCCGGTACTGCTTTAAGTACCGTGTTGACGCCCTGAAGCAGGTCGGATTTTTTGCAAATGATCTTCATATTAAAAATCTCCTTTATCGTTCTGATGAAATAATGCGTAAATAATGTGCATAACTTTGGGAGGGTGCGCGTATATATAAATTAATGGTGAAATTCAGCAGTTGTAGTAGTAGGGGGTGTGGATATGTGGATATGTGTCAGAAACACTGATATCCACTGAAAAAAACGGTCTTGAAAATTCCGTGAATAACTCAGAATTTTTGTGTTGATTTTTGTCGTTTTATCCACAAACCGTATTTTGCGAATTTTCCGGCCGCCATTTATCCAGAGGTTATCCAGTCCCTGTAAACAAAGTTGTCCACAATATATAGGTACACTGCCCCCGTTGTGTACAATATGTGGATAACTGTTGTTTAAAAATTGTGAATAAATATTTCTGCCCACAAAAATCCAGTAATTATGCGGCTTTCCGGGTTTTTGTACTGTGTACATATATGATTATGGGATTGTGGATAACTTTGTTATTACCGTCCCGGGCTGATTTTCTTTTGCAGCACTTCAATAGTATTTTTTAAATTATCATCGTTTTCAAGATCTTTTTCAATCTTGTCAATACCATGGATCACGGTAGAATGATCTTTATTTCCCATAAGCTCACCAATGGCCTGGAGAGAACTTTGCGTCATATGCCGGCACAGGTACATCGTGATCTGACGCGGGTAAGCAATATTGCGGCTGCGCTTGGATCCGCGGATATCCTGTGGTGTAATATTAAAATGATCGGCAACCACGTTGATGATCCCGTCTACAGTTACCGGCTTGGATACATCCGGATTAATAATATTTTCCAGGGCCTGCTTCACCAGATCCAGATTAATAGGCTGGTTGCGCAGTCTGGAGAAATTATGGATCTGTTTAAGGGCGCCTTCCAGCTCACGGATATTGGATTTAATATTATCTGCCACATAATGCAGACATTCCTGATCAATAGTAATATTATCCAGTTCGGCCCGTTTGTTGAGAATCGCCATACGGGTTTCGTAATTAGGCGGCTGAACGTCCACAGTAACGCCAACCTTGAATCTGGAAATCAGACGGTCCTCTAAGCCTTCAATATCTTTAGGCGGTTTATCTGAGGATATGATGATCTGCTTTTTTCCTTCATATAATGCGTTAAAGGTATGGAAAAATTCCTCCTGGGTACTTTCCTTCCCTACGATAAACTGAATATCGTCAATAAGCAGCATATCCACAGCACGGTACTTACGCTTAAATTCTTCATTTCTCTGATTTTTTATAGAAGAAATCAATTCGTTGGTAAATTCCTCGCTGGTCACGTACAGTATATGCTTTTCAGGATCTTTTGAAAGTACATAGTGGGCGATGGAATGCATTAAATGGGTCTTTCCAAGACCAACGCCTCCATATATAAACAACGGGTTTGCATAAATTCCCGGTTCTTCAGCAACGGCCAGTGCCGTGGCATGGGCCAGCTCATTATTTTTTCCTACAACAAAAGTATCAAAGGTATACTTGGGGTTTAGGGTTGTATTAATAGAATAAGTAAGAGTCGGCGCTGGCGCTGGTTTTACCGGCTCATTTTCCACAACGGAATCCGGAGTGACGATCTTTACTTCAAGCTGACAGTTCATAACTTCAGATATGGCCACCTGAAAAAAAGTCTGGTATCTGTTGGCTGTATAAGTGATCAGATGTTCTACTGCGGATGGATCTTCATCTCCATTTACTTTTTTAGTCACATACACGACATTGTCAACGACAGAATGGGGGTAAAAAGGTTTGATCCATGCGTTGAATGCTGCCGGGGAGATGTCGTACTCAATCTTCATTTTATTGAGGATTTCGTCCCATTTTTCTTGAATTATGTTTATCATCACAATCCCCCTAATTATAATTTAACGTAACCATTCATAACGGCGGGAAAAACCAGGAAAAAATGCTTATAAGCAAGCTTAACGCCTGTTTTTTCCTGGTTTTTCACATCGGATGAATATCCGATGCTTATTGTCCGGATTTAGCCGGACAATAAGATACGCCGTACCGGATAGTTACAATTTTACTCACATATCATTTTATACCAAATCCGTCAAATTTACAATGGAATAATGTTACAAGATTTGAGAAACCGTGGAGGTTTGTGGAAAAAAAGAAAATATAATCACGAATCCGGCCGTGAATAATGTGAATTTCTGAATGTGGATAATGTGGATAACTCTGTGAATTTCTTCTTTTTGATTAACATAATATCTTACCGGAAGATTGTGGATAAATTTCTGGGGATAACTTATACTCTTTATTCACAATTTGAAAAAATCCCTTAAAATCAAGGTATTTTGTCTTTTTTTGCAGTTTTATGGCAGGTTATAAACAGGTTTTCCAGAAGTTATAAACAAGTTATCCACAAAATGTGGATAAACTTATGTTAAGTGAATAAGTGGGAGAGTTTTTCACATTGTGTTGTGGATAGCTGCCGTGCTCATACTGTCTTGCCGGCAAATGTCTGCACCTCCGAACAAGCGAGCTTGCCCGGAGGTGCAGCCGCTTGCCGGGCATGTATGAATGAAAGCCGCTTGCTGCGCACTTTCAGTGCTCCGCAATCGCCGACAGTATTCGCACTTTCCGGTCTGCCTAAAGGCATCCCCCGTGCTCATACTGTCTTGCCGGCAAATGTCTGTACCTCCGAACAAGCGAGCTTGCCCGGAGGTGCAGCCGCTTGCCGGGCTTTCATTGTAAAAAAAGTGAGATTTTGCTTGACGGACGGGGCGTTAGCTAATATAATATAGTAGATATTTTAGCTGCTATATAATAAAACATTTTATGTAGTGTTTTATTTTGGTGCCAAAAAAAGGAGGTGCATTGACAATGAAAATGACGTTTCAGCCTAAGAAAAGACAGCGTTCCAGAGAACATGGCTTCAGAAAGAGAATGAGACCTGCTAACGGAAGAAAAGTTTTAGCAGCAAGAAGAGCTAAAGGAAGACATAAATTATCAGCATAGGTCGCATATTTGTGACCTTTTTCTTTATCATCTGAATTAGAGGTTGAACCTATGAAGTTCTCGGAATCTTTAAAAAAAAATAAAGATTTTCGCCGTGTATATGATGAAGGAAAGTCGTATGCCAACCGGATTCTGGTGATGTATGCGATGAAGAATGGACTGGAAACAAACCGGCTGGGCATATCTGTCAGCAAAAAAGTCGGAAACAGCGTGGTCAGGCATCGATTAACCCGCCTGATCCGAGAAAGCTATCGTTTGAATGAAGAATATTTTTCCAGTGGTCTGGATATCGTAGTTATTGCAAGGGTAAATGGAAAAGAGGCCGGCTATGCTCAGGTTGAAAGTGCGCTGATGCATCTGGCCGGGCTGCATAAGATTGTGAAGTGATGGGATATGATTAAAATTTACAGGATGCTCACGGAGCTGATAAAAAAAGGGATGCTTGGGATGATACATATTTATAGGAAGTATCTGTCCCCCCTAAAGCGTTATCCAACCTGTAAATATTATCCCACTTGCTCACAATATGCCATTGAAGCGATTGAAAAATACGGAGCCCTTAAAGGCGGCTTCTTAGCGATAAAGAGGATATTAAGGTGCAATCCATTCTCAAAGGGAGGATATGATCCTGTGCCATAATTTAAGGAGGTAACACGTTGGAATTACTGTTTTTGACGAAGACAGGAGGAATTTTAGGTCCCTTCGCGGTTGTGTTGGGCTGGATCATTAACTATATTTACAAATTCCTCGAACTGATCGGAATTCCAAACATCGGCCTGGTAATCATTTTATTTACATTGATTGTCAATCTGATCTTATTGCCGATGACGATTAAACAGCAGAAATATACAAAGCTGTCTGCTGTTATGAATCCTGAGATTCAAAAGATACAGGCAAAGTATAAAGGTAAAAAGGACGAAGTTTCTATGCGCCGTATGCAGGCGGAAACTCAGGCAGTTTACCAGAAATACGGTACAAGTACCATGGGCGGATGCCTGTACATGATTATCCAGCTGCCCATTCTGTTTGCGTTATATCAGGTCATCTATAACATACCCGCATACGTAGATTCTGTATATGCCATTTACGAACCCCTGGCTGAAGGAATTTTTGGTTTTTCCGATGGCATGAATCAGCTGAATACTCTTATTCAGGAACTTGGATTGAGAGTTACAGCATTTACATCAGATACTTTTACAACAAACAGGATTATTGATATGCTGTATAATCTTGCGACGGACGATTGGGTACGTATGCAGGAGGTTTTTGGAACCGGTATCATACAGCAGGAAGCTGTGGATACGATTATCCATATCAATTCATTTATTGGCGGATTAAATATTTCAGATCCTCCTTTGGCAAATGGTTGGTGGCCGGGCGTTCTGATTCCGATCCTTTCCGGTGTATCTCAGTGGGCCAGCATTAAGATCACATCTGCTCAAAATATTACAGCTCAGCAAAATGACAAGGATAACCCTATGGGAAATTCCATGAAGATGATGAATACCATCATGCCGCTGTTTTCTGTATTTTTGTGCTTTTCTGTTCAGATCGGTCTTGGTCTTTACTGGATCGCCAGTGCAGTATTCCGTACACTGATCTCTGTGGTCATTAATAAATATCTGGACAAAGAAGGCGTTGACGCCATCATCGAGAAAAACCGGGAAAAAGCGAAAAAGAAGGCAGAAAAAAGGGGAGACAAACCGTCACGGTTTGAGGAATACGCAAAACAAAGTACGAAAAACATTGAAATGGCCGAAGCTGCTCAGAAACGTAAGTCGATTAAAGAGCTGGCCAATACTTCTGTGGAAGGAAATATTTCAGGAAAAAATCAAACCAAAAAAGCAAACAATACGTCAAATACTGCTTCCAAGAAGGCGGAGAATGATATTACAGAAAAGATGGTTACGACGGCCCATCTCAAAGATGATGATGGGGATGACCGCAAAAAGAAATCTGGTAAGAAAGGTGACAGCGGAAGCGGAAATATTGCCGCTTATGCCAACATGCTGAAGAAGAAATAGGGGTTGGGAGGTTTAACTCATGGATGACTATATTGAAGTTCGTGCAAAAACCGTAGATGACGCGATCACAGAAGCGCTTTTAAAGCTGGAAACCACCAGTGATAAGATTGAATATGAAGTCATCGATAAAGGAAGCAGCGGCTTTTTGGGCCTGCTTGGCGCAAAACCGGCGGTGATCCGTGTCCGGAAGAAATTTAATCTGGTTGATAATGTGGAACGGTTTTTAAAGGATCTGTTCCGCGCCATGAATATGGAAGTAGATTCCCAGATCGATTACAACGAAAGCGACCGTACCATGAATATTGTATTCAGCGGTGATGAAATGGGAATCCTTATTGGAAAAAGAGGCCAGACACTGGATTCTCTCCAGTACATTATCAGTCTTGTTGTCAATAAAGAAAGCGATTCCTATATTCGTGTAAAAGTAGATACGGAAAATTATCGTGAAAGACGTAAAGAGACATTGGAAACGCTTGCCAAAAATATTGCTTATAAGGTGAAAAGGTCACGCCGCAGTGTGGCTTTAGAGCCGATGAATCCGTACGAGCGCCGGATCATCCATTCTGCACTGCAAAATGACCGGTATGTGGAAACCCACAGCGAAGGCGAGGAGCCGTACCGCAAGGTTGTTGTTACTTTAAAGCGGTATAATAAAGAAAAAAGAAGCAGCAATAATTAACAGAAAAGACGTTTACCGTATATGAGGAAGTGCGAAAGCACCACCAGGCGGTAACGAAATCCGGAAGGGGTGTCGCTATTGGTGGCACTCCTTTCATTGTTTAAAGGAGCTTAAATTATGATAAAGGATACCATTGCGGCCATTTCTACAGGTATGACCAATTCCGGCATCGGCAAAGTCCGGATGAGCGGTCCCCAGGCCTTGGAGATTGCAGATAAAGTCTATCGGAGCCCTAAAGGAAAAACGCATTTGCTCCATGCAGACAGCCACACGATCCACTATGGTTATATTTATGATGGAGAGCAGTTGATCGACGAAGTTCTGGTACTGATCATGCGGGCGCCCAGATCCTATACGACAGAGGATATGGTGGAGATTGACTGCCACGGAGGCGTGGTGGTGATGAAAAAAATACTGGAAACAGCGATTAAGTACGGCGCTCGTCCTGCAGAACCGGGGGAATTTACAAAACGGGCCTTTTTAAACGGCCGCATTGATCTGACCCAGGCTGAAGCAGTCATTGATGTGATCAATGCTAAAAATGAATACGCCCTGTCCAGTTCTGTAAAGCAGCTTCGGGGAAATGTCCTTGAAAAGATCCGTCAGATACGGAAAAATATTATTGGGAATGTGGCATTTATTGAAGCAGCGATGGATGATCCGGAGCATATTAATGCTGATGATTTTGGAGAAGAACTGAAAGTAAGTGTGGAGGAAAATATTAAAGCCATCCAAAAGCTCCTGGATTCTGCGGATAATGGACGGATGATCAGGGAAGGGATCAAGACGGTGATCGTGGGCAAACCCAATGCGGGCAAGTCATCTCTGCTTAATTCTCTGGTGGGGGATGAGCGGGCCATTGTGACCGATATTGCGGGAACGACCCGGGATACCCTTGAGGAATCTATTAATATCCACGGTATCCCGTTAAATATTGTGGATACGGCAGGTATACGGGAAACCCAGGATGTAGTGGAAAAGATCGGTGTGACCAAGGCAAAAACATTTGCCCAGGATGCAGACCTGATCATTTATGTGGTGGATGGTTCCACGCCGTTAGATGAAAATGACCGGGAGATCATGGACATGATCCGGGATAAAAAGGCGGTCATTTTATTAAATAAGATTGATCTGGATCTTCAGACAACAAAGGAAATGCTGGAAAATATGACACAGCATCCGGTACTGGAAATCTCTGCGGCAAACCAGCAGGGATTGGAAGATTTTGAAGCTCTGATCCGGGATATGTTTTTTGGCGGAAAGCTGTCCTTTAATGATGAGATCTACATTACGAATATAAGGCATAAAGAGGCCCTTTCACAGGCCCTTGAAAGCCTGAATTTAGTGCTGGACAGTATTTGCGCCGGAATGCCGGAGGACTTTTTCTCCATTGATCTGATGAATGCTTATGATGTTTTAGGCGGCATGATCGGAGAATCTGCAGGTGAGGACCTGATCGATACGATTTTTAGTGATTTTTGCATGGGTAAATAAAAAGGAGCAGTAGAAATGGCATATATTTATGAGGCTTACGATGTGGCTGTTGTGGGCGCGGGACACGCAGGCTGTGAAGCCGCACTTGCGTGTGCCCGTTTGGGTCTTTCAACGATTTGCTTTACAGTCAGTATAGAAAGTATTGCATTAATGCCTTGTAACCCCAATATTGGAGGAAGCTCCAAGGGGCATCTGGTGCGTGAGATCGACGCCTTAGGCGGCCAGATGGGCAAGGTTATTGATAAAACATTTATTCAATCTAAAATGCTGAACAAATCCAAGGGGCCGGCGGTTCATTCCCTGAGAGCTCAGGCGGATAAAGCGGACTATACCCGGGAAATGCGCAGCGTTTTGGAGCATCAGGAAAATTTAACCATCAAGCAGGCGGAAATTGTGGATATTCTTACAGAGGATGGACATGTTACCGGAGTAAAAACCTTTACCGGGGGCATATATCCATGCCGTGCCGTAGTCCTGGCGACAGGAACCTATCTTAAGTCCCGGTGCCTGTGCGGCGAGGCGATCACTTATACCGGGCCTAATGGCCTTCAGTCTGCGGATCATTTGTCAGAGGCCTTAAAGCGTCTGGGGATCCGTTTGGTGCGTTTTAAGACAGGAACTCCGGCCCGCATTGATGGAAGGACCATCGATTATTCGAAAATGACCGAGCAGTTTGGCGATGAAAAGCTTGTGCCTTTTTCATTTACCAATACACCGGAAGATATTCAGAGGGAACAGGTGTCCTGCTGGCTGACTTATACCAATGAAAAAACCCATGAGATCATCCGGAACAATCTGGATCGTTCCCCGCTGTATGCCGGTGTGATCGAAGGTACGGGCCCACGATACTGTCCGTCTATTGAGGACAAAATAGTAAAGTTTGCTGATAAGGATCGGCATCAGGTGTTCATCGAACCGGAAGGATTATATACTCATGAAATGTATGTGGGCGGAATGTCCAGTTCTTTGCCCGAGGATGTGCAGTATCAAATGTACCGATCGGTAAAGGGCCTGGAAAATGCCAAGATCGTGAGAAATGCTTATGCGATTGAATATGATTGTATCCCGGCAACTCAGTTAAAGCCGACCCTGGAATTTAAAGCCGTGGAAGGTCTTTTTTCCGGCGGTCAGTTTAACGGAAGCTCCGGCTACGAGGAAGCGGCGGCCCAGGGCCTTATTGCCGGTATTAATGCAGCTATGAGGCTGCTGGGAAGGGAACCGCTGGTACTGAAACGGTCGGAAGCGTATATTGGCGTTCTTATTGATGATCTGGTGACAAAAGATACCCATGAGCCTTACCGAATGATGACCTCAAGGGCAGAGTACCGTCTGCTGCTGCGCCAGGATAATGCAGACCAGCGTCTGACGCCGATTGGCTATAAAATCGGACTGATCGATGAAGCAAGGTATAAAGCGCTTATGGAAAAAGAGCAGCAGATTCGGGAAGAAATCCAGCGCGTAAACCATGTGAACATTGGGGCAAATAAAATTGTCCAGCAGCTTTTGGAAAACTATGGAAGTACGCCATTAAAAACCGGTACAACCCTTGCAGAGCTGATCCGCCGTCCGGAGTTAAGCTATGAAGCTTTGGCGCCTATTGATCCGGAACGTCCGGAACTGTCCGGGGCAGTTACCGATCAGGTGGAGATCAATATTAAGTATGAAGGCTATATTACCCGGCAGCTTCATCAGGTTGAGCAGTTTAAAAAGCTGGAAGCACGGCATCTTCCGGAAGATTTGGATTATTCCCAGATCAGCGGGCTGCGTATTGAGGCCCGGCAGAAGCTGAATGATATTAAGCCGGTATCCATTGGCCAGGCGTCCCGGATTGCTGGTGTTACACCGGCGGATATTTCTGTTCTTTTGATTTTTATGGAACAGTACCGGCGGCAAGGTGCAGAAGATTCACATAATAAGTAAACATAACTATAGTAATTTCAGCACATAACTTATATGTGTTGATGACGTAACAGTTCAGCTGACTGGGCTGTTTCTGATGACAAGTTGAAAGGGAATTGTGATGAAAGATTTAACGAAGTTCAAACAGGGGTTGGATTACATAGGGATCCGGCTCTCCCCGGAACAGATGGATCAGTTTCTTGATTTTTATGAGCTTTTGATCGAAAAAAATAAGGTAATGAACCTGACGGCCATTACAGAATTTGACGATGTGGTGGAAAAGCATTTTATTGACAGCCTGCTTTTGGCAAAATGCATGGATTTATCTAAATCTATGCGTGTGATGGATCTTGGTACCGGCGCCGGATTTCCGGGAATCCCCTTGAAAATTGCTTTTCCTCAGCTGGAGATTGTATTAGCAGATTCATTAAATAAAAGAATAAAATTTTTAAATGAAGTCATTGATCAGTTGGGACTAAATCAGGGCGATCATAAAATATCTACCGTTCATGGGAGAGCAGAGGACCTTGGAAGAAAAGCGGAATACCGGGAAAAGTTTGATCTGTGTGTGTCCAGAGCTGTTGCCAATTTATCCACGTTATCCGAATATTGTTTACCATTTGTGAAAGTTTGTGGATATTTTGTCTCTTATAAGTCCGGGACTGTGGATGAAGAACTGCGCCAGTCCCAAAATGCCATTCATATGCTCAGCTCAGATGTGGCCAAATGTGAAAAACTTACATTACCGGGAAGCACAGCAGGCAGAAGCTTTGTGTTTATCCGCAAAAATGCGCCAATCTTAAAAAAATTCCCCCGCAAAGCGGGCGTACCGGGAAAGGAGCCTTTAGCATGATCCACGGAAAATATTTAAACGGGGCAACAGATGATCTTAGCGAGTGCTTTGCAGTCCGGAAAGCAGTTTTTATTGATGAACAGCATGTATCCCCGGAAGAAGAAATAGATGGTCTGGATGAGTCCTGCGGCCATTATATTGTTTATAATGAAGAAGATATTCCGGTATGCACCGGACGTTTGATTAAAGTCAGCGATACGGTTTATAAGGTGGGCAGAGTAGCAACTCTGAAGGAATATCGTCATAAAGGTTATGCGGAGTTTTTAATGTTAGCCATGGCTGAAAAGGTTAGAAGTCTTGGCGGCCTTGAAATATTACTTATGGCCCAGCTGTCTGCCGTAGGATTTTACGAAAAGTGCGGTTATGAGATCACCAGTGATGAGATTGTTATGGATGCAGGGATCCAGCATAAACATATGCATTATTTGATCCAACCGGATAAAGAATGCTGCTGTCAGAAGTAAAATAGTATACAAATAACAAAGAAAGAGGAGGAAGCCAATATCTCGGTTTCCTCCTCTTTCTTTGTTATTGTATTATTCTGTATGAGGTTAGGGTCAAAAGGTATTTTGACCCTGGCATCATTTTGTATTATTGTTCGTTTTTTAAATCTTCGGCTAATCCAACCTGACGGGCAATTTCAAATGCTTCATTTTCTTCATCGCTTAATGGAAGGAAGGATTCGCCTTTGATGATTTCCTTGATATATGTATAGCAGCCTTCCCGGCTGTGGATGGAATTAATAATATAGCCTGAATTTTCGTCATTTAAAAGGGCATAAGCAAAGCTTAATTTCCCTCCCATTTCTTTAAAGGCGTCATACTTTACGATTCCGCATTTCTGATAAGAACGTACGACGGACTGTTCCAGGGACTTAAGACGCTTTGAAATATATGCGTCGTTCTCTTTTAACTTATCAATTTCATCAATACGTCTTTTTAATACTTCTTCAATACTTTTGCCGCCCCGGCCCCGCATAAAAGAACGATATTTTTTCAAAAGTGCATTTTGCCGGACAAAGAGGACGATAACAAGAATAAATGCCACCAGCAGCAATATTAACGATAAATAGATTAATATTCCCGGGTCGAATGACAAGCTTGAGAGTAATCGACTTTGTACTTCCATGGGTACCTCCTGTGTTTATAATATATCTGTTTATAGTATATCAATATCAGATCGTATCTGGCAGCGAATTAAACAGATCCATAATACGCTCCAGTTCATCCATTGAGTAGTATTCAATTTCAATCTTTCCTTTATTGTTGCTTTTTCCTTTGATAGTAACCTTACTTCCTACAATGGATTTGATCTTTTCTTCCATGGATTTCAGGATAATAAGGCTTTCCTCATCAATTTTTTTTGCTTTTTCCTGATGATCCTTGTTGGTGATCAGACTTTTTACAAGCTTTTCTGTTTCTCTGACGCTCATTTTGTGGTCAAAAACCTTTGTCGCTGTTAGATACTGTTCTTCTTTATCTTCAATGGCCAGGAGGGCGCGGCCGTGACCGCTGCTGATCATATCATCAATGATCATCTGCTTAACACGGTCGTCTAATTTTAATAAACGGAGAGAGTTGGTAACCGCAGTACGGCTTTTGGCCACCTTTTCCGCAGCTTCGTCCTGTTTCAGGCCGAATTCTTCAATCAGGCGCTGAAATGCCATGGCTTCTTCAATAGGATTCAGATCTTCACGTTGGATATTTTCAATCAACGCGATCTCTACAGACTCCATAGGCGTATAGTCTTTAATGATCACAGGGACTTCCCGTAAGCCGGCGATACGCGCTGCCCGCCACCGGCGCTCGCCGGCAATGATCTCGTACATATCGTGATCCGTCTTTTGAACCACTAAAGGCTGGATAATACCAAATTGTTTAATAGAATCTGCAAGCTCCTGGAGGGAATCTTCATCAAAATTCTTTCTGGGCTGCATACGGTTCGGTTCGATTTCTTCGATTTTAATGTATGTATCTGCCGGAACCTCAACCTCTACGATCTTCTCAACAATTTTTTCGACGGGTTTTTCAACGATCTTTTCTACAACTCTTTCAACCGGAACTTCAACGATCTTCTCAACAGGTTTTTCCACGATTCGCTCTAAAACATTATCATTTTTTGAGGTATTGGCGGCTGGTTTATACTGTGATGGCTTTGGAGGTGCGATCAATGCGTCCAGGCCGCGGCCTAACCCGCCTTTTCTATTTACAGCCATGCGTCTTCATCCTCCCTTTCAATCACTTCTTCTGCTAAAAACCGATAAGCTTCAGCGCCTGCGGAACGGCCGTCGTACATATTAATAGGCATACCATAGCTGGGCGCTTCTGCTAAACGGACATTTCTTGGAATAATGGTTTTGTATATCTTTTTATTTAAGTTTTCTTTTACGTTTTCTACGACCTGAGATGAAAGATTTGTTCGGGCATCATACATGGTAAATACAACCCCTTCGATTTCCAGCTTAGGATTAAGCCGTTCCTTGATCAGATCGATGGTATGCATCAGCTGACTTAAGCCTTCCAGTGCATAGTATTCACACTGGATCGGCACAAGGACAGTATCTGCAGCCACCATGGCATTTACTGTAAGTAAATTCAGGGATGGCGGGCAGTCGATAATAATAAAATCATAGTCATCCTTGATCTGATCCAGTTTGTTTTTCAATAAATATTCTTTTTCTTCCATGGAAATCAGTTCTATTTCTGCACCAGAAAGATTGATGTTGGATGGAATAACTGTAAGGTTCTCCATAACGCTGTTTTGAATACAGTCCTCCAGACTGCATTCGTCTAAGAAAAGTTCATAAATCGTGTTTTCGGCGCTGTTTTTATCAACACCTAATCCACTTGTGGTATTTCCCTGGGGATCGATGTCAATTGTCAGCACCTTTTTGTTTTTTTCTGCTAAACATGCGGATAAATTGATCGCTGTTGTTGTCTTTCCTACGCCGCCTTTTTGGTTAGCGACCGCTATTGTTCTGCCCATAAAACCTTCCTTTCCTCTTGTGGATTTCCTCTGATTGGACTGTGTTTAAGATCAGATAGAGTATCCCTTTGGGGGCTTCCTTTTTTAAGCCATATGAGGCAACAGTTATGATTCATTTAATTCTGTACTGTTACAACTAAAAAACATTATAGCATTTTTTTATATATACTGCTATAGATAGGAGATATAAAAATAAAAATGTTTCACGTGAAACATTCGTCAAATCAGAGAAAATACTAGAAATTAATGGATTTCAAGATTTAGTATAAGGATTCTATGATAAAACTGTCATAGCCATAGAGTGTAAGAGATTACGTCAGAGTGTTAAACACGGAATGTTTCACGTGAAACATTCCGTGTTTAACAGATATAAGGAAATGTTTAATTACATCTGTTCCGGACAGGAGATACCAAGGAGATCTAAAGCCGCTTTAATAATATTCTTTACAATAGAAACGACATTAGCACGAGTATAACGCGTAGCATCATCTTCTACATTGATCTGGCAATCATGGTAGAATTTATTAAATGTCTGTGCCAAAGATACAGCATAGCGGGCAACAACACAAGGTTCATACTTTTCTGCAGCATCCTTGACAACATCCGGAAATCTGGAAATTTCTTTGAGTAAGGCCATAGATGCTTCGTCAGTTAAGATTGAGTAATCAAAAGTTGAAGGAACTTCGCCAATCTTACGTAAAACACTGGCAGCACGGGCATAAGTATACTGAACATACGGACCGGTTTCGCCATCAAAATTCAGTAATTTATCCCAGTCAAAGAGAACATCCTTAATTCTTTGATTATAAAGGTCATTAAAGATAATGGCTCCAATACCAACCTGTTTAGCAACGGTTTCTTTGTCTGGCAGGTCCGGATTCTTTTCGTCAATGATTTCACGGATCTTTTGGATGGATTCTTTTAATATGTCTTCGGCATAAAGAACATTACCTTTACGTGTAGATAATTTACCGCTCTTAAGACTAACAAGTCCGTAAGGAATGTGAACTAATCCTTTATACCAATCATATCCCATCAGTTCGATGACTTTAAACCACTGAGCAAAGTGCAGTTTCTGTTCCAAGCCGGTCACATAAAGACATTTTGTGAAATGATATGTGTTTTGGCGGTAAAGCGCTGCGGCAATATCTCTTGTGGCATATAAGGAGCTTCCGTCTTTTTTGGTAATAAGGCAGGGAGGCATATTATATTCTTCCAGATCCACGATCTGAGCGCCATCGCTGACGGTAATGAGATTTTTCTCTTTAAGTTCTTCAATAACAGCCGGCATTTTATCATTATAAAAGCTTTCGCCATTATATGAATCAAAATCCATGCCCAGGATGTCATATACCCGCATAAATTCCTTAAGACTAATATCCAGGAACCATCTCCAAATCGATAAAGCCTCCTCATCGCCATGTTCCATTTTTGTGAACCAGGCACGGGCTTCGTCATTTAAAGACGGATCTTTTTCTGCTTCATCGTGGAATTTTACATAAATGCTCATTAATTCGGAAATGCCGTCTTTCTCGACAGCTTCCTTGCTTCCCCATTTTTTATAGGCAACGATTAATTTACCAAACTGAGTACCCCAGTCGCCTAAATGATTAATACGAACAACATTATAACCTAACTTTTTGAAAATCTTATGGAGAGAGTTTCCGATGATCGTTGTTCTTAAATGGCCAACATGAAAGTTTTTAGCTACATTTGGTGAAGAATAGTCAATACAAATGGTCTGTCCTTCACCTTCAGAGGAGCTTCCAAAGTCTTTAGTATTCAAATAATCTTCAATGATCTGCTGGGCAAACTTTTCTTTTTTGACAAAAAAGTTAAGATATCCACCTTGAACCTCAATTTTGTCAAGAAAATCCACATCGCCGATCTTCTCTTTAAGATCCTGTGCGATCATTGGGGGCGCTTTCCGGTAAACCTTTGCAAGGCGGAAACAGGGGAATGCAAAATCGCCCATGTCTGTTTTGGGAGGAATTTCAACCAGCTGCATTAATTCTTCGTTTGAAATTTCCGGAATATTTTGGGAAAGTAAAGCAACAATATTATTTTTCATAAAAAGCAGTCCTTTCTGTGTATTATTAGATATATAAGCTGCCCGATCAATGGGCATGAGACACGGATCGTCTCAAATTATTATATATAGGTATTCGCACAAGTCAAAAAATAAGGATAAGTCATTCTAAAACCTGTAATTTAAAATGTTAGCCATGGTTAAAATGTTGCTATTTTATCTTTTTCGCAGATTGGCAAAGACAAAATGGAAAATAATGTAAGAAATCCGAGGTTTTCAATGCTTATCTGCTTGTACGGACTGTTATCATTTTACAATATATTTCAGGAAATATCCATTAAAAAATGTTTGTATATATAACTTAATTAGCATATAATTATTATAAACAGCCTATTTGCTGGCAAAAGATATATACCATTGTATAGAGTTCTGTTCTGGAACGATATTAGGAAGGAACGATCATTATGGGTAAAAAACGAAAATTAATGGCAGGGGCAGCGCTGGCAGCCGCTGCAGTTGCCGGAGTACATATTATTAATCGGGCGATTTTTTTTAACGCAACGCTAAAAGAACGGCTGACAAAAGCCTCAGATACTTACTTTGAATGGCGTTTTGGAAAAATATATTTTACAAAGCAGGGCAGCGGAAGGCCTTTGCTGCTGCTTCATCGTTTGGATCACACCGCATCTGCGGAGGAATGGGGAGAAATCAGGGATGATCTTGCAAAAACGCATACTGTGTATACACTGGATCTTCCCGGATGCGGACGTTCGGATAAACCGAAAATGATTTATACCAACTATTTATATGTCCAGCTGCTTAATGAATTTATTAAAGAAGTGATCAAGGGGCGGACGGATATTATTACCAGCGGTAATGCGTCCAATATTGCAGCCATGGCCTGTCTTATCGAGCCTTCACTGTATAACCGGCTTGTATTTTTACAGCCTCAGAAAATTACAGAAACATGCAAAACACCAAGAGCGAACCATAAAGCTCTGAAATATATTATAGAAATGCCTGTTTTGGGAACCTGCCTTTATAATATGGTCTGTAGCCGGTCTCGTTTGAAAAAGAAGGCGGCAGAAGTGTATTTTGCTGCTCCTGAATTTATTTCAGATGATGTGAGCGATATAATGAGTGAGGCCGCCCATATAGGCGGCTCATCGGCAAAATATTTGTATGCCAGTGTTCGATGCCATTTTACAGATATGTATGTGGGTAATGCGATCAAGCAGCTGAACCACAGTATTTTTGTTATTGGCAGTGACGAAGAAAAATCTCAGGAAGCTATATGTGAGTATATGGATTATAATCCTGCCATTGAATCGGCATCGATCCCGGGAGCCCGGCTTTTAATGCAGATTGAAAAGCCGGAACAGGTGCTGGAATTGTGCCATGTATTTTTAGGATAAGACATTGAAAAATACAATGATCTATTATATAATAGGAAATATTTTGGCAGCCGTTTGCCATAGGTTTGAAGGAAGGCTTCAGCCTGAAATAAACGGCAAATAGAACGGCAGAAATGCAGGAGGTGGATTTCATGCATGATTTTTTAAGATCCGTTGGTTTTAGTACCATTGATAAAAGTGAATATCAGAAGGTGCTCCAGAATGTACTGGATGAGCCTACGGAAGTTTTTATGTCTCCGTGCAGCATGAAGTCTGCCTTCGGCGGCATGGCGAAAGAATATGCCCCGTCAATGGGCATCATGGCCTTTGGAGAATTTACTCCCGAAGCGGATCTGGAGGCCGAATTTTATTTCCCTTATTTAAAGGGAAGAAGGGTAACATCCTCTGAGTATGTTACAGTGGAGAAGCAGCCGGATAAAAATTCTTACATGGGCGTCTGTGATGAGATGAATCTTGGGGTATCTGTGATTTTTCAGCTGCTGAATATGAAAGATTACATGGAATATTCCTTAAAGCACGAAAAAATACTTGGGAAACGTCCCATTACCCTTTCTGGTCTTTCCGTTTCAGGAAAGATCATTTTGCCAATTTTAAAAAGCGGCCATAAAAATGTTTCACCCAAGCCGGAGTCATCCCACAGAAACCAGATGCTGGCAGCCGCCAGACAGGGAGATCAGGACGCCATTGAGAGCCTGACCCTGGAAGATATTGATCTGTATACAGAGGTTTCACGCCGTGCCAGAAGCGAAGATATCCTTTCAATCGTGGAATCGTATTTTATGCCTTATGGAATTGCATATGACCAGTATTCCATCATGGGAAATATTCTTGCTGTGGATACATTGAAAAATGAAGCCACAGGCGATCATATTTACCGTATGTGCCTGGATTGCAATGATTTTGTCTTTGACGTATGTATTAACCAAAAAGATCTATTTGGAGAACCTGCGCCGGGCCGCCGTTTTCGGGGAAATATCTGGCTTCAGGGGATCATTGATTTTTCTGATACCGGAATGGATGTTTAAACATCTGTTTTACCGCCAATAAGCAGGGGCCGGCCCATGGATGTGGTCCGGGCCTGTGGAAAAGTTTAAAAATTAGTGTGGACAGATGCAGGATTTTGGTGTATGATTGTTGACAGTAATCAAATTATATGTGTCTGCGTAGCTCAGTTGGATAGAGCGACCGCCTCCTAAGGGGGGACCTGTACTGAGAACTTTTGAAAAGTACTCAGGTGTCGATGGCAATTCGGTACTGAGAATTTTGATTAGAAAAGCCAAGTGCTGCAGAGGACGCAAATAGCATTTTCGCCGAAAA
>DVIT01000031.1 GCA_018711005.1 Candidatus Scybalocola faecigallinarum | reverse complement strand
ATATGCTTTTAGCATTGACTGTCATCACCTTTCTATCCTTGGTTTTCTATATATTTTCGGAGCATCTCTATGGTCTTTATCTGTCTCCATATATCTAATAACGGCTTTGTGCTTTTGACATATCTCATAAGGCAAGTATAGCACAAGCCACCACTTTTGGCTACCTTAACCCACCGTCTAAAGCCAGTGGAATTTTTACATTTATGGATAGACTTAAAGCTGGGAAAGTGTGCGTTCCAGCTGCTCCTTGGCACTGCGGATCTGATCCATCTGGGCCTCGTCCACCTTTTCCAGACGGCACTTGGACACCAGCTTGCGCAAATGGGCTGTATCATTTTTAATCTGCTTTTTCAATCCCTTATCCAGCTGCCTGCCTCTGGCATTGACTTCCTGATCCGCCTGGTTAAGGAGACGCTGGGCCTCGCTGAGAAGATCCACAGCCTTGACCCGCATTGCGTCCTGTCCGGCATAATTTTGCGCATCCCGGATGGCCTGCTCGATTTCTGAATCTGACATACGGTCGTCTGCGGTAATGGTAATGGACTGCTGCTTTCCTGTATCCATATCCCTGGCAGATACCTTTAAAATACCATTGGCATCAATATCAAAGGTGACTTCGATCTGAGGCACCCCTGCCGGAGCCGCCTTAATGCCCTTTAGCTTAAACTTTCCAATGGTCTTATTATCTCTTGCCATAGGCCGCTCGCCCTGGAGTACATGAATATCCACGGAAGTCTGATATGGCGCCGCTGTGGAAAAGATCCTGGAATAGCGCACCGGAAGGGTGGAATTGCGCTCAATAAGCCGCGTTGCCACACCGCCCACGGTTTCAATGGAAAGACTGAGGGGAGTCACATCCAAAAGGAGCAGGTTCTTTCCGGTGCCTGCAGCCACAAGCCCGGTGCCTGACAGAGTGCTTCCAAGGATGGCAGCACCTTTGGCCACACATTCATCCGGATTAATATTCTGGGAAGGCTCCTTCCCGGTCAGCTCCCGCACCTTGCGCTGTACGGCAGGGATTCTGGTAGAACCGCCTACTAAAAGCACCCGGCCCAGCTGAGCCGGAGATATGCCGGCGTCTGAAAGGGCACTTTGCACCGGTCCTGCAGTCCTGTCAATAAGATCCTTCACTAAAATCTCAAACTGGGTCCGGGTCAGGGTAATGTCCATGTGTACCGGCTCCCCTTTAATCTGGGTCAGATAAGGCAGCATGATCTGGGTACTGTCTGCTGCAGACAGTTCCTTCTTGGCCTGTTCTGCCGCATCCCGGATCCGCTGCATGGCTGCAAAGTCCCGGGACAGATCTGTATGATGCTCCCGCTTAAACTCAGACACCAGCCAGGACACAATACGCTCATCAAAATCATCACCGCCCAGGTGATTATCACCGGATGTGGATAACACCTCAATGACGCCGTCTCCGATTTCAATAATAGACACATCGAAGGTACCGCCGCCCAGGTCATAAACCATGACCTTTTGATCCTCACCATGGTCAAGGCCGTAAGAAAGGGCTGCACTGGTAGGCTCGTTAATGATCCGGCGCACAGTCAGCCCGGCGATCTTGCCCGCATCCTTTGTTGCCTGACGCTGAACGTCATTAAAATAAGCCGGAACTGTGATCACCGCTTCGGTCACAGTTTCTCCCAGAAACTCCTCTGCATCTTTTTTTAACTGCATCAGGATCATAGCGCTGATAGTCTGAGGCTTGTAATCCGTTCCGTCAATACGCATATGCCAGTTGGTTCCCATATGGCGCTTTACCGACGAGATCGTCCGGTCCGCATTGGTCACGGCCTGGCGCCGGGCGCTTTCACCCACAAGGCGCTCTCCCTTTTTCGTAAATGCAACCACACTGGGCGTGGTCATGGCTCCGGAGGTGCTGGGGATGATCACCGGCGCTTTGTTCTCTACAACGGAAACACAGCTGTTTGTGGTTCCCAGGTCAATTCCTATAACGTGGACTGGCTGGAGCCTCTATAAAACTTCCGGTCTTTTTATCTCTTTTAATATAGAAAGAAATTTCTGTCCGGCAGGATCCAAAGACTGTCGAAGATAGGCTGCTCCGTAAGATAACATAGAAAAATCGTCTACCGGTATATAGCAAAGGCCATCCTCTCTGGCCCCGGGCAGGTCCGGCACCAAAGCAAATGCGTAGCCGGAGCGCACAAGGCTGTATACCACTTCCATGTCATCGCAAAAAAGATTTTCATCTGAACCACGCCCGGCAATAATGCTTGTCTGGGCCTGAAGCAGCGCAGGCGGATACACTGTAGGCGGACAATGAGCCATTTTGCCGTGATCCCTCAACTGTGCCACATTGGTCCGGGCAGCCCCGGCTAACGGGTGTACCCTGCTGCATACGCATACGACC
This sequence comes from Candidatus Scybalocola faecigallinarum, assembly GCA_018711005.1. Classification (GTDB taxonomy): domain Bacteria; phylum Bacillota; class Clostridia; order Lachnospirales; family Lachnospiraceae; genus Catenibacillus; species Catenibacillus faecigallinarum. Next base: position 108,364 of record DVIT01000031.1, on the reverse strand, counting down.
GGGCAGCGGACAAATTCTTTGTATACTGCATACTCAGGCGCATGATCCTGAAATGTAAGGATCGTCTGTACATCTCCTTCGTTTAAAAGATTTTCCAGAGACGCAAAGGGAACCAGGCGTATCACCGGAAGAAGCTGGGGCATTTCCTCCCGAAGCCGTGCCAGCACCGGTTCAAGAAACCTGAGTTCCAGAAAATTTCTGCAGCCAATGCCAAAACGCAGCCAATTGTTTTCCCGGCAGTCCTTGACCCGGGCCTGCGACAGGGCTGAAAGCTTAAGGATCTCCAGGGCATACTGGATAAATGTTCCTCCTGCCTCTGTGAGCCGGACACTTTTGCTTGTCCTGTGGAACAGCTTTACTTCCAGCTCATCCTCCAATGTATTGATCTGATGGCTCACCGCCGGCTGAGTGATCCGCAGCTGCTCAGCAGCCCTGGAAAAGTTCAAATGATTCACTACTGCCAGAAAACATTCTAATTGTGTTGTATTCAAATCCAAGCCTCCCGTGGGACAACAATAAACATTATCCATAAAAGTTTTTTATTGATTATAACATATTTGAATTTCACATACAAGAAAAGTTATGCTATATAATAGTAAGGAGCTTAATTGTTTCTATCCTAACTAATAAATGAAATGAGGTGAGTCAAATATGGAACCGGACCTGAATGTTATGGTTCACAACAATCGGAAGATCTGTATCCAGCTGGAACATCTGACAACAAAGGATATGGCCCATAAGGGATTCACTGCAGCCCAGGGTTCTATGCTCCTGTACATACTGCATCATTACGGCAAAGGAATTTCTCTGACGGAGATCCAACAAAATCTGGGCGGATCCATGGCATCCCTGTCCAGTATGCTCAAGCGCCTGAAAAGAAGCGGTTATATCCGGGTGGAAAACAGCCCGGATGATGACCGGAAAAAGCTGCTTTTCCCTACCGAACAAGCGCTCCAGGTCCAGGAATTTCTGGAAGAAGCTTTTCAAAATTCCTGCGACCAGGTTTTTGACGGATTTTCGGATCCGGAAATCCGCGAGTTCGATCGGATGCAGAAAAAAATCCTGGGAAATCTTTCAAAATACGGTAAAAATCAGTAACAGGGAGGATTATTTTTTATGGTGAGAAAAGTTTTACAACAGCTCAAACAGTATAAGCGGGACACCTTTCTATGTATCGGCCTGACCGCTTTAGAAGTAATCATGGAAATACTTCTGCCCTTTGTCACTTCCATTATCATTGACAAAGGGCTGGAAGCAGGAAATCTGGGTGCAGTATACCGCTATGGCGCCTTAATGGTAGGTATGTCCTTTTTAAGCCTTATTTTCGGCGCTCTGGCCGGGAAAAATGCTGCCAGCGCAGCCTCAGGCCTTTCTGCCAATCTGCGTGAATCCATTTACGCCAACATCCAGAAATTTTCCTTTTCAAATATTGACAAATTCAGCGTTCCAAGCCTTGTAACCCGTATGACCACGGATATTACCAATGTGCAGAACGCTTATATGATGATCATCCGTGTAGCGGTCCGCGCACCTATGAACCTGATTTTCTCATTTGCCATGTGTATGATCATCAGTCCTCATTTAAGTTCCATGTTCCTGATCGCAGTGGTCTTTCTTGTGATCGTCATCGGATCTATCATGGTAGTAACACTGAAAATCTTTAACCAGGTTTTCCGCAGATATGATGGTTTAAACGCCAGTGTCCAGGAAAATATTTCTGCCATCCGTGTCGTTAAAGCCTTTGTCCGTGAGGATTTTGAAAATGTAAAGTTTGACAAAGCCTCCAAAATGCTTTATAAGCTTTCTGTGAAAGCCGAAGGTCTCCTGGCCTTTAACAATCCGGCAATGATGGTGGCTGTTTACTTTTGTATTATTTCCGTGTCCTGGTTTGGCGCACAGTTTATCGTAGGCGGTACAATGACCACCGGTGATCTGACCAGCCTTTTCAGCTATATTATGTCTCTGCTCATGAGCCTGATGATGCTGTCCATGGTTGTTGTTATGATCAGTATGTCCATGGCCAGTATCCGCCGTATCGGTGAAGTGTTAAGCGAACAGCCGGATCTTACAGACCCTGCAGATCCTGTCCTGGCTGTTAATGACGGAAGCATTGATTTTAACCATGTGAACTTCTCCTACAAACACGGCAATGGAAAGTACGCTCTTAATGATATTGACCTGCACATTAAAAGCGGTGAGACCATCGGCGTTATCGGCGGTACAGGCTCCGGAAAATCCAGTCTTGTTAACCTGATCTGCCGTTTATACGATGTGGACGAAGGCTCTGTATGTGTCGGCGGTGTGGATGTGCGAAAATACGACACTGAAGTCCTCAGAAACCAGGTATCCGTAGTCCTCCAGAAAAACACCCTGTTTTCCGGCACAATCCTGGACAACCTGCGCTGGGGAAATCCCAACGCTACGGAAGAAGAATGTATTAAGGCCTGCAGGGATGCCTGTGCAGACGAATTTATTGAACGGATGCCTGACGGCTATCAGACCCGCATCGAACGTGGCGGCGCCAATGTGTCCGGCGGTCAGAAACAGCGTCTTTGTATTGCCCGCGCATTGCTGAAAAAGCCGAAAATCCTTATCCTGGATGACTCTACAAGTGCTGTGGATACCGCTACAGATGCAAGTATCCGCGCTGCCTTTGCCAAAGAAATCCCGGGAACAACAAAGATCATTATTGCCCAGCGTGTATCCAGCGTGGAATCCGCGGACCGTATCCTTGTTCTGGATGACGGCAGGATCAATGCCTTTGATACTCATGAGAACCTGCTTAAAGACAACGCCATCTATCAGGAGATCTACAACTCCCAGATTCAGGGCGGCGGCGATTTTGATCAGCCGGCATAATCAAGAAGGAGGCCAAGTATGAATCAGAAAAAATCCAGACCCTCTGTAACAGCCACAACGACGCTGTTGAAACGGGTCATTAAATATATGCTTCATTATTATAAAATTCCTTTTTTACTGGTCATTATCTGTATTATGATCACAGCTATTGCTACCGTAGTCGGTTCCACCTTCCCGCAGACGCTGGTCGATGATTACATTACCCCTATGCTGGCCAACGGTTCCAGAGACTTTTCCGGTCTCGCCAAAGACCTTATACAGCTGGTCTGTATTATGGCTTTAGGCGTTATCACAGCCTTTTCCTATAACCGTATAATGGTTAATGTAAGCCAGGGAACTATGCTCCACCTTCGTGACGACCTTTTCCGGAAGATGGAAGCCCTTCCTATTAAATATTTTGATACCCATGCTCACGGCGATATTATGTCCGTATATACCAACGACATTGATACTTTAAGACAGCTTTTGAGCCAAAGTATCCCCCAGATCATCAACTCCATCCTGACTATGGCTGCCACATTAGTAACGATGCTCATCCTGAACCCGTTGCTGACCGTTATCTCTATTCTTACCGCAGCTGTTATGCTTACGGTTACGGCTAATTTCTCCAAACTGTCCGGCAAGTATTATGTGCGCCAGCAGATCGATCTGGGTGCTGTGGATGGTTTTATTGAGGAAATGCTGGACGGCCAGAAGGTTGTCAAAGTATTCTGCCATGAAGAAAAAGCCATGGCTGACTTTCATGAAGTCAATGAACGTCTGCGCAACAGTACAAATAAGGCTAACCGATACGCCAACCTGCTCATGCCTGTGAATGCCAACATCGGCTGGATCAGCTATGCTCTTGTAGCCATTGTGGGCGCCATCCTTGGCATCAACGGCTGGGCCGGCGTGACCATTGGTACAGTTATTACTTTCGTTGGTTTAAACCGAAGCTTTACAAACCCTATTACCCAGGTAAGCCAGCAGATCAACTTTGTTGTCAATGCGGCTGCCGGCGCCCAGCGTGTCTTTGACCTGATGGATCAGGAACCGGAAGTTGACGACGGCTACGTTGAGCTTGTTAATGCCAAAATTGATGAAAACGGAAATATTACAGAATCTGAAACACGTACAAACCTTTGGGCATGGAAGCATCCCCATAAGGCAGAAGGCACTGTCACTTATACAAGGCAGGAAGGCGGCGTCGTATTTGATGATGTGGACTTTGGCTATGATGAAAAGAAGATCGTCCTTCACAATATCAGCCTTTGGGCAAAGCCGGGACAAAAGATTGCTTTTGTCGGAGCCACCGGCGCCGGAAAGACGACCATTACTAACCTGATCAACCGTTTTTATGATATTGCTGACGGTAAGATCCGATACGACGGCATTAATATTAATAAAATCAAGAAGCCGGATCTGCGCCGTTCCTTAGGCATGGTACTCCAGGACACCCACCTGTTTACAGGAACCGTTATGGAGAATATCCGCTACGGCAAACTGGATGCTACCGACGAAGAATGTATCAAGGCAGCCAAGCTGGCCAATGCCGATGGTTTTATCCGCCGTCTTCCGGATGGCTATGATACCATGCTTACCGGCGACGGAGCCAACTTAAGTCAGGGGCAGCGCCAGCTGCTGGCTATTGCCCGGGCTGCGGTTGCCGATCCGCCGGCCCTGATCCTGGATGAAGCTACATCTTCTATTGATACCCGTACCGAAAAGCTTGTCCAGGAAGGTATGGATGCCCTCATGAAAGGACGTACCACCTTCGTCATTGCCCACCGTCTCTCCACCGTTAAAAACTCTGACTGCATTATGGTCATGGAGCAGGGACGGATTATTGAACGAGGCACCCATGACGAGCTTATTGAAAAGAAAGGCAAATATTACCAGTTATATACCGGCAATTTTGCAGATTAAAAAAATACCCTGGCATACCATTTTGGCTGCCAGGGTATTTTTTATCCTTCTGCCTGCGTCAGCTCCTCAGTTAATTTTAAGATCTGAGGCGCCAGACGTTCTCTCTCTTTTTTTGTAATCCGTGAATATACCGGGTAAGCTGCTGCCACACCGCCAATGCCGATAAGGCCGATAACGATCCCGGGAATAAACCATATCCCCATCCACACCATGGAACAGCACATCCCCACACCCATAAGCAATGTTCCTATAACGCCTATAATGATAGAGATCATCGTTCCCTTTTTCGTAGCGCTTTGATCCAGTCGGCGCAGCTGCGCCATTTTATCTTCTTCCGGCGGCAGGTACTTTTTCCGGATCTTATCAATCTCCTCCTGCTGCTTCGCCGAATAGGTATACGTAAAAGTTTCCCTCTTCGTTTCCATAAACAAGCTTCCTTTCATTTCATCATCATTGGGCGCTTAACGCGCCCACCCGGGTATCCCCGAATGGGGGGTATTGTTGTTTTGCGCTTTCAGCCTTCAGCTGCTTTAAAAATTCCTTAAGCCTGCGCATTACTTTTTCTCCTGATCTTTACTGTAAATACACTGCCGGTACCTACCTCGCTGGTCACGGAAATATCACCGCCTACAATATCAATGACCCGCTTTACAAGCGCCAGGCCCAGGCCATTTCCCTGAGTTGCATGGGAGGTATCTCCCTGATAAAACTTTTCAAAAATATGTCTGCCTACCTCCGGCGGGATGCCGCAGCCGGTATCTTTGACCCGAACAATGGCACTGTCCCCTTCTGTTTTTAATGTAAGGGATACTGTTCCGTGAGGTTCCGTAAACTTAATGGCATTGGAAAACAGATTGTTCCATACTAATGACAATAATTCGGCATCTGTATCAACAAAAACATTTTCCTCCACATCCGTTTCGATTTCCAGTTCCTTTTTCTCCCAGGCATTTTCAAAAGAAAGAAGGCACTCGCACAGCTGCTCTCCCAGGTCGTAGGTTTCCACTGCCGGATAAATCTTCTGGTTTTCCAGCTTATTTAATTTCAAAATATTTGTAATAAGACTGACCAGGCGCCGGGACGCGTCAGTCACTGCCTTGGCATACTCCATCCGCTTTTCCTCTGAAAGTCCCGGACTTTGAAGCATCGTTCCATAATTTTGGATCACTGCCAGCGGCGTCTTTAATTCATGGGATACATTGGCAATAAAATCGGTCCTTAATGTTTCTGTACCGGATAATTCCTGGGCCATTTGATTAAAATAATCCGCGATTTCCTGAAAACCGCTGCCCGGATCTAACCCCCGGATCGGCGGGATCCTTACAGAAAAATCACCCTTCATGATCTGCTGGGCCGCTTTAACAATCTGCTTCACCGGACGCTCCACAAGAAATTTCCGGCGCAGGCCATCCACCAACGTACATATCAGGGTTAAAAACAGGATATTAACAAAGGTCAGCTTTGCAGCATCGCTGACCACATCCTCTGTAAGCAAAAAACCTGTAGTCCGGGTCAGCTCATTTAAAAAAAGCAGCATACAGCAGGTGATAATAAATGCCATAAGGATAAAAAAGGTAATATAGCGTCTAAGGGCAAACAGCCAGTCAATTCGTTGTTTTTTCTCTGTCTGGTTCATTTTAATACCGCCTTATATCCCAGGCCATGAACTGTAACAATTTCAAAATCCTGGCAGCCTGAAAACTTTTCTCTGAGCTTTGCCATATAAACATCCACCGTCCTTGGGCCGGAGGATGAAGCGCTGTCCCAAAATTCATCCATCAGCTGAGAGCGGGTAAATGTCTTTTTGGGATACGATAACAGCTTATACAGCAGATTAAACTCCCGGACAGTTAAAGGGATTTCCTCGTCATTCACATAAGCCGCATGCTCCTGGGCATCCAGGGTCAGCTGGCCCACAGTCAGCTTTTTGCTGGACGCAATATGCGCCCGGCGCAAAAGGGCGCCTATGCGAAGGAGCATTTCATCCAGATCCACCGGCTTGACCATATAATCATCAATGCCCATCTTAAAGCCCCGCTGCTTTGCCGCAAAGTCATCCCTTGCTGTCATAAATAATATGGGGATTTCTTGGTTCATCTCCCGCACATTTTTAGCAAATTCAAACCCATCCACACCGGGCATCATTATATCGGAAATAATAAGATCAAATAAACTGCCGCCATACATGGCGTCATAAGCTTCGTCCGCACTAAGGCATCCATGAGCCTCATAACCGTTTTGATTCAAATAGGAACACACGGTTTTATTAAGCTCCCGGTCATCTTCAACGACTAACACCTGAAACATACATCCAGCCTCCTCGTATTTTTTATGATTATAGCATAGATATGTTAAAGTTTTGTTTATATTTTTATCTTTAAAAAATAATACGGCCTCCCCATGGGAAGCCGTTGACACAGGATCTTCGTACGCTTTGATCTTCCGGATCACTTTATGCCCTTGATCACCGGGATCAGGCACAGCAGCAGGACGATCCCTACAATTCCTACCAGTACGCCCGGAACCATCATGCCCCATACCATAGTCATGCACATGCCGATTCCAAGAACAATAGCGCCTGCAATTCCAAGGATCACCGTCCCCACTGTCTTTGCGCTAAGTTTTACCATAACGGACTTTCCTTCCATTTTCCGGCGGACCATAAGCATGATCAGTAAAACGACGATTCCCACAGCAGCCATAACAACACCCGGTGTAAACGCGTTCCACTCCGGCAGCAGGCACATACACATACCAAGGGCAAACAGGATGCCTCCAATGGTTGCAAGGATCAGGGTAATAAAATTTTTCTTCTTCATTTTAAATAATTTCCTCCTTCTGTCCCTTTCTTCAGGGCTTTGTTTTCATTGATTGTCTATATACTACAGGGATTATGTTGCGAAAATGCTTGAGAATTGTTTGAGAAATGTTAAAAAGCCCCGCATCCCGGAATTTTTTTCCCGGGATGCTGGGTAAAAGGGCGTGCTGCGCGCGGTTTTTTCATTTCACCTAAGCCTCCTGCCATGTGATATACTTATACTTTCTCCTGCTCTGCTAAAAGCATACCTCTTTTTCGGCATTTTGGCCATTATTTTTTCGGCATTTTGGCCATTATTTTTTCGGCACTTTGGCAATTTTATTTAATACTTCTCCAATATCCCCATCAATGCATATAGACTGATCCTCAATGTCCTTTGGCGCGTAAGCTTCCCCCAGGTTAATGCAGGCGTATACGGACTTGGGGTTCCTTGCTGTCATCTGCCAGAAGGAAAATTTAATAATGCCAGGCGTATTAAATCCGGTGCCCAGCTCTAAAAATACAATTTTTAAGCCCTGATGGCGGCGCAGAAATTCTGAATACCGCTCCGCTGCCTTGTGCCAGCCTTCATCCTCCACAAAAGTATCGTCTGACCGAAGGTTCATGGACATAGGCCGTCCGCATTTGGGGCAATAGGGCACCAGCGCCTCCGGTACAGACATTTTGGCTGTAACACCCTTGGGTAAAAAAAGCGTACCATCATCACGGATCTCATACCCCTGAGCCCGGACCATACGGCTGATCCATTCTTTATTATCATAGGTTTCTTCATGGCAGGGCCGGCTGCACTGGAAAAGGCCGTAATCCCCCTGGGTGTAAAATAAACGGCGGCGGTCAAAGCCCGCCTTTTGAAAGCAATGATCCACATTGGTGGTCAGGACAAAGTAATCCTTATCTTTTACAAGCTCCAACAGCATGGAATATACAGGCTTTGGGGCGTCCATGTACCGGTTAATATAAATATACCGGCTCCAGAAGGCCCAGTGTTCTTCTAATGTATCATAGGGATAAAATCCCCCTGTGTACATGTCATGAAAACCATATTTTTCTTCAAAATCTGAAAAATACTGTTTAAACCGTTCTCCTTTATATTCAAAGCCGGCCGAAGTGGACAGCCCGGCACCGGCGCCGATCACCACAGCATCTCCATCATCCAGCACAGACCTAAGCTTTAAAATCGAAGAATCTGCTGGCGGATCAAATCTGCCCATACGTGTTTTTGAAAACATCATCCATCACTCCTGTATAATATTGGAATTAAAGGCTTTTTCATCCTTTTCCTGCCGCCGGATCACCGCAGATACAGGACAATGTTCCCGGCAATTCCCGCAGTGGAGGCAATGCTCCTGGGCAATTTTGTAAAGCTGTCCCGGCGTAATACAGCCCTGGCGGATCGCAAATACAATGCCGATCTCCCGGGTAGTTCCCGGATAAACATTGGAAAGATAGGGCTGCTCCTGAAAGATCACATCCATCCAGTGTTTTGTTGATCCTCTGCCACAGGCACGGCTCTGGCTGAGAGCCGGATCATTTCTTTAAAACGGGTATAGCCAAGGATCTGCACCCTTCCATCTGCCAAAAGCTCCTGACAAAAATCCTTGCCTCTGGCTGTAAAAAAATACATGGCATCCGGTTCATAATGAATGGCGCTAATATTGCGCACCTGGGGATTTCCTCCCGCATCTGTGGTGGCAAATGCCAGCACTCCTACATATTGAAGCTTTTGCAGACATGTTTTTGCATCCATGTTTCATTCCTCCCAAACAAAACCTTACAGATTCAGACACGTATAATACGTCCTTCCTTACGTGCTTTCCCACCGGGATGAGCGTCCCCTTCTTTCGGATAGCCTAAAAGAAGCTGCATCACTGCATAGTGATCCACGGGAATCTGCCATTTTTTTAAAATTTCCTGCCCATACGGGTCAGCAAATGCCGTCCATCCCTGTCCGATATAACATGAGCCTGCCCCAAGAGCATCCGCAGCCAGCATCATATTTTCCGCCGCAACGGCACAGTCCTCCGGCGCAAATAGAAATCCTTTTGGTGCAAACAGGGTAATCACCGTGGGCGCGTCATAAAACGCATTGGTAAGCTTTGGATCGTCGGCAATGCTTGGCTGTTCTTTAGACACATAGCTTGTGGCTGTGGCCATATGGGGCCTGGAATTGGCCCGCTTGATCTTTCCAAGACGCTCATTGATTTCCCTGTCCTGACAGACCACAAAGAGTACGCCCTGACGCCCTCCTGCGCTGGGAGCGTAAAGCCCTGCCTGAAGGATCTGTTCCAATACATCCTCCGGGATCTGTCTTTGGTCAAACCGCCGGATTGCCCTGCGGTGCAAAATCGTTTTCATCACTTCATTCATGATCCGCTGACCTCCTTCCAGCACTGAGGATCAGCAGCATAAAAATTGCCGTCTTTTCCGCTGGCCACAGCCGGACAGCCCCGGCACCATGCCAAAAGCTCGCATTTTGAGCATTTTTCAAATTTATGATAATCTCTGTAGGCTTCCACCTGGCTGATCCACACATCGGCCAGCCGATCCTCAAAAACATTGCCTACCTTGCTGTTTTGTACCCTGCGGCAGGCATAAATGTCGCCGTCCGGCAGGATCGTTATATGGCAGTTGCCGCAGTTGCAGCCACCGTAGATCATGCCTTCCTGAGCATTTTCAGGGATCTTAAACTCCCCGGTTTCATATGCATACAGTGTCCAAAGGTGATCCTTCTTATTAAAATAGGTTTTACATCCGGCAGCTTTGTATGCCTTAAACTTCCGGTCGCAATCCTCTAAAAGCTTTCTGTACCGCAGAGGCTGGATACCTACATCCTTTCCCCGCTTGTTGGACAATACCGGGCAAAGGCAAATACATTGACTCCGGCTGCCACTACCGTATCAATAATATCCGGCACTTCGTCAATATTTGTCCCGGATACTGTGGTCATAACTACGCTGCGTATCCCTGCACGGTTAATGCAGCCGATCTTCTCAAGGGTTATATTAAAAGATCCCGGTTTACGGAACCAATCATGGGTCTTTTCCATTCCATCTAGGGACAGCTGGTATTTCTCACAGCCGCAGGCTTTTAACCGCTGGCATACCTGATCGTTTAAGTGGAATGGATTTCCCAAAATGGTAAATGGGATCGAGTGTTCTTTCATCAGTTCCAAAAGCTTCCAAAAATCCGGATGCAGGATAGGATCGCCGCCAGTAATGTAAAAGTAAGGCAGGCGGTCATAGACTTTACAAAAATCCAGGCAATTATAAAAAGTATCCTGCATCTGGGGCCAGCTCATGGAATTTAATTTTTTACAGGCATCTTCTGAGAAAATGTAGCAGTGCTTGCACCGCTGGTCACATTCATCGGTAATATGCCACTGAAAAGAAAAATATTGTTTCATCATGTATAGCCTCACTTTCAAAAATCATTGATCCGGGCTGACAGGGTTTAGGGCAAAGCCCTTTAGATGCCCTATGCTGCATATACTGCACAGCCCCTTCGCCCCTTCGGGGCAGCCTGTACCGGATAATCCGGCACAGGCTGAAATGGTTTCCGGTAAATCTCCCGTCTTATTTGTCTCCTGCTCCGCAGGAGGAGCCGCATGTTGCAGGCTTTTCCTCCGGCTGATCTCCTGCTCCGCAGGCAGAACCGCACGCTGCCGGCTTTCCTTCTGGCTGGTCTCCTGCTCCGCAGGCGGAGCCGCATGCTGCAGCCGGAGCTGCTTCCATTTTTCTGTTCCATCCAACAAGATTTTTAAGTGCCATAATCATTTCCTCCTTTTCTGGCCATCTTTTTAAGGCCACACAGGTATCCCCGGGGGGGGATTTCCGTTTTCACTGCATCCAAGCATCTTTCCTGCTTGCAAGTTTATTCTAGTATAAAGATGGTCCCAAAAAAAGTACGCACCTTTTTATAACCTGAGTTACAAAAAGGTGACTGGCGGCACGGGTGCCGGAATCATTCCCGGGGATCTCAGAATTGTCAAAACTTACACCTTGCCGGCTTGTAAGTCTTTTTCCCAACATATGTAGATGATCTACACAAAACACAACCAGCCAAGCCCTGATCAGAGGGTATGGCTGGTTGTGTTTTTAGATCTTTGGATTATTTCATTTTTTCTTTGTATTCTCTGCCCCACTTCTCCATGGCATCCAAAATAGGACGCATGGTCTCTCCAAGGGAAGACAGGGCATATTCAACCCGGGGCGGCACTTCCGGATAAACCGTGCGGGTAATGATCCCGTCGCTTTCCATGGCCCGAAGGCTGTCTGTCAATACCTTTTGGCTGACGCCGTCCAGATCCTTGCGCAGCTCGTTAAAGCGCCATGGCCGGGCCATAAGATTTCTCATGATCAGCAATTTCCACTTGCTCCCGATCAGCTGTACAGTCGTAGCCACCGGGCAGGCAGGCATTTCTTCCTTAGTCAGCATCCTATCACCTCATCCTATTAGTTCATTTTTGAATGTTACACTCTGATTATAGTATAACATTTCAAAACACGCAAGAAAAACATCGGACTATTCCAGACCGCTGAAAAATTCTGACGGCGCGCGGCCGCCCATAAGCTGCCCGTGAATCTGAGCCAGGGGAACCGATGCCTTTGCAGGGGCAAAAATCACCAGCTTTTCTCCCTTAAACGCCTCCAGGGCAACACTTTCTCTGGCAGCAAACGGATGATCCTCAGGACATATGCATACCATGGAAACCTTTGCCACTTCTTTATAGCTGGCCTTCACCTTTAAATCCTCCGGTTCTTTAAAGCCGACCACCCCATCCAGATCCCCTTCCTCCAGCAAACGGTATATATGCTGGAACGGGATCACCTGCAGCCTTGGATGGAGCGCAGGAAAAGCTTTGGCCATGTCTTTAAAAACATCTGCCAGTAAAAACATACATGGAAAATTATAGCACCCCAGGGAAAGAAACTGCATTTTTTCATCTCCGGCATTTTCAAAACGCGACTTAGCCCTCTGGGAAATCGCCACCATCTGGGCAGCGTCATTATAAAACGCCTCCCCTGCCTCTGTCATTTTTACCGTTCGGGTTGTCCGCAAAAACAGCCTTACATTAAGTTCCTTCTCCAGGGCGTGGATTTGCTGGGTCACTGCCGGCTGGGTCACATGAAGCTGATCCGCAGCACGGGCAAAGTTAAGATTTTCCGCCACAGCCTTAGTTTCCGTAGCTGTCACCTATGCTGCCGGGATCCTTTGTGCCTACGGCTATAACCGGATCATGGTCAATATCCGGTACGGACGGCTGGACTCCACCGATGAGGAATGTATAGCCGCTGCAAAGCTGGCCAATGCCGACGGATTTATCCGCCGCCTTCCTGACGGCTATGACACAGTGCTGACCGGGGACGGAGCTAATTTAAGCCAGGGTCAGCGCCAGCTTCTGGCCATTGCCCGGGCCGCTGTGGCTGATCCCCCGGTGCTGATCCTGGATGAAGCCACATCCTCCATTGACACCCGCACCGAAGCCCTTGTCCAGGAAGGCATGGACAGGCTCATGAAAGGCCGCACGACCTTTGTCATTGCCCATCGGCTGTCCACCGTCAAAAACTCTGACTGCATCATGGTCCTGGAACAGGGCCGCATTATTGAGCGGGGCACCCATGACCAGCTTATTGAACAAAAGGGCCGGTATTACCAGCTTTACACAGGAAATGCCATCAGCAGCTAAACCTGGGTCCCCGCAAATCCTTCCATATAAAAAATACCTCACAATAAAAAATGCCCCCAGCCGTAAAAATACCGGCTGCAGGGCATTTTTTGCAGCAGTTTAGCGGGCTGAAGCTGCTGCAGTATTTTCATTTCCGGCAGGAAATTAAAACTTTGTATCCTCCCGTCCGCAGAAAGGATCTACCGGGTTCTTTCCTTTGAAAGGACTCTTTCCTGTAATCTTATCCATAACTGCGGAAAGCACAAACTCACTGTCTGTATAAGCATTAATATATGTATGGAGCTCCGGAACATCAATCAGATGATAGGGATTGGCAAAGCTGACCGCCATTGTGGGCAATTCCTCGCAAAACCATGGGGTATTGCTGCCGCCAAGGCCGCCCTTCCATGAAAGGCGCACTACTGTATTATTGGATGCCGTAGGGAAATCAAAGGCATAAAATGCCAGGTCATAATTTTCCTTAAATCCGGCAACAGTTATGGGCTTATCGGAAATATATGCGCCTTCCGGCGGATCCAGGACTGTAAAGCCCTGCTCCTGAAGGGCTTTTTTCAGCCGCTCATGGAGCCCTGTGGTTTCTCCAAAATATCCGCCGCCCTCAGATGTAAATAATACAATGCGGGGATACTTCTCCGGCGTGATGGGCAAAAGCTCCTGTGTATCCTTTACAAGGGTTACGGCCTTATCGGCACAGTCATAGGCCCACTGGACAAACTGGGGATTTCTGAGTACAGACAATGCCTCCGGCCCGGGAACCAAAGTTCCTTCCTTTTGCTTTTTATGCAGGCCAAGAGATGCCTTTAATGCCAGGATCCGTGTCAGCGCCTCTCTCAGGCGTTCTTCTGTAATAATGCCGTTTTTATAGCCATCCAGCATATATCCGTAATCTTCATCAAAGCTCTTGTTAAACAGGAACATATCACAGCCAATGGCAATGGTGGTGGGCACAGCCTTGCTGCGCTCCATGGCACAGGTATAGCCCAGCATGGAAGTGGCGTCCGTCACGATCATGCCATTAAAGCCAAGGGTTTCCCGCAAAAGTCCTGTAACGATCTCTCTGGACAATGTAGCCGGACGGTACAGGTCTTTGCCGCTTAGTAAAGGATTCAGCCGTTTTGCCCATGCCGGCTGGGCAATATGGCCCACCATTACCGTCTGGGCGCCCTGATCGATCAGGCCCTTATAGATCATGCCGTAAGTATCCATCCATTCGTCTGCCGACAGGGCATTGACTGTTGTATGAAGGTGCTGGTCTCTTTCATCTACACCGTCTCCCGGGAAATGCTTAATAGACACAGCCACGCCAGCTTCTGCGGCGCCTTTTAAATAACCGGAGCCAAACCGCAGGACGCGTCTGGGATCATCCCCGAATGTCCGAAGGTTTGTAATCGGATTGCGCCAGTTATTATCAATATCCACAATGGGTGCAAAGCTCCAGTTAATACCCACGGCAGCCCCTTCGGTACAGGAAATCTTTCCAAGATGATAGCCTTCGGTCTCATCATCTGTAGCTGCTGCCTGGAGAGGCTTGCCAAAGTTTGTGCCTTCCTCTACAGAGCCTGTGCCGCCGGCTTCCAGATTTGCCGGAAGGAGCAGGGGAATCCTGGAATTTTCCTGGAGCCACCGCTGGGTTTCCTGGATCTCTTTTGCCGGGCCGGAACGGTACATGATCCCTGCAATATTTTTTTCAAGCAGGGGCTTTAACAGCTCCTTATCCTTTGTAAACCCTACCGGGCAAAATAACTGCCCGATTTTTTCCTCAAGACTCATAGCGTCTATGGTTTCCTCCACCCACCGGATGTCCTCGTCATCCAGATAAAATGGTTTTCCCTTTAAATCGATCATTGTTGTAACCTCCTCCAAATAAACTATACGTTCATTATATCGGTTATTGCCCCGGGCTTCAACTATTTTTTTCCAGCACACGCACCGTTTCCGTCCGGCCGTCGCTTAATGTAAAATCCCCGGCAATACCTTCGGTGATCAGGAT
The DNA here is from genome assembly GCA_018711005.1 of Candidatus Scybalocola faecigallinarum. Taxonomy (GTDB): domain Bacteria; phylum Bacillota; class Clostridia; order Lachnospirales; family Lachnospiraceae; genus Catenibacillus; species Catenibacillus faecigallinarum. The sequence continues at coordinate 93,106 of DVIT01000031.1, read as the reverse complement.
TTTCCCATCATCCGTTACAATGATCATATCAAAGCCGCCATTGGCCTTCCAGTAATCCTCAGCCCCCTTGGCGCCCATAACAAACAAGGCGGTGGAAAGGGCATCGCACATACGGCCCTCATCCCCCACAATGGTCACTGACTGGACGCCGCTTTCAGCAGGGCGTCCGGTGGAAGGATCCAGGATATGCCAGTAAATATTGCCATCCTCATCTTCAAAATAATTTTCATAGCCTCCGGAGGTTACCACAGCCGCATCACTGATCCTTAGCACCCCTAACTGGCCGTCCTCCCATGGGGCGCGGATGCCGATACGCCAGTTTGAACCGTCCGGACGGCTGCCGACAGCCTGGATATTTCCCCCTAAGCTTAAAATCGCAGACTCTATACCATAGTCCTCTAACGTCTCTGCCACAAGGTCCCCGGCATAGCCTTTGCCGACGGCCCCAAGATCCAGCTCCATACCGTCTGGAACCGTCAGTTGTTTTCCATTCAGGATGATCCGGCTGTAATCTACATTTTCCAGCAATGCATCAATCTGCGTCTGGGACGGCACCTGCTTGCTGTCTGTGGTAAAACCCCAGGCACAAAGCACCGGATAGATTGTCGGGTCCAGGGCGCCGCCGGTTTTTTCAGCCATTTGCAGGGCAAAATCCACAAGACTGGCCGTCTCATCGCTCACCTCTACGGTCTGCCCGCCGCTGTGGTTGGCCCTGTAAATATCACTATTTTCATCAGTCACAGACCACAAAGATTCCAGTTCATAGATCAGATCTTCGGCAGCGTCCAGCCCATCCTGAACCTCCTGGCCATACGCCGTAAAGGTCATGTATGTATTCATGGCAAACACGGAACGCTCCGTCCCGGCCTCAGCCCCGGTATCTGTCTCTGCCCGGGCATCCGTCTGCCCCTGTGCATCGGCCTCAGCCGGATTGGCACATCCGGCTGCAAAAGCAAACGCTAAGGCAGCCACAAGGCAAAACATCCTTCCTTTCAAACATTCATCATCCTTTCAAAGCATCTTCAAATACAGAAACAACGTACTCTGCAATAGCGTAAAACCCGGATCTCCATGTTTTCACCTTCCCTTAACTGTTTCCTGCTCTGTAAAGAATCTGCGGATCTCATCTCCATGTCCGTCCCGTAAGAACAACGGAATGGCTTCCAAAGGCGCAGACACCTGGATATACTGTCCGCCATCATAGACAGCTCCGCTCCGGGCATCGATCCAGGAAGCTCCCTCAGGCAGATACACACTGCGGCTCACAGCCCCGGCATGGCATACAGGAGCCACTAAAACATCCGGGCCAAACATATATTCATCTGTCAGTTCCCAGCACACAGGATCCTTTGGAAACTCATAAAAGCAGGCCCGCATGACCGGCGTTCCTTTCTCATGAGCCTGAGCCATAAGACTGCGGGTATATGGACGCATCGCTTCCCGCAAATGAATGTATCCCACAAGGATTTCCTCAATCTCCGGACCATAGCTCCACACTTCATTATCTGCCCCGGTGGACTGGCGCATTTCCCCGCTTTTATCAATGATGGGCGTCTCCGGCTGACGGCATCCGTGGAGACGCATCACCGGACAGAAAGTACCAAATTCAAACCACCGTACAAGCAGCTCCTTAAATCCGGGATCATGGATATTTCCATTATGGAACCCTCCAATATCCGTCGTCCACCAGGGAATACCGCTCAGACCCATATGGATACCGGCGCAGATCTGTTTCCGGAAATCCTCATAAGAGGACATAATGTCTCCGGACCACACAAGGGCGCCGTAGCGCTGGCTCCCTGCCCAGGCACAGCGGATCAGGTTCACAATATCCTCCTGGCCCATGGCTTTTTGGCCTTCATAAAACATGCGGGCATATTCTCTGGGGTAAATATTTCCCACTTCTGCCACTGCCCCTGCATGATACCGGTAATCCAGGAAATCGTATCCGGTAAACTCCGGCTCCGCCTCATCCAGCCAAAATATCCGGATCCCAAGATCCGCATAATTTTTCCGGCACTTTTCCCATACATAATCCCGCGTCCGGGGATTAGTGGCATCCATAAACACGTTATTGCTCCATGTAAGCATCTGCACATCAATTCCGGAATTGCTCCGAACCAGAAGGCCTTTTTGCTTCATTTCCTCAAAATTTTCACTTTTCCAGTCCACCTGGGGCCACACAGACACCATAGTTTCAATACCCATTTCATGGAGCTGGCGTACCATTTCCCCGGGATTGGGGAAATACTCCTCATCAAACCGCCAGTCCCCGCACTTTGGCCAATGGAAAAAGTCAATGACAAGCACATCCACAGGGATGTTGCGGCGGACATATTCCCGGGCGATGTTAAGCACCTGTTCCTGATTGTAATAACGCAGTTTGCACTGCCAAAAGCCCAGACCATACTCCGGCATCATGGGTGCCTTTCCGGTAACGGCTGCATAGGCTTCCTCAATCTGTGCCGGCGTATCCCCTGCGGTGATCCAGTAATCCATCTGACGGGACGACTCTGCTGTCCACTGGGTAATATTGGTTCCAAAATCCACCTCGCCAATGGCCGGATTATTCCATAAAAATCCGTAGCCAAGGCTGGATACATAAAATGGCACGCTGGCCTGGGAATTACGGTGAGCCAGCTCTAAATGGCAGCCTTTAAGATTCATGACCTCCTGCTGGTACTGGCCCATACCGTAAAGCTTTTCCGCAGGATCGGATTCAAAACGCACTTTCAAACGGTAATTGCCGCCGGGCAGAGGACGAAAGTCCCTCGCTTTAACAAATAATGCGCCTCCGTTGGTCACTTCTTTTAAAAGCACCTCATCCTTTTGATTCTTATATGTAATCTGAAGGCGGTTTCCCCACCGGTCCACATGGCAATATGCTGTGATCTTTCCGTTGGTAATGCTGGCATATTCATCCTCCACTACAAAAGCAGGCTCTGTGTCCATGTCCACAGGCTCCAGCAGGGCTCCCGGCTGTTCTAAAATCTCTCCCAGGAAATTTGCCCGCACACGGAAGCTGTCCTTTCCCCATGGGGTGATCTGTACCGTTTCCCCATTTTCCCGGAAGATCAGGCTGTTATTTTCTACTTCAAAAAACTTCATAAGTCTCCTCCTGAATATATATTCATGATTAAATTTTACACAAAATGCCGGGCTTTGCCAAGCCCGGCATTTCCCACATTGACTCGCCTATAGATAAAGGGGGCTGTCGCGACAGCCCCCTGTTTTTATACAATGGTCAGCTCTTTGTCCGGCTTTTAGGCCGTCTGAAAATACGGCTGCCATAGTAAGCCAGGAAAACAAAAAGCCCCATGATCCCTATATATTCTGTAAAAAAAAGGAGCAATGGCCGTTCAAAGTCAAAAAACACAAAGGAAGACGTAAGGAGCATGTAGGAAAGAAAACGGTTTTTAATAAATGCGTACAAACCGTAAACAGCCACGGCTCCTCCTGCCACAGGCAAAGCGATTTTTAAAAATTTAGATGAAACCGGCCCCCGGATCCTGCGAAACATGACAAGAACCATGCTCCAATGGAGCCCAAGATGCACTGCCATAAGGACAAAGCCCCAGAAAGCGCATAAAACATGCATTGGCCGGGCCAGGGCAATCCCTCCGGAAATCGGAAGGAAATCAAAAACTTCCCGGGAAAGGATCACACCGCTGATCATTGTCCCAAGCATTGACAGCAGCAACAAAAAATTAACGATGATCCGGACGATCCTGGCCGGGGGATACAATTTCTTTAACGGCTCTGCCTTTCCCGGAAGCAAATGAGTATACCATCTGAAATTAAACACATGATGGAGCACCCACAGCACAAACATGGCGGCGCCAAGCCATTCATGGGCCGAATCCCCTGTAATCTGCCTGGCCATAAGCAGAAGAAGCAAAATTGTCATTACCAGATCCGTCAAGATCTTTCCTGTCATTTTATAACTCATGAACCTTTCCTCTCTCTCAAAGATTCCGCTGCTTTACAGCTCAAGTCCGCTGATCCACTCAGTTACGTCACTTTCAGCCTCCGGCACAGAATTTCTTGAAATAGAAAGTCCGTTTTCCTCAACAGTGGCATTGGGCTGAAGATCCCGGATCGTCTGGATAGTTCTTGAAAAACCGCTTCCGCCGTGGGTCGTAAAGGGGATAATGGTTTTTCCGCTAAGATCATAAGACTCTAAAAATGTATATAAAGGCATAGGAAGATCTGAGTTCCAGTTCGGATAACCTAAAAAGATCACATCATAGCTGTCAAGATTTTCAATCTGAGTGGCCAATTCCGGTCTGGCATCCTCTGCCCGTTCATTGTAGGCAAACTCCAACAGGGGATCATGGCTTCCCGGATATTCCCGGACAGTTTCAATCCGAAACATTTCTCCCCCGGTAGCTTCGCTGATCAGCTGGGCTACATACTGACAGTTGCCCAGCACCTGGCCGTCAACAACAACGCGGCTGGCTCCGGCCACAGTGTCCACCCCATCCGTTTCAGGAACAGAAAAATAAGCAACCAGGATATTACTGCTGCCAGTTTCTCCACCTGCCGCCCCAGACTCAGCCCCGGCGGTCTGAGACTCTGCTGCCTGAGATTCCGATGCCTGAGCGGCTGCCTGTGTTTCTAAAACCGTATCCGGTGTGCCGGAACTTGTTCCGCCTGAGGAGCCGCAGCCGGCCAATGCCATGCCTGCAATAAGGGCCCCAAATAATGCTGCCATACTTTTTTTCATAAATATGTTCACTCCTTTTTAATGTTCAGGTCAAATATTCTTACCCATAGCATAGGCCTGGGCCATGGCAGGATTGCCCTGAATATCTCCAAGCTGCCATGCACCTGCGCCATAGATCACGCCCTGTACACGAGCGCCCGGAAGACAGTCCGTAAATCCCCGAAGCCCCTCTATGGTACGCTCCATAGCTGCTTTTTGGTCAGCCGCCGTTGCAATAAAGTAAAACTCCTTATCCGTCAGCTTTGCACCGCAGGACAGGCACCGGTCGATCAATGTTTTTACCTGGCCTGCCATACTGTAAAAATACACCGGCGTCGCCAACACGATCACATCGGCGCGGATCATTTCCTCCAAAATTTCAGGAACATCATCTTTTTGGAAGCACTCCCCGGTTTTTCTGCACACATAGCATGCTTTGCAAAAATTGATCTCCTTTTCTCTGAGACAGACTTTCACAGCGTCATGTCCGGCTTCCTGACAGCCTTTTAAAAATTCATCACAAAGTGTCTCTGAATTTCCTCCTTTACGGGGACTTCCTGATATAATCACAACTCTTTTTGACATTTTTATTCTCCTGTTCATTCATCATTTCCCGCCTGATCTGTGCGGTGTTCATCTAAATATTCCAGCATATAATCTGTTGCCAGCCGGGCATTATCGCCATAAAATCCGTGGCCGCCGCCCCGGATCACTTCCAGCCGTGCGCTGGGATAGACTTCCAGGGCCCGCTGAGAGAATTCCAAAGGTACGATGGTATCGGAATCTCCATGGATCAAAAGCACATCCTGATCATAGGCGGCTATTGCGCCGTAAATGTCATAATCCATCAGCGCTTCAAAATACGGCCGCCCCGGTTATGGCTGAAACAGCGCCGCCCTGGCTGGTCCCCATTAAAAACAGGTTATCCTGATCCACATAATCCAGCTCCTGTATCATGGCGATCACCGCTTCCAGATCCGCTTGCTCTGTAAAAACAGACATTTCCAGAGGGGAGCCGTCACTCCGGTTTGACGCAGCGCCTCCGCAAAAATCAAAGCAGTAGGCCACATATCCATGCTCCGCCAAAGCCCGGGCATAGGGCTGTCCAACTGTATGGGTCCCTCCAAAACCATGGGAAATAATCACTGCCGGCATTTTCTCCCCAGCGTCCTGGGGAATGTAGATCTCACCGTAAATATCCAGGCCATCCCGCTGGGCATGAAGCTCCTGCACTTCATACGCATATGTTGTCTGTGTATGGGAAGGCTGCCTTTCCCCGGCACCGCTGCCCCCGGTGCCGGCGTCATCGGCTCCGGCGCTGCAGGCACCGGCCAGGCCAAGAAGCAGCATCCCTGTACAAAATACAGCCATGATCTTTGTTCTTCGTTTCATTCCTTCTCCCTACAGTGTCAGGCCATTATCCGATAAATAGGCGTCAATCGTTTCCGTATCCGAAGGTCTTGCAAACAGGCCGTCATGTACCTGGCCGCTTCCTGCACTTTCCCGGACAAAATCAATGGAATTGTCAAACTGTTCTGTATTCATGGATGCCGACTGGGTAAAGGGATAAACATCTTTTCCTGTAAGATCATAGCTTTCCAGGAAAGTTCCGATAATCATAGGCGCCGTGTGCCACCAAATAGGATAACCGATAATGATAGTATCGTACTGATCCAGGGAATCCGGCAGACCAGCAATAGCCGGACGTTCATTGTTATCCCGCTCAGCCAGAGCCACATCACCGCATTCATTATAATCCTCAGGGTAAGGCGTCTCAGGAACAATCTCATAAAGATCTGCCCCGGTCTGCTGAGCAATGTAAAAAGCCATTTCCTGAGTATTTCCAGACCAGGAAAAATAAGCCACCAGCACATTGCTGCCTGAAGTACCTAAAGACTCTCCGGATCCGTCACTTTCGGATTCCGCTGCTGAAACCGTATCCCCGGCGCTATCTGAAGCGCTCTGTCCGGTTCCTGCGGCAGACTGACCGCAGGCCATAAGGGATAAGGCCAGAACTAGGGCCATTCCTAAACTTAACAACTTTTTCATAATACCGCCTTTCTTCATTCAACCTCCAGGATCACAGGCATTCGCAAAGGATCTCATAAATTTCATCCCTGCTTAATGGTCTTGGATTGCATTTGATCAGATTACATGTATCGGCAACCTGGCGCAGCACCTGTGGTGTGATCTCCACCCGTGACTTAAGCTGAGACATTTTTGTAGGCAGGCCGCATTCGCTGATAAATGCTGTCAGCGCCTCAATGCCTTCTTCTGCTGTGGCCACGCCGAAAACTTCTTTGGCAAAACGGGTGAATTTCTCTCTGGCGTCATTTAAAATATGCCGGTAATAGGCCGGATGGATTACGGCAAGGCCCTGGCCGTGGTTACAGTCGGTGTATGCGCCAAGCTGATGCTCCATCTGATGGGCCTGGAAATCTGTAAGGCGGCCCACTTTTAAAATACCATTTTCTGCCATGGCAGAATCCCACATCAGGTTGCCGCGGGCCTGCATATCATTAATATCCACAAGGAGACGGCGCATATTAACAACTGTATTTTTCATAATGGCCAACGCCACATCATCAGATACATTGTCCTTATCGGATGTTCCAAGATACGTCTCCATCGCATGGCTTAATGTATCAAATGCCCCGGATAATACCTGCATGGGCGGTACTGTGGCTGTATAAGCCGGGTCAAAGACAGCAAATGAAGCGCATGTTCCCACAACAGGGCCTTTCCATACCTTTTCCTCATATGTGATCACAGCGCCGCTGTTCATTTCTGCTCCGGTTCCTGAAGCCGTTACCACAGCGCCCATAGGGATACCGGCAGTGGGGAATTTTCCGGATTCATATTCCATGCTCCAAATATCTTCTTCCAGTACAGCCTGGGCGGAAATAACCTTACAGCAGTCAATAACGCTGCCGCCGCCAACAGCCAGGATAAAGTCTACGCCCTGTTCCTTTGCCAGCTTTGCCCCTTCCTGAGCCTTGGCATAAGTAGGATTGGGCATAATGCCGGAAAAATCCACAACATCCTTTCCTGCCTGTGTAAGGGCATTTTTCAGTTCATCGTAAACGCCGCTGGCCTTTACAGAACCGCCGCCGTAAGCCAGCATTACGGTCTTGCCTACTTTAGGCAGCGCCTGTGCCAGGGCCTGCAGTGCAGCGCCTTCACCAAAATAAACTTTTACAGGATAAGAATAAGTAAATGTATTCATAATATTTTTTCTCCTCTCAATCATGCATTTTCAAACGACTTTGCGACTTCATCGATCACGGCCATAGCATTAAGGCTTCTTGGATAGCCAATATAAGGCATACACTGTTCTACAACACTGTACATTTTCGCCTTGTCATTGCCCACGCCAAAGTTGCCGGCCGTATGGCCCCTAAGCTGGCTTTTTATCCCTGTAAAAATCTGTAACATTTTGTTCCTCATCATTTCGTCCATGTTCATTCCTCCATCTGTTGATTGGATTTTACAATTTCCCGTAAGGCAATATGTTCATTTCGGTATCTGGCATTGGGATTTTTTTCAGGTACCGTCAGGCCGATGGCCAGCTTTGGACAGGCATGGGCGCAGGCCAGACATGTCTGGCAATGTCCCGGAAAATGAACAGCCTTCCACTCTGCGGCTGATCTCCTTTGCCACATAAAGACAGTTGCCTGTACCGGTAAAATAAAATACCATTTCCTATCCTCTCCTTGCATCACATTTTATTTTATGTTATAATCCGGTTGTTTGAATCGTTTGATACTATCGATTATAATTTCCGGTTGTTACAACCGGTCAAGAGGTTCTCAAAATATTTTTTGTGAAAAAAGTGTGAACAGATAACGATTCAGCCGGGCCTGCACATCTACAGTTCTGCTTGCTGAACGATTATATGAATAGGAATGAGAAAATATGATCTATACCATGATGCAGGTCTGCAAAGAAACCGACCTGACGTATCAGGCATTGAAATTTTACTGCAACGAAGGATTAATCCCTAATGTCCGCCGGGATAAAAATAACCGGCGTATTTTTGACGAACATAATGTGAAATGGATTAAAGACCTGGTGTGTCTGAAAAAATGCGGCATGAGCATTCAGGAAATGAAAGAATATCTTGAATTATGTTTGCAGGGGGAATCGACCATTCCCCAAAGAAAGGAAATGCTTACCCAAAAACAGGAGGCTCTGCGTCTTTCCATTAAAGAGCTGGAGGACAGCGTTGCCTATATTGACTGGAAGCAAAATTTTTACGACGAAGTCCTCACCGGAAAGCGCCCCTATGTGAGCAATCTGATCCGTGTGGAAGAGTAATCCGCAGGCACATTAATCAATAGCCACCGGCAATCATTCTGCCGATGGCTATTTTTCATCCGATGAAAAATAATACGAAATGACCAGATCCACCATTTTATCATAGCTGGCAACCCCGTCCGGCTGGCCATTGGCTTTCAGGTAGGTGTCATTCAGCCAATCTGAAATTTCAGAAATACTTCCATCATAGGCATCCCAGAAATTGCTGTTTGCAGAAATATCATCCAGCACATGGTCTGACAGCTCCGTCCGTACATCCAGCCACAGCAGAGGGTCCGTCTCAAACAGCGTATTGGTGCAGTAGATCCACGCCAGCAAATAGCCGCTGTACTGAAAATCCATCCGCTCCGATCCGATGCAGGCTAAAAATGCAATAAAGTTTGCCTCCTGCTCCTCCATATAGCCCTTTAAATGGGACAGCTCATGGCACATGGTAAACGGAATATTATAGGCCACCATATCTGCGTTATAATTGGCCTCCGCCGTAAAAGGCGAGTAAATGCCGCTGAGACTTTGATAGGATAATATTTCCGATACTGCCACAGGCTTGGGCGACGGATAAAAACCGGACAGGCTGTCAAATTGTTTTCCCAGTGCTGACATAGTCTCTGCAGCGGCCTTCCCGGTTCCGTCCTCCAGGACCATCAGACCATTTTCATCCCGAACCATGTCATCGCTTAAGTCATTCACTTTTTGTGTCAGCCACCGGCATGTTTCCAGCAATTCCTCAACCGTATATCCGGCCATGCCGTACCCTGCCTCTGCGGCAAAGGATGTGCGATGATAATTGATCCCGCATCCCAGGGCATACCAAAAAAGCAGTCCGCCAGCGATCAGGAGCATTCCCGACAGCCACCGCCCTGCCGGTTTTATGGTGCGCTGACGCACCATCCGGACCGCCGTGTACACAACCGAGCCTGTAATACTTAAAATAAACACATACAAAAGTATTTCCACCACTGAAAAGGGAACCAGCCCCGTCAGCCGCCCCAGACTCCCCATATAGACCGGATAAATGGTAATGGCATACCACTGGGCAAATCCGGGAACATGGGCGGCTGTTGCCAGAAGCAGCAGCGCCCCTGCCAACAACCCGGCGCCAATGATCCACCGAAGCTTCACGCTCCCAGACATTTTAGTGATCCGTGCCATAGGACTCATCCTCCTTTGCTCATACCCATTTATCAGACAACTTATAGTATAGCACTTTTTGTAGCAGCTGCGCCAGCGGAACCGCCGTAAACTTCTTCACTTTAAAGTGTAGCACTTTAAATCGTTATTGACATATTGAAATTTTTCTGCTAAAATCTAGGAAAACAAAAATCTCCGGCGCCCTGATCGCCGGAGTGTGATCTTTTGGAGGTATCTATGACAGCACAAAATAATCATTCTTTTAGCTTTGCATATGGTTATTATTATCCGGGCTTTGACTGCGCGGATTTATTGTGTTGCATCGGAACAGCTCCATAACAGACAGGATCAGACGGATTCTATACTGTAATTACCCCCAAAAGCTGATGTTCCCGCAACATCAGCTTTTTTATTTTGCGCAGCAGCGGCTGCCGCCCTGCCGCAGCGGATCACAAACCATTTTATTAAGGAGGATATATACAATGATCATTATTTTTAAAGAAAACGCACCGGAAAAAGAAATAAATTTACTGGAAAAAGAAATACGCGCCCTTGGCCTGGATATACACAAATCCAAAGGCCAGGACACCCTGCTTTGGGGGCTTGTCGGCGATACCTCAAAGATCAACATGGACTGGCTGGCCGCCCGTCAGATTGTGGAAAGCGTGAAACGGGTACAGGAGCCCTATAAAAAAGCCAACCGGAAATTCCATCCCCAGGACACTGTGGTGGATGTTGCCGGGAAAAAAATCGGCGGCGGACATTTCCAGGTCATCGCAGGGCCATGCTCCATTGAAAATACACAGCAGATCAACAGCGTGGCCTTAAGCGTGGCCCAAAGCGGCGCCGGACTGCTGCGGGGCGGCGCATTTAAGCCAAGGACATCTCCCTATGCGTTCCAGGGACTTCATGATGAAGGACTGAAGCTCCTCCTTGAAGCCAAAAAGGTCTGCGGCCTTCCCGTGGTCACCGAACTGATGACCCCGGAGCATGTTGACCTGTTCCAGGATGTGGATATGATCCAGATCGGCACCCGCAATATGCAGAATTTTGAGCTTTTAAAAGAAGTTGGCAAGCTGAAAACCCCCATCCTTTTAAAGCGGGGAATGGCCAATACCCTGGATGAGCTCCTAATGAGCGCCGAATATATTATGGCCGGAGGCAATGAAAATGTCATCCTGTGCGAACGGGGCATCCGCACTTTTGAACCTTCCACGAGAAATACCCTGGATCTGTCCGCCATTCCCATGCTGAAGAAAAAGACCCATCTTCCTGTTATTGTGGATCCTTCCCACGCCTGCGGCATCCGCTGGATGGTAGAGCCTATGGCCCTGGCAGCCATTGCCGCCGGAGCCGACGGTCTGATGATCGAGGTTCACAACGATCCGGAAAAAGCCTTATGTGACGGACCTCAATCCCTTACTCCGGAAATGTTTAACACCCTTATGGACAAGGTCCGCCGGGCCACGGCATTTTTTCGGGAGCTTTAAAGCACAGCCATGGCCACGGTTCCGGCAGTGAGCAGGCCAAGTCCGGCCAAAGCCTTTTTGCTGAGCTTTTCTCCAAAAACAAAGTAAGAAAAGATCACCGTGACAATAACACTCAGCTTATCAATGGGCGCCACCACGCTGGCCGGGCCTTCCTGGAGGGCCCGGTAATAGCACAGCCACGACGCTCCGGTGGCCACGCCGGAAAGGCATATAAAGATCAGTTCCTTGCGGTCGATCCTGAGGACTTCTCCGTTTTTTTTCGCAGCAAACACCATGACCCAGGCCATGACCAAAACAACAATGGTGCGTATAGCCGTTCCCAGGTTGGACTCCACATCAGAAATACCGATCTTCCCAAGAATAGCAGTCAGGCTGGCAAAAAAAGCAGAGCCGATAGCATACAGCATCCAGCTGGCGTGGCCATTGCTCTTTTTTTCCACATCCTTTTTCTCAATCATAAGCAGGATCCCGGCGGCAATGGCAGCAACTGCAATCGCCTTGGGAAGGCTGACCCCTTCCTGTAATAAAATCAGGGCCAAAAGGATGGTCAGCACGGTACTGGACTTATCAATAGGCACCACCTTATTAATATCCCCCAGCTGTAGCGCCTTAAAATAACACAGCCAGGACGCCCCGGTAGCTGCGCCTGAAAGGATCAAAAAGACCAGCGTCCGGGAGCTGATGGATGTGATCTGGCTTCCTGAGCCCACAATACCTACGATAAGCCATGAAAAGATCAGGATCACGATGGTACGCACTGCCGTCGCCACCGTAGAGTCCGTCTTTCGTATCCCGCATTTTGCCAGTATGGATGTCAATCCTGCAAAAAATGCAGAGCCAGCCGCATATAAGAGCCACATTGCTCATTCCCTCTTTCTTTTAATTAGTCATTCAGGCGGTATCCTGCGCCCCAAACAGTTTCAATGATCTTTGGATTTCTGGCATCATCCTCGATCTTCTCCCTCAGACGGTTAATATGGACGGAAACCGTCACCGCATCCGATATGTAATCATAGCCCCATATTTTTTCAAACAGTTCTTCCTTAGAAAAACAATATTGGGGTTTTGGGCAAGAAACCGCAAAAGCTCAAATTCCCGGTTAGGAAGCTTCAGCTCCCGCACAGTGCGGCAAATATCATACCCGCTGCATCCGGGAAACATAATATCCAGCAGCACAAGATCGTAATGGTCCCTTTTCATAGCCGGGGTCACCTGAGCGCCGTCAGCCACCCAGGCTGTGGCAAATCCGTTGCTTTCAAGATAGTCCTGCTCCAGCTGGGCGATTCTTCGGTCATCCTCTGCAATCAGTATTTTTTCCAATATTTTTTGCCTCCTTAGGAAAATACAGACAGATCTTCAGCCCGCCGTCATTTTGGGCCGTCACCCATCCATGATGGCGTTCCATAATATATTTTACCACATAAAGTCCAACGCCGCTGCCTTTTTCCTGACGGGCTTCATCACAGCGGTAAAATCGGTCAAAAATCCTGGATAGCTTCTCATCAGCCACTCCCTGGCCATTGTCCTTCCACTCCAGCAAAATGCCGCCCTCGTCCTCACGGATAAAAATATCCACCCGCACCGGACAGACGCCTGCATATTTTTCACTGTTTTCCAGCAGGTTATCAAAAATACGCCGCACCTGGGCCACATAGGCTGCCGTATATTCTGCCAGATCTACCCGGACCATATGAAAGGGCATCTGCCCGCTTTCCATTCTGGAAAAATCAAACAGCTTCTGCAAAAGGACGTTCATTTCCTCTGTGGCTTCATAGGCAGTTTTTAAATACATTTCCTGCTTTTCCCGGGTATCCGCCACACCGTCCAGCACCCCTTTAATATACCCCTGGATGGATGTAAGAGGTGTGCGCAGATCATGGGAAATGCCGGTCACCATATCGATCCTGGCCCTTTCATTGTCCAGCCGCTGCTGCCGGTGTCATGATCCGGCGGTTCATCCGTTTTGTAAAAAAAGCTGCCAGCAAAAGAACTACCCCGATGGCCCCCATGCTGATCAGTATTACCGCCGCAACAACTGTACCGAAAAGCTGCTGCAGCGCCTGCTCCGGCCAGTCTGTCTCAGTGCTGACTGGTCCGGCCGCCTCCATGGCCAAATGAAACTGCGCCTCCACGGAATCCTCAAAAAACACTAAAACCCCTACAATGATCACCATTAAGGCCAGCAGGGCCGAAAAAATGATCAGCATATTGGAATAAAACATTCTTTTTTTCAAAGACACCCCTTTTTTTTACGGACACCCCTTCATCCCCTTTCACGTTTTTTTTGCACCCGACAGATCACATACATACCGGCCCACGCCAAAATGGCGCTGAGAATCCCCACAACAATGCCCCCCAGAATATCCGATGGAAAGTGGACATACAAATACAATCTGGAAAATGCGATCAGCACTGCCGGGATCAAAAACCAGTACCATCCCCTCACCTTTCCTAAAAACAGGGCCGTCACCGCCGCAAAGGAGGCGCCGGTATGTCCGGAAGGAAAGGAAAAATCCGCAGGCTTTGGGATCAAAAGGGCCACTGACGGATTCAGGTCGCAGGGCCTTGGCGCTGCCACGGCATTTTTTAAATACACATTACAGAAAAGTATCTCCATTGCCAGAGAGGCCAGCACTAAAATTCCGGCTTTTCGGTGCTTTTTTTGCACCAGGAGGATAAGTCCTGTCAGGATCCACAAAAAGCCTCCATTGCCAAGGCGTGTGATCAACGGCATGAGCATATCCCCAACCGGGGTGCGCAAATGCTCCTGGATAAAATCTAAAATCGCAAATTCTGTCATTATTACTCATCCCCTTTTTCACTGCGCCGCTGCAGTATGTAACACCTCACGCCCCAAAGAACTATCACCGCCAGCAGGGACAGGGCTGAGCCTGCGCAGGTCGCAGCCAGCATCGGCCCAGTAACCGCACTGATCTCAAACAGTGACGGAAGAATGGCCAGCGCAAAAAATGTTCCGCCGATCATAGTCACGCAAATAAAAATCCGCAGCGGATTCATTGGCCAGCAGCTTTTAACCACCGCTGTCATAGAGATCACAACAAGCATCAGATACATTACCGTCTGAAGCTGCGGCTGGGGAAACGGCTGGGCAAGGCTCATAATCATGATCATTACCGTTACCGCCACGCCAAAGGGCGCAGCCCCGGAAATGGCAGCCGGAAGAAAACGTCTGCGGATTCTTGATGTATTTGACTCCAGGATCGTTAAAAACGACGGCCATGCCTCAATACATGCATCCACCAGAGTGATCTGTATGGGAATAAATGGGAACGCCTGGTTGGTCAGCAGGCAAAACAGGGAAACAAGGACGGAATAAATGGTTTTAATAAAAAATACCTGGGCCGTCCGGGTCACATTGTGGATCACCTTGCGCCCTTCCATAACCACCTGGGGCAAATGAGTGAAATCCGAATCCAGCAAAACAACCTGGGAAATCTGTCGGCTGGCATCGCTTCCATCTGCCACAGCAATGGAACAATCCGCTTCTCGCAATGCCAAAAGGTCGTTTACCCCGTCTCCGGTCATGGCCACCTGGTGTCCCTGGCGCTTAAGCGCCTTAACAAGTTCCTGCTTTTGTCCGGGCGTAACCCTGGCAAAAATGGCATAATCCCGGCAAAGCTGATCATAATCCGGCAACTCGCCCTGGAGGGACATATCCACGGCATCCTTCCACCGGTGAAGCCCGGCCCGCCGGGCGATCATGGACACGGTTTTCATATGATCCCCGGAAATCACCTTAACATCTACGCCTTCTTTGTCGAAAAATTCCAGAGTCTGTGCCGCTCCCTGACGTATGTGATCTTCCAGGGCAACACCGTACAGCGGATAAAGATCCGGCGGAAGCTTAAAACTATTATCCCACAGCCTCCCGGAATATGCAATCACTACAACACGGCGTCCATGATCCATTTCATAGACCAGATTTTGGGGCAGCACTCCCATAAGTATTTCCGGCGCACCAATAAAAATACTCCCAGCATCCTCAAAGCTTACACATCCCCACTTTCTTTTAGAAGAAAATGGGATCTTATGCACCGGACGGTAAACATCCCTGGGCTGAAAATGCGCCTTTTGTTCTGCCATAGGGATCACACGACTTACCGTCAGGTTGCCATCGGTGATCGTACCGGTCTTGTCCAGGCATAAAGTATCCACATGGGCCAACGTTTCCAAAGAATAAATATTTTGCACAAGGATCTTCATTTTCGCCAGCCGGATCACCCCGGCGGCTAAGGAAACAGATATAAGAAGGACAAGGCCCTTTGGCAGCATTCCCAAAAGGGCCGCTGCGGAAGATACCACCGCCGTATCCGCCGGCGCCTGACGCAGGAAAAATGCCTCAAGAAACAACAGGATCCCCAAAGGGATGATCAAAAAGCTGGTGAACCGTGTCACCTTTTTCATGGACCCTAACAGCTCTGACTGTACCTTTTTCTCCCGGCGCACCTCATTGGCCAGTTTGGCCGCATAGTTTTCATTGCCCATATGGGTCACCCGGGCCAGGGCTTTTCCTGAAATAACAAAGCTTCCTGAGAAAAGCGCATCATTCACATTTTTAATGATTGCATCGCTTTCCCCGGTCAGCAGCGACTCGTTGACTTCCAGCTCTCCTGCAGCGATCACCCCATCATTTACGATCTGGTCACCGCCAGAAAGGATCATCAGGTCATCCTTTACGATCTCCTCCAGAGCAATGGACACCTCTTTTTCATTTCTGCGCACCCGCACCGAAGGCCGGTTTAAAATGGACAGCTCATCCACCAGCTTTTTGGCCTTAAGCTCCTGGGCGATCCCAATAACAATGTTCAGGATAATAATGGCAATAAACAGCATATTGGAATAGGCGCCTACAGCAAACAAAAGGGCTGCAATAAGAAAATTCAGGAAATTAAACAATGTGAACAGATTATTCCCAATAATCTTTCCCCGGCTCTTTGTGATCCTGGCCTGGGGAGCACCGCCTTCCCCCCGCATACGGCGTTCTTCCACATCCCGGGTCGTTAAACCGGTCAAATATTCATACATACGCGAAGCCTCCTTACCAATAATCTAAGCAAAGACGATCCTTCCTGCCGTATTTGGCATGAAAGTTTTTCTGCCCTTTGAGAGTAACACGGAGGGATAAATATTTTTCCGGAAAAACTTAAATAAATTCTAAACTCTTTATCTTGAGAAAACAGAAAAATGTGAGTACAATAGAAATGGTAACTGTGGAGTATATTAACTGGGACACTTCTGTAAAAATCCAAAGTGACGGCACCCAAACGCCAATCCCTGCCGATTCCATTACCAATGACCCGGAGATATGATGCGCGTTTCCATCCCCGGGTGGAATATGGGATCTGCATTGCTCTGATCATCAGCTTTTTCCGGTATGGCTACTACGACGGAGCTCTTTACTGGATCACCTGGCGGCTGACCATGGTATGCGGGCTGATCTCGGCCCATATTGCTGTACGCTCCTTTGCCCGCCAGCGCATCGAGACCCAGGGGACTGCGCTTAAAAATCAGCTGCTCCTGGACAGCTACATGTCTCTGAAACAGCGGACGAAATAAGGGGACTCCCATCAACAGGAGCCCCCTTATTCCATTTACAAACGCATATCAATCCTTTTCCATACACCACGCTTTATAAGATTGGGAATTTTTGACCAGCTTCATTAAATGGATCACAGCCGCTTCCAGCTGTCCGCGGCTTACCCGGCCTTCTTCATAGCCTTTAAGCACCTGATGGATCACTGGCGGGCCTCCCGGCATAATCACATCATTTCCTGCGGCAACGGCATCTGCACCATCCACAACAATATCCATATCGCCCCAGTCAGTCACAACAACGCCGTCAAAGCCCCATTCATCCCTGAGGATCCGGGTACACAGATCAGCATTTCCTGCGGCAAATACGCCGTTGATCTTGTTAAATGCCGTCATAAGGCTGCGGACACATCCGGTTTTAATGACCATTTCAAAGGGCTTTAAATAAACCTCTCTGGCCGTGCGCTCTGTCAGTATGGAATCCACCGCATCAATAGACTTTTTAAGACTGCCCCGGCGGTATGTTTCCTGCTCATTCACTGCAAAATGCTTCGGGCAAACCGTAGTCTTACAATTTTGCGCAGCGCCCTGTGCGATGGCTGCCCCTAAAATTCCGGACAGCACCGGATCTTCTGAAAAATATTCAAAATTCCGTCCGCCTAAAGGATTTCTATGTAAGTTCAGGGCCGGTCCCAGCCAGCTGTCTACCATCAGCTCATCGGCTTCCTGGCCGCAGGCTGCGCCAAAGGCATAGGCCATATCTGCATCAAAGCTGCATGCAATAAGCATCTCCACCGGCCATGCGATCTTGCCTACACCGGCCGGGCCGTCTTTATAAAAAACGGATGGGATGCCATACTTTTCTATGGCCGGAGAAATATACCCTGCATTTCCGGTCTTATGGGTACTTACAGCAATATCGGTCCCGTCCTCATACTGGATCGTCGGCGGCGCCGCTGTGCCAAAGCCGCCAAAGGGCAGCCCCGGGCCATATCCGTTGACAAGCACAGCCAGCTCCGGTATCGTCATCTGTGCCGTAAGTTCAGCCATATCCACCGGTGTGCCATCACCGTTCTTTGCAGTAGCCCCTTGGATTTTTACATCGCCAGAGTTCAGGGAAATCACAGGCACACAAGGGTCCACCGGTGCAAAACCGGCAGTGCTGTCTTTTGACGACAGGAAGCTTATCTTTCCTTCATTTGCCGGATTTAACGCCAAAGCTCGTTCTGCCGTTTCACAGATCACGGTCTCTGATAAGCGCACCACAGCGGCAGGAAATGTATCCCGTGAAGAATTACCCACACGGATCACGTAATCTCCGGCCTCCAGGATCCAGGATGAGCTTTCCTCGTCATAGGAAGCCAGATCCTTCCACGAAATGGGTATAGCCACCTGAGCCTCAGTCCCCGGCCCAATCTCAGGCGTTTTGCAGCATCCGGCAAAAATCTGATAGGGCTGCTCCAGACGGCCCTGGGGCCTGGATACATAAACCTGGACAACCTCCCGGCCGGATGCCCCCTGTGCCGGGTCGCCCACATTGGCTGCAACGGCTGTCACATCAAGCCCCGCGGCTGTTAAAGAAACCGCCGCATCTTTAATCTTAAACGCCGCATAGGAAAGGCCGTACCCAAACGGATAAAGCACATCCTTCCCAAAGGTGTCAAAATAACGGTATCCAATATAAATCCCTTCCCGATAAACCGTCACCGGGCTTTTTTCAAAACCCTTGCTGCCATTGGCCGCAGCATCCAGACTATAATCCTTATATTCTAAAATACTGTCCGGATCATCTTTGTTATAGCTGAAATCTTTGGCCGCAGGATAATCTCCATAAGACGCTGCCATTGTAAAGGCCATTTTTCCGGACGGAGACACCGCGCCGGAAAGCACATCTGCAATCCCCAGAGCCCCCATTTCTCCCGGCAGGCCTGCAAAAAGGATCGCCTTTACCTGAGGCATTGACCGGATCCCGGAAAGATTAACCATGCCATTAACGTTCAGTACCACGACCACATTTTTAAAAGCCTGGCAAAGCTGGTTCAAAAGACGGATCTCCCCTTCCAGAAGTTCAAAATCATCCTCAAGTCTCCGGTCGCACTCCTCCCCGCCGGTAGCCCGGCCAAGGACATAAATCGCCGTATCCGTTTCCCCGGCCGCCGCCAGAATCTGCTCCCGGGGCACTTCCACCTCATGGATCTGGGCATTATACCGTCCGAAAAACTCATAGATCACGCCGCTGGCCACCAGGTCAGCGCCGCCGGCAAAAGCTTTCTTAAATTCTTCAAAAGGATCCGGCAGCACTTCGTTGGAAAAGTAATCTTTGTAAAAATCATCCAGCCCGCCCACCGGCACGATCCCCTGGGCAGCACATGCCTCCGGCAGAGAAAGAACCTTCTTTCCCCGGCCTGCATCTCCTGAACCGGAGCCGCTGATATTTAAGCGGTAAGCCGCCCGGCCAAAAAATGCCGCACGCCCCGGCCTCAACGGCAGGCAGTGATCCTCATTTTTTAACAGCACCAGGGAAGAAGCCACCATCTGACGGGCCAGAGCTTCTCTGGATGCTTGCGTTTGATACGGATTCATTGTGTAAACCCTCCCTTTACTTTATCATCAATGCTAAAAAATTTATCCCGGCCGATCGTTCAAAAGCGTTTTCAGCCGGGATCATTTTTTATTTTAGATGATATTTTACAAAAAGTCTATAGATAAGGTATAATATTGTTTTCTTCACTTCTCCATAGGAAAGATCCTTATTTCACGAGACGCCAAGTTAATTTTTTTAATTCATTTTGAAATGTTATACCTTATGTGAGCACATACAGGTAAATGCTTCTGCCAATATTTCCTTATCGATACTAACCTTATTGCCGGCAACGATTTCATACACATCATAATAATCTCTCATGCGCGTTGTTGTAATCCCCCTTACAAGAATGGTCTGAATCTTTTCTGCAAGAAGCGTTTCCGGAGTGTAAGTCATTAGCTCGATGCTCCTGTCTTCAAACATGAGCGGGTAACTGTAACGAATTGCTGAAGGTGTAATAACATCATCCGTAGAGAGATCTATCTTAATCCTCTGTTTCAAACGATCA
This sequence comes from Candidatus Scybalocola faecigallinarum, assembly GCA_018711005.1. Lineage (GTDB taxonomy): Bacteria > Bacillota > Clostridia > Lachnospirales > Lachnospiraceae > Catenibacillus > Catenibacillus faecigallinarum. The sequence goes on along the minus strand of DVIT01000031.1, from coordinate 72,818 downwards.
AGTCTTGCTTCCAGCACCATCCGGACTCCCGGATATTCAAAGTCAGCCATGATTTCTACAGCCTTTACGATCTCAAAACTGGTACCGTCTTCTACATGAATACAAAGAATCTCATTTACAATTCGTACAGCGTCGTCTTCATTGAGGGACAGCGCCTTGAGCGTCGAATCAATATCCATAGTTGCCCTTGTGTCAATCCCGACTAACGAAGCGACAAGCAGGCCGCCTTTTAATATGAAATTATTCCGATAACGTGATAAAGATACTCTCTCAAAAAAACGCTCCATAATAAAATTACGGATCAGCATCTGTGTAATCTGATTATCGCCATGAGAAACATTTCTAACCTTATCTTTTAACTGTTTTGATGTATGGATCATGCCAGCACCTCCACATATTTCATGACCTCGTCACGTATTCCTAACGTTTCCGCATAGCGAACCAGAACCTGTAACCTTCTGCTTGAGTCTGACATATATTCTTTCATTGCCGTCTGAAACATCTGCACATCCATCTTTTTCCGATGAATTACCGCATCACAGACGGCCCGTTCCTTATCATAGACTACAATCTGATTCCCATATCCAGATTCAGCTACATTTTTTCCCAATTCATACAAGTCTTCCTTTAGCGATCTTACCTGAATTTTCTTCTTTCTCAGATGAACTGCATTATACCCCTGAGGAACAGTCACCTCAATTCTGCCATATTCCCGGTCTGTAAGTCCGTGGATATAGAGTGCTGTTTCCCCGGAAAAAATAATCTTAGGATTCATTTTCTGCAGCAGATACAGTTCATCCGGCCAAATGTCCGGTGCTGCATAAATTCCATGGGCTACTCTTTCATATCCATTTTGCTTTACAAATTTTGAAAGATAGGTTTTAGAAATCTTATGGCTGAGTACCTCTGCCGTAAATAAATAGCCATTATTCTCATCTGACAATTTTCTTAAAATATCTTTTTTCATAATACCGCTTCATCTGTCATACATTGACACCATAAAAGAAAGAGGAAGATGCCGCCGTCAGGCAAACATCTTCCCCTTTTTATTTTCTTCTCCACTCCATATCTTCTTCCATCACCATCTGCGCCACTGATCTGGCGTCGGTATACAAGAGACAACACGACTCAAACCGTGCAGGCTGCAGACTAAACCCCCGGGAATTTATATTTTCCCTTGCCATGGCCGGATACAGTTTCAATGATCCCCGCCTTAAGCAGCTTGGCAAGCAGACTGGATGCACTTGAGTCGCGCAGCCCTAAAAGCCGGACAATATCACTTCTGCCAAATATATGATCTGAACCAAAAGTATCAAACATTTTTTGGATATAATTTACCGTCTTTACTGTAAAACCTTTGGTTTTACCAATATCAATGTCTGATTTTTCAGCATCAATATCTTGTTTTTGGTTTTGAATGTCTACTTTTTCAGCATCAATGTCTACTTTTTTATTGACAATATCCGCTTCTCCAGGAAATCCGCCAATGTGTAAATAACGATTGCGCAGCTCATTTTTTTCATTAAGGAGCAGATTTCGCAAAAATAATTCAAGATATTCTGTTGTCTCATGAACGCCTTTTTGCAGGTTTGTATAATTGGCCCGGACAAGAGCATTTCTAAAGTACCATGCATGATCCGCAAAAATATCATTAGACGCGGAAAAACCAAGGCTCCTCAAATATTTAATAAAAAATACTGCCGTTGTTCTTGTATTGCCTTCTTCAAATATATGGATCTGCCACAATCGCGAAACAAAAACAGCAAGATGGTGGATGATTTCATCCATTGACAGTCCTTTATAACTAAAATTTCTCTCCTGGGAAAAATCATATTCAAGAGTAGCCATCAATTCCGAAGCACTTCCATAAATCACTGTAGCGCCCTCCAGCACCCACTCTTTTTTCGTAATATTATAATCCCTGATCTTGCCGGCATGACTGAAAATACCATGAAACAGCTTACGATGGATAGAAATATATTCATTTGGTGTAAAGGAAAATGCGGTTTCAGACAAAATTTCCGCAATTCGGGCAGATACTTTATCCGCTTCTTCTGTTCGCCGGTCATCTTTACGCTCAGGCTTTTCCTCATAATAGCTGTCAATAAGAACCTGTACTTCTTTCAGGGTTATTTTTCCCTCTATGTTTTGGATGGCTGTATTGAGCAAATATTGGGAGGGCTTTAATCCATCCACCGCCTGCAGTCCGATTGCTGTGGTCCAGACATAGCCCTTGCTGATCTTATCAGGCCCCACATCCCTCAAATATTCCTTAAAGGGATCCTTTTCCATATGGCCGCCTCCTTATGGTTTTCGGATAATAGAAAAACAGGCAATCCCTCCAGGGATTGCCCATTTACATTTTTTAATATAACTTCGCTCCCGCCGGAATCCCATCATCCAGCATAAGCAGGTTTAATTTTTCCTGTCCGTCATACTCGCACACTGCGGAGATGAGCATACCGCAGGAATCAATGCCCATCATCTTCCGCGGAGGAAGGTTTGTGATGGCCACGCAGGTCTTGCCGATCAGTTCTTCCGGTTCATAATATTCCCGGATACCGCTTAAAATCGTACGGTCTGTGCCGGTTCCATCATCCAGTGTAAACTGTAAAAGCTTTTTGGACTTAGGTACAGCTACACAGTCTTTGACCTTAACGACACGGAAATCGGACTTGCTGAAAGTATCAAAATCAACCATATCTTCAAAGAGCGGCTCTACTTTTACTTTGGAAAGGTCAAGCTGTACGCTTGGAGCGGACACGCTTACAGGCTCAGCAGCCGGAGCTTCCTGGGAAGCTGCTGCATCGGCGGATGCTTTTTCAGCCTTTGTCTCGCCCTTTTTCGGATCCAGTGACTTCATGGTGGGGAATAAAAGCACATCCCTGATTGCCGGAGAGTCTGTCAGCAGCATGACCAGACGGTCGATGCCGTAGCCGATACCGCCTGTGGGAGGCATACCGATCTCAAGGGCATTTAAGAAGTCCTCATCTGTATGGTTTGCTTCTTCATCACCGGCAGCAAAAGCTTCTTCCTGAGCAGCAAAACGTTCTCTCTGATCAATGGGGTCATTTAACTCAGAGTATGCGTTGCACATTTCGCGGCCGTAGATAAATAATTCAAAACGCTCTACCAGCTCCGGATTTTCCGGTTTTTTCTTTGTAAGCGGAGAAATATCCAGAGGATGATCCATAACAAATGTGGGCTGGATCATCTTATCCTCACAGTATTCTTCAAAGAACAGATTGATAATATCGCCCTTCTTATGGCGTTCTTCAAACTCAATGTGATGTTCTTTGGCCAATGCTCTGGCTTCTTCCAGGGATCCTACCTGGCTAAAGTCAACGCCGGCGTATTTTTTAATGGCATCGATCATGGTGATCCGCTCAAAAGGCTTTGACATATCGATCACTGTGCCATTGTAAGTAATGACTGCAGTGCCGCATACCTTTTCAGCCACATAACGGAACATGCTTTCTGTCAGCTCCATCATGCCTTCATAATCGGTATATGCCTGATACAGCTCCATGAGGGTGAACTCCGGATTGTGACGGGTATCTACGCCCTCATTTCTAAATACGCGGCCAATTTCGTATACACGCTCAAGTCCGCCGACAATAAGACGCTTCAGGTATAATTCCAGGGAAATACGCAGCTTTACATCTTCATCCAATGCATTATAATGGGTCTCAAACGGACGGGCTGCAGCGCCGCCGGCATTGGCCACAAGCATAGGTGTTTCTACTTCCATAAAGCCACGGCCATCAAGGAAATTACGGATCTCTTTAAGGATCTGAGAACGCTTTACAAATGTGTCCTTTACATCCGGGTTCATGATCAGATCCACATATCTTTGACGGTAACGAATATCCGTATTTGTCAGTCCATGGAACTTCTCCGGAAGGATCTGGAGACTCTTGGACAGCAGTGTCAGTTCCTTGGCATGAATGGACTTTTCACCGGTCTTTGTAGTAAATACAAAGCCCTTTACGCCAACAATATCGCCAATATCATACTTTTTAAAGTCCTTATATGCGTCCTCGCCAACCTCGTCTCTGGCTACATAGCACTGGATGGTCCCCTTTAAGTCCTGAATATGACAGAAAGAAGCCTTGCCCATAACACGTTTGGACATAAGGCGTCCGGCAACTGAAACTTCCTTTCCTTCAAGAGCTTCATACTGTTCTTTAATATCTTCTGTATGATGGGTTACATCATATTTTGTAATTTCAAAAGGATTCTTTCCATCCTCAATAAGCTGTGCAAGCTTATCCCGCCGGATCTGAAGCAGCTGGTTTAAGTCCTGCTGTCCACCGTTTGTTTTGGGGTTCTTCTTTTCTTCTGCCAATTTTCTCGCTCCTTTATAGGTAATATTGCCGTCTGATGCACGGCATAGGCTTTATTTTGCTCTCTGGATCTCAAGGATCTTATATAAAGCAACGCCAGCCTGAGTTTCAACCTCCACAGTCTCACCGATCTTGCGGCCTAAAAGGGCAGCGCCTACAGGAGATTCATTGGAGATCTTGCCATTTAAGCTGTCTGCTTCCGTAGATCCTACAATAAAATACTCAACTTCTTCATCAAATTCAGCGTCATAAAGACGTACTTTACATCCTACGCTGATCTTATCCAGTTCTACTTCGTCTTCGTCGATAACTTCCACGTTTTTAAGAAGCTTTTCAAGCTCCTCGATACGCGCTTCAATATCTCTCTGCTCATCTTTAGCAGCATCATATTCTGCATTTTCAGATAAATCGCCCTGTTCTCTGGCCTCTTTGATCTTCTGTGCCACTTCATTACGACGGTTTACCTTCAGGTCAAATAATTCATCTTCCAATGCCTTTAAACCGGCAAAGGTCATTATATTCTTTTTTGTCTCAACCATGATTCAAAAGTCCTTCCTTACATAAGATTACCGGATCCGACAGCCTGCGCCTTGCAGGCTGTCAAAGCGACATATCAGCGCCTTGCGCCTGCCGTATACGCCGTTCACCCGAAAACATGAAGCAGCCCTGGCAGTCCATCAGCACAGGACGCGTTGCCGCTCCTTATGCACCTGCCCGGGCATTCTCCCGTTTTCGGGTGTATCATCATCTATCTCACCGGCTGTAAACAGCTGCTGTTTGACCGGACTGTCAGACCGCAGCTGCTTATAACTTCCTTTTACATTTTAAGTATTATACCGTATTGACTTTTCTCTGTCAACCAAATATTGGCTCATCAGCTGGTTTAATTGTTCAAATGTTTCCACATGATTTACCTGCTGGCGAAGTCTGGAAGAATCCGGGTATCCTGCGGTGTACCAGCCAATGTGCTTGCGCATTTCCCGAATACCGTGGTATTCTCCCTTAAATTCCATCTGCATCTTGGTATGGCGCAGGATCATTTGGATCACCTCATGAACCTCCGGCCTCGGGAGCACTTCCCCGGTATTAATATAATGAAGGATCCGGTGAAAAAGCCACGGATTTCCCTGGGCGCCCCGGCCAACCATAACACCGTCGCAGCCGGTTTCCTCCATCATGCGTACCGCATCTTCCGGCTGGAAAATGTCTCCATTTCCGATGACCGGTATTTTGACCGCTTCCTTCACCTGACGGATAATGTCCCAGTCCGCCTTGCCGCTGTAATACTGAGAACGGGTCCGGCCATGGACCGCCACAGCAGCGGCGCCGCTTTCCTGGGCTACCCTTGCCAGCTCCGGTGCATTCACGCTGTTCATATCAAAGCCCTTGCGAAACTTTACCGTCACCGGCTTTTTTATGGCATTTGCCACAGCTTCAATAATCTGTCCGGCCAGCACAGTGTCTTTCATCAGGGCGCTTCCTTCCCCGTTGTTGACCACTTTGGGAACCGGACAGCCCATGTTAATATCGAGAATATCAAAAGGCAGCTCCTCGATCTTTTTAGCCATTTCTCCCATCAGCTGCGGCTCGCTGCCAAACATTTGCAGGGAAATGGGATGCTCGCCGGGATCAATGACCATCAGCGGCTTTGTATTTTTATTATCATAATAAAGGGCCTTGGCACTGATCATTTCAGTATATAAAAGACCGCAGCCCTGCTCCTTGCACAGCAGCCGGAAAGGAAGATCCGTCACCCCGGCCATTGGCGCCAGGGCAACAGGAACCTTAACACTGACATTTCCGATCTTTAATGGTTTTATCCGGCTCATGCACTGATCCCCCGGCACCGGTTGCGGATCAGCCGCAGCCCATGAAGGGTAAGCTTGTTATCGTAAATCTGGATCGTATCCGTCTCATTGGCAATAATACGGCCCAGACCGCCGGTGGCAATGACCTTCACATCTTTCAGTCCGGATTCCTCGATCATCTTTGATACAATATATTCCACCTGGCCGATCGTTCCGTAAAAAAGCCCGGCCTGGAGACATACGGTGGTCTCCTTACCTAAAATGGTCTTAGGCTTGCGGATCTCAATATCCGGGATCTTGGCCGTGCCGCTGAACAATGCCTTGGCGCTGAGGCGGATGCCCGGGCAAATAACAACAGAATCCAGCGTTCCGTCTTCTAAAACAAGCTCATACGTCGTGGCTGTGCCAAAATCGATCACAATGGCCGGACCGCCGTACATTTCCCGCACAGCTACAGCGTCTACGATCAGATCCGCCCCAACCTCTTTGGGATTTTCCGCACCGATCTTGATCCCGGTCTTAATGCCGGGGCCGACAACGATGGGTGTGACATGAAAGTATTTTTTAATGGCATTGTTCAGTGAATACATTGTATTCGGCACCACAGACGCAATGACCACATCCTCCACATCGCTTACCTTAAATCCGGAATCAATTAAAAACTCCCGGATCATAACGCCATATTCGTCGGAAGTCCTGGCCATCTGAGTGGTCATACGGTAATTTCCCACGATCTTTTCTCCTTTGAACATACCAATAGTAATATTGGTATTGCCCACATCAATTACAATAATCATATATCCTCCTTGCCTTCGTCATAAGTTTCTCCCAAGAAAAAGACTTTATAGTACATTTCCAGGGCTTCAAATAATTCCCTTTTATCGTTTTGAAGCTGTTTGATCTTTAATGCGCTTCCGATCTCATCAAACAGCAGATCATTTTCATCTACAGACACTTTCAGATCCAGTGTGCCCTCATCGTCAAATTCCAGAGTAAGCACGCCGCCCACATCTTCTGTAAACAGCACGCACATGATCTGGAGCTCATCCCGGATATTTTGGGGCAATGATGAAAAATCTTCATTAAAATAAAATTTTTGTTCATAGGCGCTGGCTCCGCACAGCACTACATTTTCCTGATACATTTTATTGCCGCTCCTTTTCGTCATGTATTTTTCGCAACGATCCGGCAATGGGGCTAAGCAGACATGGCTGAATCGTTATTTTTTACTTGATTTTATTTGCTGCTGATTCATTATATCGGTTTTTATATACAATTTCAAGTCTAAGTCCATGGGGCACGGAAAAAGGCAGTCTCCGGATTCGGGAAACTGCCTCTGGAATCATCCTTATAGCATATGTACTTTTAATTCGATGTATGGTTTAATCCCCTAAAGTTGCTACCATAACGGCTTTGATGGTATGCATGCGGTTTTCGGCTTCATCAAATACCAGGCTGTAATCGGCTTCAAATACGTCCTCAGTTACTTCATTGCCTTTAACCGCAGGAAGACAATGTAAAAATATACTGGTGTCTTTTTGGGTAGCTTTCATAACATCCGCATTGACCTGATAAGGTCTGAGCAGCGCAACTCTTTCGGCAGCCTTATCTTCTTCACCCATGGAACACCATACATCCGTATAAACGCAGTCTGCACCTTCCACAGCAGCAACATCATCCGTAATGGTGACAGTGCTTCCGGCTTCTTTTGCATAACCCCGGGCCACATCCACAATTTCTTCCTTTGGCCACAGCTCTTTGGGAGCAATAATAGTGCAGTTGACACCCATCTTTCCGCAGCCGATCATAAGACTGTTGGACATGTTATTGCGTCCGTCGCCCATAAATACAAAATTCAGTCCCTTTAAATAGCCAAAATGCTCTTTCAGGGTTAAAAAGTCTGCCAGGATCTGGGTAGGATGATAATCATCCGTCAGACCGTTCCAAACAGGAACGCCGGAATACTTGGCCAGCATTTCCACATGCTCATGAGAAAATCCTCTGAACTCAATGCCGTCAAAGAAACGCCCCAGCACCCGTGCTGTGTCCTCAACACTTTCCTTGCCCCCCAGCTGGATCTCATTGCTGCTTAAATATTCATGAAACCCGCCTTCATCATTGCAGGCCACGGCAAATGAGCATCTTGTCCGTGTAGATGGCTTTTCAAAGATCAGGGCAATGTTTTTCCCCTTTAAACTATTTCCTGTAATTCCCTGTTTTTTCTTGGCTTTCAGGTCTGCAGCCAGATTAATTAAATATTCTATTTCTTCCGGAGTAAAATCCTTAAGTGTTAAAAAACTTCTTCCTTTAAGATTTACCATGTCAATCCTCTCCTAAATTTCAAATGGATAGTTACAGGTTAGCACATAATTATTCATAAGTCAACTAATTTCTTATGTTTATGCACTATTTATGAATAATTATACATACAGACATAGATACCTCACTGCCTGCCATAATATAAAACATGGCCAGATCCTTATTTGGACCTGGCCATGTTCTTATGAGTTGTCCGGCAAACTGTTATGCAGGATCATCTTTAATGATCTCAGATGCAGATTTAACAAGACCGGCAAGACTCTGGATCTCCGATGGGATAATGATCTTTGTTGCCTTTCCGTCAGCAGCTTTTTCAAATGCTTCCAGACTCTTAATGTGGAGAACAGACGCATCCGCTCCTGCTTCTTTAATGTACTGAATACCATCGGCGGTTGCCTGCTGAACCTTTCTGATAGCCTCTGCCTCACCTTCCGCTTCACGGATCTTGGCTTCCTTAACAGCTTCGGCCCGCAGGATTGCTGCCTGCTTGTCCGCTTCCGCCTGAAGGATAAGAGATTCCTTATGGCCTTCTGCCTTAAGGATCGCGGAACGCTTTTCACCTTCAGCAATAAGGATAGACTCACGCCGCTCACGCTCTGCTTTCATCTGTTTCTCCATGGCATCCTGGATGGCTGCCGGAGGGATGATATTTTTAAGCTCTACACGGTTTACCTTAATGCCCCATGGGTCTGTGGCCTCATCCAGTGTAGCCCGCATCTTTGCATTGATCAGTTCTCTGGAAGTAAGCGTTCCGTCCAGCTCCAGCTCACCGATAATATTTCTCAGTGTAGTCGCCGTAAGGTTTTCAATAGCCATAATAGGATTCTGGACACCGTAGCAGTACAGCTTGGGATCTGTGATCTGATAAAAAATAACTGTGTCGATACGCATGGTAACATTATCTTTCGTGATCACCGGCTGGGGCGGGAAATCCACCACTTGCTCCTTCAGAATCACTTTTTTAGCAACCTTATCAATAATAGGCACTTTCATATGAAAGCCTACGCCCCAGGTTCCTTTATACGCTCCAAGGCGCTCAATAACATAAGCATGAGCCTGAGGAACGATCTTAAAGCAGGACATGATAATGATAAACACGATCAGGATTATCACGATCACTGCAATAATGGCAGGTATGTTCATCCCTGCAGCCAGAAGATAATTCATCTTATTCATCTTCTACTCCCTCCTTTTTTTCGGTGACGATCAGCTTCACTCCGCTTATTCTGCGGATAGTGACCACAGTTCCCTCCGGGATCACTGCGTCGTCATCTTCAGACCGGGCCGTCCACTCCATCCCATTAACCATGACCTGGCCCTGCGCCTGGATATTATCAATGGTTTTCGTCACCTTGGCGCTTTTGCCGATGAGACTGTCTACATTGGTCTTACTGGTTCTGGCATTAAGGTAACGCATCGCCAGCGGCCGTGTGCTGATCAGCAGCACTAAAGATACGACAATAAACAGCAGAACCTGGATCCAAAACGCCAGATCCAAAACTGCGGCAATACATGCCGCCAGTGCCCCGGCAGCAAACCAGATCGTCGTCAGTCCCAGCGTTGCCAGCTCAATCACAATAAGGACCGCCATGATGATCAACCATATGATTGCTGTCATACAACCCCTCCTATCTTTATATTCTGCATTATGCCAGCCAAAGATATATGTCTGTCAAATGCCTACTTTGAGTATACCATGATATTTTTCACAAAACAATGGCTGAATCATTACTTTTTCCTGTTTGGATCGTCACTTTTTGGCGCCGCATTTCATACATGAGTATCCCGGCAGCCATAGCGGCATTGAGAGACTCCACCTGCCCGGACATAGGGATCTTCACATAAACGTCTGCCATGGCCGCTGTTTCATCACTCAGGCCATTAGCCTCATTTCCTATAAGGAAAGCGCAGGGCCGTGAAAGATCTTCGTCATAATAATTGTTCTTTCCTTTTAAATGAGCCGCATATAAACGGATTCCTCTGGATTTCATCTTTGACATTAATCCGTGAAGGTCGTCTACATATACAAAAGGCATCCGGTATAAAGAGCCCATCGTAGAACGGACAACCTTGGGATTGTAAATGTCCACGCATGTTTTATTCATAAAGATTCCGTCCATTCCTGCGCCTTCCGCGGTGCGCAGGATCGTCCCCAGATTGCCCGGATCCTGGAGGGTCTCCAGGATAAGGAAGCTGGATCCGGAAGAAAGGAGCGTTTCCGGGGAAGGCTGGTGCATTTTAACTACAGCCAGGATTCCCTGAGGCGTCTGGGTCATGGAAAGGGCCTTAAAAACCTTGGAGGACACAACCTCCCGGTCCTTGCCCTTCAGCCAGGCTTTAACTTCCGGATCCGCCTGGAAATCCTCACTGATATAAATCCGGTCAAGAAGGCCCTCCGGTGTTTCCATGACCATTTTTACACCTTCGGCCACAAACTGTCCTTCCTGCATACGGTAACGGGACTTTTTCTGGAGCATGGACACATGCCGGATCTGCACATTGGATAAGCTTGTGATCATATATAATATTATTCCTCCTTAAAGTTCGCGATGTGCGTTCCCACTAAACTTAAGCCTGCGCCTGCGGCTTGGCTTCGTTAAGTGGTCCTGACGGGTTACGCTTGGCTTCGTTAAGTGGTCACAGCAAAGGGGCAGTGCATCAGTGGATGCGCCTGCCCCTGGTTATTAAATGGATAAAACTTTAGCCACGCTGTACTGGAAAGGATCAATGTCCTTCTGCATAGCCAGCGCTTCATTAATGTCATAATCAACATATTCGCCGTGTTTGTAAGCAACAACACGGTTGGTCTTGCCGTCCATTAATGCGTCTACAGCATAAGCTCCCATAATGGATGCATATACACGGTCTTTGGCTGTCGGGCAGCCGCCTCGCTGAAGATGCCCCAGGATCGTTGCACGGGTCTCTATACCTGTAGCAGCTTCGATCCGTTTTGCCATACTGGAAGAATGGCCCACACCCTCAGCATTGATAATAATGTGGTGCTTTTTCCCGCGCTTTCTGTTTTTAATAATGTTATCGATAATAGCGGCTTCATCGTAGTTATAAATTTCCGGAAGGAGAATATCCTCCGCACCGTTGGCAATCCCGCACCACAGAGCAATGTATCCGGCATTTCTGCCCATAACCTCGATGATACTGCACCGCTCATGAGATGTTGATGTATCACGGACCTTGTCGATGGCTTCCATGGCTGTATTCACTGCAGTGTCAAAACCAATGGTATATTCCGTACATGCAATATCCAGATCGATAGTCCCCGGAATGCCGATGGTATTGATTCCAAGGTTTGCCAGCTTCTGCGCGCCCTGGAAGGAACCATCGCCGCCGATAACGATGACGCCGTCAATACCATACTTACGGCAGATCTCTGCGCCCTTTTTCTGTCCTTCTGCGGTCTTAAACTCCGGACAGCGGGCCGTATATAAAAATGTACCGCCCCGGCTTAAAATGTCTGCAACACTTCCGGCATCCAGATCGATGATTTCTTCGTCCAGCAATCCTGAAAAACCTTTTTGTATCCCCTTAACCTTACATCCGTAAGCAATAGCCGTACGAACGACTGCACGAACTGCCGCATTCATGCCCGGAGCGTCTCCTCCGCTGGTAAGGACACCGATCGTCTTCATCTTATTCTCGCTCATGACATTACCTCCAATTTCTGTCATCGTTTTATCTTATCAATGAGCCGTCTTGTAGTCTAAAAACAGGTCTGTATCCGGCCTCTTAGGGCCGGAATTGAAAAATTCCCGTGTCAAGCAGTGGTTTATGATACCACCAATCAAATTTATTCTAATATATCTTCAGGACATTTTCAAGGCATTTTGCACAATTTTAATATTTTGGGCGCCAAATTCTGCCTCTAAATGTTCAATAAGCTGAACGTCTCCGGAAACATTATAAATAGCCGGCAGACGCTTAATAGCCTTCTGAGCCTGGCAAAAAATCACGATGCGATCATGACCGTCACTGTTTTCTATGGCCGAATATACCCTCGACTCATTTTGGGTAAATTCGTCCTTATCTTTAAAGCGTATCCATATCTCATTAGGGATCTGTGAAAATGCCACGACCCGCTCGCAGATCAGCTTGCCCTGGGCATCCTCGCTTAACGATACCCTGCCCCGCACGTAAATCTTTTCTTCTTCATTAAGAAATTCCCGGTTTTTCTCATAATCTCTTGGAAAGACAATAATCTCCACACTGCCCACCAGATCCTCCAGCGTAATAAAGGCCATCAGCTGGTTATGCTTTGTGGTCTTAATGGTCTTTCCTGTGATCATGCCGCCTACGATCACCGTCTGGCCGTCATAAACCCGGGCTTTTCCTGTTTCTTCGTCAGCCTCAAAGTCTGTAGTCACTGCCGTAATATTTTTACGCCATGCCTTTTCGTATTCTTCCAGAGGATGGCCGCTGATGTAAACGCCCAGCACCTCTTTTTCATAAGCTAAAAGCACTTCCCGGTCATACTCCCCGACCGGAGGATATTTCACCTCAAAGGCCTGCTTGTCTTCTTCGGAAACAAAATCAAAAAGAGACATCTGCCCGGTCATGGACTTTTTCTTTTCCGCAGCTGCCTGATCCATGATCTGGGCATAGACCATCATCTGCTGGCGCCGTGTATAGCCAAAGCTGTCAAATGCGCCGGCTTTAATAAAGTTTTCCACGGCACGCTTGTTCACTTCACGGCCGCTCATACGTTCGCAAAAGTCCTTCATGCTCTTGTACTTTCCGCCGACTTCCCGCTCCCGGACAATGGCCTGGATCACCGGCTTGCCGATACTTTTAATAGCAGAAAGGCCGTAGCGGATCTTACCGTCAGATACAGAAAATGAACTTTCCCCTTCATTAATGTCCGGAGGCAAAAGCTCGATCCCCATTTGGCGGCAGGTGACAATATATTCGGCCACCTTGGATGAATTTTCAATGACCGACGTCATGAGGGCGGCCATAAACTCTACAGGATAATAGCACTTTAAGTAAGCGGTCTGATAAGACACGATGGTATAGGCTGCGGCATGGGACTTGTTAAAGGCGTACTTGGCAAAATCTACCATTTCATCAAAGATCTTATTGGCCGTCTTTTCATCAATGCCGTTTTTAATACAGCCCGGTACATTCAGCTCGGCATTTCCATAAACAAAGTATTCCCGCTCTTTGGCCATAACATCCGCTTTTTTCTTGGACATGGCACGGCGCACCAGGTCGCTTCGTCCAAGATCATAACCGGCCAGCTTCATAACGATCTGCATAACCTGCTCCTGGTACACAATACAGCCGTAGGTGGGCGCCAGGATTTCTTCCAGTTCCGGACAATCGTAGTGGATGGAGTCTCTGTCATTTTTTCCTTTAATATATTTGGGGATAAAGTCCATCGGACCCGGACGGTACAGAGAAATTCCCGCGATAATATCTTCCAGGCTGGATGGCCTAAGCTCTTTCATGAAGTTTTTCATGCCCGCGCTTTCCAGCTGGAAAATACCGTCCGTCTTTCCGGAGCTGATCAGCTCGTAAACATTGGGATCATTATAGTCGATCTTGTCAATGTCCAAATTCCGTCCCGGCTGGCGGTTCACCAGCTTTTCCGCATTTTGGATCACTGTCAATGTCCGAAGCCCCAGGAAATCCATTTTTAAAAGCCCAAGTTCTTCCAGGGTGGTCATAGTAAACTGGGTTGTAATGGCATCGTCCGCTCCACGGGATAAGGGCACGTACTCATCTACCGCCCTGGGGCTGATCACAACGCCGGCAGCATGCATGGATGTATGGCGCGGCAGGCCTTCCAGCCTTTTGGACATGTCAATAAGATAACGGATCTGTTCGTCCTGTTCATACAGGCTCTTAAGCTCCGGATTCATTTTCAGCGCCTTATCAATAGTAATCCCCAGCTCTGTGGGGATCATCTTCGCCACAGCATCCACCTGGGCATACGGCATATCCAGCGCCCTGCCCACATCCCGGAGCACGCCCCGGGCGGCCATGGTACCAAAGGTAACGATCTGCACCACCCGGTCCTTGCCGTATTTGCGCACCACATAGTCAATGACTTCCTGGCGCCGTTCAAAGCAAAAGTCTACGTCAATATCCGGCATGGTCACGCGGTTAGGATTTAAGAAACGTTCAAAAAGAAGACTGTATTTAATCGGATCCAGCTTTGTAATCTCCAGACAGTAGGAAACAATACTTCCCGCAGCGCTTCCACGTCCCGGGCCAACAATAATACCATGGTCTCTGGCATATTTTATAAAATCCCATACAATAAGGAAATAATCCACAAAGCCCATCGAATGGATAACGTTCAGCTCATAGGTAAGCCGTTCCTTCAATTCCTCTGTCCCGTTGGGATAGCGCACGGCAAATCCGTCCCAGGCCAGCTTCTGAAGATAGGACCATGCGTCATAGCCTTCCGGTACAGGGAACTGGGGCAGCTTGTATTGCCCGAAGGTGATCTCCACCTGGCAGCGCATGGCAATCTTGTGGGTATTTTCCAACGCTTCCAGGGCATAGGGGAACAGCTGGCGCATTTCTTCTTCCGATTTTACATAGTATTGTCCGCCTTCATAGCGCATACGGTTTTCATCGGTAACCTTTTTACCGGTCTGGATGCACAGTAATATATCATGGGCCTGGGCATCCTCCGCATAAGTGTAATGAATATCATTGGTTGCCACTAAAGGGATTCCTGTCTCCTGGCTCATACGCAGCAGCGACTGGTTCACAAGCCTTTGGGCCGGGATACCGTGGTCCTGAAGCTCAAGGAAAAAATTTCCCTTTCCGAAAATATCCTCTAAATCCTTTGCCGCTTTTACACCTTCTTCATAAAAGCCCCGGGCAATATTGCTCTGGACCTCTCCGGCCAGACAGGCGCTTAAGGCAATGATCCCTTCGTGGTACTGGCGCAGCAGTTCCTTATCTACTCTTGGTTTATAGTAAAAGCCCTCGGTAAAGCCCCGGGATACGATCTTCATCAGATTATGATAGCCTGTATCATTTTCAGCCAGCAAAACAAGGTGATGGTAGCGGTTGTCATCCCGTCCTTCTTTATCGAACCGGGAACCGGGAGCCACATAAACCTCGCACCCGATAATGGGACGTATGCCATTTTTCCGGGCTTCTTTATAAAAATCAATAACACCATACATAACGCCATGGTCTGTAATGGCTACGCTGTCCATACCCAGTTCCTTTACACGGGCAATCAGCTCTTTGATCTTATTGGAGCCGTCTAAAAGACTGTATTCTGTATGGACATGCAAATGTGTGAAACTCATAAAATCCTCCCCTTGCCTGTAAATATTTACCCACAGCCTGAGCAGCAAATGCGCAGACCTGGCTGAATAGCTGCTATCCTTACATATTTTTCAAAACATAGAAGGTTACTGACGCCCTTGCAATAAGCACATCTCTGTCATCCGTTACTCTCACATCAAAGACTGCAATATGATTGCCGATTCTTGCCGGAGACGCTTTGGCAATAAGAACTTTGGATTTAATAGCTGCATTTAAGTAATCAATATTCGCTGAAAGTGTGGTACAGGACTTTCCTGTAGTTACGAAAGCTGTTCCGGCAATGGTGTCTACTAAGGTAAAAATACAGCCGCCATGAATGGAGCCGATAGGATTTCCATGAACAGGTTCAAGTACAATGCGTCCTGTAGCTGTTCCGTTTTCTGCTTCTAAAAGCTCTATTCCTGTATGCTTTGCAAAGCCGCTGGATTCTATTCTTGCTTTTAATTCTTCTTTTGTCATGTATAGCCTCCTTTAATTAAAAGTGCTGCCGGAGGAATCCCCCGGCAGCTAAAAAGTGTGTTTCAACAGATTATCTTATTCCATGGAAAGTTTTTATTTGCTGATTTCCTGACCGATCAGATATTTTTCGATGTTTTCTACAGCCTTATTTTCATCAGCACCATTTGCAATGATCGTAACTGTCTCTCCTTCACTGATCGCAAGGCTCATCATTCCCATAATACTTTTGGCATTCACTTTCTTGTCTCCGGTTTCCAAGTAGATACTGCTATCATACTGACTGGCCACCTGAACTAATAATGCTACCGGTCTTGCCTCTAACCCGGATGGAATTTTAATAGTAACTTCCTTTGCAACCATAATTTTGTACCTCGCCTTCCTTTTTGCGTTTTTAACGCCCGTGACATCTAAGCTCGTCTGCTATCATGCTCAGTTTTCTCAACCGATGATTCACACCGGATTTTCCCACAGGGGTACTAAGCATCTTACCCAGCTCTACCAGTGTGGCCTCCGGATATTCCAGCCGAAGCCGGGCAACCTCCTGAAGTCCCTCTGAGAGCTGGCTAAAGCCTATGGAATCTCTGATAAGTGTAATATCCTCCACCTGCTTTACTGCTGCTGACACAGTTTTATTAATGTTGGCGGTCTCGCAGTTCACCCGACGGTTGACGCTGTTGCGCATCTCTTTGAGAATACGGATATTTTCCATCTCCATCAGGGAATTGTGAGCTCCCATCACATTAAGCATGTCTACGATCTGAGCGCCTTCCTTTATATATACGATATAATGGCGCTTCCTTGTGATTACCTTGCCGTCAATATTAAACTGGGCCATAAGCTGTAAAAGCTGAAGGGCTTTTTCATTACTGGAACAAGAAATCTCAAAATGATAAGTTTTTAATGGATTACTTACAGAACCTCCGGCCAGAAACGATCCCCGCAAAAATGCGCGCATACAGCATGGATTCTGGATCAAAACATGATCCGATACTGAAAAATCCTCTGAAATCTCCCCTCCCGGGGTCATAAGCCGTGTAGCATACAGGATCTTGCGGGCAATCTTATCGTCGGATACTGTAACAATGTAAGTTCGTCTTTTTTTCAAATAGTAATTACACCGAACAGAAACATCGCTATTAATATTAAATGATTTTTGCAATAATGTAAAGTATTTTCTTGCAACAGATATACTTTCTGTATGGATTTTTATGGTGAACCGGTCATCTTCATCGATAATGATCCGGCCGCACATGGATAATATGGCGGCAGTCTCAGCGATCTGACAGTGTCTGGCCGTGGGGCATTGCCGTGAAAGCTCATCCTTTACAACTGAGGAAAATGACATTTCTCCACTCCTTCATGGTCGTTATACAGATTTATAGTAACGGTCCTTTTCTATATCCCGATGCTCCACCTTTACGCCGTACTCATGACCTAAAAGCTTTTTATAAAGAGCATTGGCCAGAGTTACGGAACGGTGCTTGCCTCCGGTACAGCCAATAGCAATGACCAGCTGGTTTTTCCCTTCGTTCATGTAATTGGGAATAAGGAAAGTCACCATATCCAGAAGCTTCTCAAGAAAGATACCCGCTTCTTCAAATTTTAATACGTAATCAGACACATCCTTATCGTTGCCTGTTTTTGGTTTAAGCTCCTCGATATAATAAGGATTGGGAAGAAAACGCACATCAAAAACAAGATCTGCATCCGCAGGGATGCCATACTTAAAACCAAAGGACAATACAGTCACAAAAAAGCTCTGATAATTTTCATTTTTCACAAAGATCTTATCAATCTCAGCTTTCAGTTCACGGGTCAGCAACTGAGATGTATCAATAATATAAGTTGCCCGTTTTTTCAAAAACTCCAGCTTTCGCCGCTCACTGGCAATCCCGGCTTCTACTCTGCCGGACTTGGTCAGCGGATGGCTGCGTCTGGTTTCCTTAAAACGCTTTACTAATACAGCGTCTGTACAATCCAGGAACAGAATCTCATAGCAGATCCCATTCTGCTCCAGATTATTTAAAACCGGGAGCAATGCCGGAAGATCTTCACCGCTGCGTATATCGATCCCCAGTGCCACCTTGTTCATCATGGATGGCTCCTGCACCCCGATCTCTGCAAACTTGGGGATCAGGGGAATGGGCAGATTATCCACGCAGAAATATCCGGCATCCTCCAGCATCTTCAAAGCCGACGACTTTCCGGCTCCGCTCATTCCAGTCACAATCACAAAACGCATCTGATCAACCTCTTTTTATAAGATAATTCTTAAAACTCTCCTATGATTCGCACTTCCGGTTCCATAGTCACGCCAAAACGGCTGTACACCGTATCCTGCACATGACGGATCAGCGCCAGCACATCCTGTGCCGTAGCATCCCCCGTATTGACAACAAAGCCGCTGTGCTTTTCAGAAATACAGGCGCCGCCCACGCTAAAACCCTTCAGGCCGCAGTCCTGAATCAGTTTGCCTGCGAAATAGCCTTCCGGCCGTTTAAATGTACTTCCTGCACTGGGAAATTCCAAAGGCTGCTTTTCCCGGCGCCGGGCAGTCAGCTCGTCCATCAGGGCAAGGATCCTTTCCTTATCTCCCCGCCGAAGCTTTAACGCCGCCTCCAGTACGATCATGGACTTCCGCTGAAGGACACTGGTCCGGTAGCCAAATTCCAGTTCAGGCCCTTTTAATGTCTGAACCTGGCCGTCTCCGGTCAGCACCGTTGCCTCACAGACAAACATATCCATCTCTCCGCCGTAGGCGCCGGCATTCATCGTTACTGCACCGCCAAAGGTTCCCGGTATCCCGCTAGCAAATTCAAAGCCTCCAAGGCCTTCCATAGCCACGGCCCGGGACAGGCGGGAAAGCAGTATCCCTGCGCCGGCATGAACGATCACCACGCCGTCTGCCTGTTCTTCCATGCGGATCTCATCCATGGTCCCGTAAATCTGGAACACAACACCGCGGATCCCTTTATCACTAACTAAAAGATTACTTCCGTTTCCTATGATCATCCAGGGAATGTTAAAAGCCTTACAACACTCCACGGCCTCTTTAAGCCGCCGGGCATCCGGAGGGGTAACAAACACATCCGCCGGACCGCCAATACGAAAGGTCGTATGCTTTTTCATAGATTCGTCCAGCCGGACCGCCTCATCTCCCACAATCCGGGTCAACGCATTCAAAAATTCTGTTGTCATAGCTTTTCTCCCATTCTAATAGTCTTTGACCTGTCACTATCCCCGCCGCAGGCATCCCGCCCGCAGCCCTCAGGGAAAACCTCCCCGGGATATTAATTATATTACATGATTTACCCCACATATTCAAGATGTAAATTTATTACGAAAGCCCGGACGGAGTCTGAGTGCCAGGGCGTGCTTGCACGCAATGGCACTCAGACATCGGACGGCAAGACAGTATGAGCACGGGGTCTGTCGCAGACAGCGCCGCTTTCAGCACAGCTTACTCCCATTGGCAACCAGCTTAAATTTGCACCCGATGGCTTCTGCGGCGCGGCGGCACATGATCATGCGCTGCAGGAAGATTTCAAAATAATCCATAACTGTACACATGGAATCATCCAGATACATATCCATCTGGATCACCTTCTTTTCTTTATTAACAGTCAGGATGGAGGACAGCACTGCATAATTGACCCGGTCATGGGCATCAAAGCTGGAAATGACTTTGTTGCGCACCCGGTTCCGGCGCACATCGGTTTTATCCGCCAGGATCAAGGCTGCGGACACAGTATCTACAGCCGTACCGGTGGCCTCATCGTGATTACCGATGGCGGAAGCAACTGTAATGGCATCCGCCAGGTCCATGCCCCGCTGCTTTAAAATATCATAGGCCAGAATGGCGCCGCTGTGGGCATGATCCGTACGGTTAATGCTGTTGCCAATATCATGCATATACCCGGCAATCTTACTTAATTCAATAAGCCTTTTATCATACCCCAGATCCTTTAATATTTTTCCTGCGGTCTGGGCCACTTTTGCCCCGTGCTTTCGGGAATGCTCTGTATACCCTAAAATGCCTAAAACATCATTGCCCTTTTCGATCAAAAGATTAATCTCCTGATCATTACTGATTTTTTTATACGTTATTTTTAATTCTTCCATAGCTTTGTTCCTTTCTCTGAAAAAACAGCACGGCGGCGAAAAATTTTCGCCGCCGTGTTTTTCAGCTTACAGTCTTTGGATCGCATCCATGGCTAGCTCGGATCGCTCGCACTCCTGGGGCGTTAATGTGATCTGCCAGCAAAGAGGGCTGCCCTTCATATGCTCTGAGGCATAGCTCAGCCCGTTGGTCCGTTCATCCAAAAACGGACGGTCGATCTGATTGGGGTCTCCCAGCAAAATAATCTTTGTATCTTTTCCTGCCCGGGTGATAATGCCCTTTACCTGGTTAGGCGTCATATTCTGGGCTTCATCAATGATCAGATAGGTTTTAATAATAGATCTGCCCCGAATATAATTTAATGCTTCTGTCTGGATGATCCCCCGTTCAAAGATTTCTTCCACCTTTCCCTGAAGCTCCAGCTCATCCTCAAACCGCAGGTCCTCATTGGAATCTACAAGCTGTTCCAGATTATCCATAATCGGCCGCATCAGAGGTGAAATTTTCTCCTGTTCGTCTCCGGGAAGAAAACCAATGTCTGAGTCAAACTGGGCGTTGGGGCGGCAAACAAGGATCCTGCGGTATTCTCCTGTAGGATTATTCAGCAGCTTTTCAAGACCTACGGCCAGGGAATAAAATGTTTTGCTCGTTCCGGCCATGCCCTTAACAATGACCAGAGGCGCTCTTTTTGCCGGCTGCATCAGCGCTTCCTGTAAAAAATACTGTCCGCAGTTTCTTGGCGATATTCCATAAGGCTTGGCTTTTTTATATTCCAATTTATGGATCACACCATTCTCCACACGGCCAAGCTGTGTCTTTTTAGAGGACTGATCCGCACAAAGGACAACAAACTGGTTTTCGGTCAGCACCGGTGTCCGGCGTTTTCCCTGAGCATCGCAGACATATACATGCTCCGCCGGAATCCCCTTCTTTTTAAAGTCCTTAAATAATTCCTCCGGCACATAGACCTGGATCCTGCCTTCGTACTGTCCCCCTTCTTGTGTCACCTGTTCCGTAGTAAAATCTTCTGCACGGACACCAATGATCTGGGCCTTTACACGCAAAAGCAGATCCTTTGTTACTAAAACTACCGGATTCTGGTTTTTCTCCATAAGCCCAAGGCACACCTTTAAGATCCGGTTATCCATCCGGTCCTCCGGCATATCCGGGGGAAGTTCCACATTAACAAAATTTGTCTCCACCTTCAGGCTTCCGCCATTTTCCAGGGCAACGCCTTCCAAAAGATTTCCCTTAAGCCGATGTTCCTCCAAAAAGCGGATCGCTGTGCGGGCATTATAGCCCTTCTCTCCTTCGGCATTTTTCAGCTTATCCAGTTCCTCCAAAACAACAACAGGCAGTATAACCTGGTTATCTTCAAAACATTCCAGAGCGTAAGGCGCCTGTATCAAAACATTTGTATCCAGCACATAAGTCTTTACCATGGACAGCCTCCTTTTTATTCTTTACCGGCCAGATGGTAGGCGTGAGCGTAAAACGTCTCCTGAGCATTTAACGGGGATTCACCTTCATCGGATATGACATAGTTGCCGTTTGAATCCTCCCTTCTGGCTTTTTGATTATCGCTGAGAAGGGTGATAAACATTTCACTAAGCTCCATCTGAAGCTCTTTATCATAAACAGGAGCCGCTACTTCCACACGGCGTACGGTATTTCTTGTCATAAAATCCGCAGAGGATATATAATATTTTTCCCGTCCGTTACATCCGAAAATATAGATTCTGGAATGCTCCAAAAATCTTCCTACAATACTGAACACCCGGATATTGGCTGTTGCCCCTTCCACACCGGGGATCAGGCAGCAAATGCCACGGATCACCATATCGATCTTCACACCGGCACAGGATGCTTCTATAAGCTTGTCAATGATCTTTTTATCGGTCAGAGAGTTAAGCTTCAGGCCAATATACGCCGGCTCCCCGGCTCTGGCATGGGCGATTTCTTCGTCGATCATGGCAAGGACCCGGTTTTGCAGGCATTTCGGCGCCACCAGAAGGTGCTCGCTGTGCTCCACAAATTCACCTTTGGCAAGGCACTGAAAAATACCGGCAGCCTCAAGGCCAATATCAACATTGGCTGTCATCAGGGACAGGTCCGTATAAATGCGGGCTGTGGATTCATTGTAATTGCCTGTACCGATCTGGGTAATATATTCAATCTGCCCTTCATTTTTCCGGGTAATCAGACACAGCTTGGAGTGGACCTTATAGCCCTCAAGGCCGTAGATCACCTGGCATCCGGCAGCTTCCAGCCGCCTGGACCACTCGATATTATTTTCTTCATCAAACCGCGCCCGCAGCTCTACAAGAACGACAACTTCTTTGCCATTTTCCGCAGCATCGATGAGTGCTTCCACCACCTTGCTGTGCCGCGCCAGCCGGTAAAGGGTCATCTTAATAGACACCACACTAGGATCATGGGCGGCCTCATTTAAAAGACGCAGAAACGGCCGGATGGACTCGTAAGGCATGGACAGCATTTTGTCCCCTTCCTTGATCTGTTCAATCACAGGTCTGGAATCATCAAAGCGGGGTGACTTTTGAGGCACCCGTTTTTCATAAAACAGCTCCGGATTTTTTCTCAGCTTATCTGCAATGGCAAAAAGGAACGACAGATCCAGCGGCGCATCGCCCCGGAATACATGGCTGCTTTCCAGTTCCAGATAGCGGCACAAAATATCCACCACATCCCCGTCCATTTCCCGGGACAGCTCCAGGCGTACCGGAGACAGTTTTTTCCGGCTTTTAATCAAATCCGCCATAAATTCACGGTAGTCCAGATCCTCATCATAAAGGGCATCTGCGTCAATATCTGCATTCCTGGTGATACGGATCAGCGATTTTGCCTTTACAAAATAGCCTTTAAAGACTTTTGCAATAAAATGAAGGATAATGTCCTCAGACAGAACATATTCGCCGCTTTTTCCCGGAACAGAGATCAGACGGCCAAAAATGTTGCTTGTGCATGGAATGATCCCCATACGCTCTTTTTTATTTTTTGTTTCCAGGATAACGATGGCATAAATTTCTTTATTCCGCAAAAACGGGAAGGGCTGGCGCTTGCCTACAATGGTCGGCGAGATCAGCGGTGCAATCTCTGTATCAAAGTAAGCCTCCATGACCGCTTCGTCCTCTTTGGTCATTTTCCTGAAGCAGGTCAGATGGATCCCATAGTCCTCCACTCTTTCCATGATCTCAGCATAAACACTGTCGCGGCGGCGGTTCAGTTTTTGTACCTTTTTCAGAATAGCATCGATCTGCTCCTGAGAAGTCATCTGGGTCTTATTATCCCGGATTTCTTTGTTTAAAAGCTTTTGGTCCATCAGCGAGCCGACCCGTACCATAAAAAATTCATCCAGATTGCTCTGGTAAATGGATGCAAAGGACATCCGCTCACATAACGGAACGGCTTCATTTTCTGCTTCCTCCAAAACCCGTTCATTAAACTTCAGCCATGACAGCTCCCGGTTCATATACACATCTTTCATTGGATTTAAACACCTCAAATATTTTTTCCTGTAACAGGCGCTGCCCTTAAAGAACAGCTGCCCGTGATATTATGGTAACAGCCTTGTGTAAAGAATTTTTCTGCCCTTTGTGAAATCTGTGTAAATTCTGAAAACTCTGTGTAAATTCCGGCAAAAGCCGTGAGAAATCAACCCTTCAATTAAAGAAGGGCCGCCCCGCTCAAACGAGCGGAACAGCCCTCTAATATGAATATCTGTTGGATTATGTGCGTTTAATTACTGAAGCACCAGTCTTGCTGCGCCTACCATACCGGCATCATTGCCCAGTGTTGCCAAAGCGAACTGAGTATCCCGAAGTGCATGGAAAGCCTTCGGAATAAATGCTTCCTGGATCTTATCGATCAAATACTGTCCGGCCTTGGAAACGCCGCCGCCGATAACAATCATTTCCGGATTAACAACAGCACAGATGGCAGCCAGTGCGCTGCCAAGATACTTGGCCATCGTTTCCACAACGCTGACAGCGCCGGCATCGCCGGCCTTTGCTGCATCCAGCACATCCTTTGCGGTGATCTGGGAAAGCTCTCTTAAAGATGTGGGTGTGTCTGTTTCTTCCACAAGACGCTTAGCCAGCTTAACAATACCTGTAGCAGAAGCAACCTGCTCAAGGCAGCCGCTGTTGCCGCAGCCGCATACGCCGATAGTATCCTCAGGCGCTACTACCTGCATATGGCCGATCTCACCTGCAGCGCCATTAACGCCTGCAAGGATCTTTCCGCCAAGGATAATACCGCCGCCAACGCCGGTACCAAGAGTCACAACAACAAGGTCGTCATGGCCTTTGCCGCCGCCCTGCCACTGCTCGCCAAGGGCAGCTACATTGGCGTCATTACCTGCCTTTACAGGAACGCCCAGAAGATCGCTCAGCTCTTTTGCACAGTTAAATACACCCCAGCCAAGGTTTACGCACCGCAGTACAGTACCGTCCTCAGTGACAGGGCCGGGTACGCCCATACCTGCGCCCACAACATCTGCCATATTAAGGCCTTTATCAGCCACATATTTTTTAACAGAATCGGCAATATCTCCAAGAATATACTTTCCGCCTTCCTCTGTGCGTGTGTGGATCTCCCACTTATCCATAAGTTCTCCTTCCAGAGAAAGCACACCGATCTTTACTGTTGTTCCCCCAATATCGATTCCAAAACAAATTTTAGACATGGTCTATATCCTCCTTAAAAAGTATAAAGATTTATAGCGGCAAAGCCGCAGAACCTGCAAATGCAGGTTTTCATCCACTACAGCCGGGCAGCTCCCCGTGACAGAAGAATGATCATTCTTCCTCACTGTTTTCGCTTTCAGCCCGCTTTTTCTGCAAATTGCCGGTAACACGGCGGTAAAGCTCATGGGCAGCGTTATAGCCCATCTTTTTCTGCCGGTAATTAACCGCAGCAGATTCAACAATGATGGCCAGGTTACGTCCCGGACGGATAGGAATCGAATGGCATACCACTTTATGGCCCAAAAATTCCGTGTACTGTTCTTCCATGCCTAAACGGTCATATTCACGGTCTCTGTCCCACTCCTCCAATTTGATCACCAGATTAATGGTCTGGGTCTCCTTTACGCTTTCAACACCAAACAGTGTTTTTACATCAATAATGCCGATACCTCTCAGCTCAATAAAGTACCGGGTAATATCCGGCGCTGTTCCCACAAGGGAATCTTCACCAATCCTTTTAATCTCTACCACATCGTCCGACACAAGGCGGTGGCCGCGCTTAATCAGCTCAAGGGCAGCTTCGCTTTTACCAATACCGCTTTCGCCGATGATCAGTACACCTTCACCGTAAACGTCTACAAGTACGCCGTGGATAGAAATTCTTGGCGCCAGTTCCTCGTTAAGCACATGCATAGCCTTGGCCAGGAAATAGGATGTGCCCATATCTGTCAGCAGCACCGGGATCCCGTACTTGTCTCCCAGCTCCACGATCCCGTCACAGGGACGGTTGTTGCGGCAAAAAATCAGACATGGCACGCCGATCTGGAACATCCGCTCAACACTGGCAACACCTTTATCCTCATAAACCTGATTAATATAAGAATACTCTACATTTCCAATGACCTGAACCCGGTTATTATCAAAGAAATCATAAAAACCAGCCAGCTGCAGTGCCGGACGGTTAATATCGGTCTGTTTGATCAGGATCTTATTTGTATTAATATTGGGATTCAGGTTGGTAAGTCCCATTTTATCAATGATCTTACTCAGCTTTACACTGTAATTTCCTTTCCCATTCTCGAACATAAAATACCCCTTTCTTGTAAAATATCGCAATCCGGCCATGCCCGAATCCCCATCTCCAGCATGACGTTCAGTCTTATTTTATCACACTTAACAAGGTACATCAATGAAAAAAGTCATAAACCTTTTGTGCTGCTCCCATATTCATGGAATCAATGGCTGCCAGTTCCTCCACACTGGCCTTCTGGATGGCTTCAATCTCCTTAAAATGACGCATCAGGGCCTTTCTCCGGGCAGGACCGATGCCTTCAATATCATCCAGTACCGAATGAACCTGCCCCTTTTGACGCAGACTTCGGTGATACTCAATGGCAAAACGGTGCGCCTCATCCTGGATCCGGGTGATCAGCTTAAACATTTCCGAAGTCCGGCTGATAGGAATTTCCACATTATTGTAATAAAGACCCCGGGTATTATGGTGATCGTCCTTAACCATACCGCACACGGGAATATCCAGACGAAGGGCATCCAACACCCGCAAAGCCACATTTACCTGGCCCTTGCCGCCGTCCATCATGAGAAGATCCGGAAATACAGAAAAGCTGCCCATGGCCGGGGACATGCCTTTTTCCTTAAGCTCCTGCCGTTCCTCAAGGCCATGGGTAAACCGCCGGGTAAGCACTTCCTCCATGGACTGGTAATCGTCCTGGCCCTTAAACCACTTGATCTTAAACTTACGATAAGCGTTTTTCTTTGGCTTTCCATCTTCATATACGATCATGGAGCCTACATTTTCGTAACCGCTAATGTTGGAAATATCAAAAGCTTCGATCCGGCGGATGGAAGGAATGTCCAAAGCTCTGGCAATTTCCTTCACCGCTCCGATGGTGCGGGCTTCTTCCCGTTTGATCTTTTCACTGTCTTTTTGCAGCACCATGCTGGCGTTTTGAGCCGCCAGTTCCACTAACCGTTCTTTCTGGCCTTTTTTGGGCACTGTAATGGTCACCTTCTGGCCCCGCCGGGAGGAAAGCCACTGAGTGATCACATCCGTTTCAAGGATCTCATTTTGGAGAAGGAGGTTTCCCGGGATAAATGGAGAGCCGGCATAAAACTGCTTTACAAATGCCGTTAAGATCTCGCTGTGGGTTTCATTTTCCACGCCGGTGAGATAAAAATGCTCCCGTCCGATCAGCTTCCCGCCGCGAATAAAAAATACCTGGACAACAGCCTCATCCTTAGCTCTGGCAAAGGCGATCACATCCCTGTCGTCCATTTGAGCGCTGGTGATCTTCTGCTTCTGGGCAATCTGATGAACACTGTTTAAAAGATCCCGGTATTCAATAGCTTTTTCAAATTCCATAGCATCTGAAGCTTCCTGCATTTTATTTTGGAGCATTTGCGCCACTTCTTTGTAATTGCCGGACAGAAAGCTTAATGCGCCGCTGATATTTTCCCGGTAGTTTTCCCTGGAAATGTAATCCTGGCACGGCGCCTGGCACTGCCCCATATGGTGGTACAGGCACGGCCGGCCTTTACCGATCTCTTTGGGCAGGGAACGGTTGCAGCTGCGGATCTTGTAGATCTTGCGCAAAAGCTCAATCGTATCTTTAACCGCCAGGCTGCTGGTATAGGGACCAAAATACCTGGATCCGTCCTTTTTCATCTTCCGGGTCATCATGATCCTGGGATATGGCTCATTGACCGTCACTCTAATATAGGGATAGGTTTTGTCGTCCTTAAGCATGGTGTTGTATTTAGGCCGGTGTTCCTTGATCAGATTACACTCCAGCACCAGCGCTTCCAGCTCGGAATCTGTAACAATATATTCAAACCGTGCGATTTTTGGCACCATGCTGGCGATCTTAGGCGACAGGTTCCTGCTGCTTTGGAAATACTGGCGGACACGGTTTTTAAGGCTGATGGCCTTGCCTACATAAATAATATCATCATGGCTGTCATGCATAATATATACACCGGGGCGTGCCGGCAGCTTCTTAAGTTCTTCTTCAAGATCAAACATTTCTTCACTTCCTTCCAAAACATTAGAAAAACCTGATGAGGCTGTCCTATCTCATCAGGTTTTCTGTCAGATCCATCTTTTGACCTTTATCGCTGCATCCCTCCGGATGCTTTCGCAAAGATCAGTCTTTTAAAGTACCGGCAGAACCGGAATAATCCTTGCCCTCTTTGTTCCCGCCAGCCCTGCCGGCATTTTGGGAGGCATTGTCCGTACTTACGCTGCCGTCCTGGCTCTTATCGGAAACAGTTTCCTGGTCCCCGGAAAGATCACTGTCGGGCCGTGCTTCCGGCTTCTTTACCGGAGGCCAGATAGAATCCTCGGATAAGGGCATAACAGGTCTGTGTCCGGAAGGACCGGCTTCCGGCGGCATAGACACCTTAAATGCCGGGCCGCTGCCATAATTGGCCGGAGACGGATACGGATCTGAGGATGTATCTGTCTCTTTGGAAGCTGCATACTGCTCCGGCGCGTCTGTATGGCTTTCCGCCGGTTTTGATCCCGTTGCCGGATCTTTTGGTTCGGTAATGGAATCTTCCGGTGTGATTCCCCGCACTTCATTGAAAATGCGCATAAATTCCTTTCCGGTAATGGTTTCATTTTCAATAAGGTATGCGCTGATCTTATCCAGGGCATCCAGGTTATCCTTCAGGAGATTTACTGCCTTTTCATAGGCCACCTTCAGGATCTTCATCACTTCTTCATCAATCTGGCCTGCTGTAGCATCGCCGCAGTTTAATACGGCCCGGCCGTCCAGATAACGGTTTTCTATGGATTCCAGCCCCATAAGGCCAAACCGCTCAGACATACCGTACTGGGTCACCATGGCACGGGCAAGGGCGGTTGCCCGCTCAATATCATTGGATGCACCGGTGGTTACTGAATCAAACCGCACATATTCTGCCGCGCGGCCGCCATAAAGAACAACCAGTTCTTCTTCGATCTCTGCCTGGGACATAAGATACTTTTCTTCCTCAGGCACCTGCATCGTATAGCCTAAAGCCCCCATGGTTCTGGGGACAATGGTGATCTTTTGCACCGGCTCGGTATTTTTCTGAAGCGCCGCGCACAAGGCATGGCCCACTTCGTGATAAGAAACAATCTTACGCTCTTTTTCGCTGAGCACACGGTCTTTCTTCTCTTTACCGGCAATAACCACTTCCACAGATTCAAACAAATCCTTCTGGGATACCGCCTGACGGTGGTGCTTAACTGCGTTTAAGGCAGCTTCATTAATAATGTTGGCCAGATCTGAACCTACGGCACCGCTGGTAGCCAGGGCGATCTCATGAAAATCCACAGTTTCGTCCATGCGTACATTTCGTGCATGAACCCTAAGGGTATCGATACGGCCTTTTAAGTCCGGTTTTTCCACAACGATCCGCCGGTCGAAACGTCCCGGACGCAGCAGGGCCTTGTCCAGAATTTCCGGACGGTTTGTAGCCGCCAGAATAATGATACCTTTAGACGCATCAAAACCATCCATTTCCGATAACAGCTGGTTTAATGTCTGCTCACGCTCATCATTGCCGCCGTATCTGGAATCACGGCTCTTGCCAATAGCATCCAGCTCATCGATAAAAATAATACAGGGCGCGGACTGCTGGGCCTGCTTAAACAGATCGCGGACACGGGAAGCACCCACGCCCACAAACATTTCAACAAAATCCGAACCGGACAGGGAATAAAAAGGAACGTTTGCCTCTCCTGCCACAGCTCTGGCAAGCAATGTTTTACCGGTTCCCGGAGGGCCTACTAAAAGAGCGCCTTTGGGAAGCTTTGCACCGATACTTGTATATTTTTCCGGATTATGGAGAAAGTCTACGATTTCTCTCAGGGATTCCTTTGCTTCCTCCTGGCCTGCCACATCTTTAAATGTAACACCGGTCTGCTTTTGCACGTAAACCTTGGCCGTACTCTTGCCTACGCCCATAACGCCGCCGCCCTTGGACATGGCCCTGAATACAAATACCATGACCACGTAAATAATAACCAGCGGCAGTATATAATATAGAAGAATCGTCATAAGCGTACTGCTGGACTGCTGGATCTCCCGCTTAAAGTCAACACCTGCGTCCACCAGCTTATCTGTCAGGTCAAGATCCGTCATAGCTCCTGTATAATAGGTCATCCCAAGCATCGGATCCTCATCGCTTCGGGTAAATTCAATCGTTCCGTTGTTTTTTACAAGCACTTCTCTAAGCTCGTCGTTATCCAGCCATTCCAGAAATTGATTATATGTTATTTCCTGCCGCCGGCTTTCACGCAGCTGCGCGGATAAGAAATTAAAAAATAACATAATGATCAGTGCGATCACACCGATAATGACCCAGTTTATCAAATTCCTGTTCTTTTTATTTTTATCATCCTGTTTATTGTCCACAGCTTTCCTCCTCTCAAAAAGTCCCCGTGACATCACGGGTATGGGATTCTCTGGAAGATCATGCCGATCTTTCGCGGATATAATTTCCCATACTTAATTACTATATCCTAAAAATTCATTAAAGTCTACTAAATTCACAAAATTTTCGTAAAAAAAGGTAACCGTTTAGTTGGGCCCTGGCAGACCTAATAAAACGATTACCTTAGGCATTTTGGAGATTGCCGTACCGGCATCAAAGAGGGTGGCAGCACCCATTCACTTTTTTAGCAGGCTGCCCACCGCTGCCAGGGCGCTTCCTGCAAAAATACAAAAGTCTCCAATATTGAAAATGATCTTTTCCAGCTTTTTGCTTCCTATGGAAATGCGGAAATAATCTGTGACTTTCCCGTAAGCGGCCCGTTCAAATGCATTGCTGGCGGCGCCGCCTAAAAGCAGGGACAGCCCTAATTTCATCACATAATTCCCCCGGCGTCCAAGGACAGACAGGAGCAGCCCGATAATGATCCCAAGGGCCAGCAAAGTTGCCCCTGAGAGAAATTTTGCTTTATCCTTTAAAAATCCGAGCATGGCTCCGGTATTATAGTATTTGGTTATAATAATCTTTCCTCCTGCTACAGGCTGCCGGGAGTTCAGCTCCTTATGCTCCCGGATCCATTTCTTGATCCACAGATCTCCCGCTGCGATCCCCGCAGCCAATAAAATCCAGATCATACATCTACCTCCTGAAAACGCTTTAACACCCCGGCCACAGATCCGGCCGGATCGTTTATTTATTCATCAAATCTTAACCGATATGGGGGATATTCTTTCATATAGCCCATATCCCTGGACATATTCATACACGCTTCCCATATCATACGGGCTGCTTTTGTAAAATGTTCTTCCTTAATGCTGCGAAACATTCCCGACACCGCCAGAGCATATCTGGGAATGTCACTGCTGTCAAATACCGGAGCAGCTACGCTGCGCAGACCGATAAAATGCTCACCGTTTTCAATGGCCACCCCATTTCCCCGGATCCGTTCCATTTCCCGCAGCATTCCCTCCCGGGTTACAATGGTATGGGGGGTAAAGACAGACATGGCGTTGGTGCGCTCCATCTGGCGCAGCCGCAGTTCCCGGTCCGGCATCCATGTAAGTATCGCCTTGCCGGTGGCTGTACAATGAACAGAAAACCGGGTGCCAGCCTGTGTAACCACCCGCATGGGATTTCCCGTATCCTGCTGAAACAGGCAGATCACTTCATTTTCCTGATACATCCACAGGCCCACAGTCTCACCAATGGTCTGGGCAATGGCCGGCATGTAGTTTCTTGCAGTTCCAAGCACATCCCAGGAAGAACTTACCACATTTCCCAACTCAAACAAATGCATCCCCAAACGGTAATGGCCTGTGACCCCATCCTGCTCGATCACATGGAACTGACGAAGGGTGGATAAAAGTCCGTAAACCGTGCTTTTCGGGTACTCACACCGCATGGAAAGCTCCTGAAGGGACAGGGGCGTCCGTGCGGCAGCCAGGGTATCCAGCAAATGCATGGCCTTTTCCACAGACTTTATATCGCCGGACATACGCGGCCCTCCCTTTTTTCACCCTGCTCAGACCTATGGGCCTCCCGAAGCTGCGCCCGGCACAGGATCAGTTCTGCCCCCACACTAACAGCGATTTCTGCCGGTGTTTGTGCTTTTATGGCCAGACCAATAGGCCAGTGGATCCGCTCCATGGCTTCTTCTGAAAAACCGTCCGCCAAAAGCCGCTCTTTGGTGGCGCGGATCTTATTGCGGCTGCCCATAACCCCAATATAGGCGGAAGGACTTTTTAATACCTGGGCAAGCACCTGGTAATCCCAGGCATGTCCACGGGTCATAATGACCACATAGTCCTTGGATGTAAGGGAAACCTGGGGCTTTATAGCGCCAAAATCGCCCCGGATCACATGGTGGACGCCGGGAAACAGCCCCGGCTGGCAAAAGTCCTCCCGGTCCTCATAGATCACCGGCTTAAAATCCACCGCCGCGATCACCGGCACAAGGGCCTGGGCCACATGGCCGCCTCCGAAAATATATGTATATCCTGAATCATTTAACGGTTCTGCCATAAATGACGGTTCTCCCGGAAGCACTGTGGGATCGCTTTTAAACAGCTGTGCCTGCTGATCCTCTGACAAATACTGTGTTTTCCTGAAAAAATGAAGGCCGCCTACAGGATCATAAACCCCCATGTCCGTCACTGCGCCGTGATCACATTTTGTCACCAGCCACAGATCCTGATTTTCATTAAACCCTTTTTTGATCCGGGCAAACAATTCCCGAAAGGGCTGATCACTTTTATCCACAAAAACAAAGGATACCTCTACCTGACCGCCGCAGGCCATATTCAGGGCATTTTCTCCCTTCTCTGTCAGGGAAAAGGTCCGGGTCCAGGATGCCTTCTTTCCAAAATTGTCCAATGCCTCCCGGATACTGGCATATTCCACAGCGCCCCCGCCTACAGTACCGGCAGTTTCACCATTTTCAAAAACTGCCATCTTTGCACCGCTGCTCCTGGGGGCAGAGCCGCTGCTGGAAACAATGACTGCCAGCACAAAGCTTCTGCCGAGATCAAGGGCATGATCCAGCATCGAAAAAAACTGGTTCATTGTGCCGCCTCCTTATCTTATTTTGCTCTTTCTATTATAAAATATCTCTGCTCATTTGTGAACTCCCGGATTTTTCCTTTTTCATTGCCTGACGGAGCGAACCGTGGTACAATTCCTGCTTAAAGTCACGATCCGCTCCGCCCGTGGCCCGGTTCATTTAAAAAGTATCCGGGTTTACTGATCCGGCATTCCCGGCAAAAAAGGCGTGTTCCACGGCTTCGTTTTTCCGTGGAACACGCCTTTTTTTGCAGCTACGGCCCCAAATGAGGAAATCTCATTTGAGGCCGTAAATTTTTTACTGGATATGGCTGTGACGTTCCTGTAAGGACATAACGCCAACTTCCTTTTCACCTTTTACAGTGAGGATACCGTTAGCAGTTGCCAGTGCAGCTGCCATGGTTGTCATATAAGGCACCTTGCTCTTAATGCAGGCCTTGCGCACATAGCTGTCATCGGGGCCGGCATCATTTCCCTTAGGTGTGTTGATAACAATATTCACTTCTTTATTAGTGATCAGGTCATATACGTTTGGACGGCCTTCGGAAATCTTATTGATCCGCTCAGACTCAATGCCGTGTTCTGCCAGGTATTCCTGGGTATGTTTTGTAGACACGATCTTAAATCCGGCCTTCTTAAACTGTTTAGCAACAGCCAGAACATCATTTTTATCCCGATTGCTGACACTGATCAGTACAGTTCCGTCCAGAGGCAGGCAGGTCTGTGTTGCTTCCTGAGCTTTGTAGAAAGCTTCACCCACATTATCTGCCAGTCCTAAAACTTCGCCGGTGGAGCGCATTTCAGGTCCAAGGAGAGGATCCACCTCAGGGAACATATTAAATGGGAATACAGCTTCCTTCACACCAAAGTGAGGGATCTTCTTCTCTTTCAGATCATTTAACGGAGACGGATTTCCTGTAAATTCCATAGTAATGATCTCTGTTGCCAGAGGCACCATGGAAATATCGCATACCTTGGAAACTAAAGGCACTGTACGGGAAGCTCTCGGGTTCGCCTCAAGTACATAAACCTTGCCATTTTCAATAGCATACTGCATATTCATAAGACCGCGCACGTTCATTTCAACAGCGATCTTCTTTGTATATTCCTTGATCGTCTCAAGATTTTCCTGAGAAATATTCTGAGACGGAATAATGCAGGCAGAGTCACCGGAATGTACGCCGGCAAGCTCAATATGCTCCATAACCGCAGGAACAAAAGCATGATTTCCGTCGCTGATGGCATCGGCTTCACACTCTGTGGCATGCTGCAGGAAACGGTCGATCAGGATCGGACGGTCCGGTGTCACGCCTACGGCAGCTGCCATGTAAGCCTTCATGCTTTCCGGATCATAAACCACTTCCATACCCCGGCCGCCAAGAACGTAAGATGGACGTACCATTACCGGATAACCGATTTCATCAGCAATCTTAAGGGCATCATCAATAGTAACAGCCATTCCGGATTCAGGCATAGGAATACCAAGCTTGTCCATCATTGCACGGAAATGATCTCTGTCTTCTGCCAGGTCGATCACTGCCGGAGATGTTCCAAGAATCTTCACGCCGTTCTTTTCCAGCTGAGCAGCCAGGTTCAGCGGCGTCTGTCCGCCAAACTGAGCGATAACGCCAAGAGGCTTTTCTTTCTTATAAATACTTAACACATCTTCCAGTGTCAGCGGTTCAAAATACAGCTTATCGGATGTATCATAGTCTGTGGACACAGTTTCAGGATTACAGTTGACAATGATCGTCTCAAATCCCAGTTTCTTTAATGCCAGAGCACAGTGTACGCAGCAGTAGTCAAATTCAATACCCTGTCCGATACGGTTGGGGCCGCCGCCAAGGATCATGATCTTGTTCTTATTTTCGCTGGCAACACTTTCATCCTTTACATGATAGGTTGAATAATAGTAGTTCTTATCCTGTGTGCCGCTGACATGAACGCCTTCCCACGCTTCTTCAATACCTTCAGCCAGACGGGCATTGCGGATATCATCCTCAGATACTTCAAGGATCTGGCTTAAATACTTATCAGAGAAGCCGTCCAGCTTCGCCTGGCGCAGTACGCCCGGTGCAGGCACCTCGCCCTTATTGCGCATCAGCATTTCTTCTTCATCTACAAGTTCTTTCATCTGCTCAATGAAATAAGGCTTGATCTTTGTCAGCTCGTAAAGCTCATCAATCGTCGCGCCCTTTCTTAAAGCCTCATACATAATAAACTGACGCTGGCTTGACGGGAAGTAAAGCATCTTTAACAGCTCATCCTTGGACTTTTCATGGAAATTCTTGGCAAATCCAAGGCCATACTGTCCGTTTTCAAGGCTGCGGATCGCTTTCTGGAAAGCTTCCTTGTAAGTCTTTCCAATACTCATAACTTCGCCTACAGCACGCATCTGTGTACCCAGCTTATCCTCTACGCCCTTGAACTTTTCAAAAGCCCAGCGGGCAAACTTAATAACAATATAATCGCCGTCCGGCACATACTTATCCAGTGTTCCGTACTTGCCGCATGGGATCTCATCCAATGTGAGGCCGCTGGCCAGCATGGCAGATACAAGGGCAATAGGGAACCCGGTAGCTTTGGAAGCCAGAGCTGAAGAACGGGATGTTCTCGGATTGATCTCAATAACGATAATACGTCCGTCTTTTGTATTTCTTGCAAACTGAACGTTTGTACCGCCGATAACCTGAACTTCATTGACAATCTTATAGGCCTGACGCTGAAGTTCCTTCTGAGCTTCCTCAGGAATGGTAAGCATAGGCGCGGAACAGAAGGAGTCACCTGTATGAACGCCTAATGGGTCAATATTTTCAATAAAGCATACAGTGATCATATTGCCTTTTGCATCGCGCACAACTTCAAGCTCCAGTTCTTCCCAGCCAAGAACAGATTCTTCCACCAGAACCTGGCCTACAAGGCTGGCTGCAAGACCACGGGCGCAGACAGTCTTTAATTCTTCTGTATTATATACAAGACCGCCGCCGGCGCCGCCCATGGTATAAGCCGGACGCAGAACGACAGGATAGCCAAGCTTATCTGC
This sequence comes from Candidatus Scybalocola faecigallinarum, assembly GCA_018711005.1. Classification (GTDB taxonomy): domain Bacteria; phylum Bacillota; class Clostridia; order Lachnospirales; family Lachnospiraceae; genus Catenibacillus; species Catenibacillus faecigallinarum. The sequence continues at coordinate 36,651 of DVIT01000031.1, read as the reverse complement.
AATGGCCAGTGCTTCCTCTACAGTATAGGCCACTTCGCTGCGGGCCATTTCAATGCCCAGGCGCTCCATAGTCTTTTTAAACTCAATACGGTCTTCGCCGCGCTGAATAGCATCGATCTGAACACCGATAACCTTTACATTATATTTGTCCAGGATTCCTGCCTCTGCCAGTTCTGAGCAAAGATTGAGACCAGACTGTCCGCCAAGGTTAGGCAGGATAGCATCCGGTCTTTCTTTTTCGATGATCTGCTCCAGCCGGTGGACATTTAACGGCTCGATGTAAGTTACATCAGCGATCCCAGGGTCAGTCATGATCGTCGCCGGATTGGAATTGACCAGCACGATCTCATAACCCAGCTGACGCAGCGCCTTACATGCCTGAGTTCCAGAATAGTCGAACTCGCACGCCTGCCCGATGATGATAGGACCGGAACCAATAATCAATACTTTGTGAATGTCATTTCTCTTTCCCATAGTTTCCTCCCGTTGTTATGGTATAACCATTCATCCAGGACTGAACGGTTAAGTCAATTTTACTGTAGTTTTTGCCAAAAGAGCCCGGCTCTACAGATTTTCACTTGCCAGTATACTATATTTATCCTCAAGAATAAATATCAAATTTGCATTTCCATCAATATTTTACCATTTTTTTTACAGATAGGGAACTCCTTTTCTGCATTGTCCCGGCAAAACATGTTCAGATCAGAAACTGCGGATCCGGTCGCTGCCGTCATCCACTGTTTTTTCAATGGACCGGATCACCACATAATAGCCAAATTTATCATTGACTTTTACATATACCCGGTCTCCCACTTTATGCCCCATGACAGCTTTTCCAATGGGAGATTCGTTGCTGATACGGCCTTCCAGGGAATTTTCCCGGATCGTGGTCACGATCTTATACGTCTCGCACTCTCCTTCATCTTCAAAAAATAAGGTTACCGTATTATTCAGCCCTACTTCATCGTCTTTGGAATCATCAGAGATCACCTGGGCTGTTTTGATCATACGCTCCAAATACCGGATACGGCTTTCATTTTTATTTTTGTCCCTTTTGGCTGCGTAATATTCAAAATTCTCACTTAAGTCGCCCTGCTCTCTGGCTTCCTTTACCGCTGCAATTGCATCCTTGCGTACCACCAGCTTGCGGTAGTCGATCTCCTCCTGGAGACGCTTAATATCATTTTCTGTTAATTTGTCATGCATTTTCGTCACTTCCTGAAATATTTTCGTAACTATTCAGCCATGCATCCGGTCAGGCAAAGAACCGGCATAGCCGGATCGATCACGGCAGGATATGTCCGGCAGCCAGATACAGCTTATACCAGTCCTCCCGGTCAAGGGTCACGTCAGCGCCCTGACAGATCTGGGCCATACGCTCAGTCTTTGTTGTCCCGGCGATCAGCTGCATATGGGCGGGATGTCTCAAAATCCATGCCGATGCCACACCGGTAGGCGTTATGCCGTACTTTTTGGCCATTTCCTCAAGCACCTGGTTCAGCTCCGGATATTTGTCGCTGCCAATAAATGTTCCTTCAAACATACCGTACTGGAACGGCGACCAGGTCTGGATCGTAATGTCGTTAAGGCGGCAGAAATCCAGCACGCCTCCGTCATGGTCCACCGCCCCCTGAGTCATCATATTGGCCTCCATGCCGCTGCTGATCATTCCTGCGTGGGCCAGGCCAAACTGAAGCTGATCCACAAGGATTTCCTGCTTCACATATTTTTTCAAAAGAAGGATCTGGCCCGGATTATGATTGGACACTCCAAAATGACGCACCTTTCCCTGTTCCTGAAGCTGATCAAATGCTTCGGCTACTTCCTCCGGCTCTGCAAGCGCGTCCGGACGGTGAAGCACAAGCACATCCAGATAATCTGTCCCCAGACGCTTTAATATGCCATCCACGCTGTCAAGGATATAGTTTTTGGAAAAATCATACATTTTCCCCGGAACAATGGCACATTTGGACTGAATCACCATTTTTTCCCGCAGGCCGGGGTTATCCTTTAACACACGGCCGAACCGCACCTCGCAGTCGCCGCCTCCATAAATATCCGCATGGTCAAAAAAGTTTACGCCCAGATCCATAACACCTTTTACAAACCCGTCCGCTGCTTTTTCATCCAGCCCGTTAAACCGCATACAGCCCACACCGACTGCAGACACCTTCAGCTCGCTCTTTCCCAAATTCATGTATTTCACAGTATCGCCCTCCATTTTATTTAGATTTTTCTTCCCACACTCTGCGGCCATGGTATGGCTCCGCCCGGATGCGCAGCCGCTTCTGCGGTGCCGCAGAAGTGGCCTTATGCGCAAGTATAATAGCCGCCCTGCGGCTATTATAACATGTCCGCTGCCGCGGCCATGGTATGGCTCCGCCCGGATGCGCAGCCAGTTCTGCGGTACCGCAGAACTGGCCTTATGCGCAAGTATAATAGCCGCCCTGCGGCTATTATAACATGTCCGCTGCCGCGGCCATGGTATGGCTCCGCCCGGATGCGCAGCCACTTCTGCGGTACCGCAGAAGTGGCCTTATGCGCAAGTATAATAGCCGCCCTGCGGCTATTATACTATAAGTCCGGGCGGATGAACAGGGGAAAAAGGCGTGTTCAGGATTTTTGTAAGTATTCAGCCGTGTGGGGACAGATCTCACAAAAACTCATATGGCAATTCTTTTTGGGATTTGATAAGATATATGGGAATCGGCGGCTTAACAAAGGCCCGGGCAAGGCTGCTGTTTTGTTTTGCGAAAAAAATACAGGAGTGATCAGAATGTTTCAAGTGACTATCGATGATATTAATAAAATACTAAAAGACTTTGGCTTCGTGGAACAAGCCGCATCCTTTGATGAGCTGCAAAGGTATCACTATGAGAAAAAAGATCCGGCGTCCAAAGAGGTGCGTTTAATTATAAAGGTGAAATTTGATACTCATAAACCGGTGGTCATTCGGTTTAAAAATGAGGAAGATGTTACCCTGGAGCTGATTAAAGAACAAAGTAACTTTGCAGCGCTCCTTAGACAAAACGGCGTGGAGGTTCCAAAACAGTATAAAACACAAGATCATTATGCCCGATGGTATTCTATCTGTGGATATGATGTTATTGTGACGATCGAAGCGTTTGCGGAAGGCGAGCTGCTTCGTGTGAATGAAGCCACTGCTTTTGAAACAGGAAAGCTTTTGGCAAGAATGCATAATATTTCCGAGACGTTGGATCTGCATATAAAAAATGATGTTTTATTTGATCCATTTTCCTGTAACGACCTTTTTGATTTTGGTGAATTTAAGGCAAATGAAGGAATCCTGTCACAGATTGATGCATCTTTATATACAGATATTGTAAAAACATATGAAGCATATATGGAGAAGCTTGCTCCCCTTTCCCTGGAGCCTGAGTATGCAGTTCAGGGAGATATAAGTAACTGCAACTTATATCGTACCGCTGACGGCAATTTAGGTGTTTTTGATTTTAACAGAGCCGGGGATAATCGTCTGTATTGTGATGGGATCATGCAGGCGGTGTTTGAAGCCCGTCTTATGGATTACCCGGACAATCTTGGATCAGATCCTGAGAAAGTAATCCTCCCTGCCTTTTTGAAAGGGTATGCTCAGGTGCGGCCCTTTACCCATATGCAAAAGGCACTGTATCCCTATCTTTATGCTATTATTGATACTTTTTGGAGCCAGGATATAAAATGGAAAGAGGACTCTCTGGTTAATGTGATCCAAAAAGGCGATGTTGAGAGGATTCATCAGTGGTTAAGGGAAATACACAGGAGGATCCATCAGATGAGGGTATGGGAAGATTAGTACAGATATAGTTTCTTTTTTCTGCGATTCCCGCTATGGGCCGTCACTGGGATTACGGTTATAAATCTGATTTTTCGGTTCTTCCTCAAATTTGGGTATGCCAGCCAAATTACTTTTTAGCTCTGCAGCAAAACATTACACCGTACACTTCGGCTTAAAGCAGCACTTTTCCGGATTTAGCCGTAGAATTTAGCGTATATGTTCGGCCTGGATCATAAAAATGTCAATTAGGGTCTAATTTTTCACTTAAATGATTAGCCCTCAAATCGCAAAATCTCAATATAAGCCGAAGTATGTTCAAAAATCTACGGCTGAAATTCGTAAAACGCTGATTCAGACCTAAGGAATAGGCACAGGAAGATCCTGGCAATGGTCAGCAGCTGCTTCTGGCCTGCGGATAAATTGGAGGCTTCATTATCCAGCATAGTATCATAGCCCTGAGGCATGGTACAGATAAAATAATCCACCTTTCCCGCGCCGGTACTGCCGGCCACTGCGATCTTCTGCCCCGGACGGGCTGTGATGGGATCCGGGATTTCTTCTTCCTCATTCAGCAGCTCAAATATACGTTTTGCCGATGCAAAGGCCGCCTGCAATGAGTTGATCATATAGGACGCCTCCGTCAGCGGCTCGGCAGTCTGGTTAATGTACTGGAAAAACGCCTGGACAACACCTACGGTCATTGTTCCGGCAAGCATAGCACATCCGGCAGCGACCGGACAAATTCACCGGCCTGAGCCACATCAACGGCATGCATCAGCGCATCGTCTGGAGCATTAGTATTGCTGTAACGCAGGTTTGAGGCAATGGTTCCTGAAAACAGCCATGCCTTCTGCTGAACATAGCCCAAATGATCTCTTAAAAAGCTTTGGGTCATTTTACGGATATCCGTACCGTTTAAGCTGATCTGTCCCTCAGTAACATCATGGAAACGCAGGATCAGGGATGCCACTGTGGACTTTCCGCTGCCTGTGCCGCCGATAATCGCCGTCGTCTCACCGCGCCGGCACTGGAAGTTTAAATGATTTAATGTGTTTTCTTCGGCGTCTGCAAACCGGAAAGATACATCCTTAAACTCCAGTACAGCATCTTTTTTATCATTGGCCTCCTGGGGATTTTCCCTGACCATATCACGGATTTCCGGCGTATGATCCAAAACGGCCTGGACACGGTCACAGCACTCCAGGGCCCTTGGCAGTGTTAAAATAACCATCTGAGCCATCATCAGGAAGAACATGACCATCAGGGCATATTCAATCACGGCCGTAATATCACCGATCTGAAGATTTCCCGTGTCAATCTCTCCGCCGCAAAGCCAGTAGACAATAACTACGAAAAGATTGATAAAGAAAAAGGAAAGACCGTCCAGATTAAAAGCACGGACGACCCGGACACCGGTAATATTTTCCAAAAGTACCGTGGACATTCTGTCCAGAAGTTTTTGAAGCTTTTTAAACAGCGGAGCCGCACTGCGCATAATTCCCCAGGCCAGAAGAAGGACAACAACCATACACCCCAGAAGGATCATCTGGATCGTACTGGTCAGCGCCGTCTGTATGGTTGTAATGTCCGAAACCGTTCGAGTCGTAATCGACGCTGTACCAAATTGACGAAAGTCGTAAATGGAAGGCTTAATAGTGACAAGTAACTATTTTGTCTTGCGATGGGGCAGAGAACGGTGTGACCGCAAGGGTCACGCCGTTTTTCTGCGTCCATAGGTTGTTTCAGTCATAATTTCTCCGGATAGAACAGGAATATCAATTTCATCCACAAAGTTGAAGAAAATCTTGATGCGCTGTTGCCGCTTGCCGCTGGACTTGTCCGGGGCATACACAAGTATCTTCTTGATATACTCGTTCACAATCGTCTGCGTCAGCTCGGTCACATCTACATACTTCTCGGTCAGAGCAATAAAGGCATCTAGACCGTCGTTCATTTCCTGCTGCTGTTCCACCCATTCTTCCGTTACTTCAATTTCGAGCTTTAACCGTTCAGTTTCCGCTTCATAATCAGTGGACATCTTCTTGTAGAGAGCCAAGTTGATGTGTCCGAGAGCGTAGTCCTCATAGAGCTTGCGAATGATGATTTCCAGATCAGAAAGGCGCTTCTTTGCCTGCTCCACCCGTTTCTTATCGTTGCGGATGTTCTTCTCATGATCCTGTCTGCGGCATTGCAGCCATTCCTCCTGAAAGCCATCCACATCACGCCGGATATACTCATTGACCGCCCTAATACGTTCCAACACTATTTCACGGAGTACATCTTCACGGATATAGTGAGCGGTGCAAGTGCCACGGTTGCTCTTGTAGCTAGAGCATACATAGTGGTCTTGCTTGCCGTCAAAGCTCTTGCAGGTGGCGAAATGCAGCTTGTTCCCGCAATCGGGACAGAACAACAAACCTGAGAATAACCCTTGCCGTTCCGCTTTTGCGGGGCGGCGTTTGTTTTTCCGAAGCTCCTGCACCCTGTTCCACTGAGCCTGAGAGACAATAGCTTCCTGCGTGTCGGGGAAGATACACATATCCTCTACGGCATTGGGGATACGCTTTTTCAACTTGTAGGATTTGGAATAGGTCTTGAAGTTACAGGTGCAGCCTGTGTACTCCATCCGTTCCAAAATTCCCACAACCGACTGCCCAATCCAATGGTAAGGGCGTTCCGGCATCTTCTTCCGTTTTTTCGGGTCAGGGTGATTTTCCGACTGCTTGGCATACAGAGCCTTTGCGGTCAGCACCTTATCCTGTTCCAAAATACGGGCAATCTGCTCCGGCCCCTTACCGTCAATTGTCAGGTCAAAGATACGCTTGACCACAGGGGCAGCTTCCTCGTCAATCACCCAATGCTCTTTATCAGCAGGGTCAGTACGGTAGCCGTAAGGTGGCTTTCCAAGATGCTTGCCGCTGGTACCTTTCTGGCGGAAAACCACACGGACTTTCTTGCTGGTATCCCGTGGATACCATTCGTTAAATAGATTCCGAATTGCAGAAAAGCCGTCTGCATCGCCTTTGGCGCTGTCCACCCCGTCATTGATGGCGATGAATCGCACATCGTAACTGGGGAAGATGATGTCAGTGTACTGTCCTACAGTCAGGTAATCTCTGCCAAAACGGCTGAGATCCTTTACCAGCCAGCAACCAACCAAACCCTGTTTCACAAGCTCAAAGCCTTCTTTGACAGCGGGACGCTCGAAGTTCGTGCCGGTATAGCCGTCATCCACCAATATTTTCAGATTTGTGTAGCCATGCTCACGGGCATATTGGGTTAATAACTCTTTTTGATTCTGTATTGAATTTGATTCCCCATCCAATGCGTCCTCGTTACTGAGGCGGCAGTACAGGATGGTAATTTTCTGCTGATCCATAATGTCCTCCTTCACATCTGGGTCAGCTGACAGAATCGGTGTGCATATCGGAATTATATCATGCATTTGAGTCCTTGTCATGAACAAACCACCCCCTTATCAGAAAAGATCAATCTTTTTACCTTATCGGACAGCTTTTCCTCCCCAACACACTCGGTTTCAATGAGGTACCATGTGTTGCCGATTTTCTTTTCTATGGTTGTACGGAATGGGGACTGCTCCCAGCGTTTCCGACATTCTTCAATGAAGTCAATAGGCGGCTCATAAACCATGTCGAAGCAAGAAAAAATATCAATCTCCGCACAGGCATCAATCAGCTTGTCAATAGGTGCATCATCACGCACCATGTTATTCAGTTTTACAGTATCAATCATAGGCAAATCCTCCATTAAATTTCCATGTCCTGTCCACGCCTGCGGGCAGGCTGTCTGTGTTCCTGTTTTTCACGTGCTCTGCTGAGAACTGCATCAATAAAAGCCCGAACCTTTTCGGATGCGATTTCCAGTGCATCCAGATAAGGTTGGGCTTTCTTTTTAAGTTCCTGATATTTATCGTTTGCGGCTTCATATCGCTGCTTCCAGATGGAAACCGTCTTTTCAGCGGAAGCCAGTTTTTCCTTCAAACGCTTGTTGTCGGCATTGGCAATAATGCCATTGACCGCATAGCGTTTGAGCATATCACACTGATCTGGTGTGAGCGAAATATTTCCGGTGATGGCATTTTTCTTGCCCATCACATCAATATCCTGCACCGTCAACGCAATGGTCTTTGCCGCCTTAGTTTCCCTTTGCAGAGCTTCCAGTCTCTTTTTTGCTTCTCCGTGGCAGATTTGGCATCCTCCAAACTCTGCTCGGCCTGTGCCACCTGTCCGGTTACAACTTCCAAACGCTGCTGTTCAGCCTGTACCTTAAACTGTGTCACGGTCAGATGTTCCTCTGTACTGCCACGCTCTCCACGCTCCACATCGGTATATCCGGCAGCTCGCATGAAATTGAAAAAGTCATCCTGCAACACACTGTAGGATGACTTCAAAATCTTTTTCCCTTTTGCGTTCAACATCGGATTGCCGTCCTCATCAAGAACGGGTTTGGATTCCCATTTCTTACTGCGGCTGACCTGTGTAATGGTTTCCTTTACTGTTCCCCGGAGGGCTTCATCCTTGCACCGCTTTGACCATAGAATCTGTTTTTCCACCACCGGGATATAGACCACATGAAGATGGTAGTGGTACACATCCTCGCCCAGAGCTTCAGTCATTGCCCGGTTGCGTTCATCAGCGTGCATGACAGCGGATAGGATATACTGCTCACCGCCGACGATCTCCACGGCGGCTTTGTAGGCATCGGCATAGAACTGTTTGGCATATTCATAGCCGCCGTGGTTGTGGAAGTAGGCAGAGTTTACATCAAACAGCAGCTCCCCATATTTCACCGCATCGGCTTTCAGACCACGGGTGGAGATAACACCATCTGCAATCATCTGATCGAACATGGCGGCATAGCTGTCGGTAGGTTTCTTGAAGTGGACATTGCGGTGGGTCTGGGTGATATCAATATCTTGATTGGAGTAGCTGTCTTTTTCTCGCTCGTTATGCTCCTGAACTTTCGCCACATCGTCGAGGGTGGGCAAGTCCTGGTTACGGGCAAAGGTACGGTCAATTCCATCGTTTCTTGCCATAGGCTTTTTCCTTTCTTTCGAGAGTAGCAGACGGGCGGGGGCTGCGGGGATGCACTTCTGCGGAAGTGTAATAACCCACTATAACACTTTCATCCATTCTGGTTGCAAAGTGCCGTGGGCTCTCCCGAGGGGGTGTGTGGTCACTGTGGTGACCTCTGCTGACCAAGGCGAAAATGTCTGCAACTTTTCTCATGGTCAGCCCGTCTGCATGAAGCTGTTCTGCGTAACTTCCTCTTGCAGCCGGTGTCCACAGGAGCTTTTTTCAAAAGTCCGTGGACATAGAAACAGCCCAAACGAGGGGGGATGTGCTGTTTCTATAACGAGCGTTTCACGCTCTTTTGCTGCGTACATACGTACCAGCGATCGGTTTTATGCTCCGTTTCGCCATTCCTCCGGAATGTCCTCCGGTACGTACGTACACGGCAAATCTCCGTAAAACCCATTTATATCAGGTCGTGCCACAGCCTCCACGCCCATGAATCCCCACACCCGCCGTCCGGCAGAGTTGGTGATATTATTGCAATGCTCCAGATTGTACTTCCCGGCATTGGCAACCATGGCGTCGCTGAAGCTGCGGGATTTCAGCGGTGCAAGAGAGTTTTCCTCGCACCACATCCGATAGATCGCATAGAAGTCTTTGGAGCTGATAGACGCATCCGCTTTGATACGGATATATCCCTCCGATTCCATAAAATCAAAGATATTGTTGTTGTCACGCTTGACCGCTTCCCGGTTTTCACGGATGCGGTGACTCTCTGTAAATTTGAAGTTGTTGGAAACAAGCCGCTTCAATCCCTCAAATGCCCACAGGAAGATTTCCTCTGCTTCGGCTTTCATTTTCTCCGCAAGGTCAGGATCATCGGCTCTGTCCACAGGCTTTTCCTTGGTGGTTAGCACAAGCTGTCTGCGGTAAAATCCGTCACTGCGGTCATACAGGGCTTGCAGATCGCCGTTACTGAATGCCATTAGCCGGGCAAACATCCAGCCCTGATAGCTCTGCTTGCCCTTGCGTTCCAAATCCATCTTTCCTTGTGCTGTCACGATGGATTTGACATAGTTTGTCTGGCGCAGAGCTTCCATCCGCATATCATCATCCACGCACAGCAGAATGTGTTCCAGATCGGCCCGGGCAAAGCGGTTTTCGGAGATTTTGCCGATGCTGCCATCCTTTATACTTGAGCCGAAGATACTTCCCAGCACAGCGCCGATCTGGGACTTTCCCTCGCCGCCGCTGCCCTTGATCACCATCATGCGCTGTCCTTTGTTGCTTGGGATTAGGCAGTAGCCGATGAACTCCTGCAAGGTGGGAATGTCCTCCGGGTATAGCAGTTCACTCAGGAAGCGCAGCCACAAGACCGGCTCCGGTGCGTCTGGACGATAAGCAACCGGCAGACGGTTCCGCACGATCTCCGGCCTGCCCTCGGAAAAAGTGCCGTCCAGCAGCAGCGTTCCGTTGGAAAGATGAATCCGATCCTGCTCTGGTGGAAAATCCTCCACCTGCGCTTCCAGCTTCATCACCTCCAGAATGTTGCTGATTTTCCGGGGAATGTTGTTTACGGCGCAGCATTTCAGCTTTTCATAGATTTCACCCCGGAGCGGGAGATCGTCCGTCACACGCCCGTCCGGCGTGAAAAAGGCTCCGTTTGCGAAGATGATCCTGCGCTCATGCAGGAATTCTTCACAGAACAGAGCCTCATTGATATTCTTACCGTTGAACCAGACGGGTAGGTTCATATCAGGCAATTTCCGGATTTTTGACATGGTGCTTTTCCTCCTTCTGCTTTCGGGCAGTGTAGTCCCGTAAAAACTCAATCTTGCCGTCCTTCATCAGCTCGTCCACCGCAGCAACATGTTCTTCCAAATTGCCCACTGTCAGAATATCCGCTAGATACTCGACACGGTCAAGCATTTGACAGGCTTCTACAAAACATTCATCCAACTCATCCTCTGGTGATGCCGGTGCATACCGCACCTTCCAGTCTTCCAGAAGATGCAGATAATCCGTCAGCACCCGGAAGCACAGCATTTCATCTTCCCGGAACTGACGGATATAGGGATGTTTCGGCTTTTGCATGGCAGCAACAGTCGGCGGTTTCGGATCAAATCCAAAATCAGCAGCCAACTTTTGCGCTGCTTCGTAGCTGCTCAAATCAAAGAGCTTTGCCACAAAGTCGATCACATCCCCCTTGGCTCCACAGCCGAAGCAGAAGAAATAGTCCTCGTTCAGCTTCATGCTGGGATGCCTGTCATTGTGGAATGGACAGCAAGCCATACCGTTTCGGTTGACCTTCAATCCGTAGTGTTTGGCGGCTTGTTTTACAGGAACTGCCGCCTTGATGGTTGCAAATAGATTCATACGCATACCTCCGTAATTAATTTGACAATTCTTGCTTGTCACCTGAATATACGGAGAAAACAGCTTTCAACCGAAAAATCCGGCACTTCTGCAAAAAAAAGAAATCGCCGCCTTGGATTTTTGCAAAAATGCAAAATACACAGGGCGGCGAATGTTCACAATGCGCACCTTGATATTGTTCCGAAAATAGAATATAATATTGTCAAATTTAGACGAAAAGGGGTGTTGAGGGTGCGTTATTTATCAACTTTTGAGGTGGCGGAAAAATGGGGGATTTCTCCTCGTCGTGTGGGTGTTCTCTGTAGCCAAAACCGCATTCCCGGCGCACAGCAAGCAGGAAGCCGCTGGATTATCCCAGAAGATGCAAAGAAGCCCGCTGATGCCAGAATCAAAAGCGGCAAATATATCAAAGCGAAAAATAAGGAAAGGGGGACATAACGAATGGAGAATACATTTTTGCCCGGTACTGTCAGACAGCGGCTTGCCGATCTGATGAAATATCACAAGGTATCTCAGACTGACATTGCGCTAAAAATTGGATGCGGCGACAGCTTGCTCAGCCGTTTCCTAACCGGAAAGACGGACAAGATCGGTGACGAAAACATCATCCGTATTGCTAGAGTATTCAATGTGTCCACCGACTTTCTTTTAGGCGTGACCAATGTTCCCGATAGAAAAAATTATGAGATTGAAGAGCTGGGCTTGTCAGCCCAGGCGGCACGAAACCTCTACACCGGCAAGGTTAATACACAAGTGGTCAATCGGCTCTTGGAAAGTCCCCGCTTTGCTGAACTGACCTACACATTGGAGCAGTATTTCAATGACACTATCGCATCCGGCTTTGCAGCTCAGAATCAGCTTTACGCTACCCTCGCCAATCTGACAAGAAGTACCGTACAAACCGATGCAGCGAAAGAAGCTGCCAAGGACATTAGCCGTTTACGGACACCGGCATATCAGGCAGATCTCGCCACTATTGAAGCTCAATTTATGGCGGCGGTCAAAGAAGTGAAGAAAGAGATCGGTCACGATTTTACAGTACAGCAGGCCCTCACTAAAGAAGCCGCCGAGCGAATGTTTACAGAGCTTACAAAAGGTCAGGATATGGAAAACCCCAAGGTCACACCGGAGCAAGTGACCGAACTGATTATCGACAGCGTTGCCGGTATGGATGGGGTCAACCAAGAAGCACTGGACAAGCTCAGTCAGGCGTTGACCGCCTTTATGCAGACCACCTTGGATCAGGCGGCAACACAGGAGAAGGACGATGAAAAACCGGAGCAATGAGCAACTCTGCGCTCTGGCACAGAAGGGGAATGCGAATGCCCGTGACCTGCTTCTGGAAAACAATCTCGGCTTTATCCGCAAAACCGCCAACGAGATTTACTTCGGTATGAATCTGGGCGAAAGCGAACTCAGTATCGACAAAGACGATCTGGAGCAGGAGGGCTGCATCGGCTTATTGGATGCCATCCCTCGCTTTGACAGCAGCAAAGGCACTAAGTTTCTGACCTATGCCGCGCCGTCCATCCGAAACGCCATGACCGATTTGATACGAGATGCGTTTTCTCAATATGAGCAGCGGATGACCGACACCACAGACGGACTTGCCTTTCAGAAAATCCGGCTGGATGAAGTTGTCCCCGGCGAGGAACGGTTACTGCGTATCGAAGCGATTGCTGACCCGATTGCCAAATCACCGGAGCAGATTTATGTGGAACAAGAAATATTGCGTGAACTGTATGAGGGACTGGATAGAATTGGCAGTCGAGAGCAAGCCTATCTGCTTTATCGCTATGGTTTTACAGATGATGTTGAACACACGATGGTAGGAACGGCGATTCATTTCAATTTGAGAGAGAGCCGAGCCAAAAAGATAGAAGAAGATGCTATAGACAACCTCTGGCTGGAGCTTCCGTGGTGGTTTTGATAAAGGCCGAAACCTCATGTAATCCCCTTCCATGGTCATCCAAATGAAAGTCGTTTTTTCGTGAAAAATGCTGGCAAAGTTCATATCTTGGTAGTATAATTATTATGGTAAGTTATATCCGATTAGTGCATGGAAACTTGCCAAGAGAAGAAAAATAGTCCACTGATTTGTCAGTGTTATGAGGAGGACAATAAAGATGGCGAAAACAATTAAATTTAACCTCATCTGCGATGAAAAGCCTGTGCGTACCATTGAGGACTTACAGAGCAACTTTTCTATCGAGGATGTACTGGATTATTACAACAACAAGTTGCTCCACCGGTGGCTCAGTGTGCGAGGATATAATTCCGAACTGGAAGCTGTGTCTGCTATTACCAGCAACGATCCGATGGAGATCATCAAGGAACTGATCCGCATTTTTGATGTTTCCACTGATGAGAAAAAGGTGGAAGAAAGTATCTATATGCTCAAGTATCTGGATGAGCGCAAGGAACTTTGCGCTATCTATGAACAGGAGAACTATAAGGCGAAGAGCATCATTGATGATTATGAAGCTGGATATCGTCAGCTTGTAGATGGAATCCTCGAGAATCCGAGTGATGTAGCTATAATCAAGGCAAATATCGCTGAAATAGCGTCTAATTACGCTTGGATATTGAAATTAAACCACAGAAACCTGTTTTATGTTTTGCGGGAAAAGTCGGTTTTAGCTGTCATGTGCCTCCTCATGAACGAAAAATCCCGGAACTACTACCTTCCTGTGGAGATTACCGAAGAAGATGGAACCGTTACGCTGGATACTGCAAAGAACGCTGATAAAAAGGCGATGTTTGAGTATATTTGCCTCATGATTAAGAGAAGTGATTTCACAACTACTTTGGAGGGAAATCTTGTTTCATTTTCTGGTATGACGGATGGTTATTGGAAAGATCTTGAGCCAAAGGGTAAGCGGTATATGATCGTAAGCATGGGTGATGGGGATTATGTTCGTTCTGCCGGGCATTCTGGTGGCGATTTGTCCAGTGCTGATATTTTGAATAAGTTTGTCATTGTTGATGGCGTTGACTATAAGAGCAATTCTGATACTCGCAAATTGCTCTACATGGAGGTATAACGATGAAGCGAAGCACAGTTAATATATTGGCTTCCTACATCGACGCACTGCATCCAATTATTTACATTAACCATTTCGATTTTAAGGTAATTGATGATGCAATCGCTCAGGTCGGGGAAGCCGTCAAATGCGTGGAGTTCAATAACGCTTTAGGGTTGGTGGATTTCAAAACCAAAAGTCCTATGCAGGAGTGCGATTTAGAGCAGTTTTTGAAGTTCACGATGGATGATGGCTTTGAACATGATACATTTCTTATCCTCAAGGATGTTCATGGCGAGCTGAACAATCCTAAAATCATTGCTCTGTTGAAAAAGATTGCAGAAAACAATCTCTACAATGATGATTACAATGCAACAATCTTTATTATCTCCGAAATTACGGTAATTCCTCGTGAGTTGGAAAACTATATCACGGTGTTTGATATTCCTCTGCCGACGATCAATGAAATTCACACTCTTATCCGTGAGTTTATTGATGATTTGGAAATTACTGTTGAAGAAGATGCCATCAACGATATTGCACTATCTTTTAAGGGACTCAATGAGTTCCAGATCAAGCAGATTTTGAATCTCGCTTATCAAGACGGTGGCTGCATCGACAAGGAGGACAAGTTGTTGATCCTCAAGGAGAAAGAGCAGTTTATCAAAAAATCCGGAATGTTGGAAATTGTTTCCTTTTCAGAAACCGTTGATGACATTGGCGGTCTTGAAAATTTGAAAGAATGGCTTGCTCGAAAGGCCAAGGTCTTTGCTAATCTGGACAAGGCCATTAAGTTCGGCGTAGATATTCCCAAGGGTATTATGATTATCGGTATGCCGGGTTGTGGTAAGAGTTTGACAGCTAAAGCAACAGCCAGTCTGTTTGAGATTCCCCTCGTACGTCTTGATGTTGGTCGGTTACTTGGTAAGTATGTAGGCGAATCCGAGGAGAATATGAGGAAAGCTTTGAAGCTGTCCGAAGCAATCAGTCCTTGTGTCCTGTGGATTGATGAAATTGAAAAAGCGTTTGCTGGTGTTGGCGGCGATGGTGGCGGTAGCGATGTTACCACACGACTGTTCGGCCAATTCCTAACTTGGATGCAGGAAAAAGAGAATACCGTGTTTATCGTGGCAACTGCCAACGATATTTCTCGTATGCCTCCTGAGTTTCTGAGAAAAGGCAGGTTTGATGAACTGTTCTTTGTTGATCTTCCGAATGGTGAGGAACGCAGAAAGATTTTGGACATTCATCTGAAAAAGCGCAAAAAATGGAATAAGTCTATTGATTCCATTGCGCTGATTAAAGAAACCGAAGGGTTCAATGGAGCCGATCTGGAAGCCGTTGTCAAGGATACGATTGAGATGGCATTCATCGACGGCAAAACAACGATTACAACCGAAGATTTGATCCGTTCCGTAAAAGATACTAAGTCCATTTCCAGCACACTAAAAGATAAAATCATGCAAATCAAGGATACTGTCAGCAAAATTGACATTAAACCTGCCAGCATTCCTGATAAGGCAAAGTAAAGCGGGGTGAATATAGTGGTTGATAAAGAAAGTGATATAATTCTTGCTGTTGATGAAGAATTAGCTCCCCATATTTTCATGGATGAAGCACAGGAACTGCAGCCTATCCAGAAGAAGTTTATGGAGAGTTATCTGGAACACAAGGATACTATGCCTGTTGATGAATGGCTTCGTGCTGAAATGGCAGAGAGTCTCCCGGAATGCAGTTCTGAAGAAATCTCTCAAATGAGTGACGAAATCATTGCCACACTCAAGGTACAGGAAGAAAAGAAAGCGTCCTTGGAAAAAGCAATCGCCAATGGCAGAAGCAAAGAATCGTGGTTTGCCAGCGAAGCAAAAACGGCCACCTCCTATATGAGCGCACAGGAAGCCTCTAAATATTTGCAGGGGCTGGATAATGCGCTCAATACCGCAAATGAGTCTTTATATCGCACTATTCATACACAGGCTGGTACGATCAGTCAGAATCCGCATTTGGATGGATTTATCGCAGAGCAGTACCACGCTCAAACTTTCAACTTAAATGCCGAAGCAGCGGGAAGCCCATACCGGGCGAAGGTACTTGAACCTACTGGAAATGGATATGCCAAAAACTCCGTTGATATTGTAATTGTCGACGAAAGTGGTCATGTTGTTAGACGCTATCAATCCAAATATTGCAAAGATGCGGAAGCTACGGCAAAGGCTTTTGAACATGGTGATTATCGTGGTCAACAGAAGCTTGTTCCGGAGGGACAGGAACAGGATATTGCCAAAAAAGTTACAACGGTCATTGAAGCTCCAGACGGAACAACCAGTACACCACTCTCCAAAGAGCGGGCAAAGGAATTGCAGGATGAGGCACAAAGTGGCAAGTGGAATGATCTAAACTGGAACGAATATAAGGCGAAAGATCTCGCTATCGGCATTGGCAAACAAGCTGGACAAGCCGCTCTCATGGGCGCAGCTATCGGTGTTGGCTTCGATGTTGCTCAAAAGGTTTGGAACGGCGAGGATATCAAAGGCGAAGAACTGGTTGAAACCGCTATCGTGTCTGGTGCAGACTTTGGCGTAAAGGCAGCAGCAGCTGGTGCATTAAAGGTTGGCGCTGAAAAGGGAATCATTAAGGCAATCCCGAAGGGCACTCCTGCTGGGACGATTGCGAACATTGCTCATGTTGCTATTGAAAATGTCAAAATTGTCGGCAAGATGGCTACTGGCGAATTAACCGTCAAAGAAGGTTTCGAGAAGATGGAACAGACCACTGTGGCTACGGTTGCAGGAATTGCTGCAAGTACCAAAGGCGCCGTTATTGGCGCTACCATTGGCACAGTATTTGGCCCTGTTGGTACAGCTGTTGGTGGATTTATTGGAGGAACCATCGGCTATATGGCTGGCTCCAAGGTGGGCGAAACTGTGGTTAAGGGCGTACAGAAAATCCGTGAAAAAGCCAAAGAAGTGGTTAAATCAGTTGGTAGAACTGTGTCAAACGTAGTTACATCCGTATCCAGCGGTATCCGTAACTTTTGCAGTGGCGTAAGAAGCTTGTTTAGTTGGTAAGCTCAAAATGGGTGCGCATTCGTGTGCACCCATTTATGTTTACATAATTTTGGAGGCTATATGGAAAATAGTAAAAATGAAATCAAAAAAATTCTTGATACTTATGAACTATATGAGGATTTCTCTATTACGAACGATGAAGATATTAAACACGTTATTCAGCACAGAAAAAATTATATTCCCTCTGAAAAGCCAGATGCATTTTTTAAACAAAACAATGTTATTTATGGCATCGAACATTTTCAAATTTCATTATACAAAAAGCTTAAAAGTGGTGACATTTCTAAGCAAGCAAAAGGCTCTCAGTGCAATAGAGAAAAAATGCGAGAAGATAAAGATTTCGATCTTCACCCATCCATTGAAAATCTTTTGACCGCATTAAGCGATAATTTGCATTCACATTCTGGAAGCTTTGAAGCATACAGAGACCGACTGACAAAAGATAATAACTGCAAATACAGGTTGATAATTTTTGTTGAAGATTCAAGTGAATCTGGATATATTGTCCGCAAACGAGAAACACAAGCAATCAACCCGCTGCTATTAAAACAAATTGCAAATATATTTTTAGAATATAAAGATGATATTTGGGGTGTTATTGTCACGACCGGAAATGAAAAGCAAAAGAGAATTACAGGCTGCACTTTAGCTGAGTTGGAGAGCAAATTAGGTAATGGCGAGCTATTTGATGCAAATGAATATGCCCCTTTCGAGGTAGAAAGAAGAGTCCATGTAGCAAAGGAAGATCCTACCCAAGATAGTAATAATATTACCATACGTCTTTTTGACCGACTTTAAGCAATATGAAAGATAAGCAGTATGCATTAAAGAGTGGACGAGCAGAGAGAGAAGTTTTCTCTCACTGCTCATCGGATAGTGTGCTCAATTTTCAAAGGGTTTATACACAGTAATGGTTTTCAGATATTTTACAGGATCACCATTCAAAATCAAGTTGGTATAGCCAATCGGGTCATTGTAGATCAGATAATCCAGTTCTGATCGCTGATACAAATTGTCAGCAACTTCATTCTCAACTGCAATTGTATCAATCGCAATCATGCTACCGTTTGCAAATTTAAGTTCCACACAGCAGTTGTCCATATTGTAGGCACAAGATAGTTAGGTTTTCATGGTATGTCCTCCATAATTCGTAATATAAAGCGAAAATCCCGTCTGACTTCCTGTTAGAAATCAGACGGGATTTGTCCATATGCACCCCGGATACCGTCAGCTAACAGTTGATAAGTGATTAGTTCCTTATCACTGTTAAACCAAAGTTTCAATGATTTTTTATAAATGGCCGAACGCATATCCTTACCAATGCGCGCAGCCAGTGCAGCACATGTATATCCGCCAATAATGGCGCAAATTCCGGAAATCACAGAAATGACCGCCATCTGCACACCCACATGCCACATTTGAGTAAATGAACTGCCGGATGTTCCCAGATTCAGCATTTGTGCTGCCAGCGTTGGGATAAATAATGCCCCCATAACATCCAGGATCAGCAGGATAACTGTAATCACAAACAGTTTCCAGTGGGGCTTTAAAAATCGCAAAATAAGTTTCATTTTTGTTTATCCTTTCTTACAAAAAATAATATGAGTTGCCCAACAAATGGGCATGAGATACGGATTGCTCCGCACTCCGTGCTCACGCAATCCAAAAAAAATAGCGCCCGGCTGCTTTTTCAAGTAACCGAGCGCACTCGACATCTTCTCCGATCTTCCAGTTGCGACTGTAAATCCTCCGATGATTGTCGTTTTAATTTTTAACAGCAGATAAAATTTCTTTAAGAACACAGGCATATTTTTGCGTTAATTTGGCCAGCATTTCCTGCTCGTTTTTCTCAAGCTTTCCCCATGCCTGGCCTTCAATATAATGCATATCACCTGCGATCCGCTCTGCAAGCTCTTGTCCGGCAGACGTTAAGATCGCTCTTTTCGTCCTCTGATCCGTTTCTAATGGCTCCAGCCGGATCAGATCCTTTTTCACCAAAAGCTTAAATGCCGAGTTCAGTGTCTGTCGGCTGAGGCACAGCTGCTCACTGATCCGGCTTTGCGTCTGAACGCCTTCATAGATCAACACTAAAGACCAGTATTCCGGTTCGGACAATCCAAAATACTTTGGGAAAAATCCATACAGATCGTCCAGTCTTCGTGTTGCATCCCGGAATCCTATTAATGTATCATTCTTCCTGTCATCCTTCGTTTAGCTCACCTCCAGGATTTAATCAAAAATCAGATATTATGATTTCGGACATTTTGTAATATACACCCTTCGGCAGCCAATGTCAAGTGATAATAAAAAAAATTCTGAAAGGATTAGCAGCAGTTCAGATGGCTGAACTGCTACATATTCTTTAATTCATGGAGCCGCGCCAGACGCTGGGCCGATTCTGCCCCCATGCGCTGTGTTATGGCCATGATCAGAGCATCCACCACAGCAGCCGGAGCAGCCATGGAATGGTATTCATTTTCCTCACCCCGGTAGACAAACAGGTTCATGTCTGCCCGCTGGTCCGCCGGAACGTAAAGCCGGCTTGTAAATGCCAGAGTTTTATAGCCGGCCTCAGGCGCATAGTTTAAGATCCCGCGGCCTTCCCTGGAAACCTTTGAGAAACTGAACATGACTACCAGATCTCCGGCGCCGGCCCCTGCCAGGCCCTCCCAGATTTCCGAACCGCCGGACGGCAGCAGGGAAACATTCAGCCCCAGGCGGCGCAGGCGGAACATAAGAAGCTGTCCAAGAGACGCAGAAGCACTTTTGGCATGGATAAATATCCGTTTTGCCTGAAGGATCTCATCTGCAGCTTTGTTAAATATGTCCTCATCCAGATGCTCCAGCGTCTTTTGAAGACACTGCTGCTGAAATTCCAGCCAACTGTCCAGGCCAAAATGATCCTCCTTTAACAGCGTCCGGGCGGCTTTAGCCGCCGGCGTGGCCTTCTGGCTGTTCTGCTCCATAACCGTTGCCTTCAGCTCTTTAAAGTCCCGGCAGCCCACATGGCGGGCAAAGCGGGAAACGGTTGCATCGGACAGGCCCAAATGCCGGGCCAGCTGTCCGATGCTCATAAACAAAAATTCATCGGGATGGCTTGTAATAAACTCCATGATCTGCCCATCCGCTTTTGTAAATTCATTTTCTACAGGCAATAAATCCAGTGCCATTTACTCATCTCCTGCTGTCAGATTTTATTCTCCGGATACAAGAACCGAAACATAATCGCCGCCAAGGGCATAAATTTCCTTTAAGGACCGTTTTAAAAGCCCTGCGGTGCGCACATGGAACGCGGCCTCCGGAAGGATATGGATTTCATAATTCCCCTGGAGCATTTCCACATACAGGGTCTTTATATCCGAGCAATCTTTTGCAAATTCATTTTTAATACACCCGTACTGTACAGCCTGATGGGTGTCACTGCCGGCCACCACAGGGATCCCAAGCTGTTTTGCAAGATTTTCCGTTTTTTCCCGGGTTCCCTCACAGTCATAGGCTACATCCTTTCCGTTAAGATCTAAAAAATGCAGCCGCCGCAGCTCATTTTCCGGAAGCTGGGGAATATGGCCGCCCTCACGGAAGGGATGTCCGCCCCCCACGATCACCGGATACTCATCAAAAAGATCCATAAGCCGGCTAAAAGGAAGAAATCGTTCCTTTTCCATATGGGGCTTTAAACGGGCGTTTAACTCAAGGATCGCCTCTGCCGGACCAACAGATAAAATGTGCCCGCCTTCGGCAATGTCTGTTTCCATGCCGGGAAATACTTTAAGGCCGTTTTTCAGGATAATGGCATCCCCCTGGCGGTCTCCGGAAGCTAACACATAGCGGTACAGATCCTCAAACTGAAGGGTGTTAAAGTGTTCCGTAAGACACAGGGCATCCAGTCCTGCATTTTTAGCTTCTGAAAAAAGCCAGTCTGTGTATACCGTGGAAAAAGGCAGCTTCTTGGCCAGCTTTCCATGGGTATGAAAATCAATATACATGGTTCATCCTTCTTTCTTCATAAAATGCTGGTCAATAACAGGCTGATGGATACACACAAAAAGGAAACAGCTAAAAATATCATATCATTATATGTAACTTTTAGGGAAGCTAATTTCATTTTTTTCACTTCTTTATTTACAGCCGCATAACGGTAGCCTTTTATTTCCAGCGCTTCCACAGTTGTGCGGGAACGTTTGGCTGTATTTAGCATCAGCGGATAAAAAGCATGGATGATCACCTTTACCTGATAGACCAGATATTTAATCTTTCCTGTGAATGTGGAGTTATCGGGAGGATTTCCCCGCATACGGTAAGATAAAAGCACATTTTGAAATTCTTCCATAAGCATGGGCAGCATCCGGTAAGCATAGGAAATGGAAAATGACAGGCGCTCCGGACACTTGTACCACATAAGCCCGTTAGCAAGCCGGTCCGGATCTAATCCGGAAAATACAGTAATGGATGCCAGGGATATGGTAGCTACTTTTAATGTAAGGATCAGCAGCGGCACAATGGCTGATGCGTCTCCGCCAAAGATCAATGTGGCAATAAGCAGATACCCGGTCTGGGAAAAGACGCCCAGGATAAATAAAGCCAGGACAAGCCCGGCTACCCGGGCCATTAGTGTTGTTACCACAACGATCATAAAAGACATCAGCAAAAAGATAAGATCATTGGCAAACCAGGGGACAATGCCAAAAAACAAATACCAGGCAATCAGCACCCGGGGATCCATTTTTGCAATCAACGTATCATCATTGCCGTAGGCATTTTTTAGTACCTGGTTTCTTAAAAAATCCATGGAAAACTTATCCAGGATATTATCCGAAAGCTTTCTGGTCATTCCAGACATTTTCCATTCCTCCAAACCGGTCAACAAAGGCATCAATAGTATAACAATAAGCATCAGGATCTAAAGCCTGTCCCATATCAAAAATTTCCGGCGGCCGGATCCCGGTAAGCTGGCGGACCCGGGCATTTCCAAAAATCTCATCCCGCGTACCATCGGCAATCACAGTCCCCTGATAAAGAACAATAATCCTCTGAGCCCACTCACATACAAGCTGCATGTCATGGGTAGCGATCATCACCGTATCGGTCATATCCTTCATTGCCTCCAGGGTGGTGAGTATTTCCCGGCGAGTAGCAATATCCAGGTTGGCCGTAGGTTCATCCAGCAGCAGGATCTGGGGATTTAAGGCAATGCCGATAGCCAGGCTGGCCCGGCGCATCTGCCCGCCGGAAAGGAGACGGCCGTCTCTGTCTTTAAGCTCTGTGAGACGAAACTGCTCTAAAAGCTCCTTTGTCCGTTCCTCCCAGCGGCTGATTCCACGCACCTTCATGGCATAGGCAATATCCGCTTCAATAGAATCTTTAATAAACATTTCCTCCGGGTTTTGATACACCAGGGAAACCAGACGGGACAGGGCGTCCCGCTTAATGGAGCGCACCGGCTGTCCAAACACGCTGACCTGACCGCTCCCGGCCTTTAAAAGGCCGATCATCAGTTTCATTAATGTGGACTTGCCCGCTCCGTTGGATCCGATCAGGGCGATCTTTTCGCCTTTACGGACCGTCAGATTTAAGTGGTCAAACACTGTATGGGGCTTTCCCTTAACGCTGCGGTAAGACAGGGAAAGATCCTGAAATTCCACAGCCGCCTGAGCATCTGCCTGGCAAGGCGCTGCTCCGACGGCAACAGAGGCTGCCGTATCTGCTGCTTTGCCCTTTTCTTCAGACAGGGTACTTTCGTTGGCCAAAACCTTTTCATTAGTTAAAGCGCTTTCATTGGCCAAAGCTTTAAAAATCTCCATTCCCTGAGCAACGGTTGTCGGCAGACTGGTTGTCAATGGCAGTACATGGCGCTGTTTCAGCGCATACGCCGCCCGGGTTACCTGGGGCGGGAAAATATTACATGCCGTCAGATCTTTAACATGGCGCAGGGCTTCGTCTGCCGGAAGCTTCCATGCCACATTTCCATCTTTTAAAAGAAGCACATGCTTACAATAGTCAGCAATATATTCTGTATGATGTTCGATCACAATAATGGTCTTTCCATAATTTTCATTCAGATCCTTTAACACTTCATAGATCCGGTCTGCATGGCCCGGATCCAGCTGGGCAATGGGCTCGTCTAAAATAAGAACGTCCGGCTGGAGGGATACTGCCCCTGCCAAAGCAAGTAAATGGGTCTGACCGCCGGAAAGCTGCCAGATATAATCATTTTCCCGGCCTTCCAGACCGCATTTTTTCAATGCATCCCTGCCTCTGTCCAGATAATCTTTCATTGCATAATTCATACACGCATAAGAGGCATCGTCTAAAACCGTAGGCCGCACAATTTGATTTTCAAAATCCTGATAAACATAGCCTACCTTACATGCCAACGTTCCCACATCGGTTTTTTGTGTATCCAGTCCTCCGGCTAAAACCTTGCCCTGAAATTCCCCGGTAATAAAATTAGGGATCAGCCCGTTCATGGCCTTACACAGGGTTGACTTCCCGCAGCCGTTGTTTCCAACGATCGCCAGGAAGTCGCCCTGTTCTACAGTCAGGCTGATATTTTTAAGGGTAGGGATTTTTGCACCGGGATAGGAAAAAGTCAGATTTTCTATCTCAATGACGTTCATATTCAGCCCATCTCCTCCTCATGTTTGGGCTCTGCCATTTTCTTCATAACAACAAGGATAATAATGGCTGCCACTGCGGCCACGATCATTCCAACAGCCAGAGCCGTGGTGCTGCCTGCCCATCCTGCTTCCCAGTCAATAATGGCCATGCCGCTTTCAGCCAGCATTTCTGAACAGACAGCTGCGGCAAAGGCAATGACGCATCCGATAATTACCTTGGGGTTGATAGCGCCAAGAGCGGTTTCCTTTGTTCTGGGAGCCATGCCAAGAAGGGGCTCGATCTTTCCGTACAGCTTCGGCACTAAAAACAGCGTAGGCAGCAGGCAGAATAAAATACCTGAAAAAAGTACGTCGTTCAAAAATGCAAAGCCTTCTGTAGCAAAAACACTTTCCGGCAGTCCGGCTACAGCTTCAAAGTCCGTAACTGCAAACTGCACCTTTAAAATATCCACAACCATACCTAAAAACTGCTGGATCACTACGCCTGACATGGCCGCAATGCCTACCATCTTGCGCTTTGCAGGATTTGCCACCATTCTTCCGGCAATATAAATGCCAATGGTAAGGGTGATAAATTTTTCCAGCTCGCCAAGGCCGCCAAACTGTCCCAGCATGATTTCTGAGAAAACCAGCTCGCCGGTTGCCGCTCCCAGCGCCACGGACATAGGATCAAAAAGCATCGCCAGCGTCAGCGGGATAAATAAGAAATACTCCACAGAAAATTCCACGATCCCTACCTGAAAGCTTGGGATCAGCTCTGTAAAAAGTGTTGCCAGTCCGTACAGCGCCATGGTCAGCACAAAGACCATCAGCTTTTGGGACTGAGATGCAGTTTGTTTTTTCATCGTCTCCATAGTAAAATTTCCTCCTTTTTTGGCCTGCATTTAAGGCCATTACATATCCCCGAAGGGATAGCCACATTTTTCCGGCAGATGCCTGGCGCATCTGCCTTTCATAAGCCTCAATGTATCTTGTGATGCATTTTGTAGTTTTACTATACTGGAGAAACGTAAAATTTGTTTTCATGGAATTGTAAAATGTAAATAAAATTTCTTTTTATTCAGAAATGAAAATTATTTTTCTGCGAGAAGCCGAAAAGGGTGAGATCGCTGAAAGCGCGAAGCAAAGGTCCGGCCGGCATCCCAAAACCGGAAAAAAACAAAAAAGCAGATCCGCGGTTTTTGGAGACATTCCGAAAACTGCGGACCTGTAAAAAAAATGATATTTGGATCAAAAAAAGAATTACAATATGAGTTCAGCAGGCCGAACGGTTACAAATTATAATGCAGCCCTGCCGTTTACTGCATCCGCGTTCTCAGATCCGCGATCAGCGTATCGATCAGATCCATATGATCTTCATACATTTCCACATCGCAATCATAACACATCTTTTCCAGAGCAGTAAGGATCCATGGATTCCTTGCACGGATTGCCGCAGGACGTCCAAACTGGAGAACATAGTTGACAAAAAAGCCCAGTGCTACTTCTTCTTCCTTTTCCCCGGAGCTTAACAGGTTCATGGAAATGATTATTTCCTCGTCCTCATCTACCGCCATAAAGATCAACGGATTTAAGGGACGGTCCTCTTTTTCATCCTTAATGGCTGCATTAAGATAGGCAAATTCCATAATAATGCACACATCCACCATGGGACGGCGCTGGAGACGCTTCTTCAGCACCTCATCCTGAAGATCCAGCATAGGATATTCCTTTTGCTTATACGGCTGAGGCGCTACCTCACTGCGCCATGCCCCGGTTTCCTTGTCCCAAATACGCCACAGCGCATCGCCGGCATCAAAATTCGCCCGCAAAGTCCCTGCCGCCATTTCTTCCACCAGCACAAGGATCTGGCGGCCGGCCTGGATCAAAACCTGAACTTCCCGCTCATCCGGCGTATAAGGAATATATCTGCGCTTATAGGATTCAAAATACGGCCACTGGCCCCTGCCCCGGTACTTAAGGCCAAGAGCTGTGATCTTTTTCTTCTGCACAGGGGGCACTTCCTCCCGATCGCCCCAATAGCAGCACAGAGACGTTTGTTCAAACATAACATAATCCATAGGCACTCTGTGGTCATCCGCAGTAGCTACCATATCAAAATCCGCCAGGCCGTCCATGCCTTCGTATACGGTAAAACCAAAGCACCGTCCGGCCCGGCCCATAATACTTACAAATACAGGTTCGTCAGCGCCTTCCGGAACAATACATAAAAGCTCTGTATCAAATAAAACTTCCCATGGCTTTGCTTTTTTTATATCATCTGCGATCTGATAAAGCTCACGCCATAATTCTAAAGATGCTTCTTTTCTCATTTCAGTCGGCCTCCTTCAGTTTTTTATATCACGCATCTTTTTCATGATTTATTCATCAGCACCATAATATTCCGATGTCCCAAAACCAAGGATGATTGTAAATACAGGTTCTAAAAAGAGCAGGCCAAACCCAAAACCCATTCCCCGGCCAAAAGCAGAGGCAACTTTAAAGGGCAGGACGATGCTAATCAGAAACAGGCCAATAAGGCCGATAATGCCAATCAGCGGAACAAGATACGAAAACAGAATCAGCCCAAGTTCAACCCAAAATACTTTTGTATCCCATACGATCTTATATAAAATATAAAGGTTATATATGGGAATCAAAGCTTTCCATCCGCTCTCTCCGGCCTTTTCAAACATCTTCCATTGGCCGATAATAACCAGAATATAAAAAATAATTTCCAATATGTTCATAAAAACATCATTTGGCCCAAAAAGTAACGATATGAGATTTAAAATCATAAAATCTCCTTCCTTTGCCAAAGCCCCGTTAAAAAACAGGACTCCCTCTCCAGGCACGGTTAAATCGCCAATTTAATATGCGCTGATCTCCGTAATACACGTATCTTCATACACGGTTCCCGGTGCAACCTCAAGGATAGTGAGCTTTACATAATCGGTCGTGATCTCCCGGCCAAAAGAAATAAAATCCAGTCCGGGCCTTATGCTGTTCCAGTCACGGCCATCCGTAGACAGGACAGTCTCCCATCCATTAACGCCTATGGGTGACTTTCCAAGATGGCCATCCTCAGGATAACTTCCCATAGTCACATCCATAGTTGTGCCGTCTGAAAACTCCAGGCGGTAGGCTGTTACTTTTGCATTTTCTCCATAGGTGGCCTGATTTTTCCTGTACCCTCCGGCAATGCGAAGGCCATGGAGCGCTTGGGGGCCGTTAAAGGTCAACGTCAGGCTTTCACCAACACCATAGCCGTCAGCGCCTTCCACCCAGGCCGTAGACAGATCCTGATCCGCCACATTGGATACCTGGTACTTGTCCGCCCGCTCATAAGAGATCAGCGTAGACGACGCCTCAATGGCTGCAATCTCCGGCAAAGCCTGTGGAAGCCTCTGGATCTGTGCAGCGCTGTAGCCCAGGCTGCTGCTGTCTTTTTGCCACCATATTCTAAAAAGTCCGTCCGGATAAATGCCGCTGCCATTATTAACCATAAGTTCTGCGTCTGTAACGGCATAATTTCCTTCTACCTTAAAACCATAAAGACGAAGGCCGCTGGCAGAGGCGGCACTGGCATCTGTTCCTTCAGCATTATCTAAAGCATACCCGCTAAGATCCATGGATGATGCATCAAAAACCGTGCCTTCCGGCAGCTGGTCCTGACAGGCCTGGATCAGCCCTGCCCCTGCATAAGACAGCCGGAGCCATTCATCATCAGAAAAAGTAAAGTCTGCCGGAAGCACCGCTTCCGTCTGGGGAATGCTTTCGGTCTGAGGCACCGTCTCGGTCTGGGGGACACTCTCTGTCTGTGCCACACTCTCGCTTTGTGCTATGCTTTCGGACGGCCCGCTCTCTGCTCCTTCGGTTTGTAAGGCGCTGTCTCCTGTTCTTTCAGCATCTTCCACCTGCGCTGTCAATCGCTTATTTTCCCCGGACAAACGCACTGCATAGGCCGCTAAAAGCCCGATCCCAACGACCAGGACAACGCCTGCCACGATTCCGGCAACGATCCGTCCGGTCTTTTTCTTTCCTGGAGCCTCCTTTTGAGGCGGCTCATTTTGAGACGGCTCACTTTCCTCCGGGGCATCTGTTCCGCTGCCCACCGGCATGCCGCAGGATGTGCAGAACTTTGCGTCATCTTCAAGGGGTGCGCCGCACCTTGTACAATACATGGGTATTCTCCTCCTTATCTTTTATAAAATCACATGGGCCTTTGCCCCATCATTACTGAGACTTGCCTGCCAAAAGGGCGGCCTCTTTCAGCCGTTCATAGCAGGTCTCAAAAAACATTTTATAACCCTGGCAGAAATAGTTCAGGCACTTTTCATCCCCCTGCTCCGTCACCCGGCTGCGGTAACATCCGCCGCGGCACAGATGAAACCATGGACAGGCCAGACACTCCTCTGTATGATTTTTGGAACGTGGGATAAATCCCATAGCTTCCCGGCGTTCATAAATGTCCTGTAAAGATGTTTCGTTTAAATTTCCCAGACAATACTCATCCAATACATAAAAATCACAGGGATATACGCTTCCGTCTGCTTCCACGACATTTTGTATCCCGCAGGTTCCCCGCTGTTCGCAGGACTCCGGCCAATAGCCTAAAAGTATGCCCACATAATTTTCAAACTGGCGGATATACGGCGGATTTCCTTTTTTCAGATCCTCATACCACAGATCAAAAAGGTCTGTAAGGAAATGGCCATAAGCTTCCGGCAGCAGGGAATATTCCTGCTGTCCCCGTTCTTCCCCAAGAGGGTCCAGGCAGGTAATAAACTGCATATAGTCCCATCCCCTCCTGCGGTAATCCCGGTATATTTCCCGAATATGCTCTGCCACCTCCCGGTGGACAACGGTAAGAATATTATACTGAACGCCAAAACGGTCAAACATGCGGAGCGTTTCCATGATCCGGTCATAAGTCGGCTCACCTTTTCCCCCGCGGCGGTACTTGTCGTGGATCTCTTTTGTCCCGTCCACAGAAACGCCCACAAGAAAATGGTTTTTCACAAAAAAACGGCACCAGTCCTCAGTAATCCCATAGCCATTGGTCTGTATGGCATAAGACACAGCAATATTGTTCCGGTTATACTGCTCCACAAACCGGATAACCTTTTCATAAAAATCCAATCCGCACAGCGTAGGCTCCCCTCCCTGAAAAGCAATGGTACAGCTTCCGGACGCCTTCAGGATTGTTTTGCGTATGACATTTTTCAGCGTTTTCTCAGACATAAGGCCATAAGAAGCCTGCTGCCGCTTTTGTGTCTCGTCATAATAAAAGCAGTATTGGCACCGCATATTACACAGACCTGAGGCAGGCTTTACCAGTAAATTCACCGGCGGCATTAAAAATCCCCCCTTAATGCAAAGAGCCGGATAAATCCGGCTCTGTTGTTACTCGTTGCATTTTTAATTCAGCTGTTCAGATAACTGCATTAATCCTCGTCATCGAACATTTCGTCAAATTCCTCGCTGTCCAGCAGCTCGTCAAAAGCATCGGATACAAGCTCATATTCTTCATCATCAATAATATTATCCAGCTGGATCTCACCGTTTTCAAATTCCTGGAAACGGTACAGATAAACTTCGCCTTCGTCGCTGTCTTCCTGATCTAAGGGGATCAGGGCAATGTACTGATTTTCCCCGGCCGGGAAAATAGATAAAACAGCACATTCCAGCTCAGAACCATCATCAAGGGTTAATGTAACTGTGGCTTCCTCGTCATCTTCTGATTCCTGGGCAGTTCCCTTGCCCCGTGTATCTTCACTCATGAACTATACCTCTCATTTCTTAATTTTTGCAGTTCTGCCAGTCCTTTTTGCACCGGCAGACACCATATTTTATAAGTAACCTTACACTATTGACTTTAACAGATACGCCAGTAAAATGCAAGCAAAACTCATAAAAACATCCGCCCCCGGCAACCGCCCGGCTGCAAAGGGCTACCGCCCTCAATCCCTAAGCCGGCGGACCGGGTCACAGCAATTTCAGCAGGCCGTTGGAGATGCAAAAGGACAGGTTCAGCGTCTTGATTTCCTGAGACCGGGTAAATAATATGGTCACGGCGGTTTGGGTAATGTTTGTGATCGTTCCCGGCCCATAGGTGCGGTGAACGACTTTAGCGCCGGTCTTAAACAGGGAACGGTCGGCCAAAAGCTCGCCCACAAAGCGGGACATGGATGCCGGCTTATGGTAACGCTCTTTTGTAAAATAAATGTACAGCTTTTGCTTTGCCCGGGTCATGGCCACATAAAACATACGCCGTTCTTCCTCCACATCCGCTTCCATAACCGCCTTTTTGTGAGGCGTCACGCCTTCATTGGCATCAATCAGAAACACCCGGTCGTATTCCAGGCCTTTGGCGCTGTGCATGGTGGAAAGAACGACCCCGTCGCCAGTCTCCCTTTCCCGGCGGCGGCTTTGCTGCAAAAGCTTTTCTCCGTAATCACGGATATAGTCAAACCATTCCCCAAAAGTTTTATGATCCGCTGCGCTATCCTGAAGCTCAGATGCCACCTCTAAAAGATCTTCCTCCTTCAGCCGCCGGTCTCTGGCATATTCCATAAGGAACCGGTCATAGCCCACAGCATACCGGATATAATTCACAGCCGCAAATGGAGCCATGTCTTTAATACTGTTAAGATCATAGATCAGCTTGTCAATGCGCTCCTGCACCCAGTCTTTTCCCGCGTACCGGGATTTTAGCTCATCCAGGGACACCTTCTGGGAAAGCATCTGGCGGGAAATATAACGTTTTGGCCGGTTGATGATCCGCAAATAATCGCTGCGGTCCCCCTGTCCCAGGGCTGCTTTAATATAAGCAAGAATATCCCTGGCGATCCAGTGTTCAAACAGATTTGGCACTGAATCCCGCATACGGAAGGGAATATTATATTCCATCAGCTTTGCCACAAGCTGCCTGGCCCCTGTATTGGTGCGGTATAATACAGCAAGATTTTTTAAAGGCTTCTTCTCTTTTGTATGATATTGATAGATTTCCTTGATCAGCGTATCATACTCCTCGCCCATGGTATTAAACACTTTAATTTCCACAGGCTCGCCGCCTTCGTGAAAAGCCCGGAGATTTTTTTCAAAACGGGCTTTATTATTTTTTATGACCCGCAAAGCGCTTTCAACAATCTCCTGGGTACACCGGTAATTTATATCCAGGATGATCGTCCTTGCCTGAGGATAATCTTTTGTAAAGCCCAGCATGATCTCCGGCTTTGCTCCCCGGAACCGGTAAATCGACTGGTCGTCGTCCCCTACGATAAACAGGTTATTTTCCGGAGCCGCCAGCATACGGATGATCTCATACTGGACCCGGTTAATATCCTGAAATTCATCAATAAGAATGTATTTAAACCGTTTCTGCCACGCCAGGAGAATGTCCTTGCGCTCCTTGAACAGCTCCCATGTAAATAAAAGCATGTCGTCAAAATCAATCTGGCGGCTTTCCCTCAGCTTCCGGTTATAGGCCTGGTAAATACTGCGAAACACCTCGTCAGAGCAATTTACAGAATAATAATGCTCCGGACGGATATTCTCCCCTTTAACAAGGCTTACCTCTCCGGCAACTCCGGAAATAAAGTCCGCCGCATCGTCAATCTCCAAGTCCATCTCATCCACGATTTCCCGAAACAGATCCATCCTGCGGCTTTCAGTAATAATATCCCCGGCGCTGTAATTATAGGCCGCCTTTAATATGGCAAAGAAAATACTGTGAAAGGTACCAAAGCTTACAGGCATTGCCTCTCCCTGGCAAAGACTTATAAACCGCTCCTTCATTTCCACAGCCGCCGCCTTTGTAAATGTCACTACAAGAACAGAAGCCGGATGAACTCCGGCTTCTTCAATAAGGTAACGTACTCTTTGGGTGATCACAGTGGTCTTTCCGGAGCCCGGCCCTGCCAGGATCATCGCCGGACCGCTGACATGGCGAATGGCCTCCTGCTGGGCCGGATTAAAGCTCATGGCTGTTCACTGCGGCCTCTAAAAGCTGGATGCCTTTTTCAATGCGGGCCAGGGATTCCTCTTTTCCAAGGATTTCCATGATCTCTGTAGCGCCTCCGGGAGTCATCTGCTTTCCGGAAACCGCGGTGCGCACCGGCCACATAACATAGGCATTTTTATAGCCGTTTTCCTGGGCAAAGGCAACAAGCATATCATACAAAGCGGCATTGGAAAAGTCCTCCTGAGCCTGGATCACAGGCACTAAGGCTTTCAGCACGCTTAAAGAGCTTTCCGTATTGGTCTTGCTCTTTTTATGGGTATACATAGATACATCATACTCCGGCAGTGTTTCAAAGAAATCAATGTGGCCGTAAATATCCGGGAACACTTCAATCCTTGTTTTTACCAGGGCTGCGATCTTACAAAGATCCAGATCCTTTTTAACGATCTCCTTAATATAAGGCTCAGCCATTTCATAAAACTTTTCAAAATCCATGGCCTTCATATACTCGCCGTTCATCCATCTCAGCTTGGTCATATCAAACACGGATGGCGTTTTGCTCATATGATGGTAGTCAAAAACCTCCACAAGCTCGTCCAGGGAGAAGATTTCCCGGTTATCCTGGGGGCACCATCCAAGGAGGGCCACATAATTGACAATAGCCTCGGAAATAAAGCCCTGATCCAGCAGATCTTCATAGGAAGAATGGCCGCTGCGCTTGCTCAGCTTCTTATGCTCCTCATTGGTGATCAGCGGACAATGCACATATACCGGAACTTCCCAGCCAAAGGCTTCATACAAACGGTTGTATTTGGGAGATGAAGAAAGGTATTCATTTCCCCGCACCACATGGGTAATGCCCATTAAATGGTCATCAACCACATTGGCAAAATTGTAGGTCGGATAGCCGTCTGACTTGATCAGGATCATATCATCCAGTTCTGAATTATCTACCGTAATATCACCATAAATTTCATCATGAAATGTTGTTGTTCCTGTCGTCGGATTATTCTGGCGGATAACATATGGCACGCCTGCGGCAAGCTTTGCTTCCACTTCCTCTTTGGAAAGGCTCAGGCAGTGCTTATCATAAACAACGATCTCTTTTCCGGCGATCTCCTGCTTTAAGGATTCCAGACGCTCCTTATCACAAAAGCAGTAATACGCCTCTCCTTTCTCCACAAGCATCTGGGCATATTTTAAATAAATGCCCGCAGCCTGACGCTCGCTTTGGATATAAGGACCGCAGCCGCCATCCTTATCCGGGCCTTCGTCATGGATCAGGCCGGTCTTTTCCAGGGTGCGGTAAATGATTTCCACCGCGCCGTCCATATAACGCTCCTGGTCTGTATCTTCAATACGAAGCAAAAAGTCACCGCCTTCATGCTTCGCGATTAAATAGGCATACAATGCTGTACGCAGATTTCCCACATGCATCCGTCCTGTAGGACTGGGTGCAAAACGTGTTCTCACCTTACTCATTCCTCTGATTTCCTCCTTCTTTAGGGCACGACTTCTGCCCATACAGGTATCCCTTATTATATAATATCTATTTCATCCCTGCAAGGTTTAAGTTTCTTCTTCCACGGCTCTGGCCGTCCGGGTGATCTCGCTGATGTCTACAAATTCATCTTCTGAAGGCACATAGCTTACTTTGACCGTATCTCCCGAATGAAGCACAGCCAGGATTTCTGCCGTCTGGATGGACGCCACGTAAACCTGATCCGAATCCTCCAGCTCAATATAGTAGAATGTATTGCCATCCCGCACCGCTGAGGAAATATACCGGATCACGCCCTCTGTACTTGTCAGGGCCGAAGAATCGATCTGTGTATTTTCTGCCAAAAGCTTAAGATACTCTGTATAGGCCTCATTCAGGGTATCGCCGGTAGCTACCAGCTGGTATCGCTCCACATTGACAAAGGCAAACATTTTTACAAGTCCGGCATTATCCTTTAAAGAAAGGAAATATGTGGGCTGATTTCCAATATTTAACAAAAGCGGGAAGGTCGCCACATAGGACAAATGCTGAACCTGGCCTTCTGCCGAGGACATGGCCGAATACTCTGTGGCCCCGGACACGGTATAGTTTCTGGCCTCTTTTGTCCGCATATTAACAAGGACAAAACCAATATTAGAAGCATCATTTCCGGAGGAGGTCAGGCCGGTATACAGCCAAACATCATCTTCCAGAGCAAGATAATTATAACCGCCGGAAGTCACGCACACATCCTTCTGCCCGAAAATGGTATTTAAAAAGCCATTGCGGTATTTGCCCCAGTAATCGATCTGCTGAACAACAATATCCGAAGAATAGGCCTGATCCACCCATGTAGGCACATCGGCAATATCCATATACTGGCTTGCTCCGGTACAGGCATCCACAAGGACAATGCCGCAAATATCCATACCGCCAAACAGACCGATGGTGTAATCAATAACCGGACAGATCCAATAAGGATTTCCCTCATCATCCACTTCAAAACGGTACTCGTCAAAGATCAGGGTGGGATAATTCAGGCGCAGGTGCCTGTCCAGATTGCGGAAGAAAAATTCTCCCGGCGAATACTTCATGCCCTGCTCCAGCTGCACAAGGGAAACGGTCTGAGTGGTCATGTCCACAGAAATATATCCCGGAAGTCCGTCCGACTGGTTATTAAACCATTTAATAATATCCCCGTAACGCAAAGGCGCAACCCGGGTAGGCACATCGTTATAATTGATCTGGGTATAGGAATACGAGCTTTCATCCACTTCAAACTGGGACACAAGATCCACCAGCTCACCCAGCTTACGATCTCCAAGACGTACAGCACTGTCCCGGTCCACCACAGGCACATCTCTTAAAGAAATCTGGCTAATGTCCTGGGAAAATTCCCGGCTTTCCACAGGCATCAGCTGCTGATAGCGCTTTGCGTGGAAAAATTCACTGGAAATCAGGCTTCCGCCCAAAAGTACGACTACAGCCACAATAATGATCCCTCCAAGGATCTTTGTACTCCGTTTCATGCCGCCCCAGCGCACGCTGCTGAAACGCACATTTTTCAAATGCTCATAGCTGTGGGACTGGCGCATTCCAAAAAGATAGGACACAACCATATAAACGATGATCACAGAAATCACATAAAGATAAAATTCTTTAGATTTCAGGTTAATGGCAGGCAGTGCAAAATAAAATGCCGCCAAAGCGTAGATCAAAGTAATGATCAGGCTCTTGATCACTTTTTTCATAAACATAAAACTCCTCTCCGTATTTTGTCTCCAATATTATACCATGGCCGGATGCGGCCATGGTATGGCTTCGCCCGGATGCGCAACCTATTCTGCGGTGCCGCAGAATAGGTCTTATGCGCAGGTATAATAGCTGCTTTGCAGCTATTATACCATATGCCATTGTTTATCTGCAACAAGGATAAAAATTTCATAAAAGGTATTGACACCTGTATCATACAGTTTTGTACTGTACTTGTCAATGTAATACAGTATAAGACAAAGGACGGTGAACCCATGGAAATTTTTATCAATAATCATGCCAGCGTTCCCATTTATGAGCAAAT
The DNA here is from genome assembly GCA_018711005.1 of Candidatus Scybalocola faecigallinarum. GTDB lineage: Bacteria > Bacillota > Clostridia > Lachnospirales > Lachnospiraceae > Catenibacillus > Catenibacillus faecigallinarum. The sequence continues at coordinate 1,233 of DVIT01000031.1, read as the reverse complement.
ATCATCCCAGATCAAGGCAATGATCATCAGCGGCGAGCTGAAAAGCGGCGAAGCGCTTCCGTCAATACGCGGATTGGCTAAATCGCTCCATATCAGCGTTTTAACTGTGCAGAAGGCCTATGATCATCTTCAGGAGGATGGTTTTATAGAAACAACTGCCGGCAAAGGGTGCTTTGTTTCTGCACAAAATCAGGACTTCTATCTGGAAGAACAGCAGAAAAAGATCGAAATGCATTTCACAGAAGCCATTGACATTGCCAAAGTCAGCGGCATTAAGCTTGAAAGCCTGCAATCTCTGCTGGCATTATTGTATGAGGAGGAATGAATGTATGGAAAAATTAGCATTGCAGCTTAAGGATGTATCAAAACATTATCATGGTTTTACCCTGGACAATATCTCCTTTAATGTGCCTCAGGGCAGTATCGTCGGACTCATTGGTGAAAACGGCGCAGGCAAAAGCACTACCATCAACACCATTTTAGGCCTTGTCCAAAAAGACAGCGGAACGATTTCCATTTTGGGGGAAGATCATATTGACGCTGTATGCAAAGATAATATCGGGGTTGTCTTTGACGGCAATAACTATCCGGATATGCTTACACCCAGGCAGCTTGGCAATGTTTTTGAAAATATCTATAACACCTGGGACAAAAAAATATACATGGAGATGCTGGAAAAGTTCAAGCTTCCCATGAATAAGAAGATCAAAGAATTTTCCAAAGGGATGAAAATGCAGTATTCCATTTGTGTTGCCTTTTCCCATCACTCACGGCTGCTTATCCTGGATGAAGCAACCAGCGGACTGGATCCCATTATAAGAGACGATATACTGGATATGTTTTTAGATTTTATCCAGGATGAAGAAAATTCCATCCTTGTGTCATCCCACATTACCAGTGATCTTGAAAAGGTGGCTGACTATATTGTATTTATACATCAGGGGAAGATCGTATTTTCAAAACCAAAGGATGAGATCGTTGCTTACAGAAAGCAGGACTATGAGTGGCAGATACTGGTTGAAAACCGACATCTGGCCCAAAAGAAATATCCGGACGCCGTGATTGTGCCTGCAACCATCGACGAGATCATGCTCATGTATATGGTAGTGTCAAGTAATCTATGAAAAATTGAGCTAAAAAAATTAGCCCCAAAAGAACCTTGAAAATTGCAGATATTGGTATCAAAAAACTCTCCGAGAGCTCAGGGCGCTGCCCTGAGAACCCGCAAAGGGC